>NZ_LJSB01000125.1:0-290044 GCF_002742565.1 Pseudomonas sp. 2995-3 | reverse complement strand
CTGATGTACCGAGGTGTCTGCATCGCAGGCAAGCCAGCTCCCACAGAAAAGCAGCTCTTCAGTGTATGCAAATCCGCAGCCGACCTCATATTCAAAACTGCATGCGCTCCCACATTCAGACCGAGTTGTATCAAGTAGATAGGCTTTGGCTTTGCACTTGATCTGGCTTTTGCTTCAACCACTCAGGTCGGCTTTCAGGCCGCCGTGCTCTGCTTTTGATCTGAGGCGCCCCGTTAACCACGATGGCCGAACGCAGGCTTGAATCCGTGGGTAACCCGGCAGGACGCCGGGTTAGCCGCGCTGGGCCAAGGATGGCCCATCGCGGCGGCCCACGGATTCAAGCCGGAGTGAGGGCACACCGAGCCTAAGCGAGGTGCCGAGTGGTGGGGCACAGACCTTTTGGTTACTTTTGGGGCGTTTGCCAAAAGTGACCCGCTGTAAGAGCGGAACCATAGGCCGCCGTTACCGCAGCAACGGATATGTACTCAACAACCCCCGCTACAACCGAGACTTGCGCAAAGGAAAAAGACTGTTAAGCGTATCAATCAAGCGCACCAGATAAATGGGCTTGCGAAACAAATCCAACACCTGCAACCGCAGCATGTCACTCACATCATCCATCTCCGCATGCCCAGACATCACAATCACCGGCAAATGCTGACGATCCGTGTGCTCACGCAAGCGCTTGATCAACGATATCCCACTCTCCTCTGGCATACGCAGGTCAGTGATAACCAGGGCAATGTCAGGATTCAGCGTCAGTTCCTGCAATGCGTAAGTCACAGAGCTGGCGGTAAAACAAACGAAGCCCTCGTTCTCCAGCGACTCCGCCAGTTCTACGAGGGCATCTTCTTCGTCGTCCACCAACAGGATTTGTTGACGGAAAGGTACAGCTGCAGCATTCATGGGCACTACCTGATGTCACCACTCAAAACCATCTGAAATCAACAGCAGGCCGTCCCAAACTCACAACGCGGTGATCGCCGCCTGAATTCTGGCAAAGAAGGCCGTAATCTGAGGCCCCAGCGTCGTCCCGGCTGCCAGTATCACCAATGCTACAATCGCCACGAGAATGAGGTACTCAATCGCGGTCGCGCCCTCTTTGCGATGAAAAAGTAGCTGAAGTTGAACATGGAGTTTAATCAACAGTTCGAGGATCATC
The DNA here is from genome assembly GCF_002742565.1 of Pseudomonas sp. 2995-3. NCBI lineage: Bacteria > Pseudomonadati > Pseudomonadota > Gammaproteobacteria > Pseudomonadales > Pseudomonadaceae > Pseudomonas > Pseudomonas sp. 2995-3. The sequence continues at coordinate 288,882 of NZ_LJSB01000125.1, read as the reverse complement.
GTACTACTCCTATGGGCGACCAGACGCCCTAGCTCGGTGCTGCACAGTAATTGCCATGTGCCACCTGAGCATTGTCAACAAACCCCACCCTCACAACTGTAAGAACTGATTAATCACAAAGTAGTGGTCGTTTTGCTGGCGCCTGAATCCCTTGTTTTCAAGGCTATCGAGGCGCGCCACGAAGAAATCTTTCTGTCAGTAATGGCATTTTGTCCTAGCTGAACTACCTTCAAATAGCGAAATAGTTAGTCACTGTTCATAGCAGCCGAGTTGCGGAATTAGCCTGTTGGGATCGACGGGTTTTGGTGCAACAGGAAAAGGAGAGCCGTCATGAACACGCGTCTCAGCATGGTACTTGCCGGTGTGCTCTTGGTCGGTGCGCTGTTTGCCGGTTATTGGGGGTTGGTGCTCAGCCGCGAACCTGCCCCGGCGCCGCCACCACCGCCTACCGCACCGGTAGAAAAAGCCGTCGCCGTGGTCGAGGACCAGACCCGCCAATCGGTGGTGGTACTGGCCCACGATGTACCGCCCTTTATTGCCCTGACCGCCGCAGACCTGAGCATCGAAAAACTGCGCACAGCGCCAGCGGGCAGTATGACCAGTGTTGACCAGGCCATCGGCCGCACACCATGGCGCGCCTTGCAGGCCGGCACCTGGCTCAACGATGAGAGCTTCAGCCCCGGTGGCCCACTGGCCCGCATGATCCGCCCCAACGAACGCGCCCTCGCGGTTGCCGTCGATGAAGTGATTGGCGCTGCCGGCCAATTGAGCCCAGGCGACTATGTGGACGTGTTGCTGTACCTGCGCCAGGACGTCGCCAACGTCGAACAATCCGCTCAAGTGGTGATCCCTGCCATGCGCCTGCTCAGTGTCGGCGATCAAATGGGCCTGACCAACGACGGCGTTCCCGCTTCACCACCAGCAATGACCGCCGAAGAAAAAGCCCAACGCCATGCCCCCTCTCGCACCGTGGTGCTGGCCGTGCCCGAACAACTGCTGAGCCAACTGATGCTGGCGACCCAGGCCGGCACCTTGCGCCTGGCGGTGCGCAGCGCCGATGAACGCTTGCTGAGCCACTACTGGGCCGGTGAGAGCGATGCACCGGGCAAGCTGCAAAGCGCTAACCGCGACCTCTACCAATTCACCCAGCTGGCCTTCGTCCAGGCGCCCAAAAAAGTCGCCCAGGGTGGCCCCGCGCGCCGCACCGGTGTTGAGGTGATACGCGGTAATCAAGCAACCCAACAAACACCCGACTGAACAAGGATGCTGTGCATGAACCGACGTTTCGCACCGGTGTTCACGCTGAAAATCGCCTGTGCCCTGATGCTGTCGAACTTGTCTGTGGGGCTCGTTGCAGCCGCCCCGGGCAACTGCGGCAGCCTGGGCCAATTACCCGCAGCACTGTCGGTGGGCGAGGGCCTGCAACAGGAGCTGCAATCCCCTGTCGCCATCACACGCCTGGCCATTGGCGACCCGAAAATTGCCGACGTACACCTCAATGGCGATCGCGGTTTCCTGCTCACCGGCGTGGCCTCCGGCACCACCAGCCTGATGGTCTGGACCGCCTGTTCGAACACGCCGCGCCAGAGCATGGTGTTCGTCAAAGGCAAGGCTACCTCGGCATTGACCAGCCTGTCGCTGTCGCCGTCAGAAGACCCGACGCTGCCCAGCCAGGTACAGACCGATATCCGCTTCGTCGAAGTCAGCCGCTCCAAACTCAAGGAAGCCAGCACCAAGATCCTCGGCATCGGCAGCAACTTTTTCCTCGGCAGCCCCAAATTGCTCTCGCCTACCGTCGACACGTTCAAGCTGCCGGTGAGCACCACCAACTTTAATATCGGCTTTGGCGGCGGGCGGGTTTCTGCCCTGATCAATGCCCTGGAAAGCAGTGGTTTTGCCTACACCCTGGCGCGTCCAAGCCTGGTAGCCATGAGTGGGCAAAGTGCGACTTTCCTGGCCGGCGGCGAAGTACCGATCCCGGTGCCCAGCAGCGCCAGCAACAACATCTCGATCGAGTACAAAGAGTTCGGCATTCGCCTGACACTCACGCCAACGGTGATCGACCACAATCGCATCTCCCTCAAGGTGGCCCCCGAAGTCAGCGAGCTGGACTACACCAATGCCGTGGTCATTCAAAACATCCAGGTGCCGGCCCTGACCATCCGCCGCACCGACACCAGCGTGTCACTGGCCGACGGCGAAAGTTTTGTGATCAGCGGCCTGATCAGCAGCACCAACACCACCAATATCAGCAAGTTTCCAGGCCTGGGCGATATCCCGATTCTCGGTGCGTTCTTTCGTGATTCCTCGGTCAACCGCCAGGACAAAGAGCTGCTGATGATCGTCACCCCGCACCTGGTGCAGCCGCTGGCCGCGAACGCCCAACTGCCGTCCTTGCCCGGCGAGAAGCTGCGCAACTACGACCCGAACTGGTACCGCCTGTACTTCCTGGAAAATGGCAATTTCGACCGACTCAATGGGTTGTCTCAATGAGCGATAGCCTGAGCCAGACGTTTCTGGCAATCACCCGCAACAGCACCGACCTGGAATGGCTGCAGGGCGCGCTGGCACCGCTTGGCCAAGTGGTCAGCGCCGGCAGCGGCACCCTCGACGAGCTGCTCGCGCTGGTGGACGTGACCTTCGCCAACCTGGTGTTTATCGGCCTCGACCGCGAACACGTGGTGGCCCAAAGCGCGCTGATCGAAGGCGCGCTGGAGGCCAAGCCGATGCTCGCCATCGTCGCCCTCGGCGATGGCATGGACAACCAGCTTGTACTCAATGCCATGCGCGCCGGCGCCCGCGATTTTGTCGCCTATGGCTCACGCTCCAGCGAAGTCGCCGGGCTGGTACGTCGCCTGAGCAAACGCCTGCCGCCGGTGACCACCAACACCCAACTGGGTGGCCTGACCGTGCTCTACGGCACCCAGAGCAATGCCGACGGCGCATTGCTGACCAGCCACTTGGCGCTGGTGGTGCAAAAGAGCGGCCAGCAAACCCTGTTGCTCGACCTGGGCCTGCCGCGCGGTGACAGCCTGGCGTTGCTGGGGCTGGAAAGCTCGTTCAATTTCGGCGATGCCTTGCGCCACCTCAGGCGCCTGGACAGCACCTTGATCAACAGCGCGTTTACCTGCGCCGAAGACGGCCTGCGCATCCTCGCCTACGCCCCCAACGACGAGCCCCTGGCACAGACCAGCGCGGCCGAGCTGTACATGCTGCTCAGTGCCTTGCGCCAACACTTCCAGCACATCGTGGTAAACCTCGCCGGCCAGCCCGACAGCGAAGCGCTGCGCACCTTTGTCAGCCATTGCGACAAGCTGTTGTGGTGTACCGACCAGAGTGTGCTGGACTGCCGTCGCAACCTCGGCGTGCTGAACCAGTGGCGCGAAAAAGGCATGAAGCTGGAACACGCCAAGCTGCTGGTCGACCGTTACATCAAAGGTTGCGCGCCCGACGCCGAAGCCCTGGGCAAAAGCTATGGGCTGGAGGTGATCGCGGTGCTGCCGCTGAGCCCGGAGGTGCGCCTGAATGCCAAGAACCAAGGGCAAACCCTGTTCGCCCTGGCCCCACGCGAAACCCTGACCCACAACCTCAAAGCTTTGGGCGAGCGCCTGGCAAAGCGCTCCGAAGGCATGAAGCAACCCTCGCACACCTGGTTTGAACGCCTGCTGAGGGCTGGCAAATGAACGGTGAAAAACTCTTCGGCGCCCCCGCTCGCGGCCTCGGTGGCAACACTGACCACGACGGGCTCAAGCTGGTGCTGCATCGCTACATCATCGATGCCATCGAGGAGTCAGGCAAAAACTTGCTGGAGGGTTCACGCCCGCTGTTGGCGCAGTTTGTCATCGACAAAGTGGCTGAATACATCAACCGCATGCACCTGGCGATTTCCCGTTATGAGATGGAGCGCCTGGCCGAAGAGATCGTCGATGAACTGACCGGTTTCGGCCCGCTGGAAGTGCTGCTGCGCGACCCGTCAGTGACCGAAATCCTGGTCAACGGCCCGCACCGGGTGTTTATCGAACGTGACGGTTTGCTGCATCAAAGCGACCTGCGCTTTATCGATTCGCACCACGTTGAACGCGTGATGCAACGCATCCTCGCACCGCTGGGTCGGCGCCTGGATGAATCGTCGCCGATGGTCGACGCACGCCTGCCGGATGGCAGCCGGGTCAATGCAATCATCCCGCCGATTGCCCTGGACGGGCCGTGCCTGTCGATTCGTAAGTTTCGCAAGGACATGCTCAAAAGCAGCGACCTGGTGGCGATGCAGACCATCGACCAGAACATCTTTGACTTCTTCCAGGAAGCCGTGGGCAAGCGCTGCAATATCCTGATCAGCGGCGGTACCGGCACCGGTAAAACTACGCTGCTCAATATTCTCAGCCAACTGATCAACCCCCATGAACGCCTGGTCACCATCGAAGACGTGGCCGAGCTGCAATTGGGCCACCCCCACGTGGTGCGCCTGGAAACCCGCCCGCCGAATGCCGAGGGCCACGGCGAGGTCAAGGCCAGCGACCTGATTCGCAACGCCCTGCGGATGCGCCCCGACCGCATCATCCTTGGTGAGATCCGTGGCGTGGAAGTGCTTGATGTACTCACCGCCATGAACACCGGCCACGACGGTTCCATGAGTACCGTGCACGCCAACAACGCTGCCGATGCATTGCTGCGCCTGGAAACCCTGGTGGGCTTGACCGGCCGTGTGGTGGCGGAGAAAACCCTGCGGCAAATGATCTGCGCGGCGCTCGATGTGGTGATCCAGTTGACCCGTTTGCCGGACGGGCGTCGTTGCGTCAGCGAAGTGGTGGAGGTGGTGGGTATCCGCGAAGACGTGTACGTGACCAATACCCTGTTCCGCCATGACCGGCGCACTGGCTTCGGCTTCTTGCGCGAGGCGGTCAACCCTGCCGGCGATAAACTGCGCCGCGAACCGGCTTAGCCTTGAAAGGGACATGACCATGACCGGGGCCATCCTGCTACTCATCTGTTTGATCCTGATCGGCCTGTCGATCCGCTCCTTTCAGAACGGCCTGCGCCGTGCCCAGACCGAGCGGGTACTGAGCCGGCTCGCCGAGGGCCAGCCGCAGCTCACCGAAGAAGCCAACCAGTGGAGTGGCGTGGAACGGATGTTCCTGCGCGCAGGCCTGGGCAAACCCACGGACAGCCTGGGCCTGTGGCTGGCGATCTGGGCCCTGGGCGTGGCGTTGGGGCTGCTGGTGGCCGGCTGGCTCGGCCTGCTGGTGATGCTGGTGCTGCCGCCGGTGCTGCTGCGCCTGTACATCGCCTGGCGCTACCAGCGGCGCATCAAGCGCATGATCGAACAGCTGCCGCAATTGCTCGACCACACCGTGCGCAGCCTCAAGGCCGGGCGCACCCTGGCCGACTCGGTGCTGGGCGGTATCGAGATCACCGAAGACCCGCTGCAACAGGCCATGGGCCGTATCCAGCGCAATGTGCAGTTGGGCGTAAGCCTGCCGGAGTCGACCCACGACTTTGCCGAGTTCTACGAGCGTGATGAGTTTCGCCTGTTTGCGCTGGGCTTGAAGATCAACCATCGCTATGGCGGCAATGCCAGCGAACTGTTGGAAAACCTGATCAAGATGATCCGCGAGCGCGAGCAGGCCGCCCGCCAGTTGCGCGCCCTGACCGGCGAAACCCGCGTGACCGCCTACGTGCTCGGCGCCCTGCCCATCTCGATGATCGGCTACTTCCTGGTGGTGAACCCGGCGTACCTGATGACCATGTGGAACGACGGCACCGGGCGCACGCTGTTGTTCGTGGCACTCGGCATGCAACTGCTGGGCTGCTTCACCTTGTGGCGCATGCTGCGGAGTGTATGAGATGGCTATCCCACTGCTGATCAGCGCCGTAATGCTCCTGGCCGCCCTGGCGCTGGTGCTGGCCAACCTGCTCAAACACCGGCGCGGCCAGCGCCTGGTCGCCCAGCGCTTGCAGGGCCAGATGGGCCGTGAACGCACGCTCAATACGTTGATGCGCCAATTGGGCAACAGCCCTATCGCGCAACGCTCGGTCAGTCTGGACAACGAAACCCAACTGCTGCTCAGCCGCGTCGGTTGGCGCCAGGCCAGCCAACGTTCCATGTTCGCCGCCCTGCAGGTCGGCACGCCGCTAGTGGCGCTGGGCGTGGTGCTGGTGGGCCAGGAGCTGCTGTTTCCCCACACGGCCTCGCCGTGGCTGGCGCCCGCAATCGGTATGGGCATCGGTTACCTGTTGCCCAAACGCATCCTGGCCTGGGCCGCCAAGGCGCGTCAGCAGCGCATTTCCCGTGAGGTCTCGACCTTCATTCCGCTGCTGCGCATCCTGTTCGAGTCCGGCATGGCGGTTGAACAAGCGCTGCGCGTGCTGAGCATTGAAGCGCAGCGCCTGCTGCCGGACCTGACTTATGAACTGCGCCTGATCCTGACGCGTGTCGACTCCGGCCTGGAGCTGAGCGAAGAGCTGGGCAAGACCGCGCGGATGCTGGCCGTGGATGAATTCACCGACACCTGCACCATCCTCCAGCAACTGGTCCAGCAAGGCGGCGGTGCAATGAAATCGCTGCTGGCGCTCAAACAATTGCTCGACGACCGCCGCCTCACGCGCATTCAGGAGTTCGTGTCGAAGATGTCGGCAAAGATGTCGGTAGTGATGATGGTGTTCCTGTTTCCCGCCCTGCTGATCGTGCTCGGGGGGCCGGCGTTCATCGGCATCTCCCGGGCCTTGAGTAACTTATGAGGACCGCCCGATGAAAGCCTTGATAGCCGGTTTGAGCCTGTTGCTGCTCGGGGGGTGTGCCACCAACGGCCAAACGCCGTGGGCGGCCCTGACAGCGGGCGGCAGTTGCCCCAAACCAGGGTCGGACCAGGAACTGGCGCTGAACCTGGCCGATGAAATGGCCGGCGACGGCAAGCTGCACGCCAGCCTGGCGAACCTGCAGAGCCTGCCGGCCAACCTGCCCCAGGTGCGCCTGCGCCAGGCCAAGGCGTATCGCCTGCTCGGGCGTAGCGAGGCGCAGGGGCTTTATCAAAGCCTGATCGGCACCTGCATGGCGGCTGAAGGCGAACACGGCCTGGGCCAGTTGGCCTCGGCCGAGGGCGACAACGGCCAAGCCATGGCGCACTTGCAACGCGCGGCCCGGTTAGCGCCGACGGATGAAAAAATCCGCAATGACCTGGGCGTGGTGTACCTCAACCAACTGCGCCTGGAAGACGCACGCTTCGAGTTCATGACTGCCATGGAGCTCAAGCAGAGCGACCCGCTGGCGGCGATCAATCTGGTGACCCTGATGATCTATCAGGACAACTGGAAGCAGGCCGCGCAGGTGGCCAGCCAAATGAACCTGAGCCCTGAACAGGTTACCGACGCCCAGGCCCGCGCCGAGAAACTCAAAGGCGCCAGCGTTCCCGTCGCCAAGGTCAAAGACCAGGTGGCTACCATGAGTGATGCCGCAAGCACCCCGAGGAATTGATCATGAAAATGCTATATCTCACCAGCCTCGCCGTGCTGGCACTGCCCCTCAGTGTCATGGCCATTGAGCCCGGCCCGTCATCGCCGCAGCAGGCGGTGACCGAAAGCTGGCTGACCTTGCAGTCCAGCGGGAAAGCGGCCTCAAGCACCCAGCAAAAAGCTTCCGCCGCCGAGCGTGACCTGGCGGCGCAACGCTTGCTGGAAAGCTACAAGCACCCGATTCCGGAGTACTTCGATCAGAAGGCGGGCGGGACAGCCCAGGGCGGTAGTTGATAGCAGGACGCGGAGCGTCCTGGGCGGCATTCCCACGCAGAGCGTGGGAACGATCATTCAGACACAAGCGGGCTTTCTGTGGCGAGCAAGCTTGCTTGCGCTGGGGTGCGAAGCGCCCCCAAAAAAGCCGGAGACTGCTGCGCAGTCAACGGGAGCAAGCTCCCTCGCCACAGCAAGCCCGCTCCCACTCAGTGGGCGGTGACTCGCTGGCGCATCGCCGAGTTGTTGGGCGACAACGCCAGCGCCAACTGCGTGCGGTTATGCATGTGCGTCAGGCGCAGCACCTGGGACACATACAGCTTCACGGTGTTCTCGGTAATGCCCAGCTCACAGGCAATCTGATAATTGGTCTGCCCCTTGCCCACCAGCCGCGCCACATCCAGCTGACGTGGCGACAGTTGGTTGAAGATCGCCGGAATCTCCACCGGCCCGGCCTCCTCGGCCGACGCCTCGTCATTCTCATGCCCTGGCGGGCTGCGGCGTGCTTTGTCGAGGTCCTGGTACAGGTCGTTGATGGACTCGGAAAGAAATTGCAGCTTCTGGTTCAAGTGCCCCAGTTGCAGCTCTTTCTTGCGCTCCTCCAACGCCGCTTCCTGGCGCTGCAAGCCTTCGAGCAGCTCATCGAGGTTGATTGGCTTCTGGTAGTAATCCGCGATCCCCGCGCGCAGCGCCTTGATCACATCCTGCTTGTCCGCACGGCCGGTCAACATGATCGCCTCAAAGGCGCGTTGCTTGCCCGCTACCTTCTGCAGGGCCTGGACCAACTCGATGCCGTCCATGTCCGGCATATGCAGATCGCACAGCACCAGGCCAATCTCGGCGTCTTCGGTAAAACGCTTCAAGGCCTGCTGGCTGGATTCACACGGGACGCAGCGGAAACCGCTGCTTTCAAGAAATTCACAGAGCTCTTCCACGATCAGCGGTTGATCGTCGACCACGAGCACTTTTACTGCAGAGGTAAGCTTGTTCACGCGCTACTCCATGCATTGCAAGCCAAAAGTTTGACTAATCCTTCACCACGAATATTCCCGTACATCTACGTATTAAACGTAGACGTACTTTCCGACTATGTACATAGCGTTAATACCCTCAGGCGATTAATGGATCCAAAACCAGGTGGCGGCGAACCCCACCAGTAAAAACGGCGCAAACGGCAGTTTTCTTGACGGGTCCGGCGCCAGATAACCCAGATGCTTTTTAACCCCTTGACTCATAAGCGGCCAAAGCTTTGGCGCTGCCAATAGCCACACCAAATTGGCGATCGCGGCCCCCACAAATGAACCCAGCAAATAGTCGGCATTGGAGGCCAGCGCCAAGGCCGCGAGCAGCTTTACATCCCCCGCTCCAAGGCGGCCCAGGGCGTAACCGGGCAAGGTCAGCAGCAGCGCCAGGAAAAACGCCCACAGCCCCTGCCCGACGGAGGCGCCGAGCCAGGTGTTGCCCGTCCACACGAGGTAGATCAACGCCAACAACGCCGCGCCCAGCGTCAGGCGATTGGCAAGCAAGCGCTGGCGAACGTCCTGCACGGCACACAGCCCCAACCACAACAGCACCACTGCACTATGGATCACGTAAAAAACATCCCTTTTCGCCGATTGATTCTATGCTGATATCAAGTAGTAGCCGTCAGGGTAGACGCGGTGATGAAAACAAGCCTCCCGGAAAAGCAAAAAGGCGCGGCAGCCATCGAGTTCATTGCCGTGTTTGTGATTTTTTTTGCCGTGTTCTACGGCACGGTCAGCTATAGCCTGCCGCTGCTGCTGTTGCAGTCGTTCAACCAGGCCACCGCCGAAGCCGTGCGCCAGAGCGTAGGGCTGGACCCGAATATGCAAGGCTACCCCGCCGCCGTACAGGCCACTGCCAAAACGGCGGTCGCCAACCGTTTGGGGTGGATTCCCAACGCCTACAAATTCGACGCTTCCACCCAAGTCACCACCACCTTCACCAGCGGGCTGTTGTCGGTGCAGATCAACTACCCGTCGGCCAACCTCCAGGCGGTGCTGCCCTTTATTGTCCTGCCGGGCATCGGCACCGTGCCGCAGTTACCGGCAACTCTGCAGGCCCAGTCGAGCCTGCAGTTTTGACTTCGGGGGACAGACTTTTCGGGCGCTTGCTCGGTCGCAATGGCGCGCTGGAAATCGACACGCCCGCGCCGCCGTCTGCCGGGTTGCATGTGCAACTGGATAGCCAAGGCCGCGTGCTCGACCTCAGCGGCACGTTGCGCCCACAGTTGCCGCCACTGGTTAACTCGCCGCGTTTGCAAGAACTGCTGAGTGCCCATAGCGCCGTAACGGTTGAAGGCGTGCCCGCCGACTGGCAGCGCCACAGCCTCGACCTGGATTTTCACGGGATCGCCGGGCAAACCCTGCACACCCGCGGCACGCTTGAACCCCACGACAATGGCTGGCTGCTGCATGCCGTAGACATTGGTGATTTGCTCGGCGGCCGGCAATTGGCCGAGCAGCGCGAACAGAACCACCAATTGAGCAGCCGCGTCAGTGAACAACTGCGCGTGTGCAGCCTCAGCCGCCTGCCCGAGGTGTTCAACGAACAGTTAAGCAGCGTGGCGCAGCGCTGGCGTATCCCCTGCGTGGCCCTGGCGCTGCTCGATCAGGAAGACCAGGGTTGGAGGGTCTACAGCCAGTACGCCAACCATGATGCACCGTTGTTCTGGCACACTGGGCAACGCCTCGGGACCTGCCTGGACAGCCTCAACGGCACCACGCCGCTGAGCCTGAAAGCGCCTTATGGGCGCGGCGAGCACCCGCGTTTGCACAGTATTTTCGGCAATGCCGATGGGTTCCTTGTGCCCTATCGCGATGGCCAAGGCATCGCCGCATGGCTGCTGTGCGGCGCGTACAGTGGCCAACTGCACAGCAACGACCGCGACTGGCTGAACCTCGCCGCCGCCCTCGCCGCCCCACTGCTCAGCCGCCTGCGCGAACACCGTCACCATCAACAACTCGAGCGCCAGGAAGCGTTGCAAGGCCTGCTGGGCACGGGCTGGTTTGAGTTATTGCCCGCCAGCGGCGAAATCCAGCTCGCCCCCCAATTGATGCGCAACCTCGACCCGGAAGACGGCCCGACCCGGCAACCCCTCGAAGCGTGGCTGAACCACATTCACCCCGCCGACCGCCAGGAACTGCACAGCCGTCTACGCGACCTGCAAACCCTCGGCAAACCCTTGCTCGCCAGCGCGCGCCTCAACCGTGGCGACAGCGTCGCGCCGACCTGGTATCGCGTGCAGGGCCAGGTGCTGGGCGCCGGTGAACAGCGGCGCTGGGTCGGTTTTATGCTCGACATCAGCGACATCCAGAACCAGCAGCTGCAAGCCGATGCCGCCCGCGCCCGCCTGGATAACCTGATTGCCAGCTCACCGGCGGTGATCTATGTGCAGCGCTATGTGAATGGCGCGCTGCAGCCGGTGTTTTTCAGTCACAGTCTGCTGCCCTTGCTCGGTCGCACCCTGGCCGAATGCACCCATGACAGCCTGGTGCAATGGGTACACCCGGACGACCGCGACCTGTACTTCCAGCGCACCCGCCAATTGCTGCGTGAAGGCAGCGTGCGCAGCCGTTACCGCGTGCAAGACACACACGGGGATTACCACTGGCTGCTCGACGAAGCCAAGCTGCTGCGCGACGACTTGGGCGTGCCGGTAGAAGCGGTCGGCCTGTGGCTGGATGTGACCGAGGCAACCTTGGCCGCCCAGCAGGTCAAGGACAGTGAGGAGCGCTATCGCATCCTTGTGGAAGACTCCCCGGCAATGATCTGCCGCTACCGCCCGGACCTGACCCTGACCTTCGGCAACACGCCGCTGGCCAATTACCTGGAGTGCCTACCTGCGCAGTTGCGCGGGGTCAACCTGGGTGAATGGCTGTCGACCGAACAGCGCGAAGCGTTTGTGCAGCGCATACAGCAGTTGACGCCGGAGTTCCCGGTGAGCACAGCCGAAATCAGCCTGCAATTGCCCGGCCGCGAACATGCCTGGTGGGTGTGGTCGGACCGAGGCGTCTTTGATGAGCACGGCACCCTTGTGGAAGTGCAGGCCGTGGGCCGCGATAACACCGAAGTGCGGCGCTCCCAGCAGCAACTGACGCAAAGCGCGAAAATGGCCACCCTCGGTGAAATGGCCACGGGCCTGGCCCATGAGATCAACCAGCCGCTGAACGTGATGCGCATGGCCATCGTCAATGTGCTCAAGCGCCTGAGCAATGGCGACGTGCAGATCGACTACCTGACCGAAAAACTCCAGCGCATCGACGCCCAGGTACAGCGTGCGGCGCGGGTGGTCGACCATATGCGTGTGTTCGGCCGCCGCTCGGAGGTCGAGCAGCAACCTTTTGACCCGGCGCAGGCGTTGGAGGGCACCTTGTCGTTGCTCAGTGAAGGCCTGCGTGGCAAAGGTGTTGAAGTGCGCCTGACCCAGGCGGATATCCCGGTGCAGGTCAAAGGCTACGTCGACCAGCTTGAGCAAGTGCTGATCAACCTGATGGTCAACGCCCGCGATGCGCTGTTGAGCCAGCGCGAAAAGAACCCCGAGCTGCGCCCGTGGATTGCCCTGCACACCGAACACGACAGCCGCCACGTGCGCATCTGGGTCGAAGACAACGGCGGCGGCATCGACCCGCGCTTGCTGGAACGCATCTTCGAGCCGTTTTTTACCACCAAGCCGATTGGCGTGGGCACCGGGTTGGGCCTGTCGGTGAGTTACGGCATCGTCGAGAACATGGGCGGGCGCCTGAGCGTCAGCAACGGCGAACACGGCGCACGGTTCTGCGTGGAACTGCCCAGGGCCATCGACGTTTAAATCACCAGGTAAGCCTCGCCGGTCTGGCCACAGGTGAGGTTGGCGCCGACGTTCACATTCACCAGGCTGATGCCGAGCATACTCAGCAGGTTGTTAAGGATCGGGTTGAGCAGCGGGCCGAGCAAGCCATCCACCACCGGCGTGACAATCGCGCTGACGGCACTGAGCAGCGCTGTGACCGTAGGCGCCAGAATGCCCAACGGGCTTCCTCCGGACGGTTGGTAAGCCGTGATGCCCACGCCATTGAGCGTGGTTGAAAGGCTGCTCACCACATTGGTGGCGGGTGCCGCAGCCTGATAGGTCGGCGCAAGGCCCACGTTCGGCGGCGTGGCAAACGGCGTGGTACTGGAGAACACCAGGGTTTGATTGCTCTGCGCAATCGGACTGACCACCTTGATCGCGATGCCACCACCGGCAAACGGCACGCGCGGGTCACAGCTGCCGATGCCGAGTATCTTGTGGCAGGTCTTGGTACCAATATCGATCAGGGGTAACGGCGCTACCGTCATCGGCAAGGTGGTGGAAAACGCATTGGTAATACTGCCCACATTCAACGACGCCAGCGAGGTGGTGGTGTACGCCGTCAGGCTCTTGGTGCCCGCGTTGCCGGTGGGGCAGCTGTAGGCGGTGACGTAACTGCTCGCGGCCCCGGCATCCAGTACGATGTTAATCGGCAGGTTGCCGGGTAGCACCAGCAAATCCGCCTGCTGGCAACCAGCGCCCAGCAAGCACAAGGCCGAGTTGATCGTGCTCACCAGGTTCAGGTTCAGCAGGCTGCCGAGCACCGGCGTCAGTGGACCCAACAAGTCGTTTACCGCCGTGTTCAGCCCCGACAACGCACTTAATACCGGCAAGCTCACGGTCACTTCAGTGCGCACCTGGGCGGTACGTACGTAAATTTTATTTGGCCCTGTAGGGTTGGCCGCCGCCAGCACCGGGTTGCCGATCGCTGACAACTGTGGCGGTTCGATCACTTTGACCTGAGTGGTGATGTTGGCCAACCCCAGCACACTCACGGGCAAGGTCGCCGCCGCCGCGCTTTTGCTGTTGGACAGTTGCACCACGCCCTGGATCAGTTGGAACACCTGCAAGTTGGCATTCAGCGCCGCAGCGGTGGTGCCGGTCTGCAATTGCAAAATCTGCCCGACGGTCAACGGTGCCTGGTTGATCGCGGCGACTTGCAAGCTGCCCAGGGCGGTGATCACGTCCGCCGTTGCGCCATTGGCGGTCAGTACGGTGACCGCGGCCTGGATCAATTGCGCGGCGGTGACGTTGGTGTTGAGCAGCTGGGTGTAGTTACCGGCGGCCACGTTGAGGTTGACCGCCAGTTGGTTGAGGTAACTGAGCAGGTTGATATTGGTATTGAGCAAACCATTCCACCCGGCGACCGTCAGGTTGACGTTACCGCCGAGCAAGCCACTGAACAGCGGGTTCAACAGGCTCGCACTTGCGGTGTTGACGCTGGCCAGGGTGCTGTTGATGGTCAGTTGGGCCGAAGGTGGCGTGGGCACCGCCGCTACGGCGGTCGCGGTCAATACGGTATTGATGCTCACCGGATTGCCGGAGAACAACGCCCAAACCCCGGCGGCCACGCTGGTGGTCACGGTTTTGCTCACCACCACTTGAATCGCCGATGACACTGCAGGGTTGGCACTGAACATGCGTCGGCCCGACGCGCCGGTGGTCACGGTGCCGCATTGGGTCACCAGGGTATTGCCGCTGCCCACCACAAAATGATTGCGCGCCACACTCTGCCCGGCAAACGCTGCCGCGCTCAACCCGCTCAGGCACGTGCCGCTGCGGCTCACCGCTTCCAGCGCCGCCGTATCTGCCACGCCTTGCAGCTTGCGCTTCTCCAGGTACAGGCGGCCGCTGTCGATCATCAACAATGTAAAGGCCAGCGCCACCGCCAACACGCCGGCGGCCATCAGGCCGATTGCGCCACCTTGCCTGGAACCAAGTCGGGGAGACATCGAGCACTCCTGTGCCGGCGAGTTGCCGAGCGCTTACTCTCCTGGGATGCAATTGAGTGTAGACAAGGGCTGGAGGTGGTGAAGATCAAAAATGTGGGGCTTGCCCGCGATGGCCATCGATATCTATACAACCGGTTAGTGGCAAGTGGACTGTTGTGGCGAGCAGGCTTGTCCTGCGTTGGGTCGCGAAGCGGCCCCAGTATAGGCACTGCAGTTTTCCCGAAAGAACTCAGCGTCCGGGTTTGGGGCTGCTTCGCGACCCAACGCAGGACAAGCCTGCTCGCCACAGGAGAAATTGGCTGCCTTCAAACGTTGTGTAGATACCTGTGCCACGATGGCGGTGGATCAGTCAGTGCATCGGTGACTGACAGACCGCTATCGCGGGCAAGCCCGCTCCCACAGGGTTTGGCGGTGGTCTTTAGTGCGGAGGGTAGTTGGAGAGGATCCTGGTCACCGTGCTGCGAATGGCATCACTGCGATCCTGCGGGTTCGGCGTGCTGGCCATCATCTGCTCGTCGCTGCCACGCCATACCAGTTTGCCGTCCTTGCCGTCGAGCAGGTCGATCTGGATGGTCGCCACTTTGTAGGTGATGTTGCGCGTTTCGTTGTACATCGGCCCGCCCCAGTAGCCATTCCACGGGCCGCCCCAGGCGCCGCCGTAGTTGGTGGTGACTTGTTGCTGGCGCTCTTCGACGATCAGGTAGGCCTGTACATTCAGGTCGGCCCTGGTGCCTGCGGCTGCGGGGCGCAGGCCGCGCTGGTCGAGTTGCTCGCCCACGGCCTGGCGAATGCGTTGCTCGGTGAGGTCGCTCTTGATCCGTGGATCATCCGGGCGGTATTGCAGGGCAGGGTCTTTCCAGGCCCAGTTGCGGTACGCGCCAAAATCGCGGCTGGCATCAAAGTCATGGTTGACCTGGCTGGTCTGGCAGCCACTCAACAAGACCACTACAGCGAGTGCAGCAAGGCGACGAAGCATGGGGGTTCTCCAAAAAATGGAATAAGCCTGAGATGAGAATAGCTGCTAACTGGGTGGATAAGCGCTCATTGCCTTCTGCATCGCTTCGCGCAACGCATCAGCGCGTTCGCTCAGGCTACCCTGGCTGGTGGTTTCGGCGCTGGTGCTCCATACCGGCTGGCGCGTGCGGGCATCGAACAGGCTCACGCGGGCCACCGCAACTGTCACTTCATAGGTGCGTACCACCGGCACCGTGTTGTACATGCCGTAGCCATTGCCATAGCGGTTATAGCCACCGTAGCCGTAGCCATAGTCGTCCTGCACCTGGCGCAGGCGTTTTTCCAGACGCACGTCAGCAGTTACCAGCAGGTCGGGGGCGCGGCTGTCATGCAAAGGGCGCAAGCCGCGCTGATCTAGAGCGCCGCTGACCGCTTCGGCTATTTGCGCCGAATCCGCCCAGGCCGTCCCCGCGGGCAACTGGCCGTTAAGCCAGCCCCAACTGCGGTAGGCGCCATAGTCGCGCATCGGCGCCGGGTAGGCGCTGGCATCAAAGGTGTTCGCCGCCTGGGCCGGAGCCGGCGGCATAGGGGCCGAGGCGGCCACGTAGGGGTTGGGCGTGGAGCAAGCGCCCAAGCCGAGGGATAACAGGATCAAACAGAGACGACGCATTTCGACCTCCGCAGACTGGGCCGCTTAAACCGGACGGCAGATCCAGTGCAAATAACGCCCAAGTCCGGCAAAGCTTGGGTGACGACGGTGAGCGAGTTCCATCTCCAACAAGTCCTGCAGATTGGCGCGAGCCTGGAATTCCATCGGCATATAGTCGTGGAACACCCGCACGCCACTTTGGCTTTCGACCTGCCAAAGCCCCTCGAGTTGCGCCGCCAGTTCCCGTGGGTCGAGCGGTTGTTGCGGGGTAAGGCTCTGCTTCTCGCCGGCCATGTCGTTCTTGCGCATTTTGCGGAAGTGGCCTTTGAGCAGGTTGCGGTAAATCAGCGCATCGCGGTTGTAGAACGCCAGCGACAACCAGCCGCCGGGCACCGTGAGCTGGTGCAGCACCGGCAGGATCGCGTGAGGTTCGGCCAGCCATTCGAGCACGGCGTGGCACAGGACCAGGTCGTAGGGCTCGGTGAGTTGGCCGAGCAATTGCTGCCAGGGCGCATGGATAAAAGTCGCGGTCTGCCCGGCGTCGGCAAACCGCTGACGGGCGCCTTCAAGCATCGGCTCGGCGGGCTCGGCCAGGGTCACTTGATGGCCGCGCTCAGCCAGCCACAGCGACATATGCCCCAGGCCCGCGCCGATATCCAGTACGCGCAAAGGGCGCTCGGGCAAGGCTTCAGTCAGGTCGGCCTGCAACACTGCCAGGCGAATCGCGCCTTTGGCGCCACCGTAGATCTTCTCGGCAAAGCGCGTGGCCAAATGGTCAAAGTGACGGTCACTCATGGGCAAACCGCCGTTCGCTGTCGGCCAGTTTGGCGCGTACCACTTCGTTCATGTCCAGGCCCAGCTCACTGCACAGCAACAGCAGGTACAGCACGATATCGCCGACTTCCTGCCCGGCGTGGGTGAGTTTGTCCGCCGGCAGTTGGCGCGACTGGTCTTCGGTCAGCCACTGGAATATTTCCACCAGCTCGGACATTTCCACACTGGCGGCCATGGCCAGGTTTTTAGGGCTGTGGAAGCGCTTCCAGTCGTTGGTATCGCGAATACGGTGCAAGCGTTCGGTGAGGTGTTCGAGGTTCATGCGGGGGCTCCTGAAGGTGTATAGCTTCGGGCGGATGCCGGGCGAAGGCAAGTGAATCCCTGTAACGCGTAAACCTCTATGCTAAAAGGGAACTCGCTTGGTGTAATAACGACCAAAGGCTCAGCGACGCCCACCTCTTCATCAGGACACACACATGCAGGTAGAAAGCTTTTTCGAATGGTTGGGCCAGGCACTGGGGTCCGTCATCCGCTTTATCGTCGACGGGCTCAGCGGGCTGTTCGGCGCCTTGACCCACGCGGGCGGCAACTTTATTGAAGGCCTGTCGCGCACATTGGGCATGGACACCTCGATCATCAGCATCGCCGCCCTCATCATCGGGTTGATGTTGCTGTACTCGGCGGTGCGTGCGTTTATGCGCGCCTCGATCATTATGGGAATTATCTGGTTGATGCTGGGTTTGTGGTTGCTCAGCTGGGTTGTGCATTAATACTTGAAAACACTCACCCTGCTGACAGATTGGCGCGACCGCCGCACCCATCGCCGCGTCTGGGCATTGGCGGCGCCGATGATCTTGTCGAACATCTCGGTGCCGCTGGTGGCCCTGGTGGACAGCATGGTCATCGGCCACCTGCCCCACGCCCATCAACTGGGCGCTGTGGCCGTGGGCGCCAGCCTGTATACCTTCCTGGCCTGGGCCATGGGCTTTCTGCGCATGGGTTCCACCGGGTTTGCCGCACAAGCCGCCGGGCGCGGGGATGGCGCGGCGCTCAGGCAAATCCTGCTGCAAGGTTTGTTGCTGGCGCTGGGGCTGGCCATGCTGCTGGGCACGGTGGGCATTCCGCTGAGCCATCTGGCCCTGGAGTGGATGCAGCCCTCGCCCGAGCTGAACCAACTGACCCGCGATTTTTTCCACACCCGCTTGTTCGGCCTGCCCGCCGCGCTGGCCAGCTATGCCTTGGTCGGCTGGTTCCTCGGCACGCAAAATGCCCGCGCACCACTGGCTATCCTGCTGACCACCAACCTGGTCAACATCGCCTTGAACCTGTGGTTTGTACTCGGTCTGGATTGGGGTGTGGTCGGCTCAGCACGCGCCTCCGTTATCGCCGAATGGACCGGCGCCCTGCTCGGCTTGGCCCTCACGCAAAAAGCCCTGCGCGCGTATCCCGGGCATATCGCCTGGGCCGCTTTGCAGCGGTGGCAAAGCTGGCGGCCGCTGTTGGCGGTGAACCGCGATATTTTTATCCGCAGCCTGGCGCTGCAGTCGGTGTTTTTCATGATCACGGTGCAAGGCGCACGCCTGGGCGATGCCACCGTGGCGGCCAATGCGCTGCTGCTCAATGGTCTGCTGTTGACGGCCCACGCCCTCGACGGTCTGGCCCACGCAGTGGAAGCGCTGTGCGGGCACGCCATCGGCGCCCATGATCGCCAGGCATTGCGCCGTTCGCTGGTGGTCGCTTGTGGCTGGTCATTGATCGCCAGCCTAGGGTTCGCCCTGCTGTTCACCTTCGCCGGGCACTTGTTTATCGCCATGCAAACTGACATCCCCAGCGTGCGCGAAACCGCCGATATCTACCTGCCTTACCTGGCCGTACTGCCGTTGATTGCGGTGTGGAGCTATTTACTGGACGGCCTGTTTATCGGTGCAACCCGCGCGCGGGAAATGCGTAACGGCATGCTGTTGACGGTGGTGATTGTGCTGCCATTCGCATGGGCCTTGCAGGGCTTGGGCAATCATGGGCTGTGGGTCACCTTCCTGCTGTTCATGGCCCTGCGCAGCCTGACACTGTGGGCAATTGCCTGGCGCCTGAACAAACAGGACCGCTGGCTCAGCGCCCGTTAGTAAAGAATGGCCGGTTTGCAGCGTAAGAAAAACTCACAACTGCGCGTGGAGCCTTTGCAAGGGCTACAACCACAGAGGATCCGCCTGGCCCACTCTCGCGAGCCAGAAGGAAACAGGAGCCTGCGTGAACACAGTACTTCCCCGCATTCCCCTCGGCGCATCCGACGCTCCGACATTGGCACCCCAGCCTGAAACGCCCAGCCCCTCGGCACCCACGCCTGACATTGGGCACCAGACACATACGTTGTTCAACGAAGCCAATGTACTGATCAAACGCGAAGTGGAAACCTGGCAAGACAGTGCCGGCAACTATCACTCAGCCAGCATGACTCACATCGTCACCGGCGATCAGGCAGACAATATAAAGATCACAGCCCATGACAGCAGGACATTGACGGCCATCATCAATGGGAAAACCTACCCCTTCCCAATGCCCGAAAGCACAGACCTGCACATGATAAATATTGAGACCCAGGGCGGAAATGACTCGGTGGTCATTGGCCCTGGCGTTAAGGCACCTGTTCGGATCATCACGGGCGACGGCAATGACCGGGTCAAGACCGGCGCCGGCTATGCACGGGTCAATGGCGGCAGCGGCAACGACTCCATTCACCTGGGTAGCGGTGGCGGAATCGCCTTGGGTGGTGACGGCGATGATCGGATGCGCGCAGGCACGGGCAGTGCCGTGCTGAGCGGTGGCAAAGGCAATGACGTGCTGCATGCAGGCAAGGGCGCCAATCACCGACTGGTGTATTTGAACGGCGACCAAGGCAATGACCAGCTGTATGCAGGCGCAGGCATCAACGTTTTAAATGGAGGCCGCGGCGACGATAAACTGGTGGGCGCCCGCAAGACCACGTTTTACGCAGGCGCAGGCCATGACGTGATTCACTCCACGAGTAAAAAAGATCGCATTTACGCCAAAGCGTCCGACAAGATTCATCACAATGGGCCTTCAAACGTCACGTTTATGGAGGTCAAGAACGTCGGGAGAAAAGGGCTGAAGATAGAAGGCAAACCCGAGTTCATCGACGCCGTGCAAGACGTTCTCGACCAGCTTCGAGGTTCGCCTGTCGGCCAGCGGATGCTTGAGCAAATGGACGACTTCGTGGACGACATAAGGTCTCCCGTCACCCTGCGAGAGTCTGCCGACATGAACGCCAGTTACTACTACTTCCGCAACGCCTACAGCGACGCGCTTTCCGCTTGGCAAACTTCGCAGTTTCAAAGCGAATCAGAATTGGGCTACATCAAAAATGAGGTGGCCGGTGCAGTCGCCACTCACGCCGAAATAGAGCTTCAAACCTTCCACTTCGGCCAACAGCTGTCGACCACACCGATGCTTGCACTCCAGCACGAGTTGGCCCATGCCTTCAATGGCGCCACTGGCACCTACCAACCCGGAAACCAACAGGCTTTTGGCCTCGATGGAAACCCCATTGAGCGCTACGGTCAGCCGGTTTTCGTTAATAACGTCGAGTACCAAGCACTCGGCCTCGCCATTGAGGACGGGGAGCTGTTCGATCACGACAACAACCCGCTCACCCGGCCAACCACCCTCAATCCATCGCCCTTCACCGAGAATGCGCTACGCCAGGAAATGGGCGTGCCCTTGCGTGATCGCTACCTATGGGATGAGGCGCCGCACGCAGTTTAATCAATGGGCGGGAGCCAACCTGTCAGTTCTCACAGGTTACAAACCCGACTTTCCGGCGTTGAATGGAGATCGCCGCTGAAGAGCCTTCAGCTTAAGGCTGCGATCTTATTGCACTCAAGGAAGAACCCACATGAGTAACAACACCTACTTGCTTATCGGCGCGTTGATAGTGGTCGCATTGATCGCCGCCGCTGTTATTCGCTCGTCCAAGAAGAAACAAGCCAAGCCCCCTGTCGAAGCCGTCGCCGAGCCGTCCGTTCAGGTTCCCCCCGTCACTCCGGACACGGGCGAATGGACACTCAAACTGGACGACGCTCCGTCAACACTCCCAGCGCAGCCCGCCATCCAGAAAGGCGTGGAGGTTTGGAATCAAACGGATTTCCACTTCTTCGTGACACAACAAGGCATAAGAGCGACGCTGCCACCCCAGGGTCGAACACTGATGGACAATAGCGCTAGTCTGACAGTCAGCCCTTCAGCGCAAAACACGCTGCAGTCTGTAGCGCTGGAGGAAACCAGCCCCGAGAGCTCAGCGCAGTACACCCTGATAATCCGGTAAAGCTAGCCTCACTGGCCTGGAGTGGAGCGAATAAACGCCGTGACCCGATCCAGCACCGGCGCCAGCCAGCGCAATGGCTTGGCAATGGATGCCACTAATGTCGCGTGGCTGGTTCTGGTGAAATAAAACGCCTCGACCGGCACCCCCGCTTCGTGCAGCTTTTTCGCCAGCCCGCCCGTGTTGCGTGTGGGGTTGACCAGCGTGTCGCTCTGCGAGGCGATCAACAGGCTCGGCGGTGCATCATGACTGACGTGGTTGATCGGCTGGGAATCGGGCGGTGAGTCCGGGAAGAAAAACACAGGGCGCACATCGCGGTTTTCAATCGGCAGGAAGTCATAAGGCCCGGCCAGGCCGATCCAACCCTTGAGCATCGAGGGTGACAGGTTCACTTCTTTGAGCCAACGCGCATCCAGCGCCAGCATCGAGGCGTTGTACGCGCCGGAGCTATGGCCCATCAGGTAGAGCTGCTTGGGGTCGGCGCCATATTCGGCGATGTGCTGATGAGTCCAGGCCACCGCTTGGGCGCCGTCCTGGAGAAAAGCGGGGTAACGCACTTGCGGATAGAGCCGGTAGTCCGCGACGACCACCACAATGCCGCGTGAAGCCAGGGCTTCGCCAACGAAACCGTAATCATCCTTGGAGCCGCTGTTCCAGCTGCCGCCGTAGAAAAACACCACGACCGGGGCGCTGGGCAAGGCGGTGACAGGGCGATAGACATCGAGCCTCTGGCGCGGGTCAGGGCCGTAGGCAATCGATGAGGTTTTGGTGAACGTGCTGGAAGGGGTCAGTGCGTTGAGCACTTTGATCGGCGAGCAGGCCGTGAGGAATGCGGCGACCGCCAGGGTTAACGCTTGCAGCCATTTGCTCGACATCGTTCAGACCTCACACAGAAGGTACGACCAAACGAAAATCCAAATGTGGGAGCTGGCTTGCCTGCGATGGCGGTGTGTCAGCCCTGAATGTGCGGACTGATACACCGCCATCGCGGGCAAGCCCGCTCCCACACTGGATCTCTGTCACTTTGAGATCCTTGTCAGCCTGGGAGCAGTGTACTTACGAGGACAGGTAGGACGAACGCGTCAGCCCCAGACGCAACGCATCCAGGAACTGCGTACGCTCGCTGGCACTGATCTTCGCGCTGGCGCACTTGTCGCGGTAGTGCGTCATCAACTCCTCCGGCGACAAGTGCACGTAGCGCAGCATGTCTTCGATGGTGTCGTGGGTCTCGATCCCGGCGCTGTACACCGAACCGTCTTCACGCTGGTAGATGTTTACCGAGTCGGTGTCACCGAACAGGTTGTGCATGTCACCGAGAATTTCCTGGTAAGCGCCCACCAGGAAGATGCCCAGCAAATAGTCTTCACCTTCGTTCAAGCCATGCACCGGCAGGCTGGTCTCGATGCTCTGCTCGTCGACGTATTGCTTGATCTTGCCGTCGGAGTCGCAGGTCAGGTCTTGCAGCACGGCGCGGCGCAGCGGCTCTTCGTCGAGACGGTGCAGCGGCAGAATCGGCAGCACCTGGCCAATGGCCCAGGTGTCCGGCAAGCTTTGGAATACCGAGAAGTTGCAGATGTACTTGTCGGCCAGCTTGTCGTTGAGCTCGTCCAGCACTTGGCGGTGCGAGCGCTGGCGGGCTTTGAGCGAGTTGTGCAGGCGACGGCATACGGCGAAGTAGCACTGTTCGGCCAGGGCTTTTTCCGCCAGGGTCAGCTTGCCGTCGGCATACTGGGTGGCCACGTCGCTCATGTAGTGAGTGGCGCGCCAGTAAGTCTCGGTGACCATTTCGATGTCGGTCGGGCCCAGCAGGTCCACCAGCCACTGCACGGTTTCCGGCAGGCTTTCCTTGTTCTCGATCTGCGGGATTTCGTCGTTGTGTTTTTCAACGTCGGTGACCTGCACCACCAGCATGGCGTGGTGGGCGGTCAGGGAGCGGCCGCTTTCGGAGAAGATGTGCGGGTGCGGCAGGCTCTGCGCGTCGCAGAATTCCTTGAGCATGCCCACGACCACACCGGCGTAATCGTCCATGTCGTAGTTGATCGAACTGGCGTTACGCGAGTGCGTGCCGTCGTAGTCCACGCCCAGGCCACCGCCCACATCGATGTGATCGACCGGCAGGCCGAGGTTGCGCAATTCGCCGTAGTAACGAATGGCTTCCTTGAAACCGTGCTGGTAGTCGGCCAGGTTGGCGATCTGCGAACCCATATGAAAGTGCAGCAGGCGGATGCCCTGGTCCAGGCCGGCAGCGCGGAAGCGCTCGACCACCGACAGCAATTGCGCCGCCGACAAACCGAACTTGGACTTCTCGCCACCGGTGTCGGCCCATTTGCTCGACGCCAGCGACGACAAACGCACACGCAGGCCAACCTGCGGCTTGACCTTGAGGCTCGCAGCCTCTTCGATCACCAGGCCGACTTCGGATTCTTTCTCGATCACGATAAACACATTGTGACCAAGCTTCTGGCCCATCAGCGCGAGGCGGATGAACTCACGGTCCTTGTAACCGTTGCAGACGATGGTGCCGCCCTTGGGTGCCAGGGCCAGCACGGCCAGCAGCTCGGGCTTGGAGCCGGCTTCCAGGCCGATCGACACGTTCTGGGTGGCGATGATGTTCTCGATCACCGCTTCCTGCTGGTTCACCTTGATCGGGTACAGTGCGGTGTACTTGCTCTGGTATTCCAGGCGCTCGATGTTCGAATCGAACGCACCGGTCAGCTGGCGTACACGGTCTTGCAGGATGTCGGGAAAACGCACCAGCAGCGGCAAGGACAAACCGCTTTTGCGCAGCTCGTCAACTTGCTCGTACAGATCAACCGGTGTGCTGTTCGGGCCGTTCGGACGGACTTCAACGCGACCGGCATCATTGATCGCGAAATACCCGGCCCCCCAATGGCGAATCCCATAAACACTGCGGCTGTCCGCAACTGTCCATTGGCTGCCATCGTCTTTGCGTGTGCGTCGTACGGACATCGAAGTCCCCTATATAAAGTCGAAGATCACCACGCCCTTCTTGCAAGGCTGGCGAAGTCTAAAGAATGAAAATGACGATTTGCCTGTAAGGAAGGTAGACCCCACTCGCAGGACAGAGTTTAGACACCGGTCAGGAACAGGCTCTGTGAAAACCATGGAGACGACAGTTCGCGTTCAGCAAAGGGCCATCGGGGTGGGTTTCACAGAGGCTGCTAGCCGCCGGATTTCTTCGCTTTGTAACCCAGCTTGATCAGCTCGGCCAACAGCAACTCGACGTGATCGCCCTGGATCTCGATGACGCCGTCTTTCAACGCGCCACCGGTGCCACAGCGCTTTTTCAGCGTGGTAGCCAGTTCCTTCAGGGCTTCTTCAGCCAAGGGCACGCCAGTGATGGTAGTCACCGTCTTGCCGCCACGGCCTTTGCTCTCGCGTCGTACGCGGGCAATGCCGTCGCCTTCAGGGATCAGGGTCTGTTTGCAGGTACACGAATCCACGGGCTGACGACAGTCCGGGCAGTGTCGACCTGCGTCGGTGGAAAATACCAGGCCACCAAGGGCGGCGAAGGATGCGGCTTTTTTGGCCACCGGCAATCCTCTTGGGAGGACAAAGACTGATCGGAACCCGGCTCTCGTTACAAAAGGCAGCTTACCGACCGCGAAGCCCCACTCAGGCAGGGGCAGCGCTACCGAAACGCCAAGGCGGTTCGGGTGAAAAGGCGCGCAGTGTAACGGCAAAAAGCCGCCTTGCTAAGAGCCAAATAGCGCCAATTTATGCAACTTTAGCGACGTGAGGCCAGATAGCGCCGCAAGCCCTCTTGAGCATCCGGGCAGTAAGGCTTTTGTTGAGCTTCCTGCAGGACCGTTTCAAGGGGCAGAAACCGCGCTTCCATGACCTCCTCGGGCTGCAAGCGCAATGGGCCATCCCAGACTGCCGAGTAAGATTTGCACCAGAGCCGGCTGCCCTCCTCCTCAAAGTAGAAGTGGTCGTGCTCGACCAGTTCCACACCGCCCACGCCGAGTTCTTCTTCCAGCTCACGGGCAGCCGAAACCGCGTAGGTCTCGCCCGCCGCCACCATGCCACCTGCCGCCGTGTCCCAAAAGCCGGGATACAGGGCTTTGCTCAGGGTGCGTCGGTGCACACA
This sequence comes from Pseudomonas sp. 2995-3, assembly GCF_002742565.1. NCBI lineage: Bacteria > Pseudomonadati > Pseudomonadota > Gammaproteobacteria > Pseudomonadales > Pseudomonadaceae > Pseudomonas > Pseudomonas sp. 2995-3. Next base: position 263,532 of record NZ_LJSB01000125.1, on the reverse strand, counting down.
CAGTTCACCGGCGGAGTTGAACAGGAAGATAAAGGTGCAACGGCCGATCAGGCCGCGCTGACGCAGGTCGGACCTGACAAGGTCGCCGAGCAGGTTGTCCTGCTCGTCCACCCAGCAGATCAGTTCAGCATCAGAGGCCTCACGGTGTGCGACCTCCTTTTGAGAAGCGTCCATCATTACCCCTGGTTGAGGAGCTGACGCAAATCTATAACTGCAGCGTTTGCCCGGGAAATATAGTTGGCCATGACCAACGAGTGGTTGGCGAGGATGCCAAAGCCACTGCCGTTAAGAATCATAGGGCTCCACACCGGCTCCTGCGAGGCTTCCAACTCGCGAATGATCTGACGCACGCTGACGGTGGCGTTTTTCTTGGCCAGCACGTCGGCGAAGTCGACTTCAATCGCGCGCAACAGGTGAGACAAGGCCCACGCCTGGCCACGGGCTTCGTAGAACACGTTGTCGATCTGCATCCATGGGGTTTCCACCACTTCTTCATCGACCTGCGGCACTTCACCCGGCGCCAGGGCCTCGGTTTTCAGTGCGGTGTTGAGCTTCACCCGACCCACACTGGCCGACAGGCGTTGCGACAACGAACCCAGGCGCGTGGCGACATCACCCAGCCAGTTGTTCAGGTTGTCGGCGCGGGCATAGAACAGCGCGCCCTTCTGGTTCGGGTCGGACAGTCGTGCCTCGTAGCGGCTCAGGGAGTTGATGCCTTCCTGGTATTCCGACTCGCTGGACGGCAGCACCCAGCTCTTGTTGTCGAAGTTAAAGCGCGGTTCAGCCTTGGCCAGGTCCGCGTCTTCAGCCGACTGCGACTGTGAACGGGCGAAGTCTTTACGCAAGGCGCGGGTCAGGTCACGCACCTGCACCAGCACGCCATATTCCCAGCTCGGCATGTTATCCATCCACAGGCCTGGCGGGAAACGGTCGTTGGAAATGTAGCCACCAGGCTTGTTCAGCAAGGTGCCGACCACGGTCTTGAGGGTTTCGACGGTGGTGTAGCCAATCACCATCTGCTTGCCTTCCTTCTCGGCGGCAAGCTGGGCGTTTTGCTGGACCGGGAACAGCGCCGGCTCTTCGCTCCAGTACCAACCCAGGCCGCCGGTGACCAACAGGTACAAGGCCAGCACGCTGAGCAGCGCTTTGCTCATCAGCAGGTTACGAAAGTAGCCGCGTTGGGTCGACTTTGGCTCAGGGGCGGGGCCTTTGGCACTGCCTGCACGGTTTTTCCAGTCCAGCATGGCGATATCCTTTCAATCACTTGAGTTCATGCACGTCAATTGTCCGGGTGCGGTCAAACACTCCGACCACAACCCTACCCCATCGTGCCCATCGGCGCGGGGCTTTTAACCGAAAGTGGCAGGTGGGAGACGTTCGACTATAAAGGATGCACGCTTTTTACGCAGCGTGACCATTGGGTCGGTAACTGAATCCCCAAGACTTGCACTTAATTGACGTATGACACTCATGCAACAGAAAAGAGGTGCTAGCATAGAGCCATCAGTCGACCTCAGCATGCACCCTCACTAGTAGTCAGGATATGACCGAGCCAGAAGACCCCAGCCGTGAGCGTCTCAAGCACCATTTTGCCCAGCGGGTAATTCATCAGGCACGTCAAATTCTTGAGATCTGGCAACGCCTGCAACGCAGCGAATGGTCGAACACCGATTTGTCCGAACTCAGCGAAGCCAACCTGCGCCTGCTGCGCTTTGCCGAGCGTTTCGAACAGCCGGAACACGGCCAGCTGGCACGACACATCGGCGAATCGCTCAAGGTGGTGGACGAAAATCGCGGCCGGCTGAGCAGCCAGGTCATCACCGAACTCAACCGCCTGATGCAACGCCTGTCCCGCACCGGTCTGCGCCAGGGTGATCAGCTGGAACAAACCTTACTGCCGCCGATGCGCAAGCCCATCTACGTGATGCTGGCCGATCACGACCGCGCCGAACGCCTGGCCAAGCAGTTGGAATTCTTTGGCATGAGCGCCCAGTCCCTGGACAGTGTGCCGGCGTTTCGTGCCTCCCTCGCCGAGCGCCTGCCGTCGGCGATTGTGATGGATGTGGACTTCTGCGGGGCGGGCCTGGGCCTCAAGTTGGCCGCCGAAGCCCAGGAAGGCCTCGAGCAAAAGCTGCCACTGCTGTTTTTCAGCTTGCACGAAACCGACACGCCAACGCGCCTGGCCGCCGTGCGCGCCGGTGGCCAGGAGTTCCTCACCGGCACCCTGGAAGCGTCGAGCCTCTTGGAAAAGATCGAAGTGCTGACCTGCGTCGCGCAGTACGAACCTTATAAAGTGCTGATCATCGATGACTCGCGGGCACAAGCGCTGCACACCGAGCGCCTGCTCAACAGCGCCGGCATCGTCACGCGCACCTTGATCGAACCGATCCAGGCCATGGCCGAACTGGCGGATTTCCAGCCGGACCTGATCATCCTCGACATGTATATGCCTGCCTGTACCGGCACCGAACTGGCCAAGGTGATTCGCCACAACGACCGGTACGTCAGTGTACCGATCATCTACCTGTCGGCCGAAGACGACCTGGATAAACAACTGGACGCCATGAGCGAAGGCGGCGACGACTTCCTCACCAAGCCGATCAAGCCGCGCCACCTGATCACCACCGTGCGCAACCGAGCCGCCCGTGCCCGTAACCTCAAGGCGCGAATGGTGCGCGACAGCCTGACCGGGTTGTACAACCACACCCATATCCTGCAATTGCTCGAAGACTGCAGCTTCCGCGCCCGCCGCGAGAACAAGCCACTGAGCTTTGCGATGCTCGACATCGACCACTTCAAGCGCGTCAACGACAGCCACGGCCACCCCATGGGCGACCGCGTGATCAAGAGCCTGGCGCTGTTTCTCAAGCAACGCCTGCGCAAGACCGACTACATCGGGCGCTACGGCGGCGAAGAGTTCGCCATCGTGATGCCCGACACCGACCTGGAGTCGGCCTGCAAGGTATTGGACGAAATCCGTGGGCGCTTTGCCGAAATTCACTATCCGGCCCAGCCGCAGGATTTATGGTGCACCTTCAGCGCCGGGCTGGTAGAGCTGTGCGACGGCTCCGACAGCCTGATGATGGCTGCCCAGGCCGACGAGGCGCTGTACCGCGCCAAGGACGCAGGACGCAACCGCGTGCAAGCCGCTCGTACATCAAAGCAAAGTGCCACCTTTTCACCGGAATCCACCGAATCCGTCATAACTTTGTAATGGAAACGCAATAACTTCAGGCACTTATCTTTTGCTGTCGGTTGAAACCACGCATGCGCCTGAAGCTGCTGACCAATCTCAATACCCTTCTGCTGGTGGCCGTGTGCCTGGCCCTTGGAGCGACGCTATGGTGGTCGCAACGTGCGCTGGAACGGCCTTATCTGCTGATGGAACGCTACCTGGGCCTGTCGCAGACCTTTCAGAACCAGGCCGCACGCAACATTGATGATTACCTCTCCAGCGGCGATGCCCTGCGTTTGAGCAGCGCCAGTCAAAGCCTGGAAAACCTGTTGCAGCACCTTGACGAATTGCCGGCAGAACTTGGGCAAAACCTGCGCCCCAGCCTGGTGGATCTGGACACCTTCAGCAAAACCGACCTGCTCGCCGCCGGCAAACTGGCGGGCGACCCGCAAGCCCTGTTGCTGCAAGCCGAACGTGAGCTGGGCGCGAACCTTGAGCAACTGAGCCAATACGCCACGGGCGTCAACTCTCCAGACGCCGCTCGCTACCTGCCGCCCTTGCTGGCCGCGTCCCAGCACTTGGGTAAACTGTCCCTGGCCCGCGACAAACTGGTCAGCAGCGGGCGCGCGGAGTTGGCCGATGACGTGGAGCGCGAAGTCGCCAGTATCCGCACTCAGGCCGACGTGTTGGCGGCGTTGCCATTGCTTGGTGTCAAGGCCAGCAGTGAATCCAGCGCCGATGATTTTTCCGCCATGATGGGCCTGGAAAACAGCGAGAAAGCCGAAGTTCAGGACACCGGCGTCGACCTCAAGCGCGAACTCAACAGCCTGTTGACCCGCTACCCCGCCGAACTCAAGCGTACCCGCGAGCAAATCCAGCAGCGCACCGCACTGGCCGCCGCCACTCATTTAAAAATCGCCGCCGTGCAACAGGCCATCTCCGGCCTGGAGCCGGTGGTACGCGCCCAACACGCCAGGATCCAGGGCGAAGTTCGCCTGTTGCAAGGCGTGATGATCGGCCTGATCCTGCTGATTGCCTTGCTGATCGACACCCTGCAACGGCGCCTGGCGCGGGTGCTGACCAACCTCGCGCCCGCCCTGTCGACCTGGGCCGAAGGTGATTTCAGCCAGCCGATTGCGCTGGGCAAGACCAACCGCGAACTGCACGATATTGAAGCCTCGCTGAACCGCTTGCGCGCTTACCTGGTGGACCTGGTGGGCACCATTCGCGCAAATGCCGAACAAGTCGCCGGCAGCAGCCGCGCCCTGGCCGAGCTGAGCAGTGGCCTGCACGACGGGGCCGAGCGTCAGGCCGGCGATACCGCGCAGATCCGCGATTCCCTGGGCGAGCTGGAAGCCACCATTCAGCAAGTGGCCGGCGATGCCAGCCAGGCCGCCGGTGCCAGCCGCAGTGCAGGCCTGGCCGTGGAACAGGGCCAACGGGTGATCGGCCTGAGCCTCACCGGCTTGCACGCACTGGTGGGTGAAGTGCAGCAAAATGCGCAGATGATCGAGAAACTCGCGGAAGAATCCGCCACCATCGGCGGCGTGCTCACCGTGATTCGCTCGATTGCCGACCAGACCAACCTGCTGGCCCTCAACGCCGCCATCGAGGCTGCGCGCGCCGGGGAAGCCGGGCGTGGGTTTGCCGTGGTGGCTGACGAAGTGCGCACCCTGGCCCAGCGCACGGCGGGCGCCACCGCTGAAATCCAGGGTTTGATCACCGGCCTGCAAAGCGCCGCCCATCAGTCGGTGCAGGGCATGCGCGCGCAGGTCGAACACGCCGAAGCCACCGCCCAGCAGGCCCAGGCGGCCGACGGCGCGCTGGATGAAATCGTCGGGGCGATCCAGACCATTTCCGACACTGCCGTGCGCATCGCCGATGTGACCGCGCAGCAGAGTGGCGCCGTCAGTGAGATTCGTGACAACAGCGAGCGGATTCACCAGCTGGGCGAGGATAATCTGCTGCGAATCGGCCAAGGCCGCAGCCAGGGTGAGCATCTGTTGGAACTGGGTGGGCAACTGAACACTGCCGTGCAAGCGTTTCGCGTCTAATGCGATCGAGATCGTGCCCACGCTCTGCGTGGTCATGCATCCTGTGACGCTCTGCGTCACGACTTTAGAGCGGGACGCGGAGCGTCCGGGGCGGCATTCCCACGCGGAGCGTGGGAACGATCAATCACTGACCAAATCCAGCCTCACAGTCACAAATTTTGCGCAATCATCGCTAATCGTGCCGCCTACTGCATAGAACTGGACAGTCACAAAGGCTTTGCGGCATAGTCGCCGGGTTCTGACGCACCCACATCAATAACAAGGAACAGCCGATGGCGACCTTACTGGTTCTTCACGGACCCAACCTGAACCTGCTCGGTACCCGTGAACCGGGTGTCTACGGGGCGGTGACCCTGGAACAGATCAACCTTGATCTGGAACGCCGGGCGCGTGAAGCCGGCCACCATTTGCTGTACCTGCAAAGCAATGCCGAGTACGAATTGATTGATCGCATCCATGCCGCGCGTGGCGAAGGCGTGGACTTTATCCTGATCAATCCCGCCGCTTTTACGCATACAAGTGTTGCATTACGTGACGCGCTGCTGGCGGTGAGCATCCCATTTATCGAAGTGCATTTGTCGAACGTGCACAAACGCGAAGCTTTCCGCCATCACTCCTACTTCTCCGACGTAGCAGTAGGTGTGATCTGCGGCCTTGGCGCCAGCGGTTACCGACTGGCCCTGGAGGCCGCCCTGGAACAACTTGAACAACCGGCCAAGCGCCCCTGACCGACCCTTGGGAGTTGATGATTCATGGATATCCGTAAAGTTAAGAAACTGATCGAACTGCTGGAAGAATCCGGTATCGACGAGCTGGAAATCAAGGAAGGCGAAGAGTCCGTACGGATCAGCCGCCACAGCAAGACCCCGGCTCAACAGTTCTACGCGCCACAGATGCAAGCACCTGCTCCGGCTGCCGCACCTGCCGCCGCCCCGGCTGCTGCCGCTGCACCTGCCGCCCCAGCCGCGCCTGCGCTGAACGGCTTCGTGGTCAAGTCGCCAATGGTCGGTACTTTCTACCGCACCCCGGCACCGACCTCGCCAGCCTTCGTTGAAGTCGGCGCAACCGTGAAAGTGGGCGACACCATCTGCATCGTTGAAGCGATGAAAATGATGAACCACATCACCGCTGAAAAAGCCGGCGTCATCGAATCCATCCTGGTAGAAAACGGTCAGCCGGTTGAGTACGACCAGCCGCTGTTCACCATCGTTTGAACCGCGGAGCGCCTTCGATGTTGAAACCTGCGAAGAAACTGCAAAAAGTCCTGATCGCCAACCGCGGCGAGATCGCGCTGCGTATCCTGCGCGCCTGTAAGGAAGAGGGCATCAAGACCGTCGCTGTTTACTCGACGGCCGATACCGAATTGATGCACGTGAAACTGGCGGACGAAAGCATTTGCATCGGCCCGCCACTGGCCACGAACTCGTACCTGAAAGTCTCGAACATCATCGCGGCCGCTGAAGTGACCGGCGCTGATGGCATCCACCCAGGCTACGGCTTCCTCGCGGAAAACGCCGATTTCGCCGAACAGGTGGAAAAATCCGGCTTCGCCTTCATCGGCCCTAAAGCCGAAACCATCCGCCTGATGGGCGACAAGGTTTCGGCCAAGGACGCCATGATCGCAGCCGGCGTGCCAACCGTTCCAGGTTCCGACGGCCCACTGCCGGAAGACGAGGCAACCGCCCTGCGCATTGGTCGCGAAGTCGGTTACCCGGTGATCATCAAGGCCGCCGGTGGCGGTGGTGGTCGCGGCATGCGTGTGGTGCACAAAGAAGAAGACCTGATCGAAGCTGCCAAGCAGACCCGCTCCGAAGCGGCTGCCTGGTTCGGCAACCCGATGGTCTACCTGGAGAAGTACCTGACCAACCCACGTCACGTGGAAGTGCAGGTACTGTCCGACGGCCAGGGCCACGCCATCCACCTGGGCGACCGCGATTGCTCGCTGCAACGTCGTCACCAGAAGGTGTTGGAAGAAGCTCCGGCACCGGGCCTGGACGAAACCGCGCGCCAGGAAGTACTGGCTCGTTGCGTCAAGGCGTGCATCGACATCAACTACCGTGGCGCCGGTACCTTTGAGTTCCTCTACGAGAACGGCCGCTTCTACTTCATCGAGATGAACACTCGTGTGCAGGTAGAGCATCCGGTTTCGGAGATGGTCACCGGTATCGACATCGTCAAGGAGATGCTGAGCATCGCCGCCGGCAACGTGCTGTCCTTCACCCAGGACGACGTCAAGATCCACGGCCACTCCCTGGAGTGCCGGATCAACGCCGAAGACCCGAAAACCTTTATCCCAAGCCCTGGCCTGGTCAAGCATTTCCACGCGCCGGGCGGCAACGGCGTGCGTGTGGATTCGCACCTGTACAGCGGCTACAAGGTTCCGTCCAACTACGACTCGCTGATCGGCAAGCTGATCACCTGGGGCGCCACCCGCGACGAGGCCATGGCCCGTATGCGCAATGCCCTGGACGAAATCGTGGTAGACGGCATCAAGACCAACATCCCGCTGCATCGGGATCTGGTACGCGATGAAGGCTTCTGCGAAGGTGGTGTGAACATTCACTACCTGGAACACAAGCTGGCCAACCAGTAAGTGCTCCACCCAACAAAGCCGCCTTCGGGCGGCTTTGTTGTTTGTGGGCCCGCAAGAACACCGCCGCCCCCATGTGTGCGGGCTTGTGTGGGAGCTGGCTCCCACATAAGCCCGCTCGCCACAAACTCGCCGCTCGCGTAAACTTGCGCGCTTTCGCGACCCAGCCGTCGCACACTCATTTTTTCAAAGGTGCCCGCCATGCCTTGGCTGCAAGTCCGTCTCGCCATCAGCCCAGAACAAGCCGAAACCTACGAAGACGCTTTCCTCGAAGTCGGCGCCGTGTCGGTGACCTTCATGGACGCCGAAGACCAGCCGATCTTCGAACCGGAACTCAATACCACGCCGCTGTGGTCCCACACCCATCTGCTGGCCCTGTTCGAAGACGGCACCGATGCCGCCGCCGTGCTGGCCCACATGGAACTGCTCACCGGCAGCCCGCTGCCCGAGCACCACAGCGAAGTGATCGAAGACCAGGATTGGGAACGCAGCTGGATGGACAACTTCCAGCCGATGCGTTTCGGCCAGCGCCTGTGGATCGTGCCAAGCTGGCACGCCGCGCCTGAGCCGAATGCCGTCAACTTGCTGCTGGACCCGGGCCTGGCGTTCGGCACCGGCACCCACCCTACCACCGCGCTGTGCCTGGAATGGCTGGACGGCCAGGACCTGAGCGACTGCAACGTGCTGGATTTCGGCTGCGGCTCAGGGATCCTGGCGATTGCCGCGCTGCTGCTGGGCGCCAAGGAAGCGGTCGGCACCGATATCGACGTGCAAGCCCTGGAAGCTTCCCGTGATAACGCCGGGCGCAATAACATTGCTGAAGGCAAATTCCCACTCTACCTGCCGGAAGATTTGCCCCAGGTGCAGGCCGATGTGCTGGTGGCCAATATCCTCGCCGGCCCGCTGGTGTCGTTGGCGCCGCAGCTGTCGAGCCTGGTCAAGCCGGGCGGGCGCCTGGCGCTGTCGGGCATCCTCGCCGAGCAAGGCGAAGACGTGGCCGCTGCCTACGCCAAGGATTTCGAACTGGACCCGATCGCCAACCGTGATGGCTGGGTACGCATCAGTGGTCGTCGGCGCTAGAATGAGCGCTTGCCTGAATCGGATGGCCGCATGACCGACAGTTTCGTCACCCAGTGCCCACACTGCCAAGCCCGTTTTCGCGTCAGCCACGCACAACTGAGTGTGGCCCGCGGCGTGGTGCGCTGCGGCTCGTGCCTGCAAGTGTTCAACGCCGCTCGCCAGTTGCTGGAGCAGCGCGGCCAGGTGCCTGCGCCTGAGCAGCCGGCCGTTGCCGAGAAGGCCACTGAGCCGACCGCCGAGGCCCCACGGGCCATCAGCCAGAAGCAGTGGAACGCCGAAGAACTGGACCTGGACAACCTGGATCTGGACGAAGAACTGGCCAAGCTGGAGCGTCGTCAGGCACCCGCTGACCGTCGCCAGCCTGAAGATGCCCTGAGCGCTACGCGCGGCACTGCCAAGGCCGAAGAAGAACAGTGGGCCGCCAGCCTGTTCAGTGAACCGCCCGAGGAGCGCACCCCAGCGCCCGAGGACGAGCCAGAGCCAGAGCCAGAGCCAGAGCCGGCCACTGCGACACGCCAGCGCACCGAACCCTCCATGTCGTTTCGCCTTGACGACATCGACGATGAACCGCCACTACGCTCGGCGCCCCACGTTGAAGATGACGATATCGCCCCGCCGTTCACGCCCTTGACCCAGGCCCTGGACGAACCGGCCCCCGAAGATCGCCCGCAACCGCGTCGCAAGCGCACGCGCCCCGAGCCAAGTGTTCACGATGACGTACTCCAGGACCTGGAAGACGACCCGCTGCACCTTTACGCCCAAAAGCGCCCGTCCGGCTGGGGCCGCCGCCTGATCTGGATGCTGCTGGTGCTGATCGCCGCCGCAGGCCTTGCAGGCCAGTACATCGCGTATCAATTCGACGACCTGGCCCGCCAGGATGCCTACCGCCCATGGTTTCAGCAGCTGTGCCCGTCACTGGGTTGCACGGTGCCATCGCGGGTCGATATCGCCCATATCAAGAGCAGCAACCTGGTGGTGCGCAGCAACCCGGAGTTTGCCGGGGCGCTGGTGGTGGATGCGATCATCTATAACCGGGCGACGTTTTCCCAGCCCTTTCCGTTGCTGGAACTGCGTTTCGCCGACATGAACGGCAATCTGATCGCCAGTCGTCGCTTCAAACCCGGCGAATACCTGAGCGGCGAATTGGCCGGCGTCAGCGAAATGCCATCGCAGACACCGATCCACATCTCCCTGGATATCCTTGACCCAGGCAATAAAGCGGTGAATTACAGCCTGAGTTTTCACTCGCCCGAGTGAACCGGCGCAGGTTCTGAGGTTTGACGGCAAATTATTGACTTTGCGCTGCGCAACCAAACCGGCGGCGATAAAGAAATAACTGTTCAGATTTTATCCAATTCAGCCTTTATCCAGTCATCGAGAGCGGGTATCATGCCAACCCTTTTTCGAACTCTAATGATCCGGCCCCACAACAGGGAAGTCCTATGTCGGCGGTACGCATCGGCCCATACACATTGCAAAACGGCTTGATCCTCGCCCCGATGGCGGGCGTCACCGACCAGCCCTTTCGTCAGCTGTGCAAGCGTTTGGGCGCGGGTCTAGTAGTCTCTGAAATGGTCACCAGCGACATGAGCTTGTGGAACACCCGCAAATCGCGGATGCGCATGATCCACGAAGGTGATCCCGAGCCCCGCTCGGTGCAGATCGCCGGGGGTGATGCGCAAATGCTGGCAGATGCGGCCCGAGCCAACGTGGAGTTGGGCGCACAGATCATCGACATCAACATGGGCTGCCCGGCCAAGAAGGTCTGCAACAAGGCCGCCGGTTCCGCATTGTTGAAAGATGAGCAGTTGGTAGCCGAGATCCTGCAGGCCGTTGTCGCCGCAGTGGATGTGCCGGTCACCCTGAAAATTCGTACCGGCTGGGACCGGGACAACAAAAATGGCCTGACAGTGGCGAAGATCGCTGAACAGGCCGGGATTACAGCGCTGGCGGTGCATGGCCGCACCCGCGCCGACCTTTACACCGGTGAAGCCGAGTACGACACCATTGCCGCGATCAAGCAGGCGGTGTCGATGCCGGTCTTTGCCAATGGCGATATCGACTCAGCCGAGAAAGCCCGGCGCGTGCTGCACGCAACCGGCGCCGATGGCTTGTTGATTGGCCGGGCCGCCCAGGGGCGGCCATGGATTTTTCGTGAGATCGAACACTTTCTGCGTACCGGCGAAGTCTTGCCGGCACCGGAGTTGATCGAGGTGGAACGTATTCTGCTAGAGCATCTGGCCGCCCTGCACGCCTTCTATGGAGACGTGATGGGAGTACGCATTGCTCGCAAGCATGTCGGCTGGTATCTCGCCACCTTGCCGGGCGCCAAGGAATTCCGCGCTCAGTTCAATCGTTTGGATGAAACGCAGGCACAGGTCGCCACCGTTCGTGAGTTCTTCGCCGAACGTGACAAGAGCCTGGGAACAGGGGATGGAGAGGGGGTGGCCGCATGACGATGATGACCGAGACTTTAGTGAGTGGAACAGCACCCGTGAGCGACAACGTCAATTTGAAACAGCACCTGAACACGCCGAGCGAAGAAGGTCAGACCCTTCGTGGGAGTGTCGAGAAGGCGCTGCACAATTATTTCGCCCACCTTGAGGGCGCTTCCGTCACGGACGTGTACAACCTGGTGCTCTCCGAAGTCGAGGCGCCGTTGCTCGAAAGCGTGATGAACTACGTCAAGGGCAACCAGACCAAAGCCAGTGAGCTGCTGGGCCTCAACCGTGGCACCTTGCGCAAAAAGCTCAAACAATACGATTTGCTGTAAGCATTCAATCAAACCAGAAAGGCGCCCGCGTAAAAACGGTCGCCTTTTTTGCTGACTCCTTTGCTTTTGATGGAAATTGAAATGACCGACCAGACCACCCGCCTGCCGATCCGCCGCGCCTTGATCAGTGTCTCCGACAAGACCGGGATCCTCGAATTTGCCCGGGAGCTGGAAGCCCTTGGCGTGGAAATCCTCTCCACAGGCGGGACCTTCAAACTGCTGCAGGACAACGGCGTGGCCGCAGTAGAAGTCGCGGACTACACCGGTTTCGCAGAAATGATGGACGGTCGGGTCAAGACCCTGCACCCGAAAATCCACGGCGGGATCCTCGGTCGTCGCGGTATCGATGACGCCATCATGAGCGAACACGGCATCAAGCCGATCGACCTGGTAGCCGTTAACCTTTACCCGTTCGAAGCCACCATCAACAAGCCAGGCTGCGACCTGCCGACCGCCATCGAGAACATCGATATCGGCGGCCCGACCATGGTTCGCTCCGCTGCCAAGAACCACAAAGACGTGGCCATCGTGGTTAACGCCAGCGACTACGCGCAAGTATTGGAAAGCCTGAAAGCCGGCGGCCTGACCTACGCCCAGCGTTTCGACCTGATGCTCAAGGCGTTCGAACACACCGCCGCCTACGACGGCATGATCGCCAACTACATGGGCACCGTGAACCAGGCCGCTGAAACCCTGAGCACAGAAGGCCGCAGCCAGTTCCCGCGCACCTTCAACAGCCAGTTCATCAAGGCCCAGGAAATGCGCTACGGCGAGAACCCGCACCAGAGCGCGGCGTTCTACGTTGAGGCCAAGCCTGCCGAAGTCGGCATCGCCACCGCGACCCAGCTGCAAGGCAAGGAGCTGTCCTACAACAACGTGGCCGACACCGACGCCGCGCTGGAATGTGTGAAGAGCTTCGTCAAGCCAGCCTGCGTGATCGTCAAGCACGCCAACCCGTGCGGCGTGGCTGTGAGCCCGGACGCTGAAGGCGGCATTCGCCAGGCCTACGAACTGGCCTACGCCACTGACACTGAATCCGCGTTTGGCGGCATCATTGCCTTCAACCGTGAGCTGGACGCCGAGACCGCCAAGGCGATCGTCGAGCGCCAGTTCGTTGAAGTGATCATTGCCCCATCCGTCAGTGAAGAAGCTCGCGCCATCGTCGCCGCCAAAGCCAACGTGCGCCTGCTGGCCTGCGGCGAGTGGTCAGCAGACCGCGCCGCTGCCTGGGACTACAAGCGCGTCAATGGCGGCTTGCTGGTACAGAGCCGCGACATCGGCATGATCGGCAGCGAAGACTTGAAGGTCGTCACCAAGCGCGCCCCGACCGAGCAAGAGATCAACGACCTGATCTTCGCCTGGAAAGTCGCCAAGTACGTTAAGTCCAACGCGATTGTCTACGCCAAGAACCGCCAGACCATCGGTGTCGGCGCCGGCCAGATGAGCCGCGTGAACTCGGCGCGTATCGCCGCGATCAAGGCAGAACACGCAGGCTTGCAGGTAGCGGGTTCGGTGATGGCTTCCGACGCGTTCTTCCCGTTCCGTGATGGCCTGGACAACGCCGCGAAAGCCGGTGTTACCGCCGTGATCCAACCGGGTGGCTCGATGCGTGATGCTGAAGTGATCGCGGCCGCTGATGAAGCGGGCATCGCGATGGTCTTCACCGGCATGCGCCACTTCCGCCACTGATTGATCGTTCCCACGCTCCGCGTGGGAACGCAGCCAGGGACGCTCCGCGTCCCTCGGACGCAGAGCGTCCGTAGAGGCATTCCCACGCAGAGCGTGGGAACGATCATCCTAACGAGGGTTTTGAAATGAATGTTTTGATCATTGGCAGCGGTGGCCGCGAACACGCCCTGGCCTGGAAAGTTGCCCAGGACCCACGCGTTCAGAAGGTTTTCGTCGCCCCCGGCAACGCCGGCACCGCCATTGAAGCCAAGTGCGAAAACGTCGCTATCGACGTCCTGGCCCTTGAGCAGCTTGCTGATTTTGCCGAAAAAAATGTTTCCCTGACCATCGTCGGCCCGGAAGTACCGCTGGTTGCCGGCGTTGTGGACCTGTTCCGCAGCCGTGGCCTGGACTGCTTCGGCCCAACCGCCGGTGCCGCCCAACTGGAAGGCTCCAAAGCCTTTACCAAGGATTTCCTGGCTCGCCACAAGATCCCGACGGCCGACTACCAGAACTTCACCGAGATTGAGCCGGCCCTGGCTTACCTGCGTGAAAAAGGCGCACCGATCGTGATCAAGGCCGATGGCCTGGCCGCCGGTAAAGGCGTGATCGTCGCCATGACCTTGCAGGAAGCCGAAGACGCCGTACGCGACATGCTCGCCGGTAACGCGTTTGGTGATGCAGGCTCGCGTGTGGTGATCGAGGAGTTCCTCGACGGCGAAGAAGCCAGCTTCATCGTGATGGTCGATGGCAAAAATGTGTTGCCGATGGCCACCAGCCAGGACCACAAACGTGTTGGCGATGGCGACAGCGGCCCGAACACCGGTGGCATGGGTGCCTACTCCCCTGCCCCGGTCGTCACCGCCGACGTGCACAAACGCGTGATGGACCTGGTGATCTGGCCAACCGTGCGCGGCATGGCCGACGAAGGCAATGTGTACACCGGTTTCCTCTACGCTGGCCTGATGATCGACAAAGCCGGCAACCCGAAAGTCATCGAGTTCAACTGCCGCTTCGGCGACCCGGAAACCCAACCGGTGATGCTGCGTCTGCAATCGAGCCTGGTGCTGCTGGTGGAAGCCGCATTGGCCCAGGCCCTGGACAAGGTTGAAGCACAGTGGGACCCGCGCCCGAGTGTCGGCATCGTACTGGCGGCCGGTGGTTACCCAGCCGACTACGCCAAGGGCGATGTGATTGAAGGCCTGGATGCGGCTGCTACGCTGGAAGGCAAGGTGTTCCATGCAGGCACCGCGCTCAAGGACGGCAAAGTTGTAACCGCAGGTGGCCGTGTATTGTGCGCCACCGCAATGGGTGCCAGTGTCGACGCCGCGCAGCAACAGGCGTACAAACTGGCGGCAAAAATCGACTGGAAAGGTTGCTTCTACCGCACGGACATCGGCTATCGCGCCATTGCCCGTGAACGCGGCGAGAACAACTGAACAGCTACGCTTGCGTAGCTATCCGTTCGGCTAGGTAAGGGCCTCTGGCCCTTGCCGTACCCATGTCGCCCCGCGCATAGTTAACCCGTGCATCAACCTAAGAAGGGATTTCGCCGTGCGCTGGCTCAGGATCGCCATAGGTTTTACAGTCAGCTTGCTGACCCTGCTCTGCTTGTTCCCGGCCCAGGCCGCCGCGCAAGGCAGTGGCTGGGCAGTATTGCTTGATGAACAGGCCGACCTGCAACTGAGCGACATCCGCTCCGCCCGCTACACCAATCAATTCAGCCCCATCGAACTCGACCGGATTACCGCTGCGCAGCCGGACGGTGCGTTGTGGGTACGCTTCAAGCTGCAACCCGGCAAGCACGAACAAGTGCTGCGGGTATTCGCCCCGGACCTGTCGCACCTGAACCTGTATGTGCTCGACGGCGACATGCTGGTGGAGCAGCAAAGCACCGGTACCCGCCAGCCCCAGGCGGAACGCCCGCTGCCCAGCAGCGATTTCATGCTGCCGATGCCCCAGAGCCAGAAGCCCCTTGAGGTGTACCTGCGCCTGGTCTCGGAACACGAACTGCGCCCCTACATCACCCTGGAACCGGCCGTGCTCGCCGCCGCCGACCAGACCCAGACGCTGATCTACGGCCTGCTGTTCGGCTGCCTGCTGATGCTGATCCTGCACAACCTCACACGCTTCGCCTACCACCGCTCGCGCAGCAGCCTGTGGCTGGCGGCCTGCGAAGTATTGTTGATGCTGAGCCTGGCGCTGTTGCTCAACCTGGTGGGGCCGTGGCTGCCAAACTGGCACGCGGTGCAGACCCCGGGCGCCTACCTCGCGCTGCTGCTGACTGCGCCGTGCGGGCTGATGTTTGCCTATCGCTTCTTCATGCCCTTGGGCCCGCACCCGCTGAACAAGCTGTTGATGGCCGACATCCTGCTGATCGTGCTGTGCGGCCTGCTGCTGTTGTTTGTCAACACCTTGCCGCTGAACATCATCACCTACGCGCTGGTCGCCCTGGCAGGCTTGAGCATGTTGTTTATCTCGGCTTACCACTGGCAGAAAGGCTACCGGCCGGCGCGCTTGTTTGTGGTGGCGATGGTGGTGTTCAACATCGGCACCCTGATCATCCTGCCCGCCCTGCTGGGCCTGACGCTGGTGGCACCGCAAGGTTTGATCGTGACCCTGCTGAGCTTTATCTGCCTGAGCGGCCTGCTGATGAGCCTGGCCCTGGGCGAACGCCAGCGCGCCATTGTCGAAGCACGCTTCAGCCTCAGCCGCGACCTGGCGGCCAGCAATGCCGAGATCGCCGCCAAGGCCGAATTCCTGGCCAAGATCAGCCACGAAATCCGCACGCCCATGAACGGCGTGCTGGGCATGACCGAGTTGCTGCTCGGCACGCCGCTGTCGGTGAAGCAGCGTGACTATGTGCAGACCATCCACAGCGCCGGCAATGAACTGCTGACGCTGATCAACGAGATCCTCGACATCTCCAAGCTCGAATCCGGGCAGATCGAACTGGACGACGTGCAATTTGACCTCAACGCGCTGATCGATGACTGCTTGAGTATCTTCCGCGCCAAGGCCGAACAGCAGAACGTCGAGCTGATCAGCTTTATCCAGCCGCAGGTGCCCCGCGTGATCAGTGGCGACCCCACGCGCCTGCGCCAGGCGCTGTTGAGCCTGCTGGAAAACGCCCTGCAAAAAACCGATGAAGGCGAAGTGCTGATCGTAGTCGCCCTGGACGAACGCAGCACCAAGCCACGCCTGCGCATCGCCGTACAAGACAGCGGCCTGCCGATGGATGCCGCCGAACGCGACGCGCTGCTGCACAGCGAACTGCACAGCAAGAACTTCCTCTCGGCTACGCGCCTGAGCGGCCACCTGGGCCTGGTCATCGCCCGCCAGTTGATCCTGTTGATGAACGGCGAGTTCGGCATCAAGAGCGGCAGCCACCAGGGCAGCACGCTGTGGCTGACCCTGCCACTGGACCCGGAACGCCTGGAGCACCCGACGTCCGACCTCGACGGGCCGCTCAAAGGCGCGCGGGTGTTGGTGGTCGATGACAACGACACCTGCCGCAAAGTGCTGGTGCAGCAATGCACCGCCTGGGGCTTGAACGTCAGCGCTGTGCCGTCCGGCAAAGAAGCCCTGGCGCTGCTGCGCACCAAAGCGCACCTGCGCGACTACTTCGACGTAGTGCTGCTGGACCAGAACATGCCCGGCATGACCGGCATGCAACTGGCGGCGAAGATCAAGGAAGACCCGAGCCTGAACCACGACATTCTGCTGATCATGCTCACCGGCATCAGCAATGCGCCGAGCAAGATCATCGCGCGCAACAGCGGGATCAAACGCATCCTCGCCAAGCCAGTGGCCGGCTACACACTCAAGACCACCCTGGCCGACGAACTGACCCAGCGCAGCAAGGGCACAATTGCGCCGCGCCCTGCTCTCAGCGCGCCGGCAGCAGTCACCGTGCCCAGTGACTTCAAGATCCTGGTGGCTGAAGACAACAGTATCTCCACCAAAGTGATTCGCGGCATGCTCGGCAAGCTCAACCTCAACCCGGACACCGCCAGCAACGGCGAGGAAGCGCTGGAGGCGATGAAAGCCCAGCGTTACGACCTGGTGTTGATGGACTGCGAAATGCCGATCCTCGATGGCTTCTCTGCCACCCAGCAATTGCGCGCGTGGGAAGTCAGCCACCAGCGTATTCGCACGCCGGTGGTGGCGCTGACGGCGCATATCCTGTCGGAACATAAAGAACGCGCACGCCAGGCCGGCATGGATGGCCACATGGCCAAGCCGGTGGAGTTGTCGCAGTTGCGTGAACTGGTGGAGTTTTGGGTGGCGCAGCGTCAGCAACGCCCGGAGCACGCCCCGTCGTGACCTTGAAATGCAGCCTCCTGTGGGAGCTGGCTTGCCTGCGATGGCGGAGTGTCAATCACACACCCTTTGTCTGCTCCACCGCTATCGCAGGCAAGCCAGCTCCCACATTTGCCCGGTTGCGCCTGATAGACTCCGCAAACCTCTCCTATCGCGAGCCGCGCCCATGCTCCACGTGTTATTCAGCGTCTACCTGAAAATGCTGGTGCTCTACAGCCCGTTCTTTGTGCTGTCCTGCTTTATCAGCCTGACCCGTGGTTACTCCAGCAAAGAACGGCGCCGGCTGGCCTGGAAGGTCGCGTTGGCCACGCTGGTGTCGAGCGTGTTGCTCTACCTGTTCGGCCGGGTGATTTTCAGCGTGTTCGGCATTACCGTGGATGCATTTCGCATTGGCGCCGGCAGCGTGCTGTTTATCTCGGCCCTGGGCATGGCCCAAGGCAAGTCGGCGGTGCAGACCGACAATGTGCAGCAGGACGTGACCATCGTACCGCTGACCATCCCGCTCACGGTCGGCCCCGGCACCATCGGTGCACTGTTGGTGATGGGCGTGAGCCAGCCCCACTGGGATGACAAGTTCATGGCCATCGTCAGCATTGCCCTGGCCAGCTTCACGGTCGGTGTGGTGCTGTATTTGTCCAACCGTATCGAACGCATTCTGGGTGACCAGGGCTTGCAGATTGTCAGTCGGTTGATGGGGTTGTTCGTGTGTGCGCTGGCCGCGCAGATCATCTTTACCGGCGTGCGCGGTTATCTGGTGCCTTAAATCCGGTACTTCGCGATTGCCAGTTGCACCTTGTCGCCGGCACTCTCGCGCATCAGCTGGATGGTTTTTTCATTGACCACAGAGGTATTGAGCACCAGGCAAGTCTGGCCGCTGAAAGCCTCGACCGAAGAGCTGTCCCACTCCAGAAACGGCAGGCCCAGCTGTTTGCTCACACCGTGGGTGCTGTAAGTCACCAGCACCATCATCACCTCTCCCGCCGTTTCAGCACAGGACGCCAGGCCGAAATCACCGCCCTGATGCACGGTGCTATTGCGCTTGAACAGCTCAAACGAGGCAGGCTGTTGCTTCAAGGCCAGCAGCGCATCCGCCGCCAGTTTCGGCAACGCCGCCAGCAGCGGCCCTGCCAGCGAGGCCGCCGCCAGCGCGGCGATGATATTCAGCGCCGCCACCTGCACCGTCAGCCCTTTGCCGGAGCTTGATACCCGCTCAAAAGCGCTGCGCACCGGCAACCAGCCCAGGCTGACCATCACCTTGATAAATTCGTCATACCAGGCCTCACTCCCCCGTTGGACCTTCAACACATCACTCACATAACTGCTGGCCAGCAGGTAGCTTTTACGAATGTATTCACGGTTCAGCGCCGACATGCCCTCGATAAACGAAATCACGCCGTTGTTCACGACGGCTGCATTGCTGTCATCTTCCGCGTCCAGGAACACCGAGCGTTTGGCGCCCGGCGCCCCTGGCAGCTTGTAGGCGGCAATCAACTTGCGCCTTTTGGCACTGATGATCCTTTTGTGATGTCGCTCCATTTTCAGTTCTCCACAAGCACCCCACATGGGGCTTGTCTCCACACTAGTCCAGCTGCTGGCGCGCTTTCCAGACCACAAACATCGCTTGGCGCCCCCGTCGAAAAAACGTCAACCAGCAATAACGAGGCATACCGGTAGACCTTCCTTTTTTCATCGGCAAAAAAAGAAAAAGCCCCGAGTAACAACAGGTTTTCACCCTGCGTTACTCGGAGCCTTCTTACCTGCCGCGAGCTGATTTCAGGAAGCGGGTTTCTCGCCGTACCAGCGTGGCGTGTACACCCATTCGCCGCCACCGGCGCGGGGGAATACGCAGGTGGTGGACGAGCCGATCAGCACCATGGTGCGCATATCCACTTGCTCAGGCGTCAACTGCCCCAACGTGGTGACGCGCAAGGTCTGGCCAGGGCGGCCAATGTCGCGACCCAGCACCACCGGTGTTGCGGGCGTGCGGTGCAACGCGACGATTTCCAGGGCACGCCCCAATTGCCACGGCCGCGAACGCGAGATCGGGTTGTAGAACGCCAGCGCCAGGTCGGCCTGGGATGCAAGGTCCAGGCGTTTTTCGATAATCGACCAGGGCTTGAGGTTGTCCGACAACGACATCACGCAGAAGTCATGCCCCAATGGCGCGCCCGCCTGGGCGGCAGTAGCCAGCGAGGCTGAGACGCCCGGCAGAATGTCCAGCTCGACCTGATGCCAGGCCGGGTCACTGGATTCGTGCAACGCCTCAAGCACCGCCGCCGCCATGGCAAATACGCCAGGGTCACCGGACGACACCACCACCACCGAACGGCCTTGAGCGGCCAATTCGAAGGCATGGCGAGCACGCTGCATTTCTTCGCGGTTGTCGGTGCAGTGTTGCACTTGGTCGTCGCGGAACGGCCCGGCCATGCGCACATAGGTTTCGTAGCCCAGCACATCGGTGCAACGCGCCAGCTCGGCCTTCACCGCCGGCACCATCAACTCGGCTGCGCCAGGGCCAAGGCCGATCACGGCAAGGCGGCCACGGGCACGGCCGACCTGCGACAGGTCCAGCGGTTGCTCTGCCACTGTGATAACGATGTCCGCGCCTTGCGCCACTTGCGCAAAACGCAACGGCACACCTAATTCCACTGCGGCTTGCTGCAACGAGGCTTCGGCCATCTGCGTGTCGCTGGCCAGCAGGCACGCCAGGGATTGCACGGCGATACCGGCGTCATGCAAAGCCGTTCGCACGCGCAGAGCTAAATCCACACCTGGCTTACAGGTGACACACACCGTCTTCGGATAAATCAGCAACTCATTGGCAGCCGGCACGCGCTCGGCACTGCCCACGTGAATCGCCAACCGTGCGTGCTGATCCTGCGGCAAATTCGCCTGATCCAGCCACGGCGCCACACCTTCGATGCGCACGCTTTCGCCGGCCAACAGGTCCGAGACAAACCGCTTGCCCAGTTCCAGGTCCGCCAACGCATAACCCGCTGGCGGGTTGAGCAGGCAGGTGCCAAAACGCAGCTCGCCGCTGGTGGTGATTGCCGCGGCGACGCCGAGTGCCGCGCCAATGTCGCGCGCCATCCGGTTCACACCGCCCAGGCCGCCGAGCAACGGCACCACGGCGCTGCCATCTTCAGCCACGGCCAGCACGGCGGGCTCTTCGCCTTTTTCCAGCAGCAGCGGCGCCAGCGTGCGGATCACGATACCGGCAGCACACAGGGCAATCAGTGGCGTGCC
Organism: Pseudomonas sp. 2995-3; assembly: GCF_002742565.1. NCBI lineage: Bacteria > Pseudomonadati > Pseudomonadota > Gammaproteobacteria > Pseudomonadales > Pseudomonadaceae > Pseudomonas > Pseudomonas sp. 2995-3. The sequence continues at coordinate 242,623 of NZ_LJSB01000125.1, read as the reverse complement.
TTGTTGGTAAAGCTGGCGCAGGGTCGCGCCGAACTCACTGTAGGTCTGGTCCGCCCCTTCAACTCGCCGGGCCAAGCCGTGGATCAGCGCGCCAGGGTATACCTGCGCGATCTTGCGCGCCGTCGCCAGGCTGCCTTGGCCGAGAATGACAATCGCCGGGCGCATCAACCTTGCCACCTTTCACCCGGCACGATGATCAGCGAGAAGTACGGCGAGGACGCTGGGTCGACTTGATCCAGCGGCACGATCTTCTGGTTGGCCATGGTCGCGCGTTCCACGTACAGCGCACGTTCGGCCAAACCGAGCTCTTGCAGCACCTGGCGCACCTTTGGAAAGTTACGGCCCAGCTTCATGATCACGGCGGCATCGGCATCCGCCAACCGACGCTTGAGGTCGTCGTGGGGCAACACGCCGGAGAGCACCGACAGGCTCTGGTTGCGGTACACCAACGGCGCGCCAAGCACCGAAGCGCCGCCGAGCATTGAGCAGACGCCGGGGATAACCTGGGCTTCATAACGCTCGGCCAAACGGTCGTGCAGGTACATGTAGGAGCCGTAGAAGAACGGATCGCCTTCGCAGATCACCGCCACATCGCGGCCAGCGTCCAGGTGCGCGGCCACGTCGAGGCTGGCGTTGTCGTAAAAGTCGCTGATGATCTGCTCGTAAGACATCGGTGCCGGCAGCACTTCGGTGGTCACTGGGTACACCAGTGGCATCAAGGTCTGCTGCGCCACCAAGTGGTCTTCGATAATACCGAAAGCATTGCCTTTCTTGCCCTTGGCCACGAAATACGCCACCACCGGCGACTCGCGCAGCAGGCGCAGCGCCTTGAGGGTGATCAGTTCGGGGTCACCGGGGCCAACGCCCAGGCCAATCAAACGTCCGCGTGCCTGCATTACTCGACCTCCGTGGCCAAGGCGTTGACCGCCGCGGCAGCCATCGCACTGCCGCCCAGGCGGCCTTGCATGATCACAAACGGCACGCCACGGCTGTCGGCCGCCAGCATCGCCTTGGATTCGGCGGCACCAACAAAGCCCACCGGGAAGCCCAGAATCAACGCTGGTTTCGGCGCGCCGGCGTCGAGCATTTCCAGCAGGTAGAACAGCGCCGTCGGCGCGTTGCCGATCACCACCACGCTGCCTTCCAGGTGCGGGCGCCACAGTTCCAGCGCGGCAGCTGAACGGGTGTTGCCCAGCTCCCGCGCCAACTCCGGCACGCTGTCGTCGCGCAAGGTGCAGATCACCTGGTTATTGGCCGGCAGGCGCGCGCGGGTCACGCCTTCGGAGACCATGCGCGCATCACACAAAATCGGCGCGCCAGCGGCCAGCGCATCGCGCCCGGCCTTGCCTGCGCCTTCGGAGAACTGCAGGCCGTCGATGGCATCGACCATGCCGCAGGCATGAATCACCCGCACCGCGAGTTTTTCCAGGTCGGCAGGGATGCGCTCCAACTTGGCTTCCGCGCGAATAATGGCGAAGGAGTTGCGATAGATCTCCTGACCGTCGCGGATGTAATCAATCATCGGTGTTGCTCCGTGTGCGGCCGCGTAACAGGGCGCCCGCCGCTTCAATGGAAAGAGTGCGTGCGTGCAGCCGGCCGAAACCGGGGTGGGCTGCCTCGCGAAAATAGACGTCGTAGTGGCCGGGGCTTACCGCCAGCAAGGTGACCGGCGCGGTGTGTGCGGCAGCGCAAGAGCGTGGGCAGCCGGACAGGTGCACCTCGGCGCCAGGTTGCAGCGCGGCCAGTTGCAGGGCATCGGCCTTGGTGTCGGCCAGGCCTTTGGCGCAGCCGCTTGAACCGGTGCAGGCGATCATGCGTGCCAGGGGTTGGTCGACTGAGCCAAGGAAGCCCAATTGCTCCAAGCCTTCAGTCACGGCGCCGTGGTTTTTAAGGTTGGGCAGCAGTACGCCCTGCCACGGCGTAAAACGCAACGTACCGTCGCCGAACTCACTGGCCAACTGTGCGGCGCCTTTGAGCATGCTTGAGTCCAGACGACCCAGCGGCGCAACGGCGGCAACGTAAAACAGATCTTTTTGTCGCTGTGGATAAGTGCCCAAGTGCAACAAACCCCCACTGGGCTGGCGTTTTAACCCATCCACCGACAGTAACGGCAGGTTCAGGCGGGCCAATAAGTTATCCACAGCCAGATGACGCATGCGGGTTTGCGTCGGTGTCGCCAGGTCGAGAAACGCTTCCAGCACGGCCACGACCAAGGCATAGCCTTGCTCGAGCGGCACAGCGCCCAAGGGTGCATTCAGCCCCGGACAACCGGCCAGGCCGAAGGCCAATAGTGTTTCGCCATCGCGCTCGAACGCCGACAGCCACAAGTCATGGTGATGTTCGAGCATCGCCAGGGCTTCACCGCCATCCAACTGCACGGCGAACTTGGCCGACAGCTCATGGAAACGTGGATGGTTTTGTAAGGTGGCAAGGATCTGATCGGCCAGCGGGCGAGTGTCGAACAGCATCTGGGTGTCGATACCTGCGCTGGGGCTGAGCATCAGGTTGCGCACGTCATCGCCAGCGGCGTTGTTCGGGCCAAGGCCTGCGGCCAGCAGCGCGGCGATCAACGCCTCTTGCTCGGCACCGATCCCGCGAATCTGCAAATTGGCGCGGTTGGTCGCCTCAATCACCCCACCCGCATAGGCCTGCGCCGCGTCCGCCACAGCAACTGCCTGGGCGGCAGTGATAGAACCACCGGCCAATTTGATCCGGCATATCCCGCCATCCAGCGCCTGGACGATACGCAGCAACCCCGGACAAGCCGAGGGGCGCATGGTATTCAGAGCAGGCGTTGGGTTCACGGGGCTACCGGTTGACGGGTAAAGGCGCGGTATTATGCCTGCTTTGTCCGGCGGCATGAAAAGCCTGCCCGTCGGATGTCGTTCAAGGAATTCTTATGTCGCCCTGGCTGACGGTTGTAGGCATCGGTGAAGACGGCTTCAAGGGGCTGGGCAGAAACGCCCGGCATGCCCTGTTGCGCGCCACCCGGATTATAGGCGGCCAGCGCCAGTTGGACCTGCTGCCGGTGTGTATTCGTGGCGAGCGCCAGCTATGGCCAAGCCCGTTTTCCCTGGAGCCGGTGCTGGCTAGTCGTGGCGAGCCGGTCTGCGTACTGGCCAGCGGCGACCCGATGTTCTATGGCGTAGGTGCCAGCCTGGCGCGACAGGTGGCCGCTGAGGAATTGCTGATTTTACCGGCGCCGTCCTCCGTGTCGTTGGCCGCGGCGCGTTTGGGCTGGCCGTTGCAGGAGGTGGTGACCTTATCCCTGGTGGCGCGGCCATTGGCGGCGATTAATACGCACCTGGCCACTGGCGTGCGGTTGCTGGTGCTGAGTAATGATGGGCGCAGCCCTGCCGCGATTGCAGCGCTGTTAGCCGAGTCCGGTTTCGGGTTCAGCCGGTTGAGCGTGTTTGAACACTTGGGCGGCGTAGATGAACAGCGCATCGACGGGCTGGCTGCTGATTGGCAACACGCTTCGGTTGCGGATCTGAATCTCGTCGCCATCGACTGCCTGGCCGACGCCCACACCCCGCGCCTGTCACGCCTCGCCGGGCTGCCGGATTCGGCCTTCAAACATGACGGCCAACTGACCAAGCGCGATGTACGCGCCATGACCCTCGCCCGCCTCGCGCCAATGCCGGGCGAATTGCTCTGGGACGTGGGCGCGGGCAGCGGCTCCATCGGCATCGAGTGGATGCGTGCGCATCCGAGTTGTCGCGCACTGGCGATTGAAGCCGACGCAGGTCGCCAAGGGCTGATCGAACATAACCGCGATGCCCTCGGCGTGCCCGGCCTGCAACTGGTTCGAGGCAAGGCGCCGGACGCGTTACTCGGCCTGGAAGCACCGGACGCGATCTTTATCGGCGGCGGCGTCACCCGCGACGGTGTGCTCGACACCTGCTGGCAGCACCTGCGCCCTGGTGGGCGTTTGGTCGCCAATGCGGTGACCCTGCAAAGCGAAATGACCTTGATGGCGTGGCGCGCGCAACATGGCGGCGAGCTGACGCGCATCCATGTGGCCCAGGCCCAGCCGCTGGGTGAGTTCGACACCTGGCGCCAGGCGCTGCCGATCACCTTGCTGGACGTGGTCAAGCCGCTATGAAACGCATCCTGTTGTTGGGCGGCGTCACCGAAGCGCTGGCCATCGCCCGCACGCTGGGGCCGGAGCATATCTATAGCCTGGCTGGGGTTGGGCGCGTGCCCACTGACCTCACCTGCCAAGTGCGCGTCGGCGGCTACGGTGGGCATGCAGGCTTGGCGCAATTTGTGCGCGATGAGCAGATCAGCCTGATCCTCGATGCCACCCACCCGTACGCGGCGCAGATCAGCCAGAACGCTGCCACGGCGGCAAAAATGTGCGGCATTCCCTGCTGGGCGTTGCGGCGCCCGGCGTGGCAGCCGCAGGCGGGTGATGACTGGCGCGAGGTGGGGGATTGGGCTGAGCTGATCGAAGCCTTGAAACCCTTCAAACGTCCGTTGTTCACCTTGGGGCGTGAGCCGTTGCAGCACCTTGACGAAATCCCCGCCGATCAATTCTGGACGCTGCGCGCACTGGATGTGTATCCGGGCAATGAGCGCTGTGAAGTCATCGGCGCGCGTGGGCCGTTTCTGATTGAGGACGAGCGCGCGTTGTTTGAACGGCGTGGAATTGATGTGTTGATCAGCAAGAACAGCGGCAGTGCGGCGACCGAGCCGAAGCTGGAAGTGGCACGCGAGCGTGGCGTGCCGGTGTTGGTGTTGAAGCGGCCGGTGTTGGCGCAGGTAGATCGAGAGTTCACCGACGTGGCTGCGGTGCTACAGGCAACCAGCACTCTCTAAACACCACCGCTCCCACACTTGGAGCATTATCAGGCTGCTGCCGTCGACTGCCCTATGCCTTCATGCACGCGTTCAGCCAGCAACTGCGCCAGCTCAATCAACTGCGCAACGCCCAGCAATTCCTCTCGCTTCGGGCCATCCAGGTCAAACGCAAGGTCGCAACTCAGCGCATTGGCCGAGGCGAGTGTTTCGCTGAGGTTGACCAGCAGGTCTTCGGTGCTGATTCCATCGGCTACGGTGAATAGCCGTACGGGGGGATTTGGGGTGGGTTTGATCATTGTGAATTTCCTTAATCTAAATGGAGCCGCCACTGATCGCCGCGATGCGATGGAGGGTGGCAGCTGTGCGCAGGTTCGCGGACCGGAGATTAAGGAAACCGGCATACCCGAAGGTATCCCGCGCACAGCCACCATAGCGCCGCACAGTAGACGATAAAAAAGCGTCAACTGAAAGGAGGCAATGCTTAATCAATCCGGGCCGCGACGCCCGACCGCTGCGTGTGCAGCGGCGTACACAGACTAGAGTTCCACCTTCCTAGGGACAACCTTAAATCCCTGTCGGACGTTTCCGTAGACGACCACTACACTTAGGTTATGTAGAGGCTCAACTAGAAGCGGCCTACATGAGCAGGGCATTGCTCGTGCAATCAGCAAGCTCAACACCAAGCCATAGCCAAACACACACCAAACTGTGGGAGCTGGCTTGCCTGCGATAGCATCGCCTCGGTACTGCAGGAAAACCGAGTTGTCCGCATCGCAGGCAAGCCAGCTCCCACAGGGTTCAGCGTCACGCTGGAGATCGCGACCCGTCGGTAAAATTGGCAATCCGTGGTTCCCGGCTATCATGAAGGCAACCACTGCGACACCAAACCACACCGCCGCTTTTTACTTATGCCCCCCGATCAGGCTAAATACCCACCTGATCGCTTAACCCTACGGATTGTCCGCCATGGCCCGTCAACGCTTTGCAATTGTGTGGATCGCCTGCTTTGCAGTGCTGTTCAACGCCTTTGCCATGCCGCTGGCCAGCGCGATGCAACAGTCGCAAGACCCCGTGCAGCAATTGCTGTGGGGCAGTTTCTGTTCCTCCAATGGCGCCAGCCTCAAGACCATTGCCTTGGGCAAGTTGGACATCCCGACGCCGCCCCAGGAAGATCATTCCGCCATGCAGCATTGCTGGTGTTGCTCGGGCTCACCGCCATTAGTGGCGTTGCCGGGGCATGTGCCGCAGCTGTATGTCACACGTTTTGATGCCGTGCCGGGCCTGTCGCCGCCCGCACTGCAAGCCCCTACCCCGCGCCAGCAATGGCCGAGTCTTAACCCCCGCGCCTCTCCAACGGTCTGATTTCTTCGCAAGTGAACTGCGTTTAGAACCGTTCTGGAGAACTGCCATGCTTAAATCTTCCCTGCTGCTGGCTGCATTGTTGCTGCCGGTGTTCAGTGCTGCCAATGCCGATGACTACAAGGCCGGCAGCCTGCTGGTCAGCGATCCCTGGTCCCAGGAATTGCCGCCGAATGCGCCGACTGTCGCTGCCTATTTTGTGATTCATAACCAGGGCGAAAGCGCTGATCGTTTGCTTAGCGTCGACACGCCTGTGGCGGCCAAAGCCGAGCTGCATGAGCATGTGATGCAGGGCGATTTGATGAAGATGCAAAAGGTGGAAACCGTTGCCGTACCGGCCAAAGGTGATCTGACCTTCGCACCGATGGCCTACCACGTGATGCTGCTGGACCTGAAAGACCGCAGCCAACTGCGCGACGGCCAACACTTCCCACTCACCCTGAACTTCGAAAAAGCCGGCGCGGTGCAGGTTGAAGTCTCGGTACAAAAAGCGCCGCCGATGGCCGGCCACGAGCATATGCACGCCCAATAGGCCAACGTAAATGGGCGCCCCTCGCGCCAGGTTGTCGCCACACCGCCGCAGGCCCATGAGCCTGGCGCGCGGCAGTTGGATCAGCCTGTTCGCCATGTTGATGATTTTTATCGGTCCGCTGATTTCCCAAGCGATGCCGATGGATCATCACGCCGGTATGTCGATGCAAATGTCCATGGACATGCCGTCGACCAGCCATGGCGAGCACACGCCAGCTCCCAGCGAACACCACGCCCTCTGGGCAAAGTGCGGTTATTGCGACCTGCTCTTCAGTTGCCCGGCCCTGCCCGGCAGCGTGTCCCATGTCAGCCTCGGCACCCCGCCACCGGCGAATGCCCTGACGCCCGCCACCCGCCTGGGCCACGCCCGGCAGAGCATCTTCCCTGGCGCCCGCAGCCGCGCCCCACCTATCGCTTCGTAAGCACTTCACAGCATCACTTCACACCGGCCGACTTTAGACAGACAGCCGCAGGCTGCTGGCCGTGTTGTTTACGATTGATTGATGGAATTTGTCATGTCCAGGTTTTCTGCTGACTCCCGATTGGGATGTACCCCCGTTCTCGCCGTTCTGTGTGGCGCGCTGTTGGCACCACACGCGCAGGCTGAAGATCATGAGTTGAGCCCCACGGTGATCACCGCAATCGCCCCCAGCTCACCGCTGACCGTTGTCACCAACCCCAAAGACCCACGCCAACCGGTGCCCGCCAGCGATGGCGGCGACTACCTCAAGACCATCCCCGGCTTCGCGCTGGTGCGCAACGGTGGCACCAATGGCGACCCGGTGCTGCGCGGTATGTTCGGTTCACGCCTGAATATCCTCACCAATGGCGGCATGATGCTCGGCGCCTGCCCAGGGCGGATGGACGCGCCCACCTCGTATATTTCGCCGGAAACCTACGACAAGCTCACCGTGATCAAAGGCCCGCAAACCGTGCTCTGGGGGCCTGGCGCGTCAGCCGGCACCATCCTGTTCGACCGCGAGCCCGAGCAATTCGGCGAGCTGGGCACACGGGTCAATGCCAGTGTGCTGGCCGGCTCCAACGGGCGCTTCGACAAGGTGGTCGATGCCGCTGCCGGTGGGCCTTTGGGCTATGTAAGGGTGATCGGCAATCAGGCCCACGCCGATGACTACAAGGACGGCAATAACAACACCGTCGCCTCGCGCTACGACAAGTGGAATGGCGACGTGGCCGTCGGTTTCACCCCCGATGCCGACACCCTGCTGGAGCTCACTGCCGGCCGTGGCGATGGCGAAGCGCGCTACGCCGGGCGCGGCATGGATGGCTCGCAGTTTCTGCGCGAAAGCCTGGGGCTGCGGTTTGAAAAGTCCAATATCGGTGAGGTACTGGATAAGGTCGAAGCGCAGGTCTACTACAACTACGCCGACCATGTGATGGACAACTACAGCCTGCGTACGCCGTCGGGCACCGGCATGATGGCCGGGCCGATGGCTTCCAACGTCGACCGCCGCACCCTGGGTGCACGCATCAAGGCGACCTGGCGCTGGGCCGATGTGCAACTGATCAGCGGCCTGGATGCGCAGACCAACGAGCATCGCCAGCGCAGCAGCATGGGCATCGACACCTACAAGGAACTGCCACGGGTCAAGGATGCCAATTTCCACAACTACGGCGTGTTCAGCGAGCTGACCTGGTACGCCGCCGACCGCGATCGGCTGATCACCGGCGCCCGCCTGGACCGCGCCTCGGCCAAGGATTTCCGCCAAACCACCGGTTCGGGAATGATGGCGCGCCCCAACCCGACCGCCGACAACACTCGCGCTGAAACCTTGCCATCGGGCTTTGTGCGTTATGAGCACGACCTGGCTGACACACCCACCACCGTCTACGCAGGGCTCGGGCATTCGGAGCGTTTCCCGGATTACTGGGAGCTGTTTTCGCCCAACACCGGCGCGGTCGGTTCGGTAAATGCCTTCGACGGCGTCAAGCCGGAGAAAACCACCCAACTCGACTTCGGCGCGCAGTACAAAACCGCCGACCTTGAAGCCTGGGCCTCGGGCTATATCGGCCGGGTGCAGGACTTTATCCTGTTCGACTACAAGCCCGGCATGATGGGCACCACGTCCCAGGCCCGCAATGTCGACGCGCGCATCATGGGCGGTGAACTGGGCGCAGCGTACAAACTGACCCAGCACTGGAAAGCCGACGCCAGCCTCGCCTACGCCTGGGGCAAGAACACCAGCGACGGCAAGGCGCTGCCGCAGATGCCACCGCTGGACGCGCGTTTGGGCCTCACCTACAGCCAGGACGACTGGAGCGCCGGCGCCTTGTGGCGTGTGGTCGCGGCGCAAAACCGCATCGACCAGAACAAGGGCAACGTGGTCGGCAAGGACTTCGACAAAAGCAGCGGTTTTGGAGTGTTCTCGCTGAACGCGGCGTACCGCATCAATAAAAACTTCAAGGTCAGCACGGGCGTCGACAACCTGTTCGGCAAAGCCTATGCCGAGCATTTGAACCTGGCGGGTAACGCAGGCTTCGGCTACCCGGCCAACGACCCGCAAGCCATCAAGGAGCCGGGGCGTACGCTCTGGACCAAAGTCGACATGAGCTTCTAAAAGCATCGCGGGCAAGCCCGCTCCCACAGGGAAATGCATTCCAAATGTGGGAGCTGGCTTGCCTGCGATAGCGGCCTGACAGACAAAAATATCTAAAGCCTTGCGGAGCCTAATGATGACCACCCCAAAAATTTCCTTCTACAACCTGGCCTGGCGCTGGCACTTCTACGCCGGCCTCTTCGTCGCCCCGTTCATGGTGCTGCTGGCCCTCACCGGCATCATCTACCTGTTCAAACCCCAGCTCGACCCGCTGATGTACGGCAACCTGCTCAACGTGCAAAGCGCCGAGCACGCCCTCAGCGCCGACGAACAACTGCAACGCGCCCAGGCAGCTTTTCCCCAGGGCAAAATCAGCAAATACCTGCCACCCGCCGACGCCACCAGCAGCGCGCAATTCGTGATGCACAACGATGGCCGCGAAGTGACGGTATTCGTCGACCCGTATCGCGGCACCGTCCTCGGTGAACAGGATGCCCAATACAACCTGCAAGCCATCGCCCGCGCACTGCATGGCGAGCTGATGATCGGCACCGTCGGCGACCGTTTGGTGGAACTCGCCGCCGGTTGGGGCGTGATGCTGGTGGTATCCGGCGTGTACCTGTGGTGGCCACGCGGCAAGTCTTCGGCGGGCGTGTTGTGGCCACGGCTCAACAGCCGTGGCCGAGTGTTCTGGCGCGATATGCATGCGGTCGCCGGTTTCTGGGGCGCGGCATTTTTGCTGGTGATGCTGCTCAGCGGCATGACCTGGACCGGCTTCTGGGGCAAACAATACGCCGAGCTGTGGAATAAGTTTCCCGCAGCGATGTGGAACAACGTGCCGCAGTCCGACCAGCAAGCGCGCAGTCTCAATACGGCCAGCCAGCAGACTGTGCCATGGGCAATGGAGAACACGCCAATGCCCATGTCCGGCGACCACGCCGAACATATGAACCACGGTGCGATGCATTCAGGTCCCGCCGCGCCGACGGTACGCCTGCAACAAGTGGTCGACCTGGCCAACGCGCGCAAGGTCGAACCCGGCTACAGCATCACGTTCCCCACCACTGCCGAAGGCGTGTTTACTGTCGCGGTGTTCGCCAACGACCCACGCAATGACGCGACCCTGCATGTGGACCAGTACACCGGCAAAGTGCTCGCCGATGTCCGCTGGGAACACTACAACCTCGTCGCACGCGCCACCGAAACCGGTGTAATGCTGCATGAAGGCAAGATGTTCGGCTGGGTCAATCAACTGATCGTGCTGGTGATTTGCCTGATGATTTTACTCAGCGCGGTGAGTGGCGTGCTGATCTGGTGGAAGCGTCGGCCACACGGTGGGTTGGGAGTGCCGCCGTTGCGCCATGACCTGCCGAAGTGGAAAACCGCGATGGTGATCATGTTCGCGCTGGCGATCATTTTCCCGTTGGTGGGTGCATCGCTGATCGTGGTGTGGGCGCTGGATCGCCTGGTGCTGGCGCGCCTTTTCAACCAACGTGAATCTGCCTCAGGTTCTGCATGAAGCAAGCGAGATGCCCACGGCAGAGGCCTTCTGTAGCCTTGCGCGACTTTTGTCGCGCAGCCAATAAGTGTTAACTTATAACACTTTCTGCGTTATCGTTGCTCGCCGCGCCCTGCGGTGAGCACCCCTCTCAAGAAGCGATTGATCGACCGATGAACAAGTACCTCGCGTCCGGCCTGTGCCTGCTCGCCCTGCATAACAGCGCCCAGGCCCTGACTCTGCCCGCCAGCCCCGTGACCGCGCCCGCCGTGGATGACGAGCGCGTTGACCTGAACACGCCGACCACCGCCGGTTCGCGCTTGAACCTCACGGCCTTGCAAACCCCGGGCAGTGTCGAGAGCCAGACCGGCGAGAAGATCCGCGAGCGCGGCGACGCCAGTGTGCAGGACGCCATCTCCCGCGCCACCGGCATCAGCCGCACCGGTTCGCCGGGCGACGGCGGCACGTCGTTGCAGGCCCGTGGTTTTACCGGGCAGAGTTCGGTGCTGCAGCTGTACGACGGGCAGCGCATGTTCGACGGCGCAGGCACTTCCACCTTCCCGGTGGACACCTGGTCGGTTGAGCGCGTGGATGTGCTGCGCGGCCCGGCCTCGGTGATGTACGGCCAGGGCGCCACCGGCGCGGTGATCAATACGATTGCGAAGAAGCCGTTCACCGGCGAAATCGAAAACCATGTGCGCCTGGGCTACGGTTCCTATGACCGCCAACAGCAAGCGCTGGACAGCGGCGGCTCGCTGACTGACACACTGAGCTACCGCCTGAACGTCAACCGCCTGCGCAGCAACGGCTTCATCGCACGCGGCGACTCCGCCAGCGATTTCGTCAGCGGCGCGCTGCGCTGGCAGCCGGCCGACACCCTGAGCTTCACCCTGGCCCACGACTATGGCGACCAGAGCCCGCAGAACTACTACGGCACGCCACTGATCAACGGCCAGTTGCACAAAGGCCTGCGCGACAAGAACTACAACGTCAGCGACGACAAACAGCACTACAACGACCAGTGGACGCGCCTGACCAGCGAGTGGCAGATCAACGATAACGTCACCGCCACCAACGAGCTGTCGTACCTGAAAAACCAGCGCCGCTGGCAGAACGCCGAGAGCTATAACTTTGTGAATGGCGGCCTGGTACGTCAGGACTACCTGGGCATCAAGCACAACCAGGAACAGGTCGGTGACCGCCAGACGTTCACCTTCAAGCACACGCTGTTGGGCCTCGACAGCCAGACGGTGACGGGCGTCGAATACAACCGCATTCGCTTCCGCCTGGCCAGCAACGCGCCGTTTAACGACGTGCCGGGCGGCGGCCAACCCGTGGATATTCAGCACCCGGTGCCGCAGCCGTTTGTGAGCGACAGCCCGTTTATTGCGCAGTCGGTCAGCACCACCAAACAGCTCGCTGCTTTTACCGAAAACCGCCTGCAGCTGACCGATAAACTCTCGTTGATCACTGGCGCGCGCCGCGACTACCTGCACATCGATAGCAATGATCTGACGGCTGCGAACACAGATTCCGACAAGACCCTGACCGGCAACAACTGGAAAGCCGGCCTGGTCTACGCGATCACACCGAGCACTTCGGTCTACGGCCAGTACGCCACCAGCACCGACGGTGTCGGCAGCCTGATCAGCCTGAGCCCGAGCCAGCAGCAGTTTGGTTTGTCCACCGCCAAACAGGCCGAAATCGGCTTCAAGCAGGCGTTCTGGGACTCGCGTGGTGAATGGACCCTGGCGGCCTATCACATCGTCAAAAAGAAACTGCTGGTGAGCATCCCCGGCACCACCCTCAAGGAGCAAGTCGGCCAGCAATCCTCCAACGGCCTGGAAGCCAGCCTGGACCTGCAACTGCCCAACGCCTGGCAGCTGCAAGCCAATGCGGCCATTGTGCGGGCGCAGTACGACGACTTTTCCGAAGTGGTCAACGGCCAGGCTGTTTCCCGCGACGGCAACCGCCCGGTGGACGTGCCCAACCGCACCGCCAACCTGTGGTTGAGCAAGGCGGTGACCGATGACATTCGCGCCGGTGCCGGTGTGCGTTACGTCAGCGCCCGTTATGCCGACACCGCCAACAGCAGCGAAGTGCCGAGCTACACCGTGGCCGACGCCAGCGTATCGTGGAAGGCCATGCGCAATACCACCCTGGGCCTTGAGCTGAACAACCTGTTCAACCGCACCTACGCCGTCAGCCAGTACAACAACGGCCAACAGTGGATACTCGGGGAGCCGCGCTCGTTCTTCGTCACGGCGGACTACACCTTCTAACTGAAACACATGGACTAGTGTGGGAGCTGGCTTGCCTGCGATAGCGGTCTGCCTGATACACCGCTATCGCAGGCAAGCCAGCTCCCACAATTTACTGTGTTGAACTTGAGAATATTGATGGCCTCACTCACCCTCACCGACCTTGGTTGGACCCCACCCGGCCACGACCACTGCAATCATCGCTTCCAGCTGCGAGATGCCAGCCTGCAGGTCGGCGCGGGCGAGTTTGTCGGGCTGATCGGCCCTAACGGCAGCGGCAAGACCAGCCTGTTGCGCTGCGCTTATCGCTTCAGCAAACCCGAACGCGGTGACGTGCTGCTCGAACACCAGAATGTGTGGAAACAAAGCGCAAAATGGTGCGCACAACGCATCGCGGTGGTGCTGCAGGAGTTCCCGGACACCTTCGGCTTGCGCGTCGACGAAGTGGTCGGCATGGGCCGCACGCCCCACAAGGGGTTGTTCGATGGCGACACACTGCACGACCAGCATCTCATCCGGCAGGCACTGGAATCGGTCGGTATGCACGGCTTTGAAGACCACGCGTTCGCCACGCTCTCGGGCGGTGAAAAGCAGCGCGTGATCCTCGCCCGCGCCTTGGCGCAGCAGCCGCAATTGTTGATCCTCGACGAGCCGACCAACCACCTCGACCCACGCTACCAGTTGGAGCTGCTGCGGCTGGTCAAGCGCTTGAACATCGGCACCCTGGCCAGCATTCATGACCTGAACCTGGCCGCGGCTTTCTGTGACCGTTTATACGTGATCAACCATGGGCGCATTGTCGCCAGCGGCACGCCTCACCAAGTGCTGACCGCCGAGTTGCTGCGTGATGTCTTCGGCGTCGAAGCCTTGATCGACGCTCACCCTTTGGCCGGCTACCCCCGAATCACCTGGATAACCCAACCATGATCCTGCGCTCCCTGTTGTCTCTCGCGTTGTTGTTCGGCACTGCCCAAGCGTTTGCCGAAGCCACCCATTACCCGGTGACCGTCAAAAGCTGCAACCGCGACGTGACCTTTCAGGAAGCGCCGAAATACGCGGTCAGCCACGACATCAACATGACCCAAATGATGCTCGCCCTGGGGCTCAAGGATCACATGGCCGGCTACAGTGGCGTCACCGGCTGGAAGTCGGTGACGCCGCAAATGGCCGACACTCTCGTCGGCCTGCCGGAGCTGGCGAGCAAGTACCCGTCGGTGGAAACCCTGCTCAACGCCAACGTGGATTTCTTCTTCGCCGGCTGGGATTACGGCATGCGCGTGGGCGGCGATCTCACGCCGCAAACTTTGCAGCCACTGGGCATCAACGTCTACGAGCTGACCGAGTCCTGCGCCTTCGTAATGAAGCGCCCGGCCGCGACCCTGGACGACACCTATAACGACCTGCGCAACCTGGGCAAGATCTTCAACGTGCAGGACCGCGCCACGGCCTTGATCGCGCAGATGCAGGCGCAAGTGGCCGAGGTGCAACAGCACCTGCCCGCCGACAAGCCTCGGGTGTTCCTCTACGACAGCGGCGAAGACCGCGCCATGACCTCTGGCCGCCTGGGCATGCCGCAAGCGCTGATCACCGCCGCAGGCGGGCGCAATATCCTCGATGACATCGACGCCAGCTGGACCCGCGTCAATTGGGAGACAGTCGTGGAGCGCAACCCGCAGGTGATCGTGATTGTCGACTACAGCGAAATCACCGCCGCGCAAAAAGAACAATTCCTGTTGGATAACCCGGCGTTGCAGTCGGTGGACGCCATCAAGAATCAGCGCTTTATCGTGATCCCGTATGTGCAGGCAACGCCAGGCATCGACAACGTGCTGGCGGTGGAAACCCTGGCCAAAGGGTTCCACGGCGAATGATCAGCCGCCGCTATGCTCTGCTGCTGAGTGCGCTTGGCGCGTTGTTGCTGGTCTCTTGCGTGATCTCGCTGGGGTTTGGCTCGGCGCGGGTGCCGGCGGACGTGGTGTGGCGGATTCTGCTCAACAAGGCCTTCGGCCTCGGTGACGTCAACTGGAGCACCGGCCAGGAACATATCGTCTGGTTGATCCGCGTGCCGCGCATGTTGCTTGGCGCACTGGTCGGGGCCGGGCTGGCGTTGATCGGCGCCGTGTTGCAGGCGGTGACGCGCAACCCGCTGGCCGACCCGCACCTGCTCGGCGTGACCTCCGGCGCCACTCTCGGCGCGGTGATCGTGGTGTTGCACGTAGGGGAAGTCGTCGGCTTGCTGACCTTACCTATCGCCGCCTTCATCGGTGCGCTGCTGAGCATGCTGGTGGTGCTGGCCGTGGCCAGTCGTAACGGCCGCCTGGAGAGTGATCGCCTGCTGTTGTGCGGCGTAGCCGTGTCATTCGTGATGATGGCGGTGGCCAACCTGCTGCTGTTCATGGGCGACCATCGCGCCGCCTCGGCGGTGATGTTCTGGATGCTCGGCGGCCTGGGCCTGGCGCGCTGGGAACTGTTGGCGATCCCCACTGCGACTGTGCTGCTGGGGCTGTTGATACTGGTGGGCATGGCGCGGCCGCTGAACGCATTGATGGCCGGCGAACAGACCGCCGTGACCCTGGGCATGAACGCACGTTCTGTGCGTTTGAAGGTGTTCCTGGTGGCGTCGTTGATGACCGGTGTGCTGGTGTCCATCAGCGGCTCCATAGGCTTTGTCGGGCTGATGGTGCCGCATATTGCGCGGCGTCTTGTGGGCGCTGAGCACCGGCGCTTATTGCCGGTGTGCGCGTTGCTGGGCAGCCTGTTCCTGGTGTGGGTTGATGTCGCCGCCCGCACCCTGATCGCCCCCGAAGACTTGCCCATTGGCGTGGCGACGGCGGCGATTGGCGGGCTGTTTTTTATCGGGTTGATGCGTAAGCGCTGAACTCAGAGTTCGTCCCGATTCCGTTCATACCAGAACTCTTCGGGTTCCGGCTCTGCCTCGCTCCACTCCTCACCCAATGGCCCTGCAACTCTCCAGAAGGCATCGGTGACCAGCACTGACAATTTGCCCAAGGTTCGCAATCGCGCGACGAACACACGGGGCACTGGTGCCATACCCGGGGCAAGCAATCGGTCTTCAGATGCCGTAAACGCCGGTACGTACTTGAGCAGCGCACCATTGCGGCAGGACAGATAACAACTCTCGGCGTCAGGGGCATTCGCCCTGGCTACCGACACGTAGTCGTGAAGATCGTCCTTGGCAACGAAGTTACCCAAGAGTTCTTTATCTATCGCTTCAAAGCTGGACGTCGACGCAATGGCTTTATAGAACGCCTGCACAGCGGCGATTTTGTAGGTACTCAGTGTATTTTCAGGCGGTACATCAAACCCGGCATGATCAGCCCAGAACAACAATTCCAGGGTACTGGTACTTCCCGTACCCTGATCTTCCACCGGGTCGAGCGCGACGTACCCCGGCGTTTGCCCCGGCACCAGCACAGCGCCCAGGTACTGCTTGCCCTTGAACGGTGCAACCAAGCCTTGTGCATAGCGGGCCGCATCATCGGTGTAAGTAAACAGCGGGCCGCAGAACGAATGAAAATGCGGATCGTCGGCGAAAGCATGAGGCGCTTCATTCGGCTCCCAATGCTCAGTGACCCTCTCTTTCTTACCCCAGACCTCACTGGTCACCCGAATGTACAACTTCCCCGCGCCCGCAAGGCGGCGCACATAATCACGTACCGTAAGGGAGCCATCGAGCAATTGTGTGCGTTCGATATGTGCCTTGCTCGTCCATGGGTACAACGGCGCCGTTTTGGGAAACTCATACGTGAGCAGCGCACCGTCGCTGCACAACAGATACAGCGTCGGAGCACTGCCGTTACGTGCATAGGTGACAACGTTGAGTGCCTTGGCGATGTACTGGGGCGGGAAAAAACTGCGCGCCATTTCATCATTGCTACCGGCGATGGCCACGGTCGAAGCACAGAGATACAAACCATCAAACACATAGCCCTGCGGCAATTGGCCGTCGATAAAGACCTGTTTAAAATCAGCAAAGTCGTCTCTGACAAGCGCCAGGGTTGCCTTATAGAACGGTTTGTTAGCCGACTTGAGTACGTAACCGAAGGCCACTTCGGTTTGAGGCTTCCATAGGCGTTGAGCGTAACGAACGGCATCGACCGCCCGGGTGAAAATCGGGCTGCAGGGCGCGTCCATGAACACAGCGCGAATATCCCCAGGATGGGTTGGCGGTATATTCGCCACAAAATCCCCCACCAACTTCCTGGGCGGGCCCCATACCCCATCGCCTTCTATCACGCTCAGATTGCCGGCTTTCACCACCTCGGTGATGAAGTCCTGCGGCGAGAGCGTGCCACTGCGAAGTTGCTGCTCAATACTGTTGTCACCGTAATCACCCTTGACCTTGTTAAGTGGCGCGAGACGATCCTTGAGTCGCTCCTCCTCGGCAGAGCTCGACAGGTGGTAACTGAGGATCGAGCCACTGGGGCCAAACACATATTCACGGTTAAGGTGGGCCTCACGACGCAACAGGTTTGACAATACCGCAGTCGGTATCATGGTTTTATAGATGGCTTTTTGGGCGACGGACAACAACAACGGCCCCTCTTGATCTATCAAAGACCGATAGCGCGCAACAATCGTACTGTTCTGAGGGTAAAGCGCTAAATCAGCAGCCCGATCCGGGTATATCCAGTGTAATGCCAACCCTTGAGGTGGAAGCGCCAGTGGTTCAGTCGAGACAAACAGACCATTTCCCAGCCTGAGTATCACCCCCGCAAAACGCCGATAGTATCCGTTGTTCACCCTGGCAGCTGCGTAGCGGGCTGCATCGTCAGCACTCGCGAAGCAGGGGCTTAAACGCCGCGGTGTCAGGGTTGCGTAACTGCTCCAGCTAGGGGCGACCTGACCTTTTTTATCCCAGAACTGGCTGGTACGTACCACATGCAGCATTCCCTTCAGCGCCCACTCACTAAGGAAGCTCTGGGGTGTCTTCTCGCCGGAGTCCAATGCTTGCTGCGCCTGCGTCAGCAATGTATCTGCCGGGCCGCCACTTTTGACGTCAAGCCGCGGGGGCTCATACCGCAACAGCGCGCCATCAAGGGTGGAAAAGTACACCGACAGGTTGCTCGGGCCACTCCGAATAGCGGCAAAAAGAGCAGAGAACAATACTGTTGGCGTGACAAAAAACAGCGTCAACCAGGCGTTCGACGTATTTTGCCCGGCACGTGACCATTGCTGCGAGCGAAACAGCCCGTGCAATATAAAACCATCGGGTAGCTGGTAACCCCCCTCGGGCTTAAGTTCAAACAGGCTGTTGAGATTGAACAGTTCGCTCTCACTGACAACGCCCACTACCTCACTGGCGATGTACTGCTCCTTGTCCCTATGCTTGAGGATGAAAGCAAAACAGGCCGCCTGCGCGAAGTTGCGCGCATGCACGCGTCCGTGCAGGTTACGGGCCGCCTCATCGGCACTGGCAAATACGGCACCGTAGGTGGTGTAGTCAGGTGGGCCCGATCTTGGTGCGTAGGAATAGTTAGGCGTCCAGTCGTTGTAGACCACCGAACGCTGGCCCCATAACGGGTTGCCCAGGATGATCTTGAAGTCCCCCGCCTCGGCCAGCCGCCGGACCCAGTCGGCCGGCCGGATCTGCCCGCTGTCGAGGCGCTTGCCGAGGCTGTTGTCGCCAGCCTGCGGGCCGATATTGGCCAGCAGCAACTGTTCCTGCGCCGAATGATTTGGGGTGTACTCCAACAGGCAATCACTGGCTCCCGACAGGTACGCCACGCGACCGGCCGGAATGATCGAGTACATTTCATCATCGGAGAACACTTGCAGGTTGATCTGCGCCTCCTCATGCGTCCAGCCGCGCCGCGCAACCCAGGACGGGCTCACCATCGACAGAGCGGTATGGGAACCGTAGCGAGCATGCAACACATAAGGCTCCGGCGGGATCAACGGCCCGTTACCGTCGCGTGGAAAAAACAGAGTGAAGGCAAATGGGTTGGCCGCACTGGACACTGGCTCAGTGATAACAAAACGGCCGTCTTCGCCCTTGAGTATATAACCGCCGTAGTAGCCGCCACGCCAGTTGTTGATTTGCTCATGGGCATACACCGCGGCATCGCGCGCCGAGAGAAACGAACGGCTAAGGGTTGCCTTGTAAAACGACTCTATCAGGTTCGAGCGGTTATCTACCCTCCCGACCTTGCGCCACAATCCTCCGGCCTGCACCACCGAAAGGTCCGTCGCCGCAATAACCCTGCGCACGTAAGCCCGAGGGCTCAACGTACCGGTGAGCATGGCCGCCTGAGCACCGTTATCGTTTAGCTCGCCCGTGTCGGTTTCCCGCACCAGATCGGTGGTGTTCGTGGCTGCGGGCACCCTGAAGCTCAACAGCGATGAATCCGAGGCCAGCATGTACAGCGACAACCCACGGGCCGGGTTCTGGATGTCCTGGCTTGCGCGCGCTTGACGGGTGGCGGCCACCACCTGCGCCGGGGTGAAAAACGTACTGGCCAGCCAGGTTTCCCGGGCGGCAATTTCGCCGGTCTCGTACCAACTGCTGAAGTAAATGGCTTCCAGCCGAAATTGCGAAGGCAAGCGCAGCTTGCCGTCTGGGCGTTTTGGAAACACCAGGTTTGGCGAAAACAGTGGATCACCCTTGGGCAGTGCCAACGTCGCAACATACGCGTCATCACGGGAGTGCTTGAGTACAAAGCCACACCGGCCGCCCTCGCTCCCCGCCAGCGAAAGTGCACGCAACACCGCAAGCTCAGGCCGTGAAAACACCTGAGTAAAAAACGGTTGTTGCGGTGCAAGGGTCGCCGGCGTTCTGATCCGCCATGTGTTGCTTATACGCCCGCGAACGCCTCCCCATACCGGGTTGGCAATCACTGCCCACAACTCACCCGCCGCAGCCAGCAACCGGATGGGATGCTCGAAATCACTGCTGGTTTCACCCGGCCCGCCGCGCAGTTGCAGGTCCAGCGTTTTTTCAGCGATCGAGCCACTGCTGACATACTTGAGCAGCACATCATCTGGCCCGGACAAATAGTGGACTTTGGCGAACGTTCTTTTTTCAAAGCTGAAGAGTTGATCGGCACCGGAATAGAAGTTGTTGAACACCTGCACCTGGTCCGCCGTGAAGTGTGGAAGTGCGCGCTTGATGCCCTCAGCATCGGCGGGATGAGAGTGGTAAAAGGCCTCGGCCTGGTAATCATCAGGGGCGATGAACTTGCCCTCACTGTCACGGGCCAACATGCGCCCGTGATCAAATTGAACGCGCTCTCCTGCGATGGGATCTGTGGCGTAGAAGCGATTGCCGCGCTTGAAGACCACACCACCATACTCAATGTCACGACGCTGGCCGATCACCGCATGCGCCCAACGCGCCGCATCATCGGCGGTGATAAAGGCCGGACTGAACACCGGTAAGGGAATGCCAGAAAAGGGTCGCCAGTTCGCCTCGACCGTGCCGGTTTTGTCCCAGAGTTGGCTGCCCTTGCCGGGAGCGCTGGCCTTGAGCACCGTCAATTGTCCCGCCGCCGCCAGGCGCTGCACGAACTCACTCGGTTTGAGGCTGCCGGCGATCAAGGTCGAATCGATTTGGTTATCCACAATCGCGCCGTCAGGCTCAACACGATAAAGCTGCGCTTCGATAGCCGAGAATGAACAGGTGTAGCGCAACACCGCGCCATCTTCGGTGTTAAGAAATATCGACAGCCCGGACTGCTTGAGCAGTTCAGGCACCAATCGCCCCTGGTAAAGGTGCCGGACCAGTTCCGGGGGTGAAAAGAAATTGCGGTACAGCCATGGTTGCCGGGTCTGGGCCAATGCCGCATAGCCCGTCTTGCCCAGGCAAATACCGATCAAGTGAAAATGCGCAGGCAGGCGATGTTTGCCGTCCATGTCCTTGGGAAAAACCTCTTGCACCGAGGGCTGGCGGTCGACCGTGCCAGAAGGCTCGGTCACCCCATACAAGTCCTGGGTATCATGCTTGAGCAGGAACACATACTGGGCCGCCCCTGGCATAGCGGCCAAACGCGCCCGAGCGTGGCTGAGCGCATCGGTGAGGCTCGCCTGCACGGGGCCACAGGGCGGCAGCTCCTGGGTTTTGGTTTTGAAGGCCCGGTAGGGCGTCCATGTGTGGGGCACCTCTCCCGTAGAGCCGCCCCACACGGCGTTGGACACGACAATCGACAGCTGGCTGACGCTGGCGACTTTCTTGAATAGATTCTCCACCACACCGTCATAGCCTTCGGGCCTGCCGAACGGTTCCTTGTCCCGCAGCCACACGGCAAAACGCCGCTCGGCCTCCGAACGGGTGGGGACGTGCTTGAACAACGAACCATCAGGGCCGGACACATAGAAGGCGCTGAAAAATACCGGATCCAGAATATTGCCGATCAAGTCAGGCTCGGAATAAAAGCTGTTCAGCGCCTTGATCTGACGATCTGAAAGCTCAGGGTTGTTGCTTTTGTACTGGGTGAAAAAGTCCGGGTGCGAGTGATACTCCGCCACGCACCGATAGCCTTCGGGATGCAGGAGCCGCTTATTACTGTCCTCGTTGAGAACCGTGCCCACATCAAAAAAATTCTCGCCGCCCTCAATGGGGTCGGTCGCGTAAAACAGATCGTCGGCCAGGCTTTGCATAATGACCCCGCCATACTCCGTGTCCTGCGTGCCACCCATCTGGTGATGGGCATACCGGGCCGCATCATCCATGCTGACAAACCCCGGCCCAACCGGGGGCAACTCCACCTCTGGCTTGGGGTCTGCCCCAAACCAGCCACGTTTGACTCGTGCCATCGCATCACCTTCCTATGACAGGCTTCATGGCGCCAGGATTGGCGGCCATAAAGCCCATCTTCGGCAATGGCAGGCGACCTGGGGTGCCAAATAGGCACCCCAACAAGTCCGCCCTCACGCGATGCCCCGTTTTGAGGCTTGCCCTGCACGGGGCCGCTTTAGCGGCGCCACACTGGTGCGCCATGCGACAGCGACTGGCGCCATAGCGCCCTGAAACCGGTACTGCACGGCGCAGGCACAGCCTTTGCAAAGCCCTGTGTATCTGCCCCACAACACTATCGGTTTACGGAGATCGCACCATGAAGCGTCGTAGCTTGATCAAGGCTTTCACTTTGTCGGCATCCATTGCCGCCATGGGTTTGACCTGGACCGTCCAGGCCGCAGAGACCATCAAGGTCGGCATCCTGCACTCGCTGTCCGGCACCATGGCAATCTCCGAAACTTCGCTTAAAGACATGGCCTTGATGACCATCGACGAGATCAACGCCAAGGGCGGTGTGAACGGCAAGATGCTGGAACCGGTGGTGGTGGACCCGGCGTCGAACTGGCCGCTGTTTGCCGAAAAAGGCCGGCAGTTGCTGACCCAGGACAAGGTTGCCGTGGTGTTTGGCTGCTGGACCTCGGTGTCACGTAAATCGGTATTGCCGGTGTTCGAAGAACTCAACGGCCTGCTGTTCTACCCGGTGCAATACGAAGGTGAAGAGATGTCGCCGAACGTGTTCTATACCGGTGCGGCGCCTAACCAGCAGGCGATCCCGGCCGTGGAATACCTGATGAGCGAAGAAGGTGGCGGCGCCAAGCGCTTCTTCCTGCTCGGCACCGATTATGTGTACCCACGCACCACCAACAAGATCCTGCGTTCGTTCCTGCATTCCAAAGGCGTAGCGGATAAAGATATTGAAGAGGTCTACACCCCGTTCGGCCATAGCGATTACCAGACCATCGTCGCCAACATCAAGAAGTTCTCGGCCGGCGGCAAGACCGCAGTGATCTCCACCGTGAATGGCGACTCCAACGTGCCGTTCTACAAGGAGCTGGCCAACCAGGGCTTGAAAGCTACCGATGTACCGGTGGTGGCGTTCTCGGTGGGTGAAGAAGAGCTGCGCGGCATCGACACCAAGCCACTGGTGGGCAACCTCGCGGCCTGGAACTACTTCCAGTCGGTGGAGAACCCGGTGAACAAGAAATTCGTTGCGGACTGGAAGGCCTACGCCAAAGCCCACAACCTGCCAGGCGCGGACAAAGCCGTGACCAACGACCCGATGGAAGCCACCTACGTAGGCATCCATATGTGGGCACAGGCGGTTGAGAAAGCCAAATCCACCGATGTCGACAAAGTCCGTGAAGCCATGGCCGGCCAGACCTTCGCCGCGCCGTCGGGCTTCACCCTGACCATGGACAAGACCAACCACCACCTGCACAAGCCGGTGATGATCGGTGAAATCCAGGCCGACGGGCAGTTCTCGGTGGTATGGCAGACCGAGAAGCCGATCCGCGCCCAACCGTGGAGCCCGTACATTCCGGGTAATGACAAAAAGCCGGACTATGCCGTGAAGAGCAACTGATCCGAGGGGTGTCGGCCCTTAAGGCTGACACACACCCTGTGGGAGCTGGCTTGCCTGCGATGCAGACAACTGGGTGTATCTGATACACCGCCATCGCAGGCAAGCCAGCTCCCACATTTGTTCGAGCAAGGCCCAAGACTATGCCCACTGCCCTTTACCGCCTCATCCTCGCCGCCCTGCTGTTGCTGCCCTTTGCCGCACACGCCAGCGACGCCGAAGACTTCATCAACGCCAACCCGATGCAACAAGCCAAGCTGCTCCAGGACTGGGCCGCCCAGCCCGACCCGGCGCGCATCGAGCTGGTGGACGCGCTGCAACAAGGCCAACTTAACGTCAACGGCGAAACCAAAACCGTGCGCCTGAACAACCGCCTGCGCGGCTTGATCGACAACGTGCAAGCCAGCCAGCAACTGCTCGCCGCCGACCCGAAGGTGCGCCTCGCTGCTGCGCAAACCCTGCAAAAAAGCGCACAACCTGCACAGCTCAAATTCCTCGACCAGCAAGTCGCCGCCGAGACCAACGAGGCCGTGCACACCGCGTTGAGCCTGGCCCTGGCCAACCTGCAACTGGTTGACCCCGACCCGGTCATTCGCCTCGCCGCCGTGCGCCTGCTAGGCAGTACCGGTGACCCGCTGGCGCGCACACGCCTTGAGGCGCTGCTGGCGCCCGGTGTCGAAACCGATGCCGCCGTGCACACCGCCGCCGAGACCAGCCTGGCTCAGGTCAAACGCAAATTGATGTTCGGCGAGATCCTCGGCCAGGCTTTCAGTGGCATGTCTTTGGGTTCGATCCTGCTGCTCGCGGCCCTGGGCCTGGCGATCACCTTCGGCCTGCTTGGCGTGATCAACATGGCCCACGGCGAGATGCTGATGCTCGGCGCTTACTCCACGTATGTGGTGCAGTTGATGATGCAGCGCTACGTACCGTCGGCCATCGAGTTCTACCCGCTGATTGCGCTGCCGGTGGCTTTCTTTGTGACTGCCGCGATTGGCATGGCGCTGGAGCGCACGGTGATTCGCCACCTCTACGGGCGGCCGCTGGAAACCCTGCTGGCCACCTGGGGCATCAGCCTGATGCTGATCCAGCTGGTGCGCCTGGTGTTCGGTGCGCAGAACGTCGAAGTCGCCAACCCCGAATGGCTGTCCGGCGGCATTCAAGTGCTGCCCAACCTGGTGCTGCCGTACAACCGCATCGTGATCATCGCCTTTGCCCTGTGCGTGGTAGTGCTGACCTGGCTGCTGCTGAACAAGACGCGCCTGGGCCTCAACGTGCGCGCCGTCACCCAGAACCGCAACATGGCCGCCTGCTGCGGCGTGCCCACCGGGCGTGTGGACATGCTCGCCTTTGGCCTTGGCTCCGGTATCGCGGGCCTGGGTGGTGTGGCGCTGAGCCAGATCGGCAACGTCGGCCCGGACCTGGGCCAGAGCTACATCATCGACTCGTTCCTAGTGGTGGTGCTCGGCGGCGTCGGCCAGTTGGCCGGTAGCGTGATGGCCGCCTTCGGGCTGGGCATCGCCAACAAGATTCTTGAACCGCAGATCGGCGCCGTGCTCGGCAAGATCCTGATCCTCGCGCTGATCATTCTGTTTATCCAGAAACGCCCGCAAGGACTCTTTGCACTAAAAGGACGGGTGATCGACTGATGAACCAGCCATTGATGCTTACCGCCGCGCAAAAGGCCGGCCCCAAGATCACGATAGCGGTGGGTACGGTGATTTTGATCCTGCTGCTGGCGCTGCCTTTGTGCTCGCTGCTGTCGCCGGCAAATCCGTTTTACGTCTCGGCCTACACCCTGACGCTGGTGGGCAAGATCCTCTGCTACGCCATCGTCGCCCTCGCGCTGGATCTGGTGTGGGGCTATGCGGGAATGTTGTCCCTCGGCCACGGTTTGTTCTTTGCCCTCGGCGGTTATGCGATGGGCATGTACCTGATGCGCCAGGCGTCCGGCGATGAGTTGCCGGCGTTCATGACCTTTTTGTCGTGGACCGAATTGCCGTGGTATTGGGTCGGCACCGAGCACTTCCTCTGGGCCATGTGCCTGGTGGTATTGGCACCCGGTTTATTGGCGTTGGTGTTCGGGTTCTTCGCCTTTCGTTCGCGGATCAAGGGCGTGTATTTCTCGATCATGACCCAGGCGTTGACCTTTGCCGGGATGCTGCTGTTTTTCCGCAACGAAACCGGGTTTGGCGGCAATAACGGCTTCACAAACTTTCGCAGCATTCTGGGCTTTGGCATCACCGAGCCGGGCACGCGGGCGGTGCTGTTTGTGGCCACCGTACTGTTGCTGGTCGCCAGCTTGTACACCGGCTGGCGCCTGGCGCAGAGCAAGTTCGGCCGCGTGCTGACGGCATTGCGTGACGCCGAGAACCGCCTGATGTTCTGCGGCTACGACCCACGTGGCTTCAAGCTGTTTGTGTGGGTGTTGAGTGCGGTGCTGTGTGGTTTGGCAGGCGCGTTGTATGTACCGCAAGTGGGCATTATCAACCCCAGCGAAATGTCGCCGACCAACTCTATCGAAGCCGCCGTATGGGTAGCCCTGGGCGGGCGCGGCACCTTGATCGGGCCGTTGCTGGGCGCCGGTGTGGTCAATGGCATGAAGAGCTGGTTCACCGTGGCCTTCCCGGAATACTGGCTGTTCTTCCTTGGGGCGCTGTTCATCATCGTCACCCTGTACCTGCCCAAGGGCATCATCGGCCTGCTGAAGAAATGAGGAACGTCATGCTTGAACCTATTTTCGATGCAGGCAGCGGCCGCGATGCCATCGGTATCGGCCAGGCTGCCGGCAAGGGCCTGAACACCCGCCACGGCACCATCCTGACCCTGGAAGACATCAGCGTCAGCTTCGATGGCTTCAAGGCGCTCAATGACTTGAACCTGTATATCGGCGTCGGCGAGTTGCGCTGCATCATCGGCCCCAACGGCGCGGGCAAGACCACACTGATGGACGTGATCACCGGCAAGACCCGCCCCAGCCACGGCAAGGCCTGGTTTGGCGAAACTCTCGACTTGACCAGCATGAGCGAAGTGCAGATCGCCCAGGCCGGCATTGGCCGCAAGTTCCAGAAGCCTACGGTGTTCGAAGCCCTGAGCGTGTTCGAAAACCTGGAGCTGGCGCAAAAGACTGACAAGTCGGTATGGGCCAGCCTGCGCGCACGCCTGAGCGGCGAACAGAAAGACCGCATCGAGGAAGTGCTCGATACCATCCGCCTGACCGCCTCGGCACTGCGCCCGGCGGGGTTGCTGTCCCACGGGCAGAAGCAGTTCCTGGAAATCGGCATGCTGCTGATGCAAGACCCGCAACTGTTGCTGCTGGATGAACCGGTGGCGGGCATGACCGACGCCGAAACCGAGTTCACCGCCGAGCTGTTCAAGCGCCTGGCGGGCAAGCATTCGCTGATGGTGGTGGAACACGACATGGGGTTTGTCGGTTCGATTGCCGACCACGTGACCGTGTTGCACCAGGGCAGCGTGCTGGCCGAAGGGTCGCTTGCACAGGTGCAGGAAAACGAGCGCGTTATCGAGGTTTACCTCGGTCGCTGACGCGCACCGCTTTATGTGGGAGCTGGCTTGCCTGCGATAGCGGTGAGCCTGATACACCGCCATCGCAGGCAAGCCAGCTCCCACATTTGATCCAGTTCCCTCAGTGGGGAATTGAGGAGGTTTTGAACATGCTGCAAGTCGACAAGCTGCATCAGTATTACGGCGGTAGCCACATCCTGCGCGGGCTCTCATTTGACGTGAAGATTGGCGAAGTCACCTGCCTGCTCGGCCGTAACGGCGTGGGCAAGACCACCTTGCTCAAATGCCTGATGGGTTTGCTGCCGGCCAAAGACGGCGCGGTGAATTGGGAAGGCAAGGCCATCACCGGGTTCAAACCGCACCAGCGCGTACACGCGGGCATCGCCTACG
This sequence comes from Pseudomonas sp. 2995-3, assembly GCF_002742565.1. Lineage (NCBI taxonomy): Bacteria > Pseudomonadati > Pseudomonadota > Gammaproteobacteria > Pseudomonadales > Pseudomonadaceae > Pseudomonas > Pseudomonas sp. 2995-3. Next base: position 215,370 of record NZ_LJSB01000125.1, on the reverse strand, counting down.
TGCCCCAGGGCCGGGAGATTTTCGGGCGGCTGACAGTGGAAGAAAACCTGTTGATGGGGCTCTCGCGCTTCCCAGGCTCCGAAGCCAAGGAAGTCCCGGCGTTTATCTATGAACTGTTCCCCGTATTGCTGCAGATGAAACATCGGCGCGGTGGCGACCTGTCCGGCGGTCAACAGCAGCAGTTGGCAATTGGCCGCGCATTGGCCAGCCGCCCGCGCCTGTTGATTCTCGACGAGCCCACCGAGGGCATCCAGCCGTCAGTCATCAAGGAGATCGGTGCAGTGATCAAAAAGCTCGCGGCGCGCGGCGATATGGCGATCCTTTTGGTGGAGCAGTTCTACGACTTCGCCGCCGAACTGGCCGACCAGTACCTGGTGATGTCTCGTGGTGAAATCGTGCAGCAGGGCCGAGGTGAAAATATGGAAAGCGAGGGTGTGCGCGGGCTGGTTACGATTTAATCTGTTGTGTCCTGACGATAAGTAAAAAAACATGAACCTGCCCGTTACCCCTGCCCTGTTCACCCCCAGCTGGCATGCCGAGCTGGAACTCGGCTACGCGCGCTTCGGCGACACCACGCGCCCGGTAATGCGCCGCCACCTCGGCCCGCTGCGGGTGCAAAAGCACTTGTACGCCGAAGGCCCCGAGGTGTGCCAGCACATCATCGTCCACCCGCCAGGCGGGATAGCCGGCGGGGACCGCCTGGACATCAGTGCACACGTGGGTGCAGGCGCATGGGCGCAACTGACCAGCCCCGGTGCGGCCAAGTGGTATCGCGCCAGCGGCCCGGCCTATCAAACACTCGACCTCACCGTGGAAGCTGGTGCGACCCTGGAATGGCTGCCCCAGGAAACCATCGTGTTCAGCGCTGCCCAGGCCGAACTCAGCACGCGCATCGACCTGCAAGGCGATGCCCGGCTGTTCTACTGGGACGTGATCGCCCTTGGCCGCCCGGCCAGTGGTGAACGTTTTGACCTGGGCCACTTTCAATCGCACCTGGATATTCGCCGCGACGGCCAGTTGCTCTGGCATGAGCGCCAGCGCATTGTAGGCGCCGACGGTTTGCTCGACTCACCCATCGGGCTGGACGGGCAACCGGTGTTTGCCACGCTGTTGCTGACCGGCGATATAGACCCTCAATTATTGGAAACCTGCCGCGCCCTGCCCCATGCGATTCGCGGCGACCTGACCCAACTGCCCGGCTTGCTGGTCGCCCGCTGCCTGGCCAGTGAGGCGCTGCTGGCGCGGGGTTGGCTGATTGATTTATGGAAATTGTTACGTCCGAGTGTGCTTGGGCGAGAAGCGGTTCCACCCAGAATCTGGAGCACATGAAGATCAACCTGTGGAACTGAGTTTATGTGGGAGCTGGCTTGCCTGCGATGGCGGTGTGCCTGATACACCGCTATCGCAGGCAAGCCAGCTCCCACACAAGCCTGTTTCCACAGGGGATCTGCGGTGTTTTTATGAATGCTGTTTGAAGGACCTTGAACCATGGATTTGACCCCACGGGAAAAAGACAAACTGCTGATCTTCACTGCTGGCCTGGTGGCCGAGCGCCGCTTGGCGCGGGGTGTGAAGCTCAACTACCCGGAAACCATCGCCTATATCTCGGCCGCGCTGATGGAAGGTGCCCGCGATGGCCGCACCGTGGCCGAGTTGATGCACTACGGCACCACCCTGCTCAGCCGCGAGCAAGTGATGGAAGGCATCCCGGAAATGATCCCGGATATCCAGGTGGAAGCCACCTTCCCCGATGGCACCAAGCTGGTGACCGTCCACCAGCCAATCGCGTGAGGCCCAGCCATGATTCGTGATGCTACCGAGCAAGACCTGCCGGCGATCCGCGACATCTACAACGATGCGGTGCTCAACACCACGGCCATCTGGAACGAGCAACCGGTGGACCTGGCCAACCGTCAGGCCTGGTTCGCTGCGCGTCAAACCCAGGGCTATCCGATTCTGGTGGCGGTGGAAAACGATGAAGTCACCGGCTACGCCTCATTCGGCGATTGGCGCCCGTTCGAAGGTTTTCGCTACAGCGTTGAGCACTCGGTGTACGTGCGCAATGACCAACGCGGCAAAGGCCTCGGCCCGCGGCTGATGCAAGCGCTGATCGAGCGCGCCGCAACCTGCGGCAAGCACGTGATGGTCGCGGCTATCGAAAGCGGCAACCAGGCGTCTATTCGCCTGCATGAGCGCCTGGGTTTCATCACCACCGGGCAAATGCCGCAAGTGGGCATCAAGTTCGGCCGCTGGCTGGACCTGACCTTTATGCAACTGACATTGAATCCGGGCGCCGAACCGCCCAAGGAGTGAGATCGATGAGCGCTACGCAACTGCGTCGAGTCAATGCTGAAAGTTTTGCCCACTACCGCCTGGGTTTGATTGAGCTGTTGCTGGACGCGGTAAAGCACGGCGCTTCAATCGGCTTTATGGCTGACTTCGATGACGCCCAGGCCCGCACCTATTTGAGCGGCGTGCAGGCAAGTATCGAAGAGGGCAGCCTGCTGCTGTGGGTGGTGGTACGCGATGAGCAAGTGATCGCCAGCGTGCAACTGGCGCTGTGCCTGAAAGCCAACGGCCTGAACCGCGCCGAAGTGCAAAAGTTGCTGGTACACAGCAGCGCCCGCCGCCATGGCCTGGGCCAACAGCTGATGAACAGCCTGGAACTCGCCGCGCGCCAGCACAAGCGCGGCCTGCTGTACCTGGACACCGAGGCCGGCTCCGGCGCCGAAGCCTTTTACCAGTCGCTGCGCTACACCAAGATAGGTGAGTTGCCCGACTACTGCCAAAGCCCGGACGGGCGCTACACCCCGACCGCCATCTATTTCAAGACCCTGGGGCAACCTGCATGATTCCTGGTGAATATCAGATCCAGCCTGGTGACATCGAACTCAACGTCGGCCGGCGCACCCTCACCCTCAGCGTGGCCAACAGCGGCGACCGGCCGATTCAGGTGGGCTCGCACTACCATTTTTTCGAGACCAACGATGCGCTGACCTTTGATCGCGCCGCCAGCCGTGGCATGCGTTTGAATATTCCGGCGGGCACGGCAGTGCGGTTTGAGCCAGGGCAAAGTCGCGAGATCGAGTTGGTGGATTTGAGCGGGGGGCGGCGGGTGTTCGGGTTTGCCGGACGGATCATGGGCGACCTTTAGGGCCTCATCGCAGGCAAGCCAGCTCCCACAGTTGGAATGCGTTCCCCTGTGGGAGCTGGCTTACCTGCGATAGCGATATCACATTCAACACCTATTTTTCAGGGCATACACACATGAAGATCAGCCGCCAAGCCTACGCCGACATGTACGGCCCCACCGTCGGTGACAAGGTCCGCCTGGCCGACACCGACCTGTTCGTCGAAGTCGAACAGGACTTCACCGTCTACGGTGAAGAAGTCAAATTCGGCGGCGGCAAAGTTATCCGCGACGGCCAGGGCCAGAGCCAACTGCTCGCCCATGAAGTGGTCGACACCTTGATCACCAATGCGCTGATCATCGACCACTGGGGCATCGTCAAGGCCGACGTCGGCCTGAAAAACGGCCGCATTCATGCGATCGGCAAGGCCGGCAACCCGGATATCCAGCCCGGCGTGACCATGGCCATCGGCGCCAGCACCGAGGTGATTGCCGGTGAAGGCATGATCCTCACCGCCGGCGGCATCGACAGCCACGTGCACTTCATTTGCCCGCAGCAGATCGAAGAAGCGCTGACCAGCGGCGTCACCACCATGATCGGCGGCGGCACCGGCCCTGCGACCGGCACCAACGCCACCACCTGCACCTCCGGCCCGTGGCACCTGGCGCGCATGCTGCAAGCCAGCGATTCGTTCCCGATGAACATCGGTTTTACCGGCAAAGGCAATACCAGCTTGCCGGAACCGTTGATCGAGCAGGTCAAGGCCGGGGCCATCGGTTTGAAGCTGCACGAAGACTGGGGCACCACACCCGCCAGCATCGACAACTGCCTGAGCGTTGCGGACGAGTATGACGTGCAGGTCGCGATTCACAGCGACACCCTTAACGAATCCGGCTTCGTCGAAACCACCCTGGCCGCGCTCAAGGGTCGCACCATCCACACCTACCACACTGAAGGTGCCGGTGGCGGCCACGCGCCGGACATCATCAAGGCCTGCGGCTTCGCCAACGTGCTGCCCAGTTCCACCAACCCGACACGGCCGTTCACGCGCAACACCATCGATGAGCACCTGGACATGTTGATGGTCTGCCATCACCTGGACCCGAGCATCGCCGAAGATGTGGCCTTCGCCGAAAGCCGCATCCGCCGCGAGACCATTGCCGCCGAAGATATCCTGCACGATTTGGGCGCGTTCTCGATGATCAGCTCCGACAGCCAGGCCATGGGCCGTGTCGGCGAAGTGATCACGCGCACCTGGCAGACCGCTGACAAAATGAAAAAGCAGCGCGGCCCTTTGCCCGGCGACGGCCCGGGCAATGACAACTTCCGCGCCAAGCGCTATATCGCCAAGTACACCATCAACCCGGCGATTACCCACGGCGTCAGCCATATCGTCGGCTCGATCGAAGTGGGCAAGTGGGCCGACCTGGTGCTGTGGCGCCCGGCGTTTTTCGGCATCAAGCCGACCTTGATCCTCAAGGGCGGCGCGATTGCCTCAAGCCTGATGGGTGACGCCAACGCCTCGATCCCCACGCCGCAGCCGGTGCACTATCGCCCGATGTTTGCCAGCTTCGGCAGCTCGTTGCACGCCACCAGCCTGACCTTCATCAGCCAGGCCGCCCAGGACGCCGGGTTGCCCGAGGCCCTGGGGTTAAAAAAGCAGATTGCCGTGGTAAAGGGCTGCCGCGATGTGCAGAAAACCGACCTGATCCACAACGATTACCTGCCGGATATCGAGGTTGACCCGCAGACTTATCAGGTCAAGGCCGACGGCCAGTTGTTGTGGTGCGAACCGGCTGATGTATTGCCCATGGCCCAGCGCTACTTTTTGTTTTAGGTCGCACGGGGGCCGACACCCTCAGCCACGTCCAGCGGATGATCGAGCAACTCCTGACGGGTCAGCGTCTCGATCAGCGCGGCGTCTTTAATCTGCAATTGCAACTGCAGTTCGCCGGACCGATGCTTATAAAGTGCCTCGGTGATCGCGTTGGATTCAAACCTGCTCCGCAAGTCCGCCAGCTGATCGTGCAAGGGATGGCGCAGAGCGTCAAATTGCACGGCGTATTTACCGGTCAGGTAATCCTGCCAAAAGCCCCTGGACAGCAGCGCCTGAAGCTCTTGCGCGGAGTTATCCAGGGCTTTGATCGTATCAAAGGCAGTATCGAGCATCGATGAGGTCACGCCGCCCAAGTTGATATACCTGACCTGCTGCGGCTGCCCCGGTAGCTGGAGCCGATCCTTGAGGCCGTAACGATACGCCAGTCGAATTTCAACCTCTTCGGCCAGGCGCTGGGTATGGGGCACCTTATTGGCTACCGACACGCGGGGGTCATTGACGATTGCCTCGCTGCGCTGGATATCCGCCGACGCGATCTTGTCCACTTCGTGCAGGCGGAACAAACCTCTGGATAACCTTGCCAGTTGCACGCCCTGGGTCTGATCCGTGGCCTGCAAACGAGCCTTGTAGGCCATTGTGCGCACCTCCAGGTTGCTGAAGGAGAAAGCCGCAAGGTCGCAACATCCTGGCTCACCGGCCAGGTCGAGGAGTTCCTTGCGCAGGGTTTCCGATTCGGCGGTGTCCTGGGTGATACTTTCGATCACTTCCCAGACGCGGCGCTGCAAGTCGGCGTGGCCGGCACCCGCCGGTTCCAGACGCTCAAGGATGTCGAAAAACGGGGCAGCCCTCGGAGCGCGCTCCAACGCCACCCATAGGGGCCGTTTGCTACTCGCCTCTTGCGTGGACATGCCTTGGGCCCAACGCAGAAATGGATCCTGCGCGCCAGCTGTGGGGGCCACACGGTTAGGGGCAATATCAGCCGTCAACCGGAGCATGTTCGGAAGAACCTCAGACATCAGCCCAGCCTCCTCAAGGCGCCGGCTGTGTTCGCGGACTTGTTGCCGGGTTTGCTCGGTCAAAGGGTTCTCGCCGATATCCGTCACACGAGTCACGCGTTCCGTCTGCGCCAACTGCTCATCCGACGGTGCAATGACTGAGTCCGGGATAGTGGTAATACTGTTTTGGCTCAGATCTACCCATAGCAGGTTCGTTCGTTCAACCAACCCCGCAGGCCAGGTATCAATCCCTGTATTTTTCATCTGCAAGGTACGCAAATCCGTCATTTGGCTGAAATCCGGCGTCAGGCCGAGGGGGTTATCATTGAGCATCAAGTCACTGAGTGTCGCTCGCGAGGACAGTAAGGCAGCCGACTCGGCAGTCAATCGGATTCGGTTGTTTTGCAGCGACAAACGGGCCAACTCGTTCATATTCCCCACGGCAGGCGGCAACTCGAACAAATGGTTATCCGACATGTCCAGCCAGCGCACACCTTGGCAGTGCGCCAGGAAACCTTCTGGTGACGTACGCAGGTTCAGGCGGTTCAGTTTCAGTGACGTCGGGCGAATGAAATTCGCGCCAAGGTCGGGCAGGCTCGACAGGCGCAACCCACTGAGGTCCAGTTCGACGTCGATGAGTGTGGCGTCGTTGCTCAAAACGAGGGGATTACCCGCCCTCCAGCAGCTCATGATGCGTTGCCTGGCGCGATCACGATCGTTGAACTCCAGCAGGCGCTCATTTCGCCCGACGCGCTCGTTACTCTGACGCTCGTTGGAGAGGTTCCAGGCTTTTAACTGACGCTTGAACGCTTTGAATTCCTGCTCACGCTGGGCCAACTCTGCATCGGCGCGCTCGCCCAGCGCCCAAATCATCTTCCGAGAAGTTTGCACGCTGTTGTCGGGATAGAGTTCCTGCATGACCCTGAGCCTTGGATTACCACTGTCAAAGGCGCCATCAAGGGCGCCTTGCAAAAGTTCGGGCCGCGTGCGCGTCAAGGTCTCCCAGTAGCGATCGAACTGCTGCCAATAGTCGGCAGGAAACTTATTGTGCTCAAGCATGACGACGTTGTTTGTCCGAACGATCGCTTCAAGCTGCTCAGGCGGTGGTGTCAAATGCTGTGGTGGAACCTCCTGCAGGCGGTTTTCGGACAAATCGACACGTCTCAATCCAGTCAGTGCGGTTAATCCCGAGGGCCACTGCTCAATCTGCGTGTTACTGAGGTTCAACTCCACCAGATTTGGCATACCGCTGACATCGGGGGCAGCACCCAGCGGGTTGCTGCGCAGATCAAGCGTGACAAGGGCGCTGAGGTTGCTCAGCATACGGCTGGTTGGTGGAGTCAACTCAAGATTATTACCGGTCAGGTTCAACGAAGTCAGGTAGCGCATTTCACCGATAGCACTGGGTAACTCGGTAAGCCGGCAACCGATCAGGGCCAAATGCTTGACGTGGGTGAACGATGTAAGGAAAGCATCAGTCTTGCCGGTCCAGCCGCTACCGTAGATCTCAAGCCCCTCAACATGGCTGAAGTCGACGCTTAGCAGTGGTAGTTCCAGATCGCCCCTCATCATCAGCTTCAGGGGGCCTTCACTCATAAGCCGCCAGTGACTCTTGATCTCGCGCGCGATATCGGACGCACCGGGAAAATCGGCATCCCAACCATCAGCACGCGGCGGCCCACTGGCGTAAACCCAGGCATCCAACTCCCTCGTAAACGTTTTGAACTCAGCCTTCCAGTGTTTCAACCCACCCTCGACGTCGTCGCCCAAAGTGCGGACAAACGCATTGACTGCCTCCTCGTCCATCAAAGGGAACAGATCGGTGACCTGCTCGTGTACTAAATCGACATCGCTATCGACATCACTGGCCGCCTGTCGGCTGGACCCGCCGCCACCACCGAGTAATCTCAGCGTCGAATCAATCGTCGGTTTGCGCACCGGATGCTCCAGCAACACCGTGCGCAGCGGCTCACGAGGCAAAGGCGACTGCTGGATCGCTGTCTTCAACTGCTGTGCATCGGTGAACCCGAGGCTCTGGCGTTCGGCGGTGGACAACAGGTCCCAGGTTGCCCCAAAGAAGTCCCTGGGCATGGGCGCCTCGAATAAACCATTGTCCTTGAGCACCAGGGTCTTGGTGGTGGTTGAATCCGGGGAACCGATAGCATCCAGCAACGTGCCTTGGGCCGAGTAGTGACGCAACTCCACCCGCGTTCCACGCTGCCATCCAGGCAAGGTTTCCAAAGTGCGCAAGGCGAGGCGCTGGCTGTCGATGCTTGCCAGAGTGTCCAGGTGCAGGCCTTCATAGGCACGCGATACCCGGGTTTCCTGCTCAAGCCACCTCGCCTGCTCAATACGTTCCTGGGGCAGAAACCCGGTATCTCGAAAGGTGTGCAACTGTTCAACGCTCAGCCTTCTGAGCAACTCAGTAGCCATCGACGCTGGCAGCCTGGGGTAAGTCGCCATGAGCAGGCGCACATCAGGATCGTTCGTGGCATTCAAGGCTTGATAGCGCTCTTCGATCAGCGAGCCCTTAAAGGTATCGACGACATTGGCGATGTGTTCACGCAGCTTGCCGGCCCGCACCGCCAGCGACTCTTCGGCACTGCCAGGGATGTCCCGGAGCGTGGGGTCCACGCCTTGCAAGCTGAACAGCACCTCATTGAGCCACTCACCGCTCGCCAACTGGTTGTCACGGACCACCACTACGCGTTTGGGGGCAGTTGCGAAGGTCTCCTCCCACAAAATCCTGTTGTGGCTGTCCATGACCCGCAGCGGCGCATCAGGCAACATCCCTCGTCGACGCATGATTTGCAGCAGCAGCGTGAGGTCCGCCTGGGCATAGACGGCCGAGTCGCTGCTTCTCAATTGCTCGACAAACGTCGTCAGTGCCTGATGAGCCTTGAAGTGCTGGATCGTGTCATCCAACAACAAAGGCACCGGGTCATGCTCAACAAAGGTCTGGCGCAAGACGTCTTCCTCGACACCGCTGGCCATACGGGCTTGTTCCAGCGTCGCGGAGTCAAGCCCACGCTGTTCCAGCCCCAGGCGCCTCATCAGGGTCGGTTTGTCCCAGGTCAGCGGTTGCTCGATTTCATGGCTCCAGGCGCCAGCATGGTTATGCTCCAACTGCGGCTCATACGCACCAGGGCGGCTGGGGTGCTGGATGCGATACTGCCCAGTGACGGGGTCCTGCCCAACTCGATAGTGGTCACCCTCATGGTGCAAAATCAACTGGCCGTCGTGCGAGTAAAGGCCCAAAGCGTCTGGCCTGGCGTCTGTGGCCAGCTCGACAGGCGCCTTATAGGGCGCAAGATCAGGCTTCCACAGGCGGATCTTGCCGCCGGGCAACGTGACGGCTTTGAGCCGTTCAATGAAGGGTGACACTGTGAAGCGCAACGCCACCGCCTGCGCCGCCAGCGTCGCCAGGTTTTCCACCACGTCGGTAACATGCGCCCAACCTGCCTCGCGGTCGCCTTCACTGAGTTCGACCGCACCCTCAAAGACCTCGTAAAGCAGCTGACCGGCCATCACCCCGGCCATCACCAGGCCCAAGGGTGGCACGGCCATCCCCACCAGGTTCAGGCCGAACATGCCGATACTCAGGTAATGGGCTGCACGCCTTGAACTCGATGCCTTGTCAGCAGCCTCAGTGCTCACGGCCTGGTGTTGGGCATCGTTAAACAGTCGCGTGCGCAGACTGGCATGGCGATACACCCACAAGTCCGCAGCCCGCCAGAGGCCAGCGATTTCGATGGCCTGAATATTGAATTCGGGGGCTTTTATCGGAACGCGTACGGTCGGTTGCGGCTCCCCCAGCGACGAGCCGGAGGAAAAGAATGGGGCCGTCAGTAAACGCCCCCATTCCGAACGCAGCGCCTGTGAACCGAACGGTTGCGGTGGCGCATCCACCACGAGTTCGGTCAGCCTGCGGTAGTAGTAAGCGCGATCCTTATAGGCTACAAACTGGGCAAAAAGCTGTTGGTATTGCGTGGTTTGTACCCCCATGGAGCGGTCGGCACCCTGGCTGACGCTCGCGGTCAGGCGATCAGTCAATTCGTTGCGAAACTCATTAAACGTTTCATAACGCTTGATGGGGTGCTCGAGGTGGTCAGGAATATAGACGATAACCCAGCTCGAATAACGCTGCTTGGCGCATGGGGCGATGATCAGGCAGTCATGCAGGTGCAGGTTCATCAGGCTCAAGCAGCAGTAACCGACCGGCTGGTTGCCGATCACGATGTGCTTTTCGCCAGCCGTCACACGCATCAGCAAGGTGTAATCGGTGGCACCGATATCACCCTTGAGCAAGGCCAGATACGCCGCCGCCTTGAAGGCATCTTTCTGATGGCGGATGAAGCGATCCCGAAACTCGGCACGGGACCGTACATCATCAGGTATCAACTGCGCCCTGAGGTGAGCCTGGTATTGACTCCCCAAATCGAGATCACGGCATAACTGGGCGAACTCATGAATTTTCAGGGTCGTGGTGTGGCGTTCGAAGTGCTCGCGAGTATCCGGCTCGGTGATAAATCCCGAAACGCTATCGTAAAAACCGTCCTCGGCCTCCCGCGCCTCAAAGTTGCCCAGGGCAGCCTTGAGCAAGGAGAACGTCTTGACCCTGGAACCGCCGGTTTTTTTGCCAAAGGCGTCTTCAACCGGAACATACAGGCGCAACCAGGTTTGATTGACGTCCAGCGCATAACCGGCAGCCTTTAATGCCGCTTCCAATAACGGCTGGGCGAATGCTTCCAGCGCCTGGACTTTGCTTAGGGATTTCTCCAGCTCATTCAGGGAGTGGCAACGGCTCTCTAACAGCGTCTTGAGCTGATCCTTCTGCGATTGAGACGTGGCGTCGTACCAAGAGGGGATATTCGCGGGGGTCTGTTTGAGGGCCTGGCGCCGCTCAGGTGAACTGCTGACCAGGCAGGACGGGATCGCCTGTTTGATTAATTCGTAGTGTTGTCCCTGTTCACCGGGCGGGAGCGTGGAGGAGGCAATAACCTGAAGTTCGAGCATGGGATGACAACCTTGTGGTGAGAAAGATTGTCATCCTATGCAGTGCGTTTTTTTGCTGGAGCTAACTATTTAGCAAGCTCGAAAACTCATCGGGTCAGCTCGTTCAGAAGTGCTCACGGGGGTCGAAAGCGGCCTTTTCAGCCAGCGCCTGCCACAATGCCTTGACCTCATCGTCTCCAGCCTTAGGCATCACAGCCTTGAGCTGGATAAACAGATAACCGCGTTGCCCGGCCTTGTTCAACAAGCCATGGCCCTTTGCGCGCATGCGTTGGCCGTTCTGGCTGCCGGCCGGCACCTTGAGGTTAATCTTGCCGGTAAGGGTCGGCACTGCGACTTCCGCGCCCAACGCCAGCTCCCACGGGGCCAGCGGCAGGTTGATGATCAGGTTTTCGCCATCCACCTCGAACTTGGCGTGCGGCGCAAACTTGATGATCAGGTACAGGTCGCCATTGGCACCACCGCCCACACCCGGTGCGCCCTGGCCCTTGAGGCGGATGCGCTCGCCATCGGCCACACCGGCCGGAATCTTCACATTCAGGCTCTTGACGGTATTGCTGACATGCCGGCCAGACGCATCGTATTGCGGCACCTGGAAGCTGATCTGCTTGGACTCGGTGGACAGCGTTTCCTCAAGGGAAACGCTCAGTTGCATCTCCACATCCTGGCCCTTGCGCCCGGTAGGACGGCGCTGGCCGCCGCCAAAGGCGTCGCCGCGCGCGCCGAAGATCGAGCTGAAGAAGTCCGAGAAGTCGCCCGTGTCCTGGCCACCGCCATAACCACCACGGCTCTGCCAGCCCGGTGGCCCCTGGAACGGCTGGCCATGCTGGCCGTATTTACGCAGCTCATCGTACTCGGCGCGTTTGTCGGCGCTTTTGAGCGCCTCATAGGCTTCGGACGCGTCTTTGAATTTCTCTTCGGCGTCCTTTTCCTTGCTCACGTCCGGGTGATACTTGCGTGCGAGCTTGCGATAGGCGGCCTTGATTTCCTTGTCATCGGCGCTCGGCTCGACACCCAGAATCTTGTAATAGTCTTTGAAATCCATCGGCGGTTCACCATCCTTAATCGAGATCGCACAGCCCGGGGCACAACGTGCGCTGCTTTGCACCTGTTGAGTGGTGTGGCCTGGGGGTGCGTCAAAGTGTTATCGGCGCTAGCCGTATGCAACAGATGTGGGGGCAAATACCCAACTTTCAAGCACGATTTAGCGGATAGTCGGCCTACGCATCTGCGCGCGAGTGACATACACTGCGCGGCCGTTTTTTAACCGGAACCTGGAAGACATGAACAACACATCCCCAGCCCGTGCCTGCGGCATCGACTTCGGCACGTCCAACTCCACCGTCGGCTGGATCCGCCCCGGCGAGGAGACGCTTATCGCGCTGGAGGACGACAAGATCACCCTGCCGTCGGTGGTGTTCTTCAACTTCGAGGAGCGCCGCCCGGTATACGGTCGCCTGGCGCTGCACGAATACCTGGAAAACTACGAAGGCCGGCTGATGCGCTCGCTCAAGAGCCTGCTGGGTTCCAAGCTGATCAAGCACGACACCAGCGTATTGGGCACGGCCATGCCGTTCACCGACCTGCTGGCGCTGTTTATCGGCCAGCTCAAGAGCCGCGCCGAAGCCAACGCCGGTCGCGAGTTCGAAGAAGTGGTGCTGGGCCGCCCGGTGTTCTTCGTCGATGACGACCCGATGGCCGACCAGGAAGCCGAAAACACGCTGGTGGATGTGGCGCGCAAGATCGGCTTCAAGGACATCTCGTTCCAGTACGAGCCGATTGCGGCCGCGTTTGACTATGAGTCCACCATCGAGAAAGAAGAGCTGGTGCTGATCGTCGACATCGGCGGTGGTACGTCTGACTTCTCGCTGGTGCGCCTGTCGCCGGACCGTCGTCACAACGACAACCGCCAAAGCGACATCCTCGCCACCGGCGGCGTGCACATCGGCGGTACCGACTTCGACAAACAGCTGAGCCTGCAAGGCATGATGCCGCTGTTCGGCTATGGCAGCCGCATGAAAAGCGGCGCCTACATGCCCACCAGCCACCACATGAACCTGGCCACCTGGCACACCATCAACTCGGTGTACTCGCAAAAATCCCAGCTGGCCTTGGGCAGCATGCGCTACGACATCGAAGACACCGGCGGCATCGACCGCTTGTTCAAGCTGATCGAACAGCGTGCCGGGCACTGGCTGGCCATGGAAGTGGAAGAAACCAAGATCCAGCTGACCCACGAAGACAGCCGCCACGTGGCCCTGGACCGCATCGAAAAAGGCCTGAGCGTCGACCTGAGCCGGGCATTGTTCGAGTCGTCCATCGACGCGTTGCTGGAGCGTGTGCGCAACAGCGTCACGCAACTGCTTAACGATGCCTCGGTGAGCGTGGCCCAGGTGGACACGGTGTTCTTCACCGGCGGCTCCAGCGGCATTCCGGCACTGCGCCACAGCATCTCGGCGATGCTGCCGAATGCACAGCATGTGGAAGGCAATATCTTCGGCAGTATCGGCAGCGGTCTGGCGATTGAGGCGAGCAAGCGTTACGGCGCAATGGAGTAGATCGTTCCCACGCTCCGCGTGGGAATGCATCCTGTGACGCTCCGCGTCACGACTTCAACAGCGGACGCAGAGCGTCCAGGGCAGCATTCCCACGCAGAGCGTGGGAACGAGCTAACGGGCCAGTTAAACCATCCCCGCCAGCTTCAACTCACTCTTCAAATACGCATAATAAATCGGCCCCGCCACCACACCCGGCAGGCCGAATGCGGCTTCAAACACCAACATCGCCAGGAGCAATTCCCAGGATTTGGCACTGATCTGCCCGCCGACGATGCGCGCGTTGAGGAAGTACTCGACCTTGTGGATCACGATCAGATACCCCAACGCCGCCACCGCCACCCAGATCGACAGCGACAGCGCGACGATGGTGATCAGGGTGTTGGAGATCAGGTTGCCGATCACCGGCAGCAGGCCGACCAGGAAGGTCAGCACGATCAGGGTTTTGGTCAAAGGCAGGTGAATGCCGCAGAGCGGCAACACAACCGCGAGAAAAATCGCAGTGAAGGCCGTATTGAGCGCGGCAATCTTGATCTGGGCGAAGACGATATTGCGAAACGCCTGGACCAACAGGTGCAGGCGGTCGAACAGCGCGGCCGCCAGGGGTTTGCGCTTGGTCAGGTCGGGCACTCGCTGCAGGGCGATAATGGCGCCGAGCACCATGCCGATCAGCAGGGTGACGAACATGTGGGCGGCGTCTTTGCCGACCAGTTGCAGCTCGCTCAGGTGTTTGCTCAGCCAATCGCCGATGGCCACGCGGAATTCGGCGGCACTGGCGGGCAGGTAGGCGTCGACGAACGGCGGCAGTTGCCCGCGCGCGCGGTCGACCACGCCCATGAATTTGTCCAGGGAAGCCCCGGGGTTTTCCGCTTCGTGGAGCAGAAAGCTGATGGCGCCGGCAAAGATCAGGGTCAACACGCTGACGATCAAGGTGCCCAGCAACGCTACTGCCAGCCAACGCGCACGCCGGCCTTCGATCAGCCGCTGCAACTGCGGGGTAAGCATGTTGACCAGTTCATAAACCAGCAGGCCGGCCAGCAAGCTCGGCAACAGCTTGAGCGGCAGGACCAGCAATAGCCCGCCGAAAATGATGACGCAACTGACCAGCAACAACACGTGACGCTGAGAAAACGTTGGCATACAGCCTCAAAACGAACGGCGTTAAAGGATGGGCAGTCTGCCAGCCTTGAGGGAATCAAGCGAGAGGTCTGAATTGCGAACACCGTCAGTGTGGGAGCTGGCTTGCCTGCGATGGCATCACCTCAGTCTGGCTGATGCACCGCGGCGTCTGCATCGCGGGCAAGCCCGACTCCCACATGGGATCTATGTTGTTAGCTGCCTTTGAGGCAGGTGCTCATAAAGGTTTTACGCGCATCGCCAGCCAACGCCTTGGTTTTCGCCGAGGCATTGCAGTCTTTCATTTTCTGCTGCTGTGGGGTCAGGGTCTTGGCATCGTTGGCAGCTGGCGCCGACAGGCAGGTCTTCATAAAGGCCTTGCGGTCATCACCTTTGAGCGTCTTGGTGGTCGCTTGTGCATTGCAGGTGGTCATTTTATTTTGCTGGGCTGTGGCAGCGAAGCCTTGGGAACACAGCAGCAGGCCCATCATCAACAACGGAATACGCAGCATCTTCATGGAGTTTTCTCCCTGTTACCGCACCAAAGGGGCACGGCCTACGCAGCAGTGTAGTCAAAACCTGTTACATCTTCAGCGTCCGCGAATATTCGACCGTCGGTACTGCTCCGGGGTGCAGCCGGCGTGACGCTGGAACATGGCGATAAACGCCGAGGCCGTGCTGTAACCCAAGTCAAAGGCTACATGTTGCACGCTGCGGTCGCTGTCCAGGGCTTCGATGGCGGCAAGATAGCGCAGGCGCTGGCGCCATTCGCCGAAGCTGATGCCCAGCTCGCGCACAAATTGGCGTGCCAAGGTGCGCTCACTCACATGCACCTGCTCCGCCCACTGCGCCAGCGGGCGATTGTCGCCAGGGTCGGCCTGCATGCCTTCGAGCACGCCGAGCAGCCCGGGGTGGCGCGCGTAAGGCAGGAAGCAATCATGCATCGGTGCCTGTTTGAGCTGGTCCACCAGCACCTGGGCCAGGCGTATATCGGCCTCACTTTGAGGAACATTGACGTCACGCTGGGCAAAATCGCTGAGGATCGCCTTGAGAATGTCACTGATCGCCAAGGTGCACGGCGCCTGCGGGAGTTGCGCGCACAATGCCGGGGCCAGGCCCACGGAGCGATACACAATCGCCTGGGCGTTGTAGGAGCTGTGCTCGGTATTGGGTGGGATCCACACCGCGTACTGCGGAGGCGACATAAAGCGGCTGCCGGCCACCTCCATGCGCATCACGCCATTGGCCGAATAGTCCAGCGAGCCCCAGCCATGCCGGTGCGGCGTACACTCGGTGTCGGGCGCAAATTCGGAGTAGCGGAAGTAGACCGGACTCGGCAGGCTGCGAAAATCCGCGAGGCGTACGGTGTGTCTGGCCATATTGTCTGGATACAAAGGTCGGTTGTCTGGATCGCAGTATAGGCTTCTATCCAGACAGGGGGATAATCGCGGCTCATCAACACACCTGGTTTCTTTCGATGCAATACGCGTACCCCCTGCTGGCCATCTTTATCTGGGCCGGCAACACCGTGGTCAACAAACTGGCCGTGGGCTCGATCTTCCCCGCAGAAATCGGCTTTTACCGCTGGTTGCTGGCGGCATTGCTGTTTACCCCATTCATGCTCAAGCCGGTGCTGGCCAACTGGGCGCTGATCCGCCCGAACCTGGGCAAGATCTTCATCCTCGGCGTGCTGGGCATGGCGGTGTATCAAAGCCTGGCCTATTACGCCGCGACGCTGACCAGTGCCACCAACATGGGCATCATCCTGTCGCTGATGCCGTTGATGTCGCTGACCGCTGCCATCATCAGCCTCGGCCAACGCCTCACCTTCGGCGCGCTGACCGGCGCAGTGCTGTCGTTCGCAGGCGTTGTCGTAGTGGTATCAGCCGGCAGCCTCGGCGCGTTACTGCAACATGGGCTCAACCTGGGTGACGCCATGATGCTGTTCGCCACCCTGGCCTACGCGGTCTACAGCACCTTGCTGAAAAAATGGCATTTGCGCCTGCCGCCGCTGGTGTTGCTGTATTTGCAGATACTGGTGGCGGTGGTGGTGCTGCTTCCGCTGTTCCTGTTCTCGGCCAAGGCCGGCTTGGGCTGGGCGAATATCCCACTGGTGCTGTACGCGTGCCTGCTGGCGTCGATGCTGGCGCCACTGGCGTGGATGCACTCGGTGAAACACCTGGGGCCAAGCCGCACCACACTGTTTTTCAACTTGCTGCCGTTGATTACCGCATTGATTGCGGCGGTGGTGCTGAAGGAAAAACTGGCGATGTATCACTTGGTCGGCGGCTTGCTCACCTTGGGTGGGGTGATTTTGTCGGAGCGCTGGATTACGCCGGTGCGCCGTGAGGTTGGCGTCGCCTGACAGATCGCTATCGCAGGCAAGCCAGCTCCCACATTCGACCGGGTTCCAACTTTGGAATGGGGCCAACTGTGGGAGCTGGCTTGCCTGCGATGAACGATAACCCGGTCTCCCGGTTAAACCCCCGCCGCCTTCAGCCGCCGCGCATGCTCGACAAACAACCGGATCGGCTCGGCGCCCTTGCCCACCAACCCCAAGGATTGGTTGACGATATCGAAGTGATCCAGGGCGTAGTCATCGCCGATGACCGTGCCCAGGTGCGAGCTGTAGCGCCCGACCATGCCGTCACACTGGCCCTTCTCGCGCACAAAGCTGCGGGCGAACAACCGGCAACTGCGATTCGTGCCGTCCAGCAGGTTGCGCCCACGATCGGTCTTGCCCGGCTGCAAGGTGCCGGACCACGAGTAATAACGCACGCCATTGACCACTTCGGCGCCCTGCCCGCCCCAGGTAGCGGGCAGCCCTTGAGGATACTGGCGGTTAAACAACGCCACACCGGCACTGGTCAGCGAATGGTGCGAAGCCTCTAGATCGGCCTTGAAGCGCGGGCCGCGATAGCCGGTTTCCAGCAGGCCCATCACCCAGGCAACCAGGTGAAACACCGCGCTCATGAGCCTGCCTTTCACGCTGTCAGCCGGGTAATGGGCGTGGATATGGTCCGCCAGCTCCGAGCCATGGTTGGGGCCAGCCACCGACGTCACTGACGCCACCCACTCCGGGCGCCTGGCGGCGGCATAACGCGCGGTGAGCGCGCCCTGGCTATGGCCGATCAGGTTGACCTTGTCGGCGCCGGTCTCGCGACGAATCTGCGCAATGTGTACCAGCAACTGCTCGCCACGCACCTCGCTGGAATCCAGCGGCGCCACCTGAACGGCAAATACCTGCGCCCCACCCGCCCGCAGCGCCGGGACAATCCCGTACCAGTAAGGGAAAAAGCCTACGCGCACAAAGCCCAGCATGCCGGGTACCAGCACCAGGGGGTAACGCGTGGCGAGGGAATCGGGCATAGGGCGGACATCCTGGTAGGGGAAGCGATAACGCCATCCTAGACCACCCGACATGACTGCCCCATGACTGTGCCGTTTAGAAGTGTCCGGTCAGGCGGTGTGAAATCCGATAAAACTTTTTGCGCTGCCCGGGACTCACAACTTGGAGTGATCACGCCGACAGAGCGTGGCGCAAAACCGGATTAGCACCAGGAGATTGAGATGACCCAAGCAAACTTGACCGACGTTGCAACCCTGCGCAGCCGCGCCCGCCAGCACGTCGAGAACGGTGCCGTGACCGAAGGCTACGACGCCGACCGTGAGGAAATTATCCGCCTGCTCAATGAGTCGCTGGCCACTGAACTGGTCTGCGTGTTGCGCTACAAGCGTCACTACTTCATGGCCAGCGGCCTGAAAGCCAGTGTCGCGGCCGATGAGTTCCTGGAGCACGCCACCCAGGAAGCAGAACACGCCGACAAACTGGCCGAACGCATCGTGCAGTTGGGCGGTGAGCCGGAGTTCAACCCCGACCTGCTGTCGAAGAACTCCCACGCTCAATACGTGGCCGGCAACACCCTGAAGGAAATGGTCTACGAAGACCTGGTGGCCGAGCGGATCGCGGTGGACAGCTATCGCGAAATCATCCAGTACATCGGTGATAAAGACCCGACTACACGTCGAATCTTCGAAGACATCCTGGCCCAGGAAGAAGAACACGCCGATGACATGGCGGATATTCTGCAGGACCTGTAACGCGCTTCACCGCTGAACCCCATGTGGGAGCGGGCTTGCCCGCGATAACAATCTAACAGTCAGTGCCTGTATCGACTGTTACAGCGCTATCGCAGGCAAGCCAGCTCCCACATTTTTTTGCGCCGGGTCCTGATCGTTCCCACGCTCCGCGTGGGAATGCATCCAGTGACGCTCTGCGTCACATCCCCTCTAGGAGCGGACGCCTTACTTAACGGTTTTCGGCGCCTTGCCTTCCTTCATCTGTTGCAGCAACGGTGCGCACTGGTTGGGCTCATCCCCGCTCGGAGCGACCAACGCCAGCAACCCGGCAGCCGGGCCGGCGATCACACCCAGCGCGACCATGCCGGCACCCCGCAACATCAGCGGCACGGCCTTTACACCCGCATTAGGCTTGATAAACGGGCCATTGACGTACAACGGTGAACGCAGGGAGAACAAGCGAAAGCCCTTGGACTCTGGCGTGATGGTCAAGTCCAACTGCTCGGTCGCCATGTTCGCCGTGCCATCGATATAGATAATCGCGTTCTCGGTATCGAACACAAACAGCCGCGTCGTCGCCAAACCCGTCTTGATGCCAAAGTCTGCCGCCGCGCAGTTGATCTTCACTTCCTTGTCGCCAAACAAGCGGCCCACCACGTAGTTGCCCACGTTGAGCCCGGCAATTTCCATCAGGCCGCGGCTGATGGCGCCGTCATTGATCAGCATTTTCAGGTCACCGTTGGAGGTGCCCAACAAGGCCGCCACGGAGTTGCCGCGCCCGGAAATATCAGCGTCGCCGTTGAGCTCACCAAAGCTGGTCTTCATCGGTTCGAACGTCGGGAACAACTGTTTGAGCTTGAAGTTGCGTGCAGTCAACCTGGCACGGCCTTCCATTGGCGTGATGCGCCCGTTCAAGCGAATCTGCGCATCCAGCTTGCCACCCGCCACGCCAAAGCGCAGGGGTTGCAGGCTCAGCTCGCCATCGTTGAGAACCAAGTGGGTGTAGAGGTCGGTGAACGGCAAGTCGGCGCTGTGCACGATACGTTTGCCGGTGAATTCCACGTCGGCGTCCATGTCGCGCCAGCGCTCGGTGCGGAACTCTTCCACCGGCAGCACTTTGGTCGCCGGTTGCTTGCTCTCGCCACCACGGGCCTTCTGTTTGGCGTTGGAGTCGGCACCGATCAACGGTGCAAGGTCGGTCATCAGCAGTTGGTTGGACACCAGCGTACCGCTGAGCTTGGGGCGTGGCTGGCTGGCGACGTAGCTGAGGTTGCCGTGGATATCACTGTTGCCGATCTTGCCGTTGAAGTTTTCATAGGTGAATGACGCGCCGCTGGCCTCATGCAGCTTGGCGATCAGATGGCCGTCGGTGGAATAGGCCGGAGAATCGGGCAGCGTCACGCCGGTCAGCGGGTAAAGGTTGCCCAGGCTACTACCGGACAGTTTCAACCGCAGGTCCAGGGCGCCAAGGTTCAGCGGATCGGTCAGGGTGCCGGCCAGTGCGATGCTGGTGTCGGCGATTTTCACTTGCGCTTGCAGCGGGAACGGCTTGGCCGCGTCCTGCAAGGCCAACAGCCCGCCTATCTTGCCGGTGCCATCGAGTTTCTGGCCGTGGTACTGGCCTTTGACCTTGAGGCCGAATGCGTAGTCCTGCGGCGCCGAGCCTTTTTCCAGGGCCTTCTTGGCATCCGCGTCGCCGACGATTTCACCGAAGGGAATCGGCTTGCCAAGCAGGTCGATGATCACATCCAACTGGGTCTTGAGGGTTTGGTCGTCGAGGGTCACGTGGCCCTTGTCGAAACCGATGGAGCCGATGTCCACCACCCAGCTGGAAGGCTCGGCGTTGGGGTCTTTGGGGTCGAACTTGAAGGTCCAGTTGGCGCGACCGTCGGCAAGGCGCTGCAAGTCGGCGCTTGGCTCGGTGAGGTCGATACGCGGGATCACCACGCGCTGAGCCAACAGCGCCAGGGGCGAGATGCGCAGCTCAACGCGTTTGAGCGTGACCATCTGCGGTTTTTTTGACCAGTCCGGGTTGCCCAGGGTCAGGTCTTCGGCAATCACGTGCGGCCACGGCACCCAGGCACGCCAACCGCCTTCATCGGCCTCGCGCGCCCACACCACGGCGAGGTTGCCATTAATGGCAAACGGGCGATGCAATTCTTCGGAGACCTTGGCATTGAGCGGCGGCTTGATGCGGTTCCAATCAAAGAACACCAGCACCAAGACCACGATAGCGATTAACACAGCGAAGCTGGCGCAGCTCCAAAACACGATTTTACGAGTGCGCGTCATTGCACAGGACTCCTCAACACAGATAGCAAAACTAAAGCTTATAAGGCTACGACTGGCAAACCGCCGGGGGGTTTAACCCGATCAGCGATTTAGTCGCAAAAAGCCACATTCCTGATCGACAAGACAGTTTTCATCATCGACAGCGCACCATTGTTACCCAGGTTCGTGTCGAAAATACCCACCACGGTGCAAAAGCGCGGGCTTGAGAGGCGCGTTCTAGAGCCTCTGCGGGGAACAATCAATTCTGTTGATTATTACCATTGTGTTTATGAACTTTTATATCGACTTCTCGAGAGTAACATTAGCCCTGTACCCACTTTATCGCCCTCCCAAGGAGCAACCCATCATGAAACGCCAAATACTCGCTACTGTTCTGCTGTCGGTCCTGGCTTCCAGCGCATTTGCCCTGCCAGCCGCTGAACAAGCTACCCCACAGAACAAAGCTCAAGCCGTTCAGTCGAGCCAGACCCTGGCCCGCAGCGGTTCGCAAGAAGACGAAAACCGTGACTACGCCAAAGGCGCCGTTGCTGAAAACGGTCGCAACCGCCTGGAAGAGAAAGGCCTGGTAGAAGGTGGCGCTGAACAAGCCAACAAACGTGCTTACACCGAAGGCGTTGCTGAAGGTGGCCGTGATCGCCTGGAACAAAAAGGCCTGGTAGAAGGCGGTGCTGAGCAAGCCCACAAACGCGCTTACACCGAAGGCGTTGTTGAAGGCGGTGCTGACCGTCTGCAAGAACTGCATCAAGCACAGAGCTAACCCCGTGGTGGCCGAGAAAAAAGCCCGATCTGAAGATCGGGCTTTTGCTTTTATCTGACGCTTATCTGAACTGCATCACACCCCAACACCCCGCCAAGTTCGACGTAGCTGAAGCTGTTTTGCTAGAGTGCGTCGCTGTACTTGCCGACAAAGCCCGCCCGCCAATGCTGCCCCGCGCCGAACAGAAGCAACAGACCCGCCTCGCCTTGATGGACGCAGCCCGCCATCTGATGGAGTGTGGCCGTGGGTTCGGCAGCCTGAGCCTGCGCGAAGTGGCCAAGACCGCCGGGATTGTACCGACCGGGTTCTATCGTCACTTTGAGGATATGGACCAGCTGGGGCTCGTGCTGGTCAGTGAAGTCGGCCAGACCTTCCGCGCCACCATTCGCCTGGTCCGTCACAACGAGTTCGTGATGGGCGGCATCATTGATGCCTCCGTGCGGATCTTTCTGGACGTGGTTTCAGCCAACCGTTCGCAATTCCTATTCCTGGCCCGCGAACAATACGGTGGCTGCCTGGCCGTGCGCCAAGCCATCGGGGCGCTGCGTGAAGACATCACCAGCGACTTGGCTGCCGACCTTACGTTGATGCCCAAGCTCCAGCACCTGGATGCCGACGGCTTACATGTGATGGCCGACCTGATCGTCAAGAGTGTGTTCGCCACCCTGCCCGACATCATCGACCCACCGGCCCAGGCCCTGCCTGCCCACCTTACGCCCCAGGCGAAAATCACCCAGCAACTGCGCTTTATCTTTATCGGCCTCAAGCATTGGCAAGGGCTGGGCAGCACCGAATAAGCCCGGTCAGCCCGCCGTGTGGAAGCGCTTGGCGGTGGTGTAGTGCTTTTTCCAGTAGCTGTTGCTCAATGAATCGATACGCACGCGTTTGCCGGTGCTGGGCGAGTGGATGAATTTGCCCTTGCCGATATAAAGGCCGACATGGCTGACCTGTCCGCGCCCATTGCCTTTGAAAAATACCGCGTCGCCGGGCTTGAGCGCCTCGCGCTGAACAGTCGCGGCGCTTGATCGATGCATTTCTGTGGTGGTGCGCGGCAGGCGGATATTGGCTTCGGTCTTGAACAGGTAGACCAGGAAGCTGCTGCAATCAAACCCCTGGTTAACCTTGGTACCGCCGCTTTTATACGGCGTGCCGAGCAACTCATGGGCACGATCGATCACGTTGTCGATGGTGGCGGAGGGTTCGAAGGCCACAGGCGCTTTTAAATTGGCAGAGGCCGGTATGACGGCGCAGGACAAGCTGAGAATAAGTGAAACCAAAAATACTTTGAACATGATCGGCGTCGCAGAGGATTAAACACGGCGCACATCGTAATGAAACAGCGCGTAACTTTTTGAACGGCAAATCCTTCAATCACGTAGGACAAATCCGAGAAAAATCCAGTGCGAAACAGGTGAAGGAAATTTCATCCTTCACGCAACGGTTCTCAACGAAAAGCGCCCCCATCCAGTGCTATAAATCCAATAGCGCACCAATTTGAAGCGCTACCGCCATTGGCTGACGCCCTATTCGGTGGCATGTCCGTGCTTGCCTACAGGGATTTCCCGCCCATACACACGGTTGGCAAGCCCCTTGCTCTAGCTCATTTATCGCTCATAGCTGGAAGCCTCCTGATGCTGGTGATCCACCGCCGAATCGCCCCCCAAGCCCTCTGGGCCGCCGAACTGCTGCTGAACTTCGAAGCCCGCAGCAAAAGCCGCCTGCGCTGTTTCAGTGCCGACGGCGAAGACGTCGGCCTGTTTCTGGAGCGTGGCCAGCCGCCGCTGCACGATGGCGAATGCCTGCAAGCGGAAGACGGGCGCGTGGTACGCGTGGTCGCCCGCCCTGAACAGCTGCTGCACGTGACCTGCAGCAACGCCTTTGAACTGACCCGCGCGGCGTATCACCTCGGCAACCGCCATGTGGCCTTGCAAGTCGGCGACGGCTGGCTGCGCCTGCTCGATGACTACGTACTCAAAGCCATGCTCGAACAGCTCGGCGCCACCACGCAAACCCTCGAGGCTCCGTTCCAGCCGGAACACGGTGCCTATGGCGGTGGCCATCATCATTCGCGTCATGGCGATGAAGACTTCAATTACCCGCCCAAACTGCACCAGTTCGGCGTGCGTCTATGAACCCAGCCTGGGCGCTGTTGCGTCTGGCCAGTCCGCAATTGCCGATTGGTGGCTACAGCTATTCCCAAGGCCTGGAGATGGCGGTGGATAACGGCCGCGTCAATGATGCAGCCAGCGCCCGGCGCTGGATCAGCGACCAGTTGCTGCTCAACCTCGCCCGTTTTGAAGCGCCGCTGTTGCTCGCCCATTGCCGCGCCGCCGCCGAACAGGATTGGCCGCATTTGGCGCAGCTGTGCGAAGAGCACCGCGCCAGCCGCGAGACCCGCGAGCTGTATCAGGAAAGTCGCCAAATGGGCTATTCCCTGCAACAGCTGCTCAACGGTTTACCGGAGCTGGACGACGCCGCGCGCCACTTTCTGGCCCAACGTGATGAACCCCACCTGGCCCTGGGCTGGGCTTTGGCCGCCCGCGCTTGGCATATCAACCCCGATGACGCCCTGGCCGCGTGGCTGTGGAGCTGGCTGGAAAACCAATTGGCGGTGCTGATGAAAACCCTGCCGCTGGGCCAGCAAGCCGCCCAACGCCTGACCAGCCAATTGCTGCCCCTGTTGCAACAAGCCCAGCAGGACGCGGCACGCATCGACCCTCCCCATTTCGGCAGCGCCGCGTTCGGCCTGTCCCTGGCGTGTATGGCCCATGAGCGCCAATACAGCCGCCTGTTCCGTTCCTAGGAGACCTACATGAACACACAACCTTTGCGTGTCGGCATCGGCGGCCCAGTGGGCTCCGGCAAGACCGCCCTGACCCTGGCGCTGTGCCTGGCGCTGCGCGACCGCTACAACCTAGCGGTGGTCACCAACGATATCTACACCCGCGAAGACGCGGATTTTCTGGTGCGCAACCAGGCACTGGCGCCCGAGCGCATCATCGGCGTGGAAACCGGCGGCTGCCCGCACACGGCGATTCGTGAAGATGCCTCGATCAACCTCGAAGCAGTGGACCAACTCAACCGCCGCTTCCCCGGCCTGGACCTGATCCTGGTGGAGTCCGGCGGCGACAACTTGTCGGCCACGTTCAGCCCGGAACTGTCAGACCTGACCATCTACGTGATCGATGTGTCTGCCGGTGACAAGCTGCCGCGCAAGGGCGGGCCCGGTATTTGCAAATCCGACTTGCTGGTCATCAACAAGATCGACCTGGCGCCCCTGGTCGGCGCCTCGCTGGAACTGATGAACAGCGACACCACACGCATGCGCAACGGTAAGCCCTTTGTGTTCAGCAACCAGAAAACCGGCATCGGCCTGGATGAAATCGTCGCCTTTATCGAACGTCAGGGTTTGCTGACTGCAGCCTGATCACACCCCCAAAAGGAGCCTGTATGGGACTCAACAAAATTCTTGCAACCGCCGCCCTGCTGCTGGCACCGGCCCTTGCCTTCGCTCACCCCGGGCATGGCGATAATGGTCTGGTGGCCGGTATCAGCCACCCATTGGGCGGTATTGATCATTTACTGGCCATGGTCGCGGTTGGGTTGTGGGCCGCGCAGCAACAAGGCAAGGCGCGCTGGGCACTGCCTTGCGCGTTTGTCGGCACCATGCTGGTGGGCGGCCTGCTCGGCTTTGAAGGCCTGGAACTGCCGGCGCTGGAAAGCGGGATTGCTGCCTCGGTACTGGCGCTGGGCTTGGCGGTAGCGCTGGCAGTGCGGCCGCCGTTGTTTGTGGCGGTGGCGGCGACGGCGTTGTTTGCGCTGTTCCACGGCGTGGCGCACGGCCTGGAGCTGCCGGACATGTCCAGCCCGTGGGCGTATGCGGCCGGCTTTGTGGCCGCGACGGCGGCGCTGCATGCTGCCGGGTATGCGGTGGTGCGTTTCCTGCCGGCTGCTGCGGCGCCGCTGGTACGGGTTGCCGGGGCAGCTTCGGCGGCAACCGGGGTTTGGTTGCTGGCGGGCTGATTGGCGGCGCTGCTGAGGGCACCATCGCAGGCAAGCCAGCTCCCACCTTTGACTGTGTTCACAGATCCAAAGGTGGGAGCTGGCTTGCCTGCGATGGCGGTGGCACAAACACCACAGAACTCAAGCCTGCTACCATGCGCGCCTACACCTCTGCCGTGACGACGCCAGCCGATGCCCATTGCTTCCCATCCTTCCTTGAATGCCGTGCTCACGCACTTCCACACCCTGATCGTGCCGCTGTGGCAAGGCCCGGGCTGGAACGCCGAGTTGGCGTTGCCCTACGAGGCCGTGGACGCCAATCACCAGCCATTGCCCCCGCAACGCTACCGCGCCATGGCCTGCGCCCGGCAGTTGTACCTGTTCGCCAGCCTGATCGGCGAGCCGGGTGCAGCGTTTGCCGAAGAGCGTGCAGCGGCGCTGTTTCGTTCGCTGCAACGGCATTTTCATGATGCCGAACACGGCGGTTGGTTCTACAGCATCGACGCCCACGGCAAACCGCTGGACAAGCGCAAAGACCTCTACACCCACGCTTTCATCATCTTCGCCTGCGCCCACTATTGGGCCAAAGTACGCGAGCCGTTGGTGGAGTCGGTACTCGATGCGGCCCTGGCCGTGGTCGCCGAACGTTTCGCCACCGGCGACGGCCTGTACGAAGCCGTATTGGAGCGCAACTGGTCATCGCTCAAGTCCGGCCCACTGCAAAACCCACTGATGCACCTGGCCGAAGGTTTCCTCGCCACCCTGGCCGTGCGTGAAGACGCGATCACCCAGGATGCGTTGCTGGACCTCGCCACCGCCCTGCAGAAGCGCTTCATCGACCGCCAGCACGGCGTGATGATGGAAAAACCGCTGGGCGCTGTGGATAACTGGTTTGAGCCGGGACACCAGTTCGAGTGGTTCTTTTTGCTCGACTCTTCAGAGGTACTGCGCGGCACACCCTTGCATGCCTCGCTGACGCGGGCATTTGCCTATGCAGAGCTTAAGGGTGTGGATAAGTTAAGTGGCGCGGTCAGCGGCATGCTCGCGCTGGATGGCAGCGTGCGCGACGGCACGCAACGGATCTGGGCACAGGCTGAATACCTGCGGGCGCTGACCTTGCGGCCGGGCAGTGAAGCGGTGTTGCAACGCCAATTGCTGGCGCTGCAGCAGAACTTTTTGCATGAGAAAGGCTGGCATGAATGCCTGGATGCCAAGGGCGCAGTGAGCCGGCGGGATATGCCGTCGACTACACCGTATCACTTGGCGACCTGCTATCAGGGCCTGATCCAGCATCTGGGTTGACCTTTAGTGCCTCATCGCAGGCAAGCCAGCTCCCACATTTTGATGTGTGAACACAGTCAAATGTGGGAGCTGGCTTGCCTGCGATAGCGGTCTACCTGACTGTCATGCAATCCACTTGCGATCCCCAGTAAAACTGATCGTCAGCCAGCGCGCCGCATCCGGCGTACCCAACCCTGTGGATATCTCCTCACGCAGCCCATCAAGCGTCGCCACGTTAGCCACCGGGTAATTGGCCGGCAACACCACATGAATCTCGATAAACCGCGCCCGCCCGTGCTTTTGCACGTAAGACACGTAGTCATCAAAACCGTGCCTGGCCTGGGCGGCATCCATCACTTCGCGCACTTTGTCATCCAAGTGGTCCGGGGCAATGCCCAGCACCTCACGCAACGCCGGGCGCAGGATCTTGAACGCCGGCGCCAGCATGCTCAGGGCCAGCAGAATCAGGATCAATGGGTCGACATACACCGCCCACTCGCCATAGCCCTGGGACTTGAGCAACAGCGCAGCGAGGAAGCTGATCAGCAAGCCCACCGACAGCATCGCGTCCACCAGCCAACTGATGTTGTCGAACTGGATCAGTGAAGATTTGAGCTTGCGATTGCGATAGCGCACATAGAAGAAGTAGGCAAACTCGACCACGGTAAACACTGCCGCGTAGACGATCACCAGTCCCAACTCAATCTCACGCCCGCCATTGATGATGCCGAACACACCGTTGAGAAACGCGTAGATCGCGATCAACAACAAGAAGCTGCCTTCGATCAGCAGCACCATCGGTTCCAGGTGCCAGTAGCCGAACTGGAAACGCTCGTTGCTTTTCTTGGCGATCAGCTTGGCCGTGATCAGCATCAGCACCTTGATGGCGGTGGCGATCAGCGAGAAAAAGCCGTCGAACAGAATGGACTGGGCGCCAGATATCACACCCGTGACAATCCCGGCGATCGCGACCGCGAACATCAGAATCGTCGATTGTTTGAGCAGTGCCTGCTCACCTCGGTTACTCACATTTCCTCCCGTCAAAACCTTTAAACCGCACAGTGCGGAGGGGTTTTCAGGCGTGGAGTGTACCTTATGTCCTGTTTTGGCCGATTTGACGCCTTCTGAGACACTGGAAAACCTTGTGGCGAGGGAGCTTGCTCCCGCTGGGGCGCGAAGCGGCCCTAAGATTTTGGGGCCGCTGCGCAGCCCAGCGGGAGCAAGCTCCCTCGCCACAACAACAACAACAACAACAACAACAACAACAACAACAACAACAATCAGTTTCAGCCCTTGGCCCCACGCTCAATCGCAAACCCAGCCCAGGTCTGGCTCACCGGCATCAGCTCCAACCGGTTGATGTTCACGTGCGCCGGGGTATTCATCACCCAGAAGATCGTGTCGGCAATGTCCTGCGGCTGGATCGGCTCGGCACCGGCATAGGTCGCGTCATAACGCGCCTGGTCACCGCCAAAGCGCACCAGCGAGAACTCGCTCTCACACAGGCCAGGCTCGATGTTGGTCACGCGCACGCCGGTGCCTTGCAGGTCGCAACGCAGGTTCAGCGAGAACTGCTTCACGAACGCCTTGGAGCCGCCATACACGTGGCTGCCCGGGTACGGGTAGTTGCCGGCGATGGACCCCAGGTTGATGATGCCGGCGCCACGGCCGTGGGCGATCAGGCGCGGCAACAGCAGGTTGGTGGTGGTCAGCAGGCCTTTGATGTTGGTGTCGACCATGGTTTCCCAATCGTCGAGGCTGCACTTGGGCGCAGGGTCGGTGCCCACGGCCAGGCCGGCGTTGTTGATCAGCCCGCGTAGCTTGGCGAACGACGGCGGCAGGTTGGCGATGGCCTCTTCCATACCCTTGCGGTCACGCACGTCCACCACCAGGCCATGCACTTCGGTCTGCTTGGAAAGCTCTTCGACCAAGGCATTTAAACGGTCAGCACGACGGCCGGTAAGTACCAGTTTCCAGCCAGCGTCGGCAAAACGACGGGCGCAAGCTTCGCCAAAACCAGAGGTGGCGCCAGTAATAAACAGCGTGTCGGACATGGTGTTCTCCTTGCGGGCATCGGAAAAAAAACAGCCAGCAGAATGCCCTTACGCCGCGATTGCAGCAACCGCTAAGCGTATAACTTCATACACGGCTGGTTGTTTTTTGATCACATCAGGCAAAGCCTTATAGAACGTGGCGTGCAGCCATATGCACGCAGGTTATCCACAACTGCGCCCACAGTCTTTGGGGGCAAGTGTAAAAAGCGCCAAGCCGCTCTATACAAGGCTTGCAGACGATTTCAGAAAGTTTTTTGCTTGACCTTGGCCAAGGCGTATGTAGCCCAATGGCAAGAGGGAAAATCCGAACGATGGCTCCAGGCCAGTCATTCCGGCCTCTGCGGCCGTCTTTCCAGAGTTTAGTCACAGACTTATCCACAGGCTGTTCCGACATAAATCAGTCATATACCTGTGTCTTTAAACAGGTTGACAAAGCCCTCGGCAGGCCACCAAAAACTGGCTGATCAATAAACAACCACCACGCTGCAAGCCCCGTTTTTAAAGGCTTGCAGCCAGCTACTCCCACGTTACCCACAGCCGGTTCCACAGCGGATGGGGACAAGTCAAAACTGTGACAAAACAGGGATTTGCGGCGGCTATATGTCGCGCTTTGGAGGGTCTCTGGATTTGTTTTCCACAATTTGGCGGGAGCACTGAAAACACCCCAAAAACACCTGTGGATGATCGTTCCCACGCTCCGCGTGGGAATGCAGCAAAGGACGCTCCGCGTCCCCAAGCGTGACGCGGAGCGTCACAAGAGGCATTCCCACGCAGAGCGTGGGAACGATCAGGGGCAGGGATCAATGCCCGCCGAGGTAGGCGTTGCGCACTTCCTCGTTCACCAGCAACTCCTTACCGGTGCCCGTCAGGCGGATCTCGCCGTTAACCATCACATACGCCCGGTCCGACAGACGCAGCGCGTGGTTAGCGTTTTGTTCCACCAGGAAGATAGTCATCCCGGTGGCCGCCAGCTCGCGCAGTGTGGCAAAAATCTGCTTCACCACAATGGGCGCCAGGCCCAGGCTCGGTTCGTCCAGCAACAGCAACTTGGGCCGGCTCATCAGCGCGCGGGCGATGGCGAGCATTTGCTGCTCGCCACCCGACATGGTCATTGCGCGCTGGGTGCGCCGCTCCTTGAGCCGAGGAAACAGCTCGAACATGCGCTGCATGTCTTCCTGCGCATACTTGTCACCAATCGGGATGGTGCCCATCAGCAGGTTTTCCTCGACGGTCATGTCGGGGAACACCCGCCGCCCTTCCGGCGACTGCGCAATGCCGTTGGAGGCGATGTAGTGGGACGACTTGTGGGTAATGTCGACGCCGTTGTACAGAATTTGCCCGGACTCGGCGCGCGGCTGGCCGAAAATCGACATCAGCAGCGTGGATTTACCCGCGCCGTTGGAGCCGATCAGGCTCACGGTTTCGCCTTCGTTAATGTGCAGCGAGACTTTTTTCAGGGCCTGGATCGGGCCGTAAAACACGTCCAGGTCCTTCATTTCGAGGATAGGTGCACTCATACCAGCTCCTCTTCGTCTGCGCCCAGGTAGGCGGCAATCACTTTCGGGTCGTTGCGGATCGCGTCCGGGCCGCCTTCGGCGATCACGTTGCCGTGGTCGAGCACCACGATGTGGTCGGAAATACTCATCACCATGCCCATGTCGTGTTCGATCAGCACCACTGTCAGGTCGTGTTCGTCGCGCAGCAGGCGAATCATCGCGCTGAGGGCTTCGGTTTCCTGCGGGTTGAGGCCCGCCGCCGGTTCGTCCAGGCAGATGATCTGCGGCCGGGTGCACATGGCGCGGGCGATTTCCAGGCGGCGTTGCTGGCCGTAGGAAAGCTCACCGGCCAGGCGGTTGGCGCAATCGACCAGGTCCACCACTTCCAGCCAATAGAAGGCGTGGTCGAGGGCATCGCTTTCGGCCTTGCGGTAGCCCTTGGTGTTGAGGATGCCCGCCAGCATGTTGCGGTTGACCCACATGTGCTGGGCCACCAGCAGGTTTTCCAGCACCGACATTTCCTTGAACAGGCGAATGTTCTGGAAGGTCCGCGCCAACCCTGCGCGGTTGACCAGGTGGGTGCCGCCGAACATCTTGTAGTACACGCGGCTGAAGAAGCTTTTTGGCGATACAAAGTCGACGGCCTTGAAGCGTTCGCCGAGCAACTGGATCACGTTGGTCTGCTTGCCACGAATGTTCAGTTCGATCTTGCCGCCGCTGGCTTTGTAGAAGCCGGTGAGGCAGTTGAACACCGTGGTCTTGCCCGCGCCGTTGGGGCCGATCAGGGCGAAGATCGAGTTGCGTTTGACCTTGAGGCTCACATCGCTCAAGGCCTTGATGCCACCGAAGTGCATCATCAGGTGTTCCACTGAGAGGACGACTTCTTTGCTCATGGCGCCACTCCTTTACGTGGGGTCACACCGGTTCGGCTGATGCGGATCAGCCCGCGTGGCCGCCAAATCATCATCACCACCATCAACACGCCAAACAGCAGCACGCGGTATTCGGAGAAGCTGCGCAGCAACTCCGGCGCGACGGTCAAGACGAACGCCGCAATCACCACACCGACTGTCGAGCCCATGCCGCCCAACACCACGATGGCCAGGATCAGCGCAGACTCGAAGAAGGTAAACGACGACGGGTTGACGAAGCCCTGATAGCTGGCAAAGAACACCCCGGCCAGCCCCGCAGTCGAGGCCCCGATAGTGAACGCCGAAAGCTTGACCAGCACATGGTTCAGGCCCATGGAACGGCAGGCGATTTCATCTTCGCGCAAGGCTTCCCAGGCGCGGCCGACCGGCATACGGGTCAGGCGGTGCTTGATGTACAGCACGGCCAGCACCACCAGGAACAGCACGATGTAGATGAACATGAACTTGATGTTGGGGTTGTAATCGATGCCGAAGAACTCGTGGAACGGAATCCCGCCATCCTTGGCCTTGCGCCCGAACTCCAGGCCGAGAAAAGTCGGCGAAGGCACCGGCATACCGTTGGGGCCACCGGTGAACGACAGCCAGTTGTTGAGCACCAGGCGGATGATTTCACCAAAGCCCAGGGTCACGATGGCGAGGTAGTCACCGTGCATTCGCAACACCGGGAACCCGAGTATGCAGCCCGCCAGCGCGGCAGCGATGGCCGCCAGGGGCAACACACTCCAGAAGCCCAGGCCCAGGTATTGATAACCGAGCGCCAGGCCGTAGGCGCCGATGGCGTAGAACGCCACGTAACCCAGGTCGAGCAAACCGGCCAGGCCCACCACGATGTTCAGGCCAAGGCCGAGCAACACGTAGATCAGCCCGAGAATCACCACGGTCAGCAGGTACTTGTTGGCGAAGATCGGGAACACGATCGCGATCACGATCAGTGCCGGGATGATCCAGCGCAGCCGCGATTTGTAGTCCGGCGGCAACACGTGCACGCCGGAGCCACTGCTCTCGAAACCCTGCAGGATCTTCACGCCCTTGGGGGTTTGCAGGAACAGGCTCAAGGCAAAGCGCCCGGCCATCACGATGGCGACCAACGTGGCCACCCGCGCAGGCTCGAGGTTAAAGCTATAGCCGTCGAGGACCACGCCGACGATCGGGCCGAACACGATCAACGAAATCAGCCCGGCAAGGACCGTATCGACCACACTTTTCTTGATATCGATAGATTTGGCAGCAGACATGTTTACACCTTAGCCACGAGTGGGCGACCAAGCAGGCCCTGAGGACGGAAGATCAGAATCACCACCAGCAGGGAGAAGCTGAACACGTCTTTGTAGTCAGAGTTGATCAACCCCGAGAACAGCGACTCGGAAATACCCAGGATGATCCCGCCCAACATCGCCCCAGGCAGGGAGCCGATGCCGCCGAGTACCGCTGCGGTAAATGCCTTGATGCCGATGATGAAGCCGGCATAGAAGTCGAAGGTGCCGTAGTTGAGGGTGATCAGCACGCCGGCCAGGGCGGCCATGGCGGCACCAATGACGAACACGTAGGAGATCACGCGGTCGGTGTTGATGCCCAGGATCGAGGCCATCTTGCGGTCTTGCTGGGTGGCGCGGCACATGCGGCCGAGCTTGGTGTATTTGATGATGTAGGTCAGCAGGCCCATGCCGAGAAACGCGGCCACCAGGATAAACACCTTGGTGTAGGTCAACTGCACGAAGCCCGTGCCGATATCGACGCGCCAGGCGCCGGCCAGCAGGGTTGGAATGCCTTGTTGTTTCGCGCCCTGAGCGATCTGCGCATAGTTTTGCAGGATCAGGGAGATACCGATGGCGCTGATCAGCGGTGCCAGTCGGGTGGAGTTGCGCAGCGGTTTGTAGGCGACACGCTCGATGACCCAACCGTACACGCCGGTGACGACCACGGTGAAGATCAGAGTGCCGAGAATGAGCAGCGGGAAGGATTCGATGCCGAAGTAAGCCAGCAGTGCCAGACTGATCGCCGCGAGGTAAGCGGAAATCATATAAACCTCGCCGTGGGCGAAGTTGATCATGCCAATGATGCCATAGACCATTGTGTAGCCGATGGCGATCAGGCCGTAGACCGACCCGAGGGTCAGGCCGTTGACCAGTTGCTGCAGGAAAATACCATCCATAACGCAATCTCACGCGGTGAGCACCTGCACACGGTTGAGTGCGCGGCGCTTCTGGAGGAAAAGACAGATATCGATATCAACACCACTCCCTGTGGGAGCGGGGCCCTGTGTGGGAGCTGGCTTGTGTGGGAGCTGGCTTGCCTGCGATTGCATCACCTGGGTATTACTGAAGTACCGAGGTGCATGTATCGCAGGCAAGCCAGCTCCCACAACAAGCCCGCTCCTACATGGGTTCCGTGGTGCTTGTTCTTACTTCTGCTTTTCCAACTGGTGGTATTTGCCGTCTTTATCCCACTGGTAAACCACGTAGTCGGAGATTTTCAGGTCGCCCTTGGTATCCCAGGCTTTTTCGCCCATCACGGTTTTCACCGGGTGAGCCTTGAGCCACTTGGCGGCGTCTTCGCCTTTGTTGGATTTGGCGCCGTTGAAGCCAGCCGCCAGGGCCTGGATCGAGGCGTAGGCGTACAGGGTGTAGCCTTCTGGCTCAGTGCCGTTTTTACGGAACTCTTCCACCACGGTTTTGCTGTCTGGCAGCAGGCGCGGGTCGGCGCCGAAAGTCATGTACACACCATCCACGTATTGCTTGCCGCCAGCGGTGGCCACCAGTTCGTCGGTCACGACACCATCATCGGACATGAACTTGACGTCCTTGAGGCCGGCTTCACGAATCTGGCGAACCAGCGGACCGGCTTCCGGGTGCAGGCCGCCGAAGTACACGACGTCCGCACCAGTGGAGCGGATTTTGGTGACCAGCGCGCTGAAGTCTTTCTCGCCACGGGTCAGGCCTTCTTCCAGCACCGGCTTGACGCCGCGCTTGGTCAACTGGGCAGCAGTAGCGTCGGCCAGGCCTTTGCCGTAGGTGTCCTTGTCGTTGATGACCGCTACTTTTTTGCCTTTGAGCACGTCGACGATGTAGTCGCCGGCCACGATGCCTTGCTGGTCGTCACGCCCGCACATGCGGAACACGGCGCTCAGACCACGCTCGGTTACCTGTGGGTTGGTGGAGCCCGGGGTAATCATGATGATGCCCGCATCGGCATACACTTCAGACGCCGGGATGGTGTTGGACGAGCAGAAGTGCCCGACCACGCCGATCACTTTGTCCTGGTCGGCCAAGCGGTTGGCCACGGCCACGGCTTGCTTGGGCTCACAGGCGTCATCACCGGCAACCAGTTTGATCTGCTCGCCGTTGATGCCACCGGCCTTGTTGATAACATCGGCTGCCGCTTGGGCACCCTTCATGTACTGCTCACCGAAAGCTGCGTTGGCGCCCGTCATCGGGCCTGCCACGCCAATCTTCACATCAGCTTGAACAAACGCAGAAACACCCAACGCCGCTGCAACGGCGAGGGCCAGAAAACCTTTCTTGTAAAACGTCTGGGACATGAGTGGTGCTCCGAGGTTTTTGTTTATTGGCACTACGAATTCGCGTCAAACTTTCACAGGAAAGCCCAGAGCAAGGCGCGTGCCATTACTTTTTTATTCTTCAAAAAGACACGGTGTCATTGTTATTACAGGCGTTTCGACTCCCTTTGCCAGTACGTGCAACCGTCTAGCATCGAAAGGTGCAACCAATGAATCCAAAAAGTACAACCCTGGCAGGTCGCACCTGCAACCGGATGCCTAAACGACAGTTCCTACAGCTGTAACAATGTGCGTAACGGAACTGCACATTTACAGTGCGTGATTGCTACGACTTGCACCAATACAGATTAGTAGCCTGCTAAGAAGATGCAGGCTTTTGACAGGTATTTCGCTGATCAGACCACGATCCGCAGGCATTGCCCGGCGTGATACAGCGAGAACCCCGCTTCATACAGGCAACTGCGCAGGCCCACCCCGGCCAGCGGTTGCATCGGCGCAAACGGGATCGGCAGCGCCTGTGGGTTCTGGTGACACAAATAGTCTGCAAAGGCTTTGCCCACCACACTGCCCGTGGTCACGCCGCGGCCGTTATAACCGGTGACGGCGACCAGACCGGGGGCCGGCTCGAACAGGCGCATCAGGTGGTCCGGGGTGAAGGCGATGCAGCCGGTCCAAGTGCATTCCCACTGCACCGATTTGAGGTACGGGAAGTAATGCTGCTGCACCCGATCGGCCCACGCCTTGAGGAACCACGTCGGTTTCTGGTTGCCATTGCCCAGGCTGCCGAGCAACAAGCGGCCATCCGCGTCGCGGCGGATGCTGCTTAACACCTGGCGTGTGTCCCACGAGCCCTGCCCGCCGGGGAGGATCTGTTTGGCGGCGTCGTCCGTCAGCGGTGCCGAGGCGACCTGGTAGTAATAGCCGGGGAAAAAGTTGCGCCGCAGCTCAGTCCATTCACCTTCGGTATAGGCGTTGGAGGCGATCACCACTTGCGCCGCCTGCACTGAACCTTGGGTGGTCTGCACCGACCAGACTGCACCTTGGCGTTCAAGCTGAGTGACTGGCGAATGATCGAACAGTTGCCCGCCAAGCCCCACGGCGGCATTCGCCAGGCCACTGGTGTAGGCCATTGGGTTCAAGGTGCCAGCGCGCCGGTCCAGCAGGGCGGCGGCGATCTTTTTGGTGCCGGTGGCCTGTTCACACGCCTGGCCCGTGAGCAGCTCGACGGGGGCGCCACGGCGTTTCCATTGCTCTTCGCGACTGCGCAAATCCGCCTCGCCACGGGCGTTATGCGCCATGTGCAAGGTGCCCTCACGGCGCAGTTGGCAATCAATCTTGTATTTGTCGATCAGGCTGAACACCAGCGACGGTGCCGCGCCCAGCATGCGGTTGAGCTGACTGCCCACCGCCTCGCCAAAACCGGCTTCGATCTCGTCCGGCGGGATCCACATACCGGCGTTGACCAGCCCGACGTTACGCCCCGAACCGCCATGGCCGGTGCGATGAGCCTCCAGCACGGCGACGCTTTTGCCTTGCTCCAGCAGGTGAATGGCGGCCGACAAGCCGGTGATACCGGCACCGATCACGCACACATCAACCTTGACCTCGCCCTTGAGCGCGGCGCGATCGGGCCGGCCTGGGGTGAGTTGTTCCCATAAACATGTTTCGCGTAGTGCCATTGCCAGACTCCGATGAGACCCAACAAACAACTATTTCCGAACTGCAAACCCAATCAACTGTGGGAGCTGGCTTGCCTGCGATAGCGGTGTATCAGTCACCACCGCTATCGCAGGCAAGCCAGCTCCCACATTGATCCCACTTCGACTTGGGGGATCAGTCGAAGGTGATGCCTTGGGCCAGCGGCAATTCCAACGAGTAGTTCACGGTATTGGTCTGGCGACGCATATACCCGCGCCATGCATCCGAACCCGACTCACGCCCCCCACCGGTCTCTTTCTCACCGCCAAACGCGCCACCAATCTCCGCGCCGCTCGGGCCGATGTTGACGTTGGCGATGCCGCAGTCACTGCCCACCGCCGACATGAACTGCTCGGCTTCACGCACGTCGGTGGTGAAGATGCACGAGGACAGGCCTTGCGGCACGGCGTTATTCAGGCGCAAGGCTTCGGTGAAGTCGCTGTAGCCAACCACATACAGAATCGGCGCGAAGGTTTCGGTACACACCACGTCACTTTGCTCGGGCATCTCCACAATGGCCGGCGACACGTAGTAGGCATTCGGGAACTTGTCTTCCAGCTGGCGCTTGCCGCCGAACACCTTGCCGCCTTCGCTCAAGGCTTGCTCCAGGGCGTCCTGCATGTTCTCGAAGCCGTGCTTGTCGATCAGCGGGCCGATCAGGTTGCCTTCCAGCGGGTGGCCGATGCGCACTTTGGAATAGGCGGCTTTGAGACGGGTAACGATTTCTTCCTTGACCGACTCATGGGCGATTAAACGGCGCAAGGTGGTGCAACGCTGGCCGGCAGTGCCGACGGCGCTGAACAGAATGGCGCGCACGGCCATGTCGAGGTCGGCGCTTGGGCCGAGGATCATCGCGTTGTTGCCGCCCAGCTCAAGGATGCTGCGGGCGAAACGTGCGGCGACTTTCGGCGCCACTTCGCGGCCCATGCGCGTGCTGCCGGTGGCGCTGATCAGCGCAACGCGCGGGTCATCCACCAGCGCCGCACCGGCGTCACGGCCGCCAATGATCACTTGGCTGAGGTAGTCGGGGGCGCCGTCGAACTTCTTTAGTACGCGCTCGAACAATGCCTGGCAGGCCAAGGCGGTCAGCGGGGTCTTTTCCGAGGGTTTCCAGATCACCGCGTTGCCGCACACCAGCGCCAGCGTGGTGTTCCACGCCCACACGGCGACCGGGAAGTTGAAGGCGCTGATCACGCCGACCACACCCAGCGGGTGCCAGGTTTCACGCATGTGGTGGCCTGGGCGCTCGGAGGCGATGGTCAAGCCGTACAACTGGCGGGACAGGCCCACGGCGAAGTCGCAGATGTCGATCATCTCCTGCACTTCACCCAAGCCTTCCTGGGTGATCTTGCCGGCCTCCCACGACACCAACTCGCCCAGGTCGGCTTTATATTCGCGCAATACATCGCCGAACTGGCGCACCAGCTCGCCGCGACGCGGTGCCGGCACCTTGCGCCAGGCCTCGAATGCATGCTCGGCGCGACTGACCTGCTGCTCCACTTCAGCGGCACCTTCCCAGTGCACACTGCCGATACGGCTGCCATCAATCGGCGAATGCACGGGCTGTTTACCCGACTGGTACAGCGCCGGGTTTACCCCGAGACGGTCAAGCAATGCGGCAACCATGGGTCACTCCTTCAAACTCAAACAGAAAATTCGCGCCGCCACAGACACGGCGATCCAGACCTTATTTGTAGCTGGCCCAAGACTTGCCAACAAACGACGATTAGGCGAGATATCATTCCGTTTACTCATGCAAAGAATAAAAAGAGGCGTGCCGTGCTGAATAAAAGACATTTGCCCTCGATCACCGCCCTGCAGTGTTTCGAAGCCGCCACCCGCCACCTGAGCTTCACCCGCGCTGCCGAGGAACTGAACCTCACGCAAAGCGCGGTGAGCAAGCAGGTCGCGCAGCTGGAAGAATTGCTCCAACACCTATTGTTTCGCCGGGTGCGCCGCCGCTTGCAGATGACCCCGGCAGGGGATTTGTACCTGGTGGAAGTGCGCAAGATCCTCACGCAAGTGGAGATGTCCACCCACTACCTGCGCTCCTACGGCGGCGAGACCGAAGTGCTGCGCGTGTCCACGCCCTACACGTTCGGCGCGCGCTGGCTGGTGCCGCGCCTCAAGGGCTGGCGTTTGCGTCACCCGCAGATCCACCTGGACCTGTGCAACGAGCAGGAGCCGGACGAACTGTTGCAAGGCAAGGCCGACATGGCCTTCTACTTCGGCCAGCGTTCACGGCCAGGCACCGAGAGCCTGAAACTGTTCAGCGAAGAGTTGGTGCCGGTGTGTGCGCCAGAGAGCTTGCCTGCGCAGCCATTCACCGACCCCACGCAGTTGAGCAACCTGGTGCTGCTGCAAAACGCCTCGCGACCGCAAGGCTGGCATGACTGGTTCGCCAGCCAGGGCTACCAGACCGAGCACAGCTACCACGGGCCGCGTTTTGATACCTTTTATATGTGCATTCGGGCGGCGCAGGTCGGCTGTGGCGTGGCCTTGTTGCCGCGCTTTCTGGTGGAGGAAGAGCTGGCCGAGGGCAAGCTGGTGATTCCCTGGCAGCATGCGATGCCCAGCCAGGATGCGTATTACCTGGCGTATCCCGAGCATTCGGCGGAGGTGCCCAAGGTGCGTGAGTTTGTGAAGTGGATGATGGAGCAGGTTTAGCTCTTTTTGGGCTGCACCACCGTCATCGCAGGCAAGCCAGCGCCCACATTTGGAATGCATTTCAAGTGTGGGAGCTGGCTTGCCTGCGATGAGGCCAGTGGCCGCACTGAAAAAATCACTGGCAAAACCCCACAGGTCTATGCGCCACTAGCACCCTTCCTTAATTGTGCGTAAAGGCCGGCGCCCATCGCCGACCCGTCTGGAGATTCCCGTTATGAGCGAGAGTGTGTTTGCCGATCGCATCGTGCAGAACTTGCTCGACACCGACTTCTACAAGTTGACCATGATGCAGGCGGTGCTGCACAACTACCCGAACGTGGAAGTTGAATGGGAGTTTCGTTGCCGCAACAGTGAAGACCTGCGCCCGTACCTGGCGGAAATCCGCTATCAGATCGAACGCCTCGCCGAGTTGAGCCTGAGCCCCGACCAGTTGGGCTTCCTGGAACGCATCAGCTTTATGAAGCCGGACTTCCTGCGCTTTCTGGGGCTGTTTCGCTTCAACCTGCGCTACGTGCAAACCGGCATCGAGAACGGCGAGCTGTTTATCCGCCTGCGTGGGCCGTGGCTGCATGTGATCCTGTTTGAAGTGCCGATGCTGGCCATCGTCAGCGAAGTGCGTAACCGCTACCGCTACCAGACCGTCATCCTCGAACAGGCCCGCGAACAGCTGTACCGCAAGTTCGACTGGCTGTCCGCCAATGCCAGCAGCGAAGAACTCTCGGAGCTGCAAGTGGCCGACTTCGGCACCCGCCGGCGCTTCTCGTACCGCGTGCAGGAAGAAGTGGTCAGCGTGCTCAAGCACGACTTCCCCGGGCGTTTTGTCGGCACCAGCAACGTGCACCTGGCCCGCGAGTTCGACATGAAACCGCTGGGCACCATGGCCCACGAATGGATCATGGCCCACCAACAACTCGGCCCGCGCCTGATCGACAGCCAGATCGCCGCCCTCGATTGCTGGGTACGCGAATACCGTGGCCTGCTGGGCATCGCGCTGACCGACTGCATCACCACCGACGCGTTCCTGGGCGATTTCGACCTGTACTTCGCCAAGCTCTTCGACGGCCTGCGCCACGACTCCGGTGACCCGATTCAATGGGCCGAGAAAGCCATCGCCCACTACCACAAACTCGGTATCGAGCCGATGAGCAAGACCCTGGTGTTCTCCGACAGCCTGACGCTGCCCAAGGCCTTGGAGATTTTCCGCGCCCTGCGCGGCCGCATCAATGTCAGCTTCGGTATCGGCACCAACCTGACCTGTGACATTCCGGGTGTTGAACCGATGAGCATCGTGCTTAAAATGACTGCCTGTAATGGCCAGCCCGTGGCGAAGATTTCCGATGAGGCAGGCAAGACCCACTGCACCGACCCCAATTTTGTCGCCTATTTGCGTCACGTTTTTAAAGTACCTGCCCTTTCCAGCAAGGAGTGAATCATGCAAGCCGTACAGCGTGAGATTGCGCAGCAGCTCAAGGTCCAAGCACCGTTCAACGACCAGGCCGCCCTTGAGGCCGAAGTGGCGCGCCGCGTAGGGTTTATCCAGGACTGCCTGCGCAATTCCGGGCTCAAGAGCTTGGTGCTGGGCATCAGCGGCGGTGTCGACTCCCTGACCGCCGGCCTGCTGGCCCAGCGTGCAATGAAAGAACTGCGCGCCAGCACAGGTGATGAAACCTACCGTTTTATCGCGGTGCGCCTGCCCTACGAAACCCAGTTCGACGAACACGACGCCCAGGCGTCGGTGGACTTTATCGACCCGGACGAACGCCACACCGTGAACATCGGCCCGGCGGTGAAATCCCTGGCCAATGAAGTGGCGGCGTTTGAAGGCAAGGCGGCGGTGTCGCGTGATTTCGTGCTGGGCAACACCAAGGCGCGCATGCGCATGGTGGCGCAGTACACCATCGCCGGCGCGGCCGGTGGCCTGGTGATCGGTACCGACCATGCAGCGGAAGCGGTGATGGGCTTTTTCACCAAGTTCGGTGACGGTGCCTGCGACCTGGCGCCGCTGAGCGGATTGGTGAAGAACCAGGTGCGTGCGATTGCGCGGCACTTTGGCGCGCCGGAGTCGCTGGTCGAGAAGATCCCGACTGCCGACCTTGAAGACCTGTCGCCGGGCAAACCGGACGAAGCCTCACACGGCGTGACCTACGCCGAGATCGATGCGTTCCTGCACGGCGAGCCAGTGCGTGAAGAAGCGTTCAAGATTATCTGCGACACCTATCGCAAGACTGAGCACAAGCGCGTCATGCCCTTCGCGCCGTGAGGTAGACCGCAATCGCAGCGGTGCGACGATTCGACAAGCCAGCTCCCACACTTGACCGAGTTCCCCTGTTGGAAACCGGTCAAATGTGGGAGCTGGCTTGCCTGCGATGAACGATAACGCGGTGTTACTTGACTACCACAGTGCCTTTCATCATCGAGATGTGGCCCGGGAACGAGCAGAAGAACGCGTAATCCGTACCCGCCGCCAGTTTCGACACATCAAAGGTCACCGAATCTTTCTCACCAGCACCAATGATCTTGGTGTGAGCGATGATGCGAGTGTCGCCTTCTTTGAGGTAGTTTTTGTCGATACCAGCGGCCATGCCGTCGCTGGCAACGCCCGGCATGTCGGCGGCGGAACTCAGCACCCAGTTATGGCCCATGACGTTTTTCGGCAAGCTGCCGGAGTGTTCAAGGTTCACGGTGAACTTCTTGCAGCTCTTGTCGATGGTGATTTCTTTGGTGTTAAAGGACATCTGGTCGGTGGAATCAACAGTGACCGCGCACTCTGCAGCAAGCAACTGGCCGCTCGCCAGTGTCAGCAGGGAAACAGCAACGATTTTGGCAAACATGTGAATCTCCAAGGCAGGGTTTAAAAAACGCGTATTGCGACTAGGGTGCCCCAAGCAGGCTGAAATTCTTATGATCTGAATCAACAGATTGTATACAACTTTAGGCTATCAGACTGATCAACACAATCTACCAGCTAAACAACAGCCACCCGCTTATGATCGCTCCATCACCCACCGGAGCGTCTGCCATGCACTTCAATCAATTCTTCAACGGCCTGTTGGCTGCGTATGCCTGCGGTAAGTGAAGGCCAATCGCGCTGCTAAGCTGCTACCATAGCGACCCAAGGCAGCTGCGCGCCGCCCACCCTCACCTTCGACCCTAGAGGATCGCCCATGGCCAAACCTAATTACTCCTTCGCCAAACGTCAGAGAGACTTGGCCAAGGAGCAGAAGAAAGAGGAAAAGCTGCAACGCAAGAAAGCCGCTGCAGATGAAGAAGCAGGCGCACTGAACCCGGATGCTGAAGGCGAAGTGGCTGCTGATGACACCGAGACACCGAAAGACCCGGCGGAATAAATTTTGTTGAGGTGAGCAGGCCCTCCCTGCTCACCCCAACCCACTGTTACTCCAGCGGCATCACCGTCACCCGAACCTCCGGGTCATGGTTCCCTCCTCCCAGAATCACCCCACGCAACGGCGAGACATCCGAGAAATCACGGCCCCAGGCCAGAGTGATGTGCTCCAGTGCCGGCTGCACATTATTCGTCGGATCAAAATCCACCCAGCCCGCCACCGGGCAAAACACCGAGACCCACGCGTGGGAGGCATCAGCGCCGATCAGCCGTGGCTGGCCGGGCGGTGGCTGGGTCAGCAGGTAGCCGCTGATATAACGCGCGGCCAGGCCCCGCGAGCGCAGGCACGCGAGCATCAGGTGAGCGAAGTCCTGGCACACGCCGCGTCGGCGCTCCAGCACTTCCACCAAGGGCGTGGCGACCTGGGTGGCTTCGGCATCGAAGGTGAATTCGCTGAAGATCTTCTGCATCAAGGCCTGCACGCCCAGCAGCAACGGCACGCCTGGCGGGAAGCAGCTTTCGGAGAACTCGACGAAGGTGTTCTTCAGGTGCACGTAGGGCGATTCGAAGCGATAACGGCAGGCTTCGAGCATCTCCGGCGACAGTACTTGGCTGCTGTAGGTCAGGCTGTCGCGCGTCTGGTCCCAAGGCGGTGACTGCTGGAAATCCAGCGCCGGCCGCGCCAGCACTTCCACGGTCAGCCCGGCATTGACCAGCAATTCATCATGGGGCCGTTCGAACGCCAGCCGGGTGATCGGGTTGCCGAACACGTCCAGCTCATCACGACGCGACGACGGCTGCGGGCTGATATCCAATTGCTGGGAACTGCAGCGCTGCCACGCGCACGGCCGCGGCCACAGGTGCGCCAACTGCTGGGCCAGGGACACCGGGCTGTCGTAGTGGTAATGGGTATCGTGAAAAATCTGGTAGCGCGCACTCATCACACCGACACCGTTTGCTGGCTGACATCATCCACATGGGCAAAGTGGCGCAACGCCAGGCGATCCGACACTTGCCCGCTCTCATCGGCGACCGCTTGCAGCAGGTCCGCCAGGCCGTCCAACGCGGCACGTACGCTGGATTCGCCGAACAGCGGGTTCTCCAGGCAGCCCAGATCAAAACGCGACAGGCGCTCCACCAACGGCGCCAGGCCGGTTTCCCGTGGCACGCCAAAGTCATCATTGAGACGCCGCAGGGTGCGGCTGACCAGCTTCAACTGGAACAGCACCGCATGCGGGTTCTGTTCATCGAGCAGCAACAAGTCGAGCACCGGGATCAGTTGCGGCACGGCCAGGTAACGCGAGCGATAGGTGATGCTGCTGTTGCCCAGCTCCAGCAGCCATTCCAACCCGGCCTGATCAAACACCGCCACGCCACGCAGGAACGCGGCGAGGCTGCTGCTGAGAAATTGCAGGCGCTCAATACGCCGGCCCATCATCAAAAAGCGCCAGCCTTCATCACGGGTCATGTCATCCAGGGCAAACCCGGACAGCGCCGCCAGGGACATCACCAGGCGGTTGAGGAAATCCAGCAACTCGCCAAAAT
Source organism: Pseudomonas sp. 2995-3 (assembly GCF_002742565.1). Lineage (NCBI taxonomy): Bacteria > Pseudomonadati > Pseudomonadota > Gammaproteobacteria > Pseudomonadales > Pseudomonadaceae > Pseudomonas > Pseudomonas sp. 2995-3. The sequence continues at coordinate 171,059 of NZ_LJSB01000125.1, read as the reverse complement.
CCGGGGCCTCGCTTTCCAACTCCAGGGCTTCGCGCTGCAACTCCACTAGCGCTTGCCAGTTCTCGCGGGACAACTTGCCACGCACCTGGGACGCCGCCCACTGCAAGCGTTGCAGGTTGGCGCGCAGGCTCGACGGCCAGTCATCGCCGAGCAAAGCGGCAAGCAGGCGCTCGGGCAGTTCGCCCTCCTCCGGCAACAAGCGCAGGGTCTCGCCCAGCTCGACAGCGGCCTGCAAGGCTTGCGGGTCGTCGCCATCGACATAACGAGCCAGCACAATGCGCAGCCAGCGCGCGCTGTCATCACAGCGCTCGCAGTAACGGCCAAACCAGAACAGGTTTTCCACCACGCGCGACGGCAGATAAGGGTCGCGCCGCACCAGATCATGTACGCCAATCGCCCGTTGCGCGCGCCAATGCTCGCCGCCGACAGCGCGATCGCCGAGCACCCACGTGTCTTTGCTCGCGCCACCACGCTGCATCGACACCACTTCGGCATCCGCCTCAGCCGCCACGCGAGTCAGGCCGCCGGGCAGTACACGGTAGCCGTCAGCGCTGGCCACCGCGTACACGCGCATGCCGATGGCACGGTGTTGCAGATGGTCGTCGACGGTGTGCCATACCGGCGCCTGGGACAATTGCGCCAGCTCCTGGGCCACATAGGCGTAAGGCCGCGCACGCATGCGTTCGGCCAGGGCCAGGCGTTGCTCTTCGTTCAAATCGCGGCCGAATACCGGTGCGAAGCTTTGCGAAGGAAACGCTGGTTTGATCAGCAATTCCGGCAGTTTTTCCAAGGCTTCGGCCAGCACCGGCGCCTCGCCGCACCACCAGGTGGCGATGGACGGCAGGATCAGTTCTTCACCAAACAAAAACTCGTTGATCTTCGGCAGAAAGCCGAGCAAACCGGGCGACTCCAGCACGCCGCTGCCCAAGGCATTGGCCACCAGCACATTGCCCTGGCGCACCGCATCCAGCAGGCCGGGCACGCCCAGCGCCGAGTCGGTGCGCAGCTCCAGCGGGTCGCAGAAATCGTCGTCCAGGCGCCGCATGATCGCGTGCACCCGGCGCAGGCCGCTGAGGGTTTTGAGGAACACCGTGCTGTCGCGCACCGTGAGGTCGCCGCCTTCCACCAACGGGTAGCCGAGCTGGCGCGCCAGGTAGAGGTGTTCGAAATAGCTTTCGTTGAAACGCCCCGGCGTGAGCAGCACGATCAGCGGCGGCTGGTCGTCACCGGGTGCCTGGCGGGCCAGGGTTTCCTGGAGCGTGCGGAAGAAACCGGTGAGGTGTTGAACCTGCAAATCGCGGTACAGATCCGGGAATGCACGGGACACGATGGTGCGGTTTTCCAGCGCGTAACCTGCGCCCGATGGCGCCTGGGTACGGTCGGCGGTGACCCACCAGCGGCCATCCGGGGTGCGCGCCAGGTCCACGGCATACAGGTGCAGAAACGCGCCGTCCGGTGGCTGAATGCCCTGGCACGGCCACAGGAAGTTGTTGTGCCCAAACACCAGCTCCGCCGGCAACAGGCCTTCTTTGATCAAGCGCTGCGGGCCGTACAGGTCGGCGAGCACGGCATTGAGCAAACGCGCACGCTGGGCGATACCGGCCGACAGGTGCAGCCACTCATCGGCGGCCAGCACATGGGGCAGCAAGTCCAGCTCCCACGGGCGGTCGGCGCCTTTGGGGTCGGCGTAGACGTTGTAGGTCACGCCGTTTTCCTGGATCTGCCGGGTCAGCAACGCCTGGCGCTGGGCCAGTTGCACGGGCGTACTGCGTTGCAGGTGATCGAGCAGGCGCTGCCAATGGGCACGTACCGCGCCACTGTCGTCGAGCAGTTCGTGATAGGTGCCCGCAGTGAGCGGGTAACGGTCGAGCAAGTCGGGCATGGAACGCTCGGCAGAGGCAAGGGAAGTCAGTTTAAATCAAATTCAACGCGATCTTGTGTGGGAGCTGGCTTGCCTGCGATAGCGGTTTTCCTGCCACCTGATTGGCTGGCTGATACACCGCTATCGCAGGCAAGCCAGCTCCCACATTTTAGATCTCATTTAGTCATTTTTATTGGGGAAACGCCGCAAATCCAGGGTCATTGGTAGTTCATCGTTAATCACCAAGGGCGGCACAGGCAATTTGCCTGGGCTGTGGCCGAGGCGGAAAAACCGCGCCATACGCCGGCTCTCCGCCTCATTGGCATTCACCGGCAAGCTGTCGTAATTACGCCCACCCGGATGCGCGACGTGGTACTGGCAGCCGCCCAGCGAGCGTTGCATCCAGGTATCGAGCAAGTCGAACACCAACGGCGCATGCACCGCGATGGTCGGTTGCAAACAGTTGGCCGGTTGCCAGGCGCGATAACGCACGCCAGCGACGAACTCGCCGATACGCCCGGTCGGCTGCAACGGCACCGGGATGCCGTTGCAGGTCAGCAGGTAGCGTTGCGGCGCCAAGCCGCTCAACTTCACCTGCAAGCGTTCCAGGGATGAGTCCACGTAACGCACCGTGCCACCGACGGCGCCTTCTTCGCCCAGCACGTGCCAAGGCTCCAACGCCTGGCGCAACTCCAGTTCGATACCGCTGACGGCGTAGTCGCCGACCTTGGGGAAACGAAACGCCAGGTGCGCGGCAAACCATTCGGCGCGCAGCGGGTAACCAGCAGCATTCAGCTCGACGATCACGTCGGCAAAATCCTGCTCGATAAAGTGCGGCAGCAAAAAGCGATCGTGCAGCTCCGTGCCCCAGCGCGCCAGTTTTGCTGGTGCATACGGCTCACGCCAGAAGCGCGCGACCAAGGCCCGCAGCAGCAATTGCTGGGTGAGGCTCATGCGCGCATGGGGCGGCATTTCAAACGCACGCAGTTCCAACAGGCCCAGGCGGCCGGTGGCGCCATCGGGCGAATAGAGTTTGTCGATACAGAACTCGGCGCGGTGAGTGTTGCCGGTCACGTCGATCAGCAGGTTGCGCAACAGCCGGTCGACCAGCCACGGCGGGCATTCTTCGCCAGGCTCGGGCATTTGTGCGAAGGCGATTTCCAGCTCATACAGCGCGTCGTTACGCGCTTCATCCACCCGTGGCGCCTGGGAGGTCGGGCCGATAAACAGCCCGGAAAACAGGTACGACAAGGACGGATGGTTATGCCAGTAGCTGATCAGGCTGCGCAGCAAATCCGGGCGGCGCAGGAACGGTGAGTCTTTCGGCGTAGCGCCGCCCAGCACAAAGTGGTTACCACCGCCGGTGCCGGTGTGGCGCCCGTCGATCATGAACTTTTCGGTGGTCAGGCGGGTTTGCCGCGCCTCTTCGTAGAGGAACTCGGTGCGTTCTACCAGCTCATCCCAAGTGGCGGACGGCTGCACATTGACCTCGATCACACCCGGGTCCGGCGTGACCCGGAAGTTGCTCAAGCGCGTATCGAACGGCGGCTCGTAACCTTCCAGCAACACCGGGCAATGCAGTTCTTCGGCGGTGGCTTCAATAGCGGCCACCAACTCCAGGTAATCCTCGACGCGTTCCAGCGGCGGCATAAACAGGTACAAACGCCCTTCCCGTGCTTCGGCACACAAGGCGGTGCGAGTCAGCCAATCGGCGGATTCGTCGACCTTGGGCACGCGCTCGTCGCTCGGCGCAGGCGTGCCATGGCTTTGCAGTTGCGCGGTGGTCGGCAGGTCCGGCTGATCCTGATTCGGGTCGGCGGGATGCACAAATGGGTATTCCGCCGCCGTCACCCACGGCTGCGAGGCCAACGGCAGGCGGTAACCCAAGGGCGAATCACCCGGCACCAGACGGCAGTGGTTATCACGCAGGTACCAGCGCCCACTCTGCCAGCGGTCATTGGCCGCCGTGCGCGCCAGAGGCAACACTTGGCCGATGACTTTATCCAGGCCCTGGCTGAACACTTTGCGCAGGCGCTCGCGCTCCAGGTCATCACTCAGGCGCGGGTCCTGGGCGGTGACGTTTTGCGGCAGCGCACCTTCGCGCCACAGGTAGTAGAAGTTGTCTTCGAAAGCCGGGAACACAAAGCGTGCCGGCAGTTTAAGGCGCTCGGCGACACTGGCCAGGAAGCGCCCGGCCATCACGTCATCGGCGCCGTAGTCCTGTTGTTCATCGGCGATCAGCGCGCTGTTGTGCCAGATCGGCACGCCGTCGCGGCGCCAGTAGCAATTGAGCGACCAGCGCGGCAGTTGCTCGCCGGGGTACCACTTGCCCTGGCCGAAATGCACCAGGCCTTTGGGCGCGTAGTGGGCACGCATGCGCTGGAACAGCTCGGCGGACAGGCGACGCTTGTCCGGCCCCAGCGCCGCGGTGTTCCACTCGGCGCCGTCGGGATCATCGATGGAGACAAAGGTCGGTTCGCCGCCCATGGTCAGGCGTACATCATCCTTGAGCAGGTCGGCGTCGATCTGCCGGCCCAACGCCTGGATCGCCAGCCATTGCTCTTCGGTGTAGGGCTTGGTGACGCGCGGCGCTTCCCAAATGCGCTCCACCGACATCTCGTGGGTAAATTCGCACTCGCAGGGTTCCACCAGCCCGCTGATTGGCGCAGCGGACGAAGGATCAGGGCTACAGGCCAATGGGATATGCCCTTCACCGGCGAACAGCCCGGAGGTGGCGTCCAGGCCGATCCAGCCCGCGCCGGGCAAATACACCTCGCACCAGGCGTGCAGGTCGGTGAAGTCGACTTCGGTGCCGGACGGGCCATCGAGGGCTTTGACGTCGGCGGTGAGCTGGATCAAGTAGCCCGACACAAACCGCGCCGCCAACCCCAGGTTGCGCAGCAATTGCACCAGCAGCCACGCCGAATCGCGGCAGGAGCCGGAAGCGGCGCCCAAGGTGAATTCCGGCGTTTGTACGCCCGGTTCCATACGGATCAAATAGCCGATGTCGGCCGCCAGGCGCTGATTGAGCCCGACCAGAAAATCCACAGCCGGCAGCGGCGTGCGGTCGATGCCGGCCAGATAGGCGGCAAACTTTGGCGTCAGCGGCAAGGTTTCCAGGTACGGCGCCAGCTCACGCTGCTCATCGGCGGCGTAACTGAAGGGGATTTTTTCGGCGTAGGGCTCGAGGAAAAAATCGAACGGGTTGAATACCGCCATCTCGGCGACGAGGTCGACCTCAATGCGCAACTCATCAGTCTTTTCCGGGAATACCAGGCGCGCCAGGTAATTGCCCTGCGGGTCTTGCTGCCAATTGATGAAGTGCTGCTCGGGCAGCACTTTGAGCGCGTAAGACAAGATCCGCGTGCGACTATGGGCAGCCGGGCGCAAGCGCACGATCTGTGGGCCGAGTTCGACAGCGCGGTCATAGCGGTAATGCGTAACGTGGTGCAACGCGACATGAATCGACACGGCGGCCTCCTGCGAGCCAGGGCATGAACACAAAGCGCGCAAGACTTATGCCAGAGCGGCCGTCATTGCGCTTTATCGTAAGACCCGGTGCAGTACAGCACCAAAACGGCGCCAACGTGGGTGCCGTGGTGCAAGGCTTGCACATATTTGTGGCGTGCGTGTGAGGCCGGGTAGTGAATCTACCCAGTCAGCGCGTTTTGTGGCGAGCGATCGTGGCTTCGCGAAGGTGGCGGACTTCGAGCAGCTTTTGGCGCATTTCGCGGTGGCGCTTGCTGTTAAGCAGGAGCAACCCCAACAGCGGAAAGAGCACAGCCGAACCGTAGACCAGTTTGGGAATGGGGTACTGGATCATCGGCAGCACGAACAGCAGGCAGCAACCCAGATAACCCGCCACCAGGCCGGTGGCCCATGGGCGGCCACGCGCAACCATCACGTTGGCAAAGACCAGCACCGCCACCAGCAACAAAATCGCCAGGCCTGAGTAGTCGGATTTAAGCGACGGATCGACACCCCGCAAATACGTCACGCCGGCGAGGGATACAGCAGACGCGCCGGAAAAGATCGCCATGAAGATCGTGCCCATGAACACCGGGAAATAGCGCGCGAGGAAACTGCCCATGTCGGGGAAACCTTTCATTCGGTGAGGTCCTCGTACAAGCCGATTGCAAGGGTGGTGGCGGTGCCCACGCTACCGCTGCGGTAGCTGCCCACGATACCGAGGATGCCGCCCAATGCGTCTTTCATCTGGGTCAGGGTGGCATGCCGAATTTCCGTGGAGCTGAAGCTCTTGGTCAATTTGCCTGCACGCTGCTGCAACTTGAGCAACTTGGGCGTCAGGCTGGGGTCGCGCAGGCTTAGCAGCTCCTTGGTCAGTTTCTTGCGTTCCTGGCGATTTAAACCCTTGAGCAATTCATACCAACTCTTGCCCAGAGCGGCAGCCTTTTTGGCCCTGAGCAGCTTCACCGTGGTCAGCGCGCCGGTGCCGATCCCCACCAGGGAAGCCGTATCAAGGATGGTTGAAACAGCGCCGAACCATTCGGCGTCATCCATCCGGTCGTTAGCGTCAGGGTCGAGTATCTCGTTGTAGGTACGCGCCACGCCAAACCCGCATTGCGCACTGCTGGCCAGCGCCGCCGTCACGCCAATGCCCACCACGAACGCGCTGGCGCCCGCCGTAAAAGGCACGGCGACGCTGCCGCTGAACACCACGATCCAACCGATAATCGCGGCGGTGCACGACAAGCCCATATCAAACGCCTCTTTTCTGAGGCGTTCTTCCCGTGGGTCGGTCTTGACCTGCTCCACAAACTGCGCGGGCGAAATGTACTTCTGTGCTTCGCGCAAAATGATGCGCTTGGGCTTGATGCTGCAGAGGGGCTTGAATTCGCGCAGGGTGATGACATTGAAGTCGGCGTCGATGTACACCACACCGGCGCCGACAATGCCGGGGTCGGCATCGATGGCGGCGAACAACCGTGGCAGGTTGATCTGGCTTTCGATGCGCTGGCGCGCCATGAATTGGGAGCGGTTGGAGTCCATGCCGATGGAGAGCAGGGGGTTGCTCATGGGTATTCTTCCTTGAATATGAGGGTGGCCGGGCCGGCTTTGTGGGAGCTGGCTTGCCTGCGATGGCGATCTAATGGGCGACACCTTAACAAACAGGCACGCAATCGAATAGAAAGCAAAACGCCAGCACGAGGCTGGCGTTTTGCATATTCAGGTTGCGATCAGCGCGGCACGACCGGCTTGCGCGCAGGCTTGCCGCCTTTGCCCTTCGCCGCATCACTGCGTTCTTTAGCCGCCTGCTTGTTACGCGCCTGAGCTGCCGCCTTGGCTTGCTCACGCTTGTCCCACGGGTTGCTGCCATCACTGCCGCGCGGTGGCAGGCCGGTGTGCTGGGTGAGGATCCTGGTGGTGGTTTCCTTCGCAACCTTATGGCTGCCAGCCGGCGTCGAGTTCTTGCGACGGGCGCTCTGGTAGCTGTCGGTGGACGGCTGGTGCAGCGGGATCAACTGATCCTTGCCCGGCCCGATCAGGTCGGCGCGGCCCATGCGCGTCAGTGCTTCACGCAGCATCGGCCAGCCTTTCGGGTCGTGGTAGCGCAGGAAGGCCTTGTGCAGACGGCGCTGTTCCTCGCTCTTGACGATGGTGACCGCGTCGCTCTTGTAGGTGACCTTGCGCAGCGGGTTCTTGCCCGAGTGGTACATGGCGGTGGCGGTGGCCATCGGCGACGGGTAGAACGCCTGTACCTGGTCGGCACGGAAGCCATTGCCCTTGAGCCACAGGGCCAGGTTCATCATGTCTTCATCGGTGGTGCCGGGGTGGGCGGCGATGAAGTAAGGAATCAGGTACTGCTCCTTGCCCGCTTCCTTGGTGTACTTCTCGAACATGCGCTTGAACTTGTCATAGCTGCCAATGCCCGGTTTCATCATCTGGTTGAGCGGACCTTCCTCGGTGTGTTCCGGGGCGATCTTGAGGTAACCGCCGACGTGGTGGGTAACCAGTTCCTTGACGTATTCCGGCGACTCGACCGCGAGGTCGTAGCGCAGGCCGGAAGCAATCAGAATCTTCTTCACACCCGGCAACGCACGGGCGCTGCGATACAGCTGAATCAACGAGGAGTGATCGGTGTTCAGGTTCGGGCAGATGCCCGGGAACACGCATGACGGCTTGCGGCACGCGGATTCGATTTCCGGGCTCTTGCAGGCGATGCGGTACATGTTCGCGGTCGGGCCGCCGAGGTCGGAGATCACGCCGGTGAAGCCTGGCACTTTGTCGCGGATCTCTTCGATCTCGCGAATGATCGACTCTTCGGAACGGTTCTGGATGATGCGGCCTTCGTGCTCGGTGATCGAGCAGAAAGTACAGCCACCGAAGCAGCCACGCATGATGTTCACCGAGAAACGGATCATGTCGTAGGCCGGGATCTTTTCCTTGCCGTACACCGGGTGCGGGACGCGGGCGTAAGGCATGCCGAACACGTAGTCCATTTCTTCGGTGGTCATAGGGATGGGCGGCGGGTTGAACCACACGTCCACTTCGCCATGCTTCTGCACCAAAGCGCGGGCATTGCCTGGGTTGGTTTCCAGGTGCAGCACGCGGTTGGCGTGGGCGTACAGGACCGAGTCGCCACGGACTTTTTCCATGGACGGCAGACGAATGACTGTCTTGTCACGGGTCATGCGCGGGCTGGCAAGAATTTGTACGACCTTGGCTTCTTCCGGGTCTTCAACCGGGCCTTTTTCCTGCTCGATGGCGCAGGCCTGGGTGTCCTGGGTATTCACATACGGGTTGATGATCTTGTCGATCTTGCCCGGACGGTCGATACGCGTGGAGTCCACCTCGTACCAGCCTTCAGGCGTGTCACGGCGAATGAACGCGGTGCCGCGCACGTCGGTGATGTCTTCGATCTTGTGGCCCCACGACAGGCGCTGGGCAACTTCGACGATGGCCCGCTCGGCGTTGCCGTACAGCAGGATGTCGGCGCAGGCATCGATCAGGATCGAGTTGCGCACACGGTCCTGCCAGTAGTCGTAGTGGGCGATGCGGCGCAGGGACGCTTCGATGCCGCCAAGTACGATCGGCACGTTCTTGTAGGCTTCCTTGCAACGCTGGCTGTACACCAGGCTGGCGCGGTCCGGGCGTTTGCCGGCCATGCCGCCTGGGGTGTAGGCGTCGTCGGAGCGGATTTTCTTGTCGGCGGTGTAACGGTTGATCATCGAGTCCATGTTGCCGGCCGCGACGCCGAAGAACAGGTTCGGCTCGCCGAGCTTCATGAAGTCGTCTTTGGACTGCCAGTTCGGCTGCGCAATGATCCCGACGCGAAAGCCCTGGGACTCCAGCAGCCGGCCGATGATCGCCATGCCAAACGACGGGTGATCCACATACGCATCACCGGTGACGATGATGATGTCGCAGGAATCCCAGCCAAGCTGATCCATCTCCTCCCTGCTCATCGGCAGGAATGGCGCAGGACCGAAACATTCGGCCCAGTACTTGGGATAGTCAAATAACGGCTTGGCTGTTTGCATGACGGTGACCGGTGTTGAGATGAAAAATCGCGGGCGCGGAATATAGCACAAATTTTGACCAATTCCGACGGTAATGGTCGGAATTGTGCTGATGCAATCGCAGGCAAGCCAGCTCCCACATTTGAAGGTATTCACCGTTCGAGTGTGGGAGCTGGCTTGCCTGCGATAAGGCCCTTACAGGCGCTGAAACTTACTCATCATCGTCGAAGTTATAGCTACCCGGCGCCAGGTTCTCGAAGCGCGTGTACTTACCGATAAACGCCAGGCGGATAAAGCCGATTGGCCCGTTCCGCTGCTTGCCGATGATGATTTCGGCAATGCCCTTGTGCTCCGTTTCGGGGTGATACACCTCGTCGCGGTACACGAACATGATCACGTCAGCATCCTGCTCGATCGCTCCGGATTCCCGCAAGTCGGAGTTCACCGGGCGCTTGTTCGGGCGTTGCTCAAGGGAACGGTTGAGCTGGGACAGCGCCACCACCGGGCAGTTGAATTCCTTGGCCAGGGCTTTGAGCGACCGGGAGATTTCGGAAATCTCGTTGGTGCGGTTGTCGCCGCTGGAGCCTGGGATCTGCATCAGCTGCAGGTAGTCGATCATGATCAGGGCGATGTCGCCGTGCTCACGCACCAGCCGGCGAGTACGTGCACGCATCTCTGATGGGCTGATACCGGCGGTGTCATCGATAAACAGCTTGCGGTCGTTAAGCAAGTTGACCGCCGACGTCAGGCGCGGCCAATCGTCGTCTTCCAGGCGACCGGCTCGCACCTTGGTCTGGTCGATACGGCCAAGCGAGGAAAGCATACGCATGATCAGCGATTCACCTGGCATCTCCAGCGAGTAAACCAAGACGGCTTTGTCGCTGCGCAACACGGCGTTTTCCACCAGGTTCATCGCAAAGGTGGTTTTACCCATGGATGGACGGCCGGCGACGATGATCAAGTCAGACGGCTGCAAGCCGCTGGTCTTCTCGTCGAGGTCGGTGTAGCCGGTGGAAATACCCGTGATGGCGTTGTCGGTGTTGAACAAGGTGTCGATGCGGTCGATGGCCTTGGTCAACAGGTCGTTGACGCTGACTGGGCCGCCGGTTTTCGGCCGCGCTTCGGCGATCTGGAAGATCTGGCGCTCAGCTTCGTCGAGGATCTCGGCGGCAGTGCGGCCTTCAGGGTTAAAGGCGCTGTCGGCGATTTCGGTGCTGATACCGATCAACTGGCGCAGCGTGGCGCGCTCGCGAACGATCTGCGCATACGCCTTGATGTTGGCGACGGATGGCGTGTTTTTCGCCAGCTCACCCAGGTAGCCCAGACCGCCGACTTGGGAGGTCTGGCCTTCCTTGTCCAGCTGTTCGGCCAGGGTCACCACGTCGATCGGCGAGTTCTGGTCGGCCAGCTTGGCAATGGCGCGGAAGATCAGGCGGTGGTCATGGCGATAGAAATCACCGTCCGAGACTTGATCCAGCACGCGTTCCCAGGCGTTGTTATCCAGCATCAAGCCACCGAGCACGGCCTGTTCGGCCTCGATGGAATGCGGCGGCACCTTCAGGGCAGCGGTTTGCAGATCGTATTGCTCAGGAGCTGAAATATCGTTCATGGCCACTTGGAATTAGGGGTGTGTAGAAAAACAAAAGGCACGACCTGTAAACAGGATCGTGCCCGATGTTAACCGCCTGGCACGCGAGGTGCCAGTCAGTTAGGTGTTGCTTAAGCTGCTACCACTACAACGCGTACGGTGGCTTCAACTTCAGCGTGCAGGTGCACGGCTACGTCGAATTCGCCTACGTTGCGGATGGTGCCGTTCGGCAGACGAACTTCGCTCTTCTGCACTTCAACGCCGGAGGCGGTCAGTGCATCAGCGATGTCGTGGGTGCCGATCGAACCGAACAGCTTGCCTTCGTCACCGGCGGTGGCAGTGATAGTCACTTCCAGCTCAGCCAGTTGGGCAGCGCGAGTTTCGGCCGAAGCTTTTTTGTCTGCTGCTGCTTTTTCCAGCTCAGCACGACGCTCTTCAAACGCAGCCAGGTTGGCAGCGGTTGCAGCGGTGGCTTTGCCGTATGGCAGCAGGTAGTTACGACCGTAGCCGGCCTTAACGTTCACTTTGTCGCCCAGGTTGCCCAGGTTGGCGACTTTTTCCAGAAGGATCAGTTGCATGTGAAAATCCTCTAACTTTTAACCTTCACCGTTCGCGTTATCGGCGTCTTTCGACGCCAGACGACCGCGAAAATCAATCAGGCCGTCGACAATGGCCAAAACCACGAGTAACGGATAGATCAGCTGCATAAACAGCAACATCGTGACGTACAACCCCACCAGCCAGAACTTGGCCAGGCGCTTTCGCGCAACCAGCCCGTGAATCAGGGCCAGCCCGGCAAACACCAGCGGTACACTGCAAATCGGCGCCAGCAAGGCCATCTGTGGGCCGAAGTTCGGCCCGACAACCATGCACGCCAGCAGCAACATCGCCGGCCCCGCTGGGATTCTGATACTGCGAAATTCGCGACCAAAACCACCCGGGTTGTACAACAACGCTTGCCAATAACGCCCAACAATCAGGCTCAGCACGCTGACGACCTGCAACAATGCCGCAATCAGGCCGGTCAGGACCGGGGCAATCAGTGACGCAAACCGCGCTCGCTCATCTACCGACAATTGCTGGTAGAGATCCCCGAGGGCCATCGGCAGGATCTTGACGATCTCTTGCGACAGCGCTTCGATTTGCGGGCGGAAAGCCGCGCCAAGCATCACTGAGTACACCAACCCCAATGCCACGCTGACCAGCAGCGTGCGGACCCAGGACTCACTTGCGCGTAAAACCAACGCAAGGCTCGATGACCCCAGCAGTACCAGAAGTACCCGTGGATCACCGAATTGAAGCCACCAGATCAAGGCCGGCAACAATCCCAGGGCAAGAACGCCAAGGGCGTCCTTCAAACCGCGCCGCAGGAGCACAAGGCAACCTGCAGCAGCACCCAACCAATAAAGCAGCGGCAATGCCGCACATCCGGCCACTACCAGAGTGGCCTGCACGCGACCGCGCATGATGAACTCAGCTAAGGCGCGCATGCATTCAATCCCTTACTACTTGTCGACTGCCCGGTCTCAGCGGCCGTGGCTGTCGGTGTAGGCCAGCAGGGCCAGGAAGCGGGCGCGCTTGATAGCGGTGGCCAGCTGACGCTGATAACGTGCTTTGGTACCGGTGATACGGCTTGGAACGATTTTGCCGGTCTCGGATACGTAGGCTTTCAGAGTGTTGAGATCTTTGTAATCGATCTCTTTCACGTCTTCAGCGGTGAAGCGGCAGAATTTACGACGACGGAAGAAACGTGCCATTTGATAGGCTCCTTAAAAGGTCCGTGGATTACTCGTCAGCGTTATCGCTGTTGTCGCTGTCATCACTATCAGCGCTTTCGGCGCCTTCGTGCTCAGGACGGTCGCGACGCTCACGGCGCTCACTGCGGTTTTCTTCAGCCTTGAGCATCTCGGATTGGCCGGTAACGGCTTCTTCGCGACGGATGACCAGGTTACGGATCACTGCATCGTTGTAGCGGAAGTTGTCTTCCAGCTCGGCCAGGGCCTTGCCAGTGCACTCAACGTTCAGCATCACGTAGTGAGCCTTGTGAACATTGTTGATTGCGTAGGCCAGTTGACGACGGCCCCAATCTTCCAGACGGTGGATTTTGCCGCCGTCTTCTTCGATCAGCTTGGTGTAACGCTCAACCATGCCGCCGACTTGCTCGCTTTGATCCGGGTGGACCAAAAAGATGATTTCGTAATGACGCATGAATGCTCCTTACGGGTTGTAGCCTGCCGCTCAAAAACGGTCAGACAAGGAGTGAATGACACTTATGGATCTTGCCGCAGGGAGGCACATAGGTGCCTGCCAGGAAGGCAAGGGGCGCAATTGTAGAGAAGGGGGAGAAACGGCGCAAGGTGATTGGTGATTATTTGAACAATCTTCCAAACACCCTGAAACGACTGCGGGAGCTGAAATTCTGTGGGAGCTGGCTTGCCTGCGATGCAGGCACCTCGGTGTATCAGTGATACAGAGGTGATGCTATCGCAGGCAAGCCAGCTCCCACACAAGCCCGGCCGCACATTTTTGATCGGGTTACTTCTTGCTCTTGGCCTTGGCACCGCGCTGACGCTGGGCTTCGAACAGGCACACACCGGTGGCAACCGACACGTTGAGGCTGCTGACGCTACCGGCCATCGGCAATTTCACCAGGTAATCGCAATGCTCGCGGGTCAGGCGACGCATGCCTTTGCCTTCGGCACCCATGATCAGGATAGTCGGGCCAGTGAGGTCCTGGTCATAAATGCTGACCTCGGCCTCGCCTGCGGTGCCCACGATCCAAAGGCCGCGCTGCTGGAGTTTCTCCAGGGTACGCGCCAGGTTGGTCACGGCCACCAGTGGAATCACTTCCGCCGCGCCGCACGCGACTTTACGCACGACCGGCGTCAGGGTTGCCGACTTGTCCTTAGGCACGATCACCGCCAGCGCACCGGCGGCATCGGCCGAACGCAGGCAAGCGCCGAGGTTGTGCGGGTCGGTCACGCCGTCCAGCACCAGCAACAGCGGTGCGCCTTCGGTACGGTCGAGCAGCTCGTCGAGCATCGCTTCGCCCCAGACCTGGCTCGGGCTTACGTCCGCAACCACGCCTTGGTGAACGCCCTCGACCCACACGTCCATTTCACGGCGCTCGGCCTGGCCGATGGCAACCTTGTTTTGCGTAGCCAGCTCGACCAGCGCTTGTACACGCGGCTCGCTGCGGCCTTCGGCCAACCACACCTGCTTGACGCGTTTAGGGTGATGACGCAGCAGTGCTTCTACGGCGTGCACGCCGTAGATTTTTTCCAGACTCATGACTTGGCCTTAGGTTTGCGCGACCCGCCGCTTTTCGCGGGGGCCGAACCCGCTTTAGGCGGGCCTTTACGGTGTTTACTCGGTTTGCTCGACGGCTTTTCCGCCCCGTGGGACTTTCCCCCAGACGCCGCTTTACCACCGCTTTTGGCTTCGTTGAGCAACTGCTGCTTCAACTCACGGCTCTTGCGCACTTCAGCGTTTTTCGCCGCTGCATCGCTCGGGCGGTAGGCCTCTGGGGCCTTCTCCTTGGTGGACGAACGACGAGCGGCCTTGGCTGGCGCAGGCTCGGTGGGCGCTGCTTTCGCAGGCGCGCCCTTGCCTTTGCTGGCTGGCGCAGTCGGTTCGCTGCCACGCTTTTTACGGCCAGTCGGTGTTTCGGTCGGCTTGTCGGGCATGCCGAAGTCGATCTTGCGCTCGTCGAGGTCGACGCGCATGACCTGCACTTCCACGGTGTCACCCAAACGGAAGCTGCGACCGGTACGCTCGCCCGCCAGGCGGTGATGCACAGGGTCGAAGTGGTAGTAATCGCCCGGCAGCGCAGTGACGTGCACCAAGCCTTCGACGTAAATGTCGGTCAGCTCGACGAACAGGCCAAAACCCGTCACGGCAGTGATCACACCAGGGAACGACTCGCCCACGCGGTCTTTCATGAACTCGCACTTGAGCCAGTTCACTACGTCGCGGGTGGCTTCGTCGGCGCGGCGCTCGCTCATGGAGCACTGCTCGCCCAGCTGTTCCAGGGCCGCTTCGTCGTACGGATAGATCCGTGCCTTCGGAATGGTCATGGCACCGGCGCGCTTGACGTGCGGGGTGTTCTGCTTGGAGTGGATCACGCTGCGGATCGCCCGGTGCGTGAGCAGGTCCGGGTAACGACGAATCGGCGAAGTGAAGTGGGTGTACGCCTCGTAATTCAGGCCGAAGTGGCCCTGGTTATCGGCGCTGTACACCGCCTGGCTCAGAGAGCGCAGCATCACGGTCTGGATCACGTGGTAATCCGGACGGTCCTTGATGCTGGCCAGCAGCGCCTGGTAATCCTTCGGCGTCGGGCCGTCCTTGCCTTTGTGCAGGGACAGGCCAAGCTCACCGAGGAAAGCGCGCAGTTTTTCCAAACGCTCCGGCGGCGGGCCGTCGTGCACGCGGTACAGGGCAGGAATTTCGTGCTTTTTGAGGAACTCTGCGGTGGCCACGTTGGCCGCCAGCATGCACTCCTCGATCAGCTTGTGCGCATCGTTACGCGTGGTCGGCGTAATGGCCGCGATCTTGCGCTCGGAACCGAAGACAATCCGGGTTTCCTGGGTTTCAAAGTCGATTGCGCCACGTACATGACGTGCGCCCAGCAACACCTTGTACAGCGCGTAAAGCTGCTTGAGGTGCGGCACTACGTCGGCATATTCGCCACGCAGGGCCTTTGCTTCGCTGGTCTTCGGCGCTTCCAGGATGGTGCTGACCTTGTTGTAGGTCAGGCGTGCCTGGGAGTGGATCACCGCTTCGTAGAACTGGTAGTCGGTCATTTCGCCGGTTTTGGAGATGGTCATCTCGCACACCATGGCCAAACGGTCGACTTTCGGGTTCAGGGAGCACAGGCCGTTGGACAGCTGCTCAGGCAGCATCGGGATCACGCGCTCAGGGAAGTACACGGAGTTGCCGCGCACCTGGGCTTCGTTATCCAGGGCCGAACCGATCTTCACATAGCTGGAGACGTCGGCAATCGCGACGAACAACTTCCAGCCGCCGGAGAACAGGCGCAGCTTGCCAGGCTTGGCTTCGCAATAGACCGCATCGTCGAAGTCGCGGGCATCTTCGCCGTCGATGGTGACGAACGGCAGATGGCGCAGGTCGATGCGTTTTTCCTTGTCTTTCTCTTCCACTTCCGGCTTGAGCTTGGCGGCTTCCTTGAGCACAGCCTCCGGCCAGACGTGAGGAATATCGTAGGTGCGCAGCGCAACGTCGATTTCCATGCCCGGCGCCATGTAGTTGCCGACCACTTCAACAATATCGCCCTGTGGCTGGAAGCGCGCGGTTGGCCAGTGGGTGATTTTCACCTCGACGAACTGGCCGACCTTGGCGGCACCATTGCGACCCGGGGTAATCAGCACTTCCTGCTGGACCTTCGGGTTATCCGGCACTACAAAGCCGATGCCGCCTTCTTCGAAGTAACGGCCAACGATGGACTCGTGGGCACGGGACACCACTTCGACGATCACGCCTTCACGGCGACCACGACGGTCCAGGCCGGAAACGCGGGCCAGGGCACGGTCGCCGTCGAATACCAGGCGCATTTGCGCCGGGCTCATGAACAGGTCGTCGCTGCCGTCATCCGGGATCAGGAAGCCGAAGCCATCCCGATGGCCGGCGATGCGGCCCAGGATCAAGTCGAGCTTATCCACAGGCGCATAGGTGCCACGACGGGTGTAGATCAGTTGAGCATCGCGCTCCATGGCACGCAAACGGCGGCGCAGGGCTTCGAGCTGGTCTTCGGTGGTCAGACCGAACTCTTCAACCAACTGCTCGCGGCTAGCAGGCGAACCACGATCGGCGAGATGCGCCAGGATCAGTTCGCGGCTAGGAATAGGGTTTTCATATTTTTCCGCTTCACGAGCGGCCTCGGGATCGAGGGACTGCCAATCGGCCATTAGAGAGTTTTCACCTTGTCTATATGCGGGTTAGTTTGGCATACGCGTATTGAAACGGGAAATTTCAGGTGTCAACAAGCGTTTAAAAGGCCTTTGCAGCCCTCGGAAAGCGCCTTGAATGACCATTGGCGAAATTTTCCGGGCTTTTTTCATCGCAGGGCTTTACAGCTCAAAATCGCCTCCGTATAGTGCGCGCCATCGACGACGGCAACGTTGTTGATGCTGCCCAGGTGGTGAAATTGGTAGACACGCCAGCTTCAGGTGCTGGTGATCGCAAGGTCGTGGAAGTTCGAGTCTTCTCCTGGGCACCAAATTCAGATTAAACCCGCGAAAGCGGGTTTTTTCGTTTCAGGCCTCTGATTTTTAACAAGAATATTGAATTATATTTTTGATATCAGGGGTTTACAGATTAAAAAGCGCTCCGTATAGTTCGCTCCATCAACAGCGCAAGCGTTGTTGATAATGCCCAGGTGGTGAAATTGGTAGACACGCCAGCTTCAGGTGCTGGTGATCGCAAGGTCGTGGAAGTTCGAGTCTTCTCCTGGGCACCAAATTCAGATCAAACCCGCGAAAGCGGGTTTTTTCGTTTCCGGGGTTTGAAAACTTCCCCAAGGATTCTCCCCTCATCCGCACTTGAGAAGTTTTATCGTTTATCCTTGCAATGATTTGTTGCATACAAGCGAGGAACACTTCGGATGATGATCCGCGATAACCGTCTCAAGACATCCCTTCTGCGTGGCCTGACCCTCACCCTGCTTGGCTTGACGCTGCTCTCGCCCACCGCCTACTCCGCCGACAAGGTGTCCCTGACCCTGTACAACGGCCAGCACAAAGAAGTCGGCGATGAACTCGCCAAGGCCTTCGAAGCCAAGACCGGCATTCACGTCAACGTGCGCAAAGGCAGCAGCAACCAGCTCGCCAGCCAGGTCGTGGAAGAAGGCGCGCGCTCCCCTGCCGATGTGATCTACACAGAAGAATCGCCGCCGCTGAACAAACTCGGCGAGCAAGGCCTGCTGGCCAAGATTGATGCGAGCACGCTGGACGTATTGCCCAAGGATTACGTCGGCAGCAACGGTGACTGGATGGGCGTGACCGCTCGTACCCGCGTCGTGGCCTTTAACCCCAAACTGATCGCCGAAAAAGACCTGCCCAAATCGGTACTCGATTTCGCTGGCCCCGAGTGGCAAGGCAAAGTCGGCTTCGTGCCCACCAGTGGCGCATTTCAGGAGCAGGCCGTGGCGATTATCAAGCTGCACGGTCGCGAAGCTGCTGAAGAATGGCTGACCGGCCTGCGCGCCTTCGGCAAGGTGTACAGCAACAATATGGTCGCGCTCAAGGCCGTGGAAAACGGCGAAGTGGCCACCGTGCTGCTGAACAACTACTACTGGTTCGCCCTGAAGAAAGAAAAAACCAACCTGGATTCTCAGCTGCATTACTTCACCGATGGCGATGTGGGCGGCCTGATCACCGTGTCCTCGGCGGCGGCGCTCAAATCCAGCAAGCACCCCAAAGAAGCCCAGCAACTCCTGGCATTCATGGCCAGTGAAGAAGGCCAGCGCGTCATCACCAATACCTCGGCCGAATACCCGCTGCGCAAGGGCATGCAATCCAATCGCGGCCTCAAGCCGTTCAGCGAGCTGCAACCGCCGAAAGTCACCCCGGCAGACCTTGGCAACGCCGAAGAAGCCCTGGACCTGGAACGTGACGTTGGCTTGAACTGATGAACCCATCGCTACCCGCCGGGGTGTTCACCCCCCGGCGCAAACGCCCGTCGATCTGGTTGTTGTTACCCGTGCTGTTTCTGGTTGGCCTGAGCCTGCTGCCGCTGGTATATGTCGGGACCAAGGCCTGGCAGGCCGGCTGGGCGGAGGCGGTGCACCTGCTGTGGCGGCCGTATGTGTTCGGGCTGTTGCGCAACACCTTGGCTTTGATGGTTGGGGTGACGGTGGCTTGCGGCGTGATCGGCCTGTCACTGGCGTGGCTACTGGAGCGCAGCAACCTGCCGGGGCGACGCATCTGGGGAGTAATCCTGTGCCTGCCGTTTGCGGTACCGGCCTTTGTCAGCAGCTTTACCTGGGTCTCGCTGAGCGCCAACTTCGAAGGGCTTGGCGGGGCAATACTGGTGATGACCCTGTCCAAGTACCCACTGGTGTTTCTGCCGGTGGCGGCGACATTGCGCAATCTTGATCCATCCCTTGAAGAGTCGGCCCGCACGCTGGGACTGAATCGCTGGGGCGTTTTTTTCCGAATTACACTGCCGTTGCTCTGGCCCTCGCTGCTGGCCGGAGCCCTGCTGATCGCGCTGCATATGCTGGTGGAATTCGGCGCGCTGTCGATCATCGGCCTGCAAACCTTTACCACCGCGATCTACCAACAGTTCGAACTGGAATTCAGCAACGCCAATGCCGCGATGCTCTCGGCGGTGCTGCTGGTGATGTGCCTGACGCTGCTGTGGCTGGAGCTGCGGGTGCGCGGCAAAGGCCGGCATGTGCGCATCGGCCAGGGCGCGGCGCGGCATGCTGAACAGGTCAAGCTGGGCAAATGGTCGACCGTGGGCCAGCTGTACTGCCTGGCGCTGGCGATCATTGGCAGCGGCATTCCGCTGGGGATGCTCGCTTACTGGCTGGCAGTGGGCTCATCGGCGGCATTCCCGGTGGCCGAAATTGGTGAGGCGCTGCTGTCCTCTCTGGCACTGTCGTTGGGCGGCGCTGCACTTTGCCTGGTATTAGCTGTACCGGTGGGGCTGCTGGTGGTGCGCTACAAAGGCCAGTTGGCGATTTGGGCTGAGCGCCTGCCTTATCTGCTGCATGCCCTGCCAGGGTTGGTGATTGCGCTGACACTGGTGTATTTCGCCCTGCACTATGTGCCGGCGCTGTATCAGACCTCGGCGCTGCTGCTGATTGCTTATGCGCTATTGTTTTTGCCGCTCGCTCAGGCGCCGATTCGAACCGCACTGAACAAAGCTGCGCCGCAATTGGAGGAGGCGGCACGCACGCTGGGCTCCTCGTCGTTCAGCGCGTTTTGCCGGGTGACCTTGCCGATTATTTTCCCGGCCTTGGGGGCGGCGTTCGCGTTGGTGTTTCTGGATGCGATGAAGGAGCTGACGGCGACTTTGCTGCTCAGCCCTACGGGGCTGAATACCCTGGCGACTGCCGTGTGGGCGCATACCTCGAATGTTGAGTTTGCGGCGGCGGCGCCGTATGCGGCGCTGTTGATTCTGGTGTCGGGGTTGCCGGTGTATCTGCTGACGACGCGGATGTATTTGAGCCGCTGAGACCGCTATCGCAGGCAAGCCAGCTCCCACATTCGATTGCATTCCAACGCTGGAACTCGGTCAAATGTGGGAGCTGGCTTGCCTGCGATGAGGCCGGCGCAGACGACGCTAAGCCCGAAACTGCCCCAAACTCGCCTTCAACTGCGCTGCCAACCCATCCAGCACCTTGCCACTGGCCGTCGTCTCCACCACCGCCTGCGCGGCCCGCTCGGCCTGGGCGTGGATCACCTCGACCCGGCCACGCACCGCATGCGCGCCCTGGGCCTGGTGCTCGGCCGCACGCGTCGCCAGGCCAATCGCCGCATGCACTTGCTCCACCGAAGCCTGCACCGACTGTTGCAAGCGCACACTGTCGCGCAGCACCAACAACCCTTCATTCGCCTGGCGCCCGGCCTTGCCGATGGTTTCCACCGCTTCCCGTGCGCCCTGCTGCAACGCCACGATATGCGCCTGGATATCCCCAGTGGAGCTTTGGGTTTTACTCGCCAGCGCCCGCACTTCGTCCGCCACCACCGCAAAACCTCGCCCGGTCTCACCGGCACGCGCCGCTTCAATCGCCGCATTCAGGGCCAGCAGGTTGGTCTGCTCGGCAATCCCGTGAATCACCGTCAACACCACTTCGATCTGCTCGCTTTGCTGCGCCAACCGCTCGATCACCTGGGAACCGGCCTGCACTTGCCCCGCCAGCGCTTCGATCAGGCTGCCGACCTCAGCCGAGGTCCGTGAGTTTTCGTCCGTGGCCTGGCGAATACCCACCACCTGCTGCAACGCTGCCTGCATTGCATGGCTTTCGGCCTGGGCCTCATCGGCCATTTGCGACAGAGCGCGCAAGCTTTCGGCAACTTCGTCGCGCTGCAAACCGGCCGCCTTGTCAGCCCCGGCATTGCGCAAGGTCATGGCGCCGATTTCGACGCCGGTGCGCTGTGCCACATCGCCGGCCTCACGCACGATTGGCTGCAACTTATCCACAAAGCGATTGACCGCCGAGGCCATGTCGCCGATTTCGTCCTTGCTGTTGATCTGCACACGCTTGGTGAGGTCGCCCTCGCCCGCCGCCAGGTCGTCCATAGCGGCAATCAACAACTTCAGCCGATTGACCACACGGCGCCCCAGCACGATGGCGATCAGCAGTAATACGCCAAACCCGACAATGGCGAGCCCCAGGCCGATGCGCCAGCGCAACGCTCCCGCAGCGTCCTGTACGGCGCCGCTGGTGTTGGCGGTCATCTGGGTGGCAGTGGCTTGCGCCGATTGCAGGCGCGCGCCCATGGCCGCTGCGCTGTCGGCGGCGGCGCCTTTGAGGCTGTCACCGACCAACTGATCACTGCTCGCGATCAGTGCGGCAAAACGCTTGTCCAGCGCCGCCAGGTCGGCCTCTACGGCTTTGGTCGAGACGCCCATGCGGACTTTGCCGATCTCCGTGCCGTTGGGGCTGATGGACGCCTCGACGTAGAACACCGAAGGGTCGTTTTTAGCCGCATCCAGGACCTTATCCAAGGCTCGGTCGCCCTTGCCCTTGTCGAGCAGTGCCTGGTTGATCGGGTTTTCGCGATTGAGGTAACGGGTCAGGTGCTCGCCAGCGGCGTCGTCATACACCACGAACAACACGTTGGGATTACGCTGGGCGCGCCGGGCGAACTCCGACAATGTCGGCACGTCGCTGTCCCACATGGCGCGGGGCGCCACCGACGCCAGCAGTTGGGCCATGTCATTGGCCGAGTCCTGCAGGTCTTTTTCCAGGGTCGCACGCAGTTGCTTCTGCTCCTCTTGCAGGCGCGTGGAAAGCCCTGCGGTCAGGCGCTGGCGCGTGCTCGAAGACAAGCTGTCCAGGCTCGAGGTGACTTCCTTGCCGGCTTGCGCCAGCTCGCCAGACAGTTTCTGGCTGTCGGCACCCAGGCGGCTGCTTAAATCCGCTTCCAACGCCGTCACGGTGCTTCGCGTCAGGGCAACGGCCACCAGCACTTGCACCAAAAGAGCGATACCTAGGGTAA
Source organism: Pseudomonas sp. 2995-3 (assembly GCF_002742565.1). Lineage (NCBI taxonomy): Bacteria > Pseudomonadati > Pseudomonadota > Gammaproteobacteria > Pseudomonadales > Pseudomonadaceae > Pseudomonas > Pseudomonas sp. 2995-3. The sequence continues at coordinate 148,940 of NZ_LJSB01000125.1, read as the reverse complement.
CGAACACCGGCCGCAACAGCCGGCTTTGTAACAATGAGAGAACGGCAGACACGGTAAATCCCTCCACCACGGGTGCCATTAATTTGATAGCACCGCGAAAGAAAGAACCGTAGCAAGGGTCGTGCCGATTGCCAGCCGGCCACGAAAAAGGGCTCCCGAAGGAGCCCTTTTACTTTTTACATCAACAGCTTGTTAAGCGAACGGGTGACGCAGAACGATGGTCTCGTTGCGGTCCGGGCCTGTCGAAATAATGTCGATCGGCGCGCCGATCAGCTCTTCAACACGCTTGATGTAGGCACGGGCGTTGGCTGGCAGCTCTTCCAGGGTTTTGGCGCCCACGGTCGACTCGGTCCAGCCCGGCACTTCTTCGTACACAGGCTGCAGGCCTACGTAGCTGTCAGCGTCGGTCGGTGCAACATCCTTGCCTTCGGCATCTTTGTAGCCGATGCAGATGTTGATGGTTTCCAGGCCGTCGAGAACGTCCAGCTTGGTCAGGCAGATGCCCGAGATGCTGTTCACATCGATAGCGCGGCGCAGGATAACGGCGTCGAACCAGCCGCAACGACGGGCGCGGCCAGTGGTAGCACCGAACTCGTGACCTTGCTTGGCCAGGTGCGCGCCGACTGCGTCGAACAGCTCAGTCGGAAACGGGCCCGAACCCACGCGCGTGGTGTAAGCCTTGGTGATGCCCAGGATGTAGTCCAGGAACATCGGGCCAACGCCCGAACCGGTCGCAACGCCACCCGCGGTGGTGTTGGAGCTGGTCACGTACGGATAGGTGCCGTGATCGATGTCCAGCAACGAACCCTGGGCGCCTTCGAACATGATGTCTTTGCCGGCGCGACGCAGGTCGTGCAGCTCGGCGGTCACGTCCAGCATCAGCGGCTTGAGCAGCTCAGCGTATTCCTTGCACTCAGCCAGAGTCTTTTCGAACTCGATGGCCGGCTCTTTGTAGTAACCCACAAGCATGAAGTTGTGGTAATCCACCAGCTCACGCAGCTTGTCTTCAAAGCGCGGCATGTTGAGCAGGTCGCCCACACGCAGGCCACGACGTGCAACCTTGTCTTCGTAAGCCGGGCCAATGCCGCGACCGGTGGTGCCGATCTTCAGCTCGCCACGCGCCTTTTCACGGGCCTGGTCCAGCGCAACGTGGAAGGACAGGATCAGCGGGCAGGACGGGCTGATACGCAGGCGCTCGCGCACCGGTACGCCTTTCTCTTCCAGCTTGGTGATCTCACGCAGCAGGGCGTCAGGTGCAACCACAACACCGTTGCCGATCAGGCACTGCACGCCTTCGCGCAGCACGCCCGACGGGATCAGGTGCAAAACGGTTTTTTCGCCATCGATGACCAGGGTGTGGCCAGCGTTGTGGCCACCTTGGTAGCGCACTACGGCGGCAGCATGTTCGGTCAGCAGATCAACGATCTTGCCTTTGCCCTCATCACCCCATTGGGTGCCCAGGACTACGACATTCTTACCCATAACACTTGTCCTCATTCGCGCAAACTTGGTGCCGGCGATGGCCGGCAGGAAAACTCAAGAAGCCAGTGGCGATACTTGCCAAAGCCCGTTCTGCAGAATCAATTGCCGGTCGCAGTCCGCTTCACGGGCGGCGGCCAATGGCTGCCCAGGCAAAGCCTGGACAACACGCTGACCCTCACTGCGCAACTGGCAAACCTGCTGCCAGAGTGCTGCGTCCGTACTGTCGGGCATCCAGATGCCACCAGACGGCAGCTCGACCTCAGCACGCCCCAGGGTCACCAGGGTTTTCAAATCGGTAGAAAAGCCAGTCGCCGGACGTGCGCGACCGAAGTCAGCGCCGATATCGTCATAACGACCGCCCTGGGCGATGGCCTGGCCAACACCCGGCACAAAAACGGCAAACACCACACCGGTGTGGTAGTGATAGCCGCGCAACTCACCCAGGTCGAAATACAGCGGCAACTCGGGGAAGCGCGCCGACAACTGCTCGGCAATCGCAAACACATCATCCAGTGCAGCCAATACCGGCGCCGGCGCATTGGCCAGGCGCTCACGGGCAGCCACCAGCACTTCACGGCCACCGCACAGGTTCACCAGTGCGCGCAACATGTCGGCCAGGTCCGCAGGCACGCCTGCAGTCAGGGCGATGACTTCATCGATAGCCTTGCGCTGCAAGGCATCGAACAACTGTTGCTCCACTTCACCGGACAAACCAGCCGCACGGGCCAGACCACGGTAGATACCAACGTGGCCCAGGTCCATGTGTACATCCGGCACATCAGCCAGTTGCAGCATGGCCAGCATCAGGCTGATCACTTCAACGTCGCTGCTCGGGCTGGCATCACCGTACAACTCGGCGCCCAACTGGATCGGGCTGCGCGAAGACGACAAAGCACGCGGCTGAGCATGCAGCACGCTGCCGGCGTAGCACAGGCGGCTCGGGCCTTCGCGGCGCAGGGTGTGCGCATCAATGCGCGCCACCTGCGGCGTGATGTCGGCACGGAAACCCATTTGCCGGCCCGATTGCGGGTCGATGACCTTGAAGGTGCGCAGATCCAGGTCCTGGCCCGCGCCGGTCAGCAGGGATTCCAGGTACTCGATATGGGGGGTCACGACAAACTCGTAACCCCAGCTCTGGAACAGATCCAACACCTGGCGACGCGCTACTTCAATGCGCGCAGCTTCTGGTGGCAGTACTTCTTCGATGCCATCTGGCAGCAGCCAGCGGTCTACCGTTGCCATTACGCCATTCCCCTATGATCCGGGCGGCCAGCCCTCGGCCGAGCCTTGAGTGAAGCAGAAAATACCCACGCTTTGCATAATCCACGCGCAAGAGCGACGTGACGAACGGCCTGCCAGCGGCCTCGTCGGGCACTTTCCTCGAAAAACCTGTGGCGCCTGCCGAATCAAACATGCAGACGCAAAAAAGCCGGGAATTTCCCGGCTGCCGCATCATACACCCGTTTTCTGAAAGGATCACCCCGCCAGGCATTTTAGCCGCCCGACGGAGTGCGCCCTAAGGTCACAGGCTTGGTTACTTGGACTTTTCCAGGTAGCGGAAGAAGTCGCTGCTTGGGTCCAGCACCATGACGTCGGTTTTGTTCGCGAAGCTTTCACGGTAGGCACGCAAGCTACGGTAGAACGCGTAGAACTCCTGGTCCTGGCCGTAAGCCTTGGCGTAGATCGCCGCAGCTTGCGCGTCGCCGTCACCACGAGCCTCTTCAGACTCGCGATAAGCCTCTGCCAGCAGTACACGGCGCTGACGGTCGGCATCCGCACGGATACCTTCAGCCAACTCGTTACCTTTGGCGCGGTGCTCACGGGCTTCACGCTCACGCTCGGTGCTCATACGCTCGAACACGCTGCGGTTCACTTCCTTCGGCAGGTCGATAGCCTTGACCCGGACATCAACCACTTCAATGCCCAACTCTTTTTCTGCCATCGTGTTCAGCGAACGGGTGATGTCAGCCATCAGCGCATCACGTTCACCGGATACCACCTCGTGCAGGGTGCGTTTACCAAACTGGTCACGCAGGCCCGATTCCAGACGGCGCGACAAACGCTCGTCGGCAATCTGCTTGAGGCCGGAGGTCGCGGTGTAGAAGCGCTCGGCATCCTTGACGCGCCACTTGGCGTAGGCGTCAACCATCACGGCTTTCTTTTCCAGGGTGAGGAAGCGTTGTGTCGGTGCATCCAGGGTCATCAGGCGGCCGTCGAACTTGCGCACCTGGTTCACGTAGGGGACTTTCACATGCAGGCCCGGCTGGACATCCGCCTGCACCACACGACCGAATTGCAGCAACACCGCGCGCTCGGTCTGAGACACGATGTAGAAGCAGTTCCAGGCAGCGATGACCACGACGACGCCCACAATCAGGGCGGTCAGCGATTTATTGCTCATCAACGACTCTCCCTGGTACGTGTTTGCTGTTGCAGCAAGTCAGCGGCCGCACGGGCGCTCGCTTCGTTGGCAGCGGCATTCGAGCTGCTGGACGGTGCGCTGGTGCCGCTACGACCACCTTCGATCATCTTGTCCAGCGGCAGGTACAGCAGGTTGTTCTGCCCACCTTTGCTGCCGGTCACGAGAACCTTGCTGGTGTTGCTGAAAACTTCCTGCATGGTGTCCAGGTACAGACGCTCACGCGTGACTTCCGGAGCCTTGCGGTACTCGGCAACCAGTTTGGTAAAGCGATCCGCCTCACCCTTGGCGCGGGAGACCACTTCGTCGCGGTAACCGTTGGCATCTTCAAGGATACGCTGGGCCTGACCACGGGCTTCCGGTACGACACCGTTGGCGTAGGTTTCAGCCTGGTTGCGCGAACGCTGCTCGTCTTCACGGGCGCGGATCACGTCATCAAAGGCTTCCTGCACTTCGCGCGGTGCAGCTGCGCTCTGTACGTTCACCTGAGTGACGGTGATGCCGGTGCGGTAGGTATCGAGGAACCGCTGCAGGCGCTCCTTGATCTCGCTGGCCATCAATTCACGACCTTCGGTCAGCACCTGGTCCATGGCGGTGGAACCCACCACATGGCGCAGGGCACTTTCGGTTGCGTGTTGCAGGCTGATTTCCGGCTGATCAACGTTCAGCACGAAGTCCTGCAGGTTGCTGATCTTGTACTGCACGGTCAGCGGCACTTCGACGATGTTCTCGTCTTCGGTCAGCATCTGGCCCTGCTTGGTGTAGGCACGCTCACGCGTGACGTTCTCCATGTACTTCTTGTCGATCGGCGGGAAATAGATGTTCAGGCCTGGCCCGACAGTCTCGTAGTACTTGCCGAAGCGCAGCACAACAGCCTGCTCCTGCTCGTCCACCACGTACACGGCGCTGTACAGCCAAACAGCTGCGAGCACGACAAGCCCGAGGCCCAGCAGGCCATAGCCGCCGCCCTTGCTTGTGCGACCGCCGTCGTCACCGCCACCACGTTTTTTTCCACCACCGAACAACCCATTCAGGCTTTCCTGCAGCTTTCGGAAGGCCTCGTCGAGATCTGGTGGCCCCTTGCGGTCGCCATTATTGCGGCGTTTACCACCCCAAGGATCCTGATTATTCGAGTTGCCACCCGGCTCATTCCAAGCCATAGCGCTCTCCATCTGATAAAGCAAAGACGCACCCACGGCGCGCCGACCAATGCTACAGAATGCCTGCTACTGCGGCACAACCGCTTTCGGAGGCTTTTATTGCAAAGTGTGTTGTTCGATGAACTCTGTCGGTACCACACCTTCACGGCTGACCAGCCGATTCAGCTCCGAGCGCGGCAATCGAACGGCCAGCAAGCTGACACCTTCTTCGTCGTATTCTTCTTTCTGTACGGCGCCCAGTTCGAAAAACTGTGCACGCAGTCGAGCAAAACGTTGCGGCAAGCGCAAGGTGCCGACAAACAAATCGCTGCCCAGCAGTTCGGCAATCGCTTGTTCAAGCAACTCCAGACCACTGCCATCGCGCGCCGACAGCCATACCCGCTGGGGCTTGCCGTCTTCATCGCGCTGGATTTGCGGCTCAACACCCTCAAGCAAATCGAGTTTGTTATAGACCTCGAGTATCGGCAAGTCTTGTGCACCAATCTCGCCCAACACCACCATCACTTGCTCGATCTGCAACATGCGATCCGGTTCGGCCGCATCGATCACGTGCAACAGCAGGTCGGAATTGCTCGACTCTTCGAGCGTAGACCGAAATGCCTCGACCAGCTTGTGGGGCAAATGACGAATGAAACCTACTGTGTCGGCCAGGACAATCGGCCCCAGGTCGTCGATATCCAGACGGCGCAAGGTCGGGTCAAGGGTGGCGAACAGTTGGTCGGCCGCGTAAACGTCCGATTTCGTCACGTTGTTGAACAGCGTGGATTTGCCGGCGTTGGTATAGCCCACCAGGGACACGGTAGGGATATCCGCACGCGAGCGGCCACGGCGTGATTGTTCGCGCTGGCTGCGTACTTTTTCCAGGCGGCCCTTGATCTGGCGCAGGCGCACCCGCAGCAGACGGCGGTCGGTTTCCAGCTGGGTTTCACCCGGGCCGCGCATGCCGATGCCACCACCCTGGCGTTCAAGGTGAGTCCAGCCGCGTACCAACCGGGTGCTCATGTGGTCAAGCTGGGCCAGTTCTACCTGGAGCTTGCCTTCATGGGTACGGGCGCGCTGGGCGAAAATATCGAGAATCAGACCGGTGCGGTCGATCACGCGACACTCGAAAACACGTTCGAGGTTACGTTCCTGACTGGGCGTGAGGGTGTGATTGAAGATCACCAGATCGGCTTCTTCGGCGTGAACCAGGTCGCGCAGTTCCTCGACCTTGCCGCTGCCTATCAGGTATTTGGCGGTTGGCCGATGACGCGGTACGTTAAAAAACGCAACGGTCTCGGCGCCGGCCGAATTTGCCAACTCCTGAAACTCCTGCGGATCTTCGCGCGCCTCAGGGTCCTGTCCATCCAAGTGAACGAGGATTACTCGCTCACCACCACCGTGGCGCTCAAAGAACAAAGGAGACTCCTATCAGGCGTTACCTGGCTCAGCGTCACCCTGTTCATCACCTGCTGCGCTAGGCAGACGGATTGGACGAACTGGAACGACTGTCGAGATAGCGTGCTTGTAAACCATCTGGCTGACGGTGTTTTTCAGCAGGATCACGAACTGGTCGAACGACTCGATCGTGCCTTGCAGCTTGATACCGTTAACCAGGTAGATGGAAACCCCAACTTTCTCTTTACGTAAAGTATTCAAGTAAGGGTCTTGTAGCGAATGCCCTTTTGACATGTGCCGCACTCCTTTAAGGATCAATAATAAAATTCGGAAAATAGATAGCTTATGGCCGTCACACCCCCAAGGATAGACGGCAATTGCAAGGACTCAGCTCAATATGGAGACCGATCCCAAGTATTTCAAGGCGCGCGACAGATTGTCGCTGTCCAGGCTGTCCAACCAGTGCAACTCGCTCCAGCTGCGCAGCCAGGTGAACTGGCGCTTCGCCAATTGGCGCGTGGCAATGATGCCGCGCTCCTGCATTTCGGCTGACGTCAGCTTGCCATCCAGGTGTTCCCAGACTTGGCGGTAGCCTACAGCACGTATCGAAGGCAACCCGGCATGCAGGTCACCTCTGGAACGCAGTGCTACGACCTCGTCCACAAACCCCTGTTCCAACATAATTGTGAATCTTTGTGCAATTCGTTCATGCAACACCTGGCGATTTGCCGGAGCAATGGCCAGATTCGCCACAGTATAGGGCAATTGTGACTGTCCAGATGCGCCTGCATCAGCACTTTGCGCAGTTTGTTTCAGCCTGTGTTCAGTCATGGTCTGGCCGCTCACCCGCCAGACTTCCAGGGCGCGACTGAGGCGCTGGGGGTCATTGGGGTGAATGCGCGCAGCGGAAACCGGGTCGACTGCCGCCAACTGGTCGTGCAGGGCTTGCCAGCCAAGGCGTGCAGCCTCTTCTTCAATTTCGCCACGCACCTGGGCGTCGGCCGCAGGCATATCCGCCAAGCCTTCCTGCAAAGCCTTGTAATAGAGCATCGTACCGCCCACCAGCAGCGGAATATTGCCCCGCGCGGTGATCTCGGCCATGGCGGCCAAGGCATCGGCACGGAAATCGGCGGCGGAATAGCTCTCGGCCGGGTCGATGATGTCAATCAACCGGTGCGGATACTGTGCCAACAGTTCTTTTGAAGGCTTGGCCGTGCCGATGTCCATGTCCCGGTAAACCAGGGCAGAGTCGACGCTGATCAGCTCGCAAGGCAGCACTTTGGTCAGCTCGATGGCCAGGTCGGTCTTGCCGGCGGCCGTAGGGCCCATCAGGAAGATGGCGGGGGGCAAGGCACTCATCAACGGCCGCGCAAGAACAGTTTGTCCAAGTCGTCCAGGCCCATTTGGGTCCAGGTCGGTCGGCCATGGTTGCATTGCCCGCTGCGCTCGGTGTTCTCCATGTCGCGCAGCAAACCGTTCATTTCCGGCAACGCCAGGCGGCGGTTGGCGCGGATTGCACCGTGGCAGGCCATGGTACCGAGCAGTTCGTTGATATGTGCCTGGATGCGATCGCTGGTGCCGTATTCCATCAGGTCGGCCAGTACATCGGCGACCAGGCGGTTGGCTTCGGCTTGCTTGAGCAAGGCGGGAATCTGGCGAATAGCCAGGGTTTCCGGGCCCAGGCGTTGCAGTTCGAAGCCCAGCTTCTGGAACACGCTGTGGTGCTCCTCGGCGCAATCGGCCTCACGCTGGCTTACAGCCAGGGATTCCGGCACCAACAGCGGCTGGCCGCTCAGACCTTCACTGGCCATGGCGATCTTCAAGCGCTCGTACATGATCCGTTCGTGGGCGGCATGCATGTCCACCAGTACCAGGCCGTGGGCGTTTTCGGACAGGATATAAATGCCCTTGAGCTGCGCCAGCGCATAACCCAAAGGCGGAATATCACCGCCGCCCTCAGGCAATGCCACAGCGCCCGGCTCGGCCCCCGGCAGCGGTGCAAAAAATTCGCGATAGGCCGCCTGGGCCTCGGCTACCGGCACAGTCGACTGCGGGCGTGGCGTGTATTGGTACTGATAACCCGCGCCCGCACCGGACCCCGGCGCGGTGTAGGAAGGCTGCGGCTGCGGCGATTGCAGCAGGTTGGCCGCCAGGCTCATTTCGCCCTGAGGCCCGAACTCGCCAGCCTCCGGACCGCTCGGCCTTACCGCCGCCGTCACAATCGGCGCTGACAACTGATCATCCGGGCGCACATCGCCCAAGGCGCGGTGCAGCGTGCCGTAGAGGAAGTCATGCACCATGCGCCCGTCACGGAAGCGCACTTCGTGCTTGGTCGGGTGCACGTTGACGTCGACCACCGACGGGTCGACTTCAAAGAACAGCACAAACGTCGGGTGCCGCCCGTTGAACAGCACATCGCGATACGCCTGGCGCACCGCGTGGGCCACCAGTTTGTCGCGTACCGCACGGCCATTCACAAAGAAATACTGCAAGTCCGCCTGGCTGCGGGAAAAGGTCGGCAAACCGACCCAGCCCCAAAGGCGCAAGCCATTGCGCTCGATTTCAATCGGCAGCGCCTGCTCAAGGAAGCCTGCGCCGCAGATCGCCGAGACCCGCCGAGCGCGCGCGGCGTCGTCATGGGCTTCGTGCAGGCTGAGGATGGTTTTGCCGTTGTGGCGTAAATGGAACGCCACATCAAAACGCGCCAACGCCAGGCGCTTGATGACTTCTTGCAGGTGATCGAATTCGGTTTTTTCGGCCTTGAGGAACTTGCGTCGCGCGGGCGTGTTGAAAAACAGGTCGCGAACTTCAACCGACGTCCCCACCGGGTGCGCGGCCGGCTGCACACGAGGCGCCATGTCACGGCCTTCGGTTTCCACCTGCCAGGCTTGCTCGGCGCTGCGGGTGCGCGAAGTCAGGGTCAGGCGTGCTACGGAGCTGATGGACGCCAATGCCTCACCGCGAAAACCCAGGCTCATTACCCGCTCAAGGTCTTCAAGGTCGCGAATCTTGCTGGTGGCGTGACGAGCCAGGGCCAGCGGCAGGTCATCCGAGGAAATCCCGCTGCCGTCGTCGCGGACCCGCAGCAGCTTGACGCCGCCCTGCTCCACATCGACATCAATGCGCTTGGCACCGGAGTCGATACTGTTTTCCAGCAATTCCTTGATCACCGACGCCGGACGCTCAACCACCTCACCCGCAGCAATCTGGTTGGCGAGGCGCGGGCTGAGCAGTTCGATGCGCGAGCCACTGTTCAATAAGGAGTCGCTCATTACTGCGCCGCCAATTCAGTGCCAGGGATGGTCAACACCTGACCGACTTTCAACTCATCGGTCTTCAGGTTGTTGGCGCTGCGCAAGGTCGCGGCAGATACCTGGAAACGCACGGCCAGCATGGCCAGCGTGTCGCCGGGTTGCACGCGATGGTCACGCGGGCCTTGGGCGATTTTGCCGGAATCACGCAGCCAGGCAATGTAGGTACCCGGCGGCGGGTTCTGCTGGAAGAACTGGCGAATACCGGCGCTGATCGAACGCGCCAGCGCCTGCTGGTGGTTGGCGCTGGCCAGCTTCGAGGCTTCGTTGGAGTTGGAGATAAACCCGGTTTCCACCAGGATCGACGGGATATCCGGCGACTTCAACACCATGAACCCAGCCTGCTCCACGCGCTGTTTGTGCAGGGACGTCACGCGGCCAATGTTGCTGAGGACTTTTTGGCCGACGTTCAAGCTGGAGGTCAGCGAAGCGGTCATCGACAGGTCGAGCAGTACACCAGCGAGCATTTTGTCCTTGTCGTCGAGGGACACGTTGCCGGCCCCGCCGATCAGGTCGGAACGGTTTTCACTGTCGGCCAGCCAGCGTGCGGTCTCGGACGTGGCGCCACGATCCGACAAGGCAAACACCGAGGCACCGAAGGCAGCGGTTGATGGCGCGGCGTCGGCATGGATCGACACAAACAGGTCTGCACCCTTCTTGCGGGCGATTTCGGTACGGCCACGCAGCGGGATGAAGTAATCGCCGGTACGGGTCAGCTCGGCGCGATAGCCTTTCATGCCATTAACCTGGCGCTGCAGTTCACGGGCGATGGCCAGTACCACATCTTTTTCATGCTGGCCGCGCGAGCCGGAGGCGCCCGGGTCTTCGCCGCCGTGGCCGGCGTCGATCACCACAATAATGTCGCGCTTGCCCGCAGGCGCAGGTGGTGGCGGCGGCAACTTGACCTGCGGCTGCGACGGGTTGACCGGCACGGCCGGAACAGTCGCAACGCTTGGGGTTGGCGCAGGCGGCGGTGCAGCGTCGGCGGCGTTGTCGAACAGGTCGACCACCAACCGATTGCCGTATTGGGCATTAGGCGCCAGCACAAAGCTTTTCGGGGTCACGGCCTTTTTCAGGTCGATGACCACACGCAGGTCCGTCGGCGTGCGCTGGGCCGAGCGCATCGCGGTGATCGGGGTATTGGCGGTTGAGACTTTCAGCGGCGCGCCGAGGGTGGCGCCGTTGATGTCGATCACCAGCCGATCGGGCGCCGTCAGGGTAAAGACGCTGTGCTGGACCGGGCCAGACAGGTCGAACACCAGTCGCGTGTTATCCGGCGCTCGCCACAGGCGAACACTTTTCACCTGTGAAGCAGCCAGAGCATTGAAAGTCATTGCCGCAAGCAACACCCCTACGACAGCAACCATCGCGCGAAAGCGCATACCTAACCCCACCAATTTTATTTGAATTCCAATGCCAGGGCCGCGCACCAAGACTGGCCGCGCGCACTCTGGGGCAACAACTTCAGCTGACGTCCATGCTCATGCGGCGTAATGGTAATGGTCAGGTCCGGCTTTGGCAAAAAGCCTGTGCCTTTATCTGGCCACTCGATCAAGCACAGTGCGTCTTCATCGAAGTAATCACGGATACCCATGTACTCCAGTTCTTCAGGGTCGACCAGCCGATACAGGTCGAAATGGAAGGCGCGAACTGCACCGATCTCGTAGGGTTCGACCAAGGTGAACGTCGGGCTTTTTACCGCGCCCGTGTGGCCCAACCCACGAATGATCCCTCGCGACAGCGTGGTTTTGCCCGCGCCCAGGTCCCCTTCAAGGAAAATCAGTCCTGCGCCGGCCGAAACCTGTGCAATACGCTGACCCAACGCAACCATGGCGTCTTCATCAGCCAGAAAAAGGCTTACTTCAGGCACGGCGACTGCTCCTCCAGCAATTGACGAATGGCAGGTATCAGGTCGCTGGCGGCCAGGCCGCGACCATAAGTGCCTTGGCGATCCCCCGCCGTGGCGTGCAACCACACGGCCAGGCAACTTGCCTCATAGGCGGGCATGCCCTGGGCCAGCAATGCACCCACCAAGCCGCTCAGCACATCACCCAAACCGGCCGTCGCCATCGCCGGGTGACCTTGGTCACAGCGCGAAACACGGCCGTCCGGGCTGGCAATCAAACTGCCAGCACCCTTGAGGATAGCCACTGCATTGAATTTCTGGCTTAACGCGCGCGCCACGTTAAGGCGATCGGCCTGAACCGCGGCTGTCGTGATGCCCATCAACCGCGCCGCCTCGCCGGGATGCGGCGTGATCACGCTGCTGGCCGGCAGGCTTACACCGCCTGCGGCCAACTGGTTCAAGGCGTCAGCATCCCAAACTTGCGGCTGCTGGGCGTTGGCGGCAACCGACAACAGGCTTTTGCCCCAGGACGCTGCGCCCAGGCCGGGACCGATAACAATCACCGAGATTTTTTCCAGCAGCCCCATCAACTGATTGGCCGAACTGACGCCGACGGTCATCACTTCCGGCAAACGTGCGAGTGCGGCTGGCACGTGTTCCGGGCGAGTCGCCAACGAAACCATGCCTGCGCCACTGCGCAAGGCGCTTTCGGCGCTGAGCAGCCCGGCACCGCCAAAGCCATGGTCGCCGCCGATGACCAGCAGGTGACCGAACTGGCCTTTATGGGCGTCCGGGGAACGTGCAGCCAGTTGCGGCAAATGGCCGTGCAACAGCGGCTGTACGTCGGTAATTGTGTGTTTTGTCTGCGGCATGCGTCTTCAAGCTCCGATGTCTGGCAGAATTATACGCATCTAACCTGTGGTTTCCCGTGTCTCATGCCTGCAATTACTTCCGATCTGCCCGCCCTCGCCCAATCGATCAAAGACTGGGGCCGCGAGCTGGGTTTTCAACAAGTCGGCATCAGCGGCCTGGACCTGGCCGAGCATGAGCAGCACCTGCAACGCTGGCTCGACGCGGGCTACCACGGCGAGATGGAATACATGGGCGCCCATGGCAGCAAACGCTCGCACCCCGATGAACTGGTGCCGGGCACGCTGCGTGTAGTTTCGCTGCGCATGGATTATCTGCCAGGCGACACGCAAATGGCGCAGTTGCTGGCCAAGCCAGAAAAAGCCTACATCTCCCGTTACGCCTTGGGCCGCGATTACCACAAGCTGATCCGCAAGCGCGTGCAACAACTGGCCGACCGTATCCAGGCACAGATCGGCCCGTTCGGCTTTCGCGCCTTTGTCGACAGCGCGCCCGTTTTGGAAAAAGCCATTGCCGAACAAGCTGGCCTCGGCTGGATTGGCAAAAACACCCTGGTACTCAATCGCAAGGCCGGCAGCTATTTCTTTTTAAGCGAACTGTTTGTCGATTTGCCGTTGCCGGTGGACGCGCCTCACGTCACCGAGCATTGCGGCCGCTGCACCGCATGCCTGGATATCTGCCCCACCAATGCCTTCGTCGGCCCTTATGTGCTCGACGCGCGGCGCTGCATTTCCTACCTGACCATCGAACTCAAGAGTGCGATCCCCGAGGACCTGCGCCCACTGATCGGCAATCGGGTATTCGGCTGCGATGACTGTCAGATCGTTTGCCCCTGGAATCGTTTCGCCCGATCCACGGCCGAAAGCGATTTCAAGCCACGGCACAATCTGGATAACGCAGAACTGGCCGAATTGTTTATGTGGGACGAGGATAAATTCCTCAGCAACACAGAAGGCTCGCCCCTGCGTCGCGCCGGGTATGAGCGCTGGCTGCGCAACCTGGCAGTGGGCCTGGGCAACGCGCCGTCAAGCATTCCGGTACTCGAAGCCTTGAAAGCACGTCGCGATTATCCGTCCGAACTGGTGCGCGAACATGTGGAATGGGCGCTGAACCAGCACGCTACGCGCTAGTGCACGTCGTCGTTGTAGACGAACTTGGGCATTTCCCAGTGAAAACGTATCGCCAGCAGCCGCAATAAAAAGCCGCTGAACAAAGTCAGCAGAATCGCCTGCTCGCTGGGCAGTTGCAGATACAGGCACAGCATGTAGAACCAGGCGGCGAGAAACGACACGCTGGCGTACAGCTCGCGGCGAAAGATCAGCGGGATGTCGTTACAGAAGATATCGCGCAGGATGCCGCCGAATACGCCCGTGATCACGCCGCTGACTGAAGCCACCAGCATGCCGTGACCCATTTCCAAAGCAGTCATGCAGCCGATCAGGGTAAACGCCACCAGGCCCAAGGCGTCCAGCGCCAGGAACAGCGAGCGCAGACGGCGCATCAGCGGTGCAATAAAGATCGTCACCAGCGCGGCGATCGAGGTCAGCACCAGGTATTCCGGGTGTTTGACCCACGTCAGCGGGTAATGCCCCAACAGTACATCGCGCACCGAACCGCCGCCCAGCGCCGTGACGCAGGCGATCAGCACCACGCCAAACCAGTCCATCCCACGGCGCCCGGCGGACAGCGCGCCGGTCATGGCTTCGGCGGTGATGGCGATGAGGTAGAGCATCAACAGCATGATGGCGATCCTTGCGAATAGGCGCGCATTCTAATCATTGGGTGATGGCACCAAAAGGGGGCGCATGGCGAAAGACCGTATCGACAGCATCGCAGGCAAGCCAGCTCCCACATTTGAATGTGTTCACAAGTCAAAGTGTGGGAGCTGGCTTGCCTGCGATAGGGCCTGGTATCTACACAACTTGAAGGCATCCAGATTTCCCTGTGGCGAGCAGGCTTGCCCTGCGTTGGGCTGCGAAGCGGCCCCAGTAAAGACACTGCAATTTTCCTGAAAGAACTCAGCGTCTGGATTTGGGGCTGCTTCGCAGCCCAACGCAGGGCAAGCCTGCTCGCCACAACAGCCCACTTACCACAGAGTTTGTTTCAACCGGCTGCGTAGACACCAATGCTGCAATGGGGCCAGAGCAGGCGCCACAGATTCAAGCCTTGATGAAATGCTTGCGGTAATGCTGCAACTCGGCGATCGACTCGCGAATGTCATCCAGCGCCAAATGCGTGCTGCCTTTGTGGAAGCTGTCCTTGACCTCCGGCGCCCAGCGCGCCGCCAGCTCTTTGAGTGTGGACACGTCCAGGTTGCGATAGTGGAAGTAGCTTTCCAGCCCCTTCATGTGCGTATAAAGGAAGCGACGATCCTGGCAGATGCTGTTGCCGCAGATCGGCGACTTGCCCTTGGGCACCCACTTTTCCAGGAAGGCGATGGTTTCAGCTTCGGCCTCAGCCATGCTGATGCGGCTCTCGCGCACGCGCTGGGTCAGGCCCGAGTTGCCGTGGGTGCGGGTATTCCACTCGTCCATGGTGGCCAGTACAGCGTCGCTGTGATGGATGGCGATCACCGGACCTTCGGCCAAGGTGTTGAGGTTGCTGTCGGTGACAATGGTCGCCATCTCGATGATGACGTCGGTGTCGGGGTTCAGACCGGTCATTTCCAGATCGATCCAAATCAGGTTCTGTGGGTTTTGCATGGCTTGATTCTCTTGGCCCTTGGCTTAGCTGCGCAGTTTAGCAGGCGGGGGCGTGCTAGACTCGCGACCGTTTTACCCAACCTTTGCATTATCGACACGGAACACCAATGGCCAAACGCCAGCTCAATCGCCGCCAAAACTGGCGCATCGAAAAGATTCAAGGCGAACGCGCCGCTCGCGCCGCCAAACGTGAATCCTCCGCCGTGGAAGCGCTCGAGGGCGGCGACCTGGGGCCTGAACAAACGGGCCTGGTGATCGCGCACTTTGGTGTGCAGGTCGAAGTCGAGGCGCTCGAGGGCGAACTCGCAGGCTCGGTGTCGCGCTGCCACCTGCGCGCCAACCTGCCTGCGCTGGTCACCGGCGACAAGGTCGTGTGGCGTGCCGGCAACCAGGGCATCGGCGTGATCGTCGCCCAATTGCCGCGCACCACCGAACTGCGCCGCCCCGACAGTCGTGGCCAGCTCAAGCCAGTGGCGGCCAACGTTGACATGATCGTGATCGTGTTCGCACCGCTGCCCGAGCCGCATGCCAACCTGATCGACCGCTACCTGGTCGCAGCCGAGCATGCCGGCATTCGCCCGCTGCTGCTGCTGAACAAATTCGACCTGATCGACGAGCAGAACGCCCCGGCGCTCAACGCGTTGCTGGCGGTCTACCGCACCCTGGGTTACCCGGTGCTGGAAGTGTCGGCGCATCACGGCAATGGCATGGAACAACTGCAACAGCAGTTGGACGGGCGCATCAGTGTGTTCGTCGGCCAGTCTGGCGTGGGCAAGTCATCGCTGGTCAACAGCCTGCTGCCGGAAGTCGACACCCGTGTCGGCCCGCTGTCGGAACTGTCCGGCCAGGGTACCCACACCACCACCACCGCGCGGTTGTTCCACTTCCCCGGCGGCGGTGAGTTGATCGACTCCCCAGGCATCCGTGAATTCGGCCTCGGCCACGTCAGCCGCAGCGATGTGGAAGCGGGCTTCATCGAGTTCAACGACCTGATCGGCACCTGCCGCTTCCGCGACTGCAAACACGACCGCGAGCCGGGCTGTGCGTTGCTCAAGGCCCTGGAAGATGGGCGCGTGCAGCAGCAGCGAATGAACAGCTATCGGTCGATTATTGCGAGCTTGCCGGAGAGCAGCTACTAACGATCCACTTCTTGATACACATAAACCAGTGTACTGAAGCCCCTAGTCCATTGATTTAATAGGAGCAGGCATCAAGAATCCGGACCAACTGGGTGGCTCATACGCACAAGCCAGCTTGTATTCGGATTTCTCGATGCGCATAATTGCTCCGTCACCAGCGAAAGCTGGCAGGAGTCTGGATCCTTTTCGGGGTTGATCCAGCGGCGCAGAAGAGGCGAAGCAAGCTCCACTGCGCGTCGAATGAAGCCGCCTTCGGGCGGCTTTGCTTTTTGTGGGGCATTAACAACTGCACAGAAAGACTCGCTCCAAGGGCCGGGAGTACTTCGTGCCGCGCCTGTGCGTGGAGGACATGCGAGGTGTCATCAGCGGCGTCAAAGCCTACCTTCCTCTCTGAACACAAATGAAAACGCCCCGACATAGTCGGGGCGTTTTCATTTACAACCAACAAAGACCGCTTACGAACCCGGCGTTGGCGCAGGCGCCGTAGGGTCTTTCACCCCGCCGTCATCAAACAGGTTCAGCTTCTGCCGCAGCTCATGGGCCGGCAGCGGCTCCTGCCCTGGCGGAATAGCATTCGGATCTGCCGGCACTTCACCCGGAGCGCCTTCGCCCTGGGTCGGCGCCGCAGGTGGCGGCTGATCACCTTCAATCGCACGCTGGGCTTTTTTAGTCAGCACCACGATATCGATACGGCGGTTGATCGGGTTGAACGGGTCTTTAGGGTCAAACAACTGCGAGGACGCAAACCCCACCACGCGCGCCACTTGCGGGTCGGGATAGCTGCCCGCCACCAGCGCACGACGGGCGGCATTGGCGCGGTTGGCCGAAAGCTCCCAGTTGCCGAAGTCGCCTTGGCCCGCATAGGGCTTGGCGTCGGTATGACCGCTGATGCTGATCTTGTTCGGCACCGCCTTGATGGTGTCGGCCATGGCCAGCAGGATATCTTCGAAGTACGGCTTCAAGCGCGCACTGCCGGAGTCGAACATCGGCCGATTGGCCGCATCGGTGATCTGGATGCGCAAGCCTTCGGGGGTGATCTCGAAGGAAATCTGATCCTTGAACTTCAGCAGCTGCGGGTTTTCTTCGACCTTGGTCTGCAGTTCCTGCAGCAACAACTCCAGGCGCTCTTTCTCGACCTGCTCGGCCATGCTCTCGACGGTGTCGCGCTCGATCGGGATATTTTCCTGCGGCGACTCGGTCTTGACCTCGGGGTTGATGGTGCGCTCAGGCGCCAGTTGCGGTGAGCCGCCCAGGTCGATCACGAAGGGCGTGCCGCTTTCCGAAAAACCAATCGGGTCTTTGAAGTAACCGGCAATGGCGATCTTCTGCTCGGGCGTGGCGGTCGACATCAGCCACAGCACCAGGAAGAACGCCATCATCGCCGTGGCAAAGTCGGCGAAGGCGATTTTCCAGGCGCCGCCATGGTGCCCCGCAGCGAAGCGCTTGACGCGCTTGATGATTATCGGCTGGTTGTTTTCCATGACTTAGCGACCGCGAACCGCTTGTTCCAGCTCGGCAAAACTTGGGCGATGTTTCGGGTACAGCACCTTGCGCCCGAACTCCACCGCCAGCGATGGCGGCATGCCGGACGCCGAAGCCACCAGGCAGGCCTTGATCGCTTCGTACAAATTCACTTCTTCCTTGGCATCGTGGGCCAGGGACGTGGCCAGTGGGCCGAAGAAACCGTAGGCCGCGAGGATACCGAAGAAGGTACCGACGAGGGCCGCGCCCACGTGCATGCCGATAGCCTTCTGGTCGCCCTCACCCAGGGATGCCATGGTCACCACAATGCCCAGTACCGCCGCAACGATACCAAAACCGGGCATGCCGTCAGCGACGCCGGTCACGGCGTGGGAAGGATGTTCCAGCTCTTCCTTCAGGCTGAACAGCTCCATGTCGAACAGCCCTTCGAGCTCGTGCGGGGCCATGTTGCCGGAGGACATGATGCGCAGGTAGTCACAGATGTAGGCGGTCATGCGCTCATCTTTGAGCACGGCCGGGTACTTGGCGAAAATCGGGCTGGCGGCAGCGTCTTCGATGTCGCCTTCGATGGCCATCATGCCTTCGCGGCGGCTCTTGTTGAGGATCTCGTAGATCAGCCCCAGCACTTCAAGATAGAACGTGTGAGAGAAGCGTGAGCTGAACATGCCCAGCGACTTTTTGATCACGTGCATGGTCATGTAGCCGGGGTTGGCCTGCAGGAAAGCACCAAACGCGGCGCCGCCGATGATCAGCACTTCGAAGGGCTGGATCAGCGCGGCAATTTTACCGTGGGACAGGACGTACCCACCGAGCACACTTGCGATGACGACGATGATGCCGATAATTTTAGCCATAGGAGATTGGTACTTGCGCCGTCGGGTTCATGGACATAGTGGGTGCTGCAGAAAACTCTTGTTCTACTTATCGGCAAAACTGCGCCAGACTATAGCCCGTTAAGGCGAAAAGCCAATTCGGCCCGTTCCGGGCGTGTAGAACGCAAGTGATGATCGCGCCCCAATCATGGCAAACGAAACGACAGTTCCAAATACAAAACCCACCACCCTCGCCGCTTGGATCAAGCGCCTGGACGATGTGCTGCTGCCTGTTCCTCAGGCTAGTCACGAACGCGTGTGCAAGGCCATCCGCGACAGCCGCAGTTCATTGCGAGATATTGCCGAGCTGATGCAAAACAGCCCGGCACTGGTGCTCAGTGTGATGCGCGAGGCCAACAGCCAGGCGCACGGCAGCCTGTCGGGGCCGGCGGAAAACCTCGAAGTGGCGCTGAACCGCCTGGGTCTCAAACGCGCCGAAGAATTGCTCGCGCGCCTGCCCTCGGTGCCGGAAAAAGACATCCCGGTGGCTTTGCGCCAACTGCTGCTGATAAGCCAGCACGCCTCACAGCAAGCCAACGGTTTGTTCGCCAGCCGCCTGGCGCGGCTGTGGCAAGACATCCATTGGGGCAGCCTGCTGTTTCTGTCGCCGCTGTGGCCGCTGGCCGTGGCCTACCCCAAACTCCTGGAAGAATGGGAACTGCGGGTCATCCACAAAGGCCAGTCGGCGCACAAGGTCGAGCAGGAACTGTTCGGTGTACGCCTGCTCGACTTGTGCCTTGGCCTGACCGAAGCCTGGCACCTGCCGATCTGGGTGTCCCAGGGCTACAACCTGCTGCTGACCGAGCAGCGCTTGCTGGTCAAGGCGCTGCACATCGCCCGCGAAGATGACGCGCTGCGCCAGCAGCAACTGCTCGATGCCGAACCCAACCTGCGGCGCTGGTTGAACCAACCCGCCAACACCGTGCTGCTGGCCAACGGCCTGGCGATGTCGGCCCAGGAATCCTGGACCTGCCCGCACACCGAGCGCTGGCAATACCTTACCGCGCTGTACCTGCAAGCGCCGCTGTGTGACGTGCAGCAGCAGGTTCACCAACAAGCGGTCACCAGCGCGCGCACCACCTTGATGCCGGACCTCTGGCACCCGGCGCTGTCGCTGATCTGGCCGTGGCATGTGCAGAAGGTCCATCGCGGCCTGCTGCCCGCACCGCCGCCCACTGCCGAAGCACTGGCCGTGTGGCGCAAGCGCTGCACCGAGTTGCTGGTCGAACCAAGCCGCTTTGCCAACGCCATGCACTTGACCACCTGCGCCAAGGAAGCCTTGGTCGCCAGTGGCATGCAGCGGGTGCTGCTCTTTATGGCCGACCGCGCCCTGAGTACCTTGCGTGTGCATCAGGCCGATGGCTTGCCCAAGGACGCTGCCAACCTGAGCCTCGACGTCGTCAACAGCACACTGCTGCAACGCTTGCTGGAAAAGTCCGCCCAGGTGCGCCTCACGCCAGACAATCACGCGCAATTTTCTGCGCTGCTGCCGCCGATCCTGCGCCGCTGGTTTACCGGTGAACACCTGTTGCTACGCTCTCTGAGCTGCAATGGCCGCGTGGTGATGCTGATGGTCGCCGACCAGGGCGGCGGGCCGTTCTCGGAAACCACCGTGCAGGCTTTTGGCAAAACCGCTCAATGCATCGAGAAAGCGCTGCACAGCTTTACCAACCGCAGCGCCTGATGCTTGCGCTACAATCGCCCTCTTTTATCACCAACATTTGTGCCCAGGAGACCTCACATGCCTGACTTCTCTGGCTTGCCGCTGGTGATCGAGTCCAGCGACCTGCTTGGTCGCCTGGATGCCGAACACTTGATTCTGGTGGACCTCACCAGTGCCGCCCGCTACGCCGAAGGGCATATCCCCGGCGCGCATTTCGTTGACCCCAAGCGCACCCAACTGGGCCAGCCGCCAGCACCCGGCTTGCTGCCGCACAAGGCCGACCTGGAAAAGCTGTTCGGCGAACTGGGCCACACCCCGGACGCCACTTACGTCGTCTATGACGACGAAGGCGGCGGCTGGGCCGGGCGGTTCATCTGGTTGCTCGACGTGATCGGCCACCAGAAGTACCACTACCTGGATGGCGGCCTGCTGGCCTGGCTGGACGAAAAACACCCGGTATCCACCGAAGTGCCCGCCCCGGTTGGCGGCCCGGTCAGCCTCACGCTGCACGACGGCCCCACCGCCACCCGCGAATACCTGCAAAGCCGTCTCGGCGCCGCCGACCTGGGGATCTGGGACGCACGCGGCCCGCTGGAATATTCCGGCGAGAAAGTGCTCGCCGCCAAGGGTGGTCACATCCCCGGCGCCGTCAACTTCGAATGGACTGCCGGCATGGACAAGGCGCGCAACCTGCGTATCCGCCGCGACATGCCGCAGATCCTCGAAGACCTCGGGCTGACCCGCGACAAAGAAATCATCACCCACTGCCAGACTCACCACCGCTCTGGCTTCACCTACCTGGTGGCCAAGGCGCTCGGTTATCCGCGAGTCAAAGGTTATGCCGGTTCCTGGGGCGAATGGGGCAACCACCCCGACACCCCCGTCGAGATTTAAGGTTTAAGGACAGTTATGAAAAAGCAGTTGTTTATCCTCAGCCAGTACTTGCTGCCGCACCACTTGCTGTCGCGCCTGGCCGGCTGCATTGCCGAGTGCCGCGTGCGCTGGTTCAAGAATGCCTTCACGGCGTGGTTCGCCAAGCGCTATCAAGTGGACATGTCCCAGGCGCTGGTCGAAGACCTCACCGCCTACGAGCACTTCAATGCCTTCTTTACCCGCGCCCTGAAAGACGGCGCCCGCCCGCTGGATGAAACTCCAGGCGCGGTGCTGAGCCCAGCCGACGGCGCGGTCAGCCAGCTTGGCCCGATTGAACACGGTCGTGTGTTCCAGGCCAAAGGCCATAGCTTTAGCGTGCTGGAATTGCTCGGTGGTGATGCGGCGTTGGCTGCACCGTTCATGGGCGGTGATTTCGCCACTATTTACCTGTCACCGAAGGATTACCACCGCGTACACATGCCTTTGGCCGGTACGCTGCGTGAGATGGTCTACGTGCCGGGCCGGATTTTCTCGGTCAACCAGACCACCGCCGAAAACGTGCCGGAACTGTTTGCGCGCAACGAGCGTGTTGTCTGCCTGTTCGACACCGAACGCGGCCCGATGGCTGTGGTGTTGGTGGGCGCGATGATTGTGGCGTCGATTGAAACCGTATGGGCCGGGCTGGTCACGCCGCCGAAACGCGAGCTGAAAACCTTCCGCTACGACGAAGCCGCACGCGCGCCGATTCACTTGGAGAAAGGTGCTGAACTGGGCCGCTTCAAGCTGGGTTCGACCGCCATCGTGCTGTTCGGGCCGGATCAGGTGAAGTGGGCAGAGGAGTTGGTGGCGGGTACGCCGGTGCAGATGGGCCAGGGTATCGCACTGCCGAAAGCCTGATTTAAAGCTGATGCAAATCAAATGTGGGAGCCGGGCTTGCCCGCGATAGCGGCGTATCAGTCAATACTTCAATGACTGAACTATCGCTATCGCGGGCAAGCCCGGCTCCCACAGTTACTGCAATCTTGCAGTTAGATCGGCTTACAACTGCCCGTCGCGATCGCGAAAGCCCAGCAGATACAACACACCATCCAGCCCCAGCGTCGAAATCGCCTGCTTGGCCGATTGCTTGACCAGCGGCTTGGCACGGAACGCCACACCCAACCCGGCAATCGCCAGCATCGGCAAGTCATTGGCGCCGTCGCCGACCGCAATGGTCTGCTCCAGACGCAAACCTTCCTTGTGGGCCAATTCCTTCAGCAAGTCCGCCTTGCGCTGTGCGTCGACAATCGGCTCGACCGCCACGCCGGTCACTTTGCCATCCACCACTTCCAGCTCGTTGGCAAATACATAGTCAATGCCCAGCTTGGCCTGCAATTGCTTGGCGAAGTAGGTGAAACCGCCCGAGAGAATTGCAGTCTTGTAGCCCAGGCGCTTGAGTTCGGCAAACAAGGTTTCGGCGCCTTCGGTCAGGCGCAGCGAAGCACCGATCGAATCCAACACACTTACGTCCAAGCCCTTGAGCAGTGCCAGGCGCTCCTTGAAGCTGGCGCGAAAATCCAGCTCACCGGCCATGGCGCGCTCGGTGATTTCGGACACCTGCTCGCCCACACCGGCGGCCTTGGCCAACTCGTCGATGACTTCGGCTTCGATCAGCGTGGAATCCATATCGAACACCGCCAGGCGGCGGTTACGGCGGAACAGCGAATCTTCCTGGAAGGCGATGTCGACATTCAGTTCCTGGGCCACGCTGAGGAATTCGGCGCGCAAGGCTTGCGGGTCGGCCGGCTCGCCGCGCACGGAGAACTCGATGCAGCCCTTGCCTTTGTCGGCCGGCGTGTCCAACGGCATACGACCCGACAGACGGTCGATGTGATCGATATTCAAACCATATTGAGCGGTGATCGAGCTGACACGCTGCAATTGTTCGGCGGTTACTTTGCGGGTCAGCAGGGTCACGATGTGGCGCTTTTTACCCTGGCCTTCGACCCAATGCTGGTAATCGGCTTCGGAAACCGGGGTGAAACGCACCTGTTGATCAAGCTTATACGCCGTAAACAGGATGTCTTTGAGCACCGACGAGGCCTGCTCGGTGCTGGGGATTTCCACCAGGATGCCGAACGACAGCGTGTCGTGGATCACCGCTTGGCCGATGTCGAGAATGTTCACACCACCCTGGGCCAGAACACCGGTAATGGCTGCGGTGAGACCCGGGCGGTCTTCGCCGGTGATGTTTATCAGGACAATTTCGCGCAAAGCGCACCCCCAGGCTGGAAAAAAACCGCATTCTACCCACTTTCAGTGACCATCGGGCACAGCGAGCGCTTTGCCGGTTCTAGGCCTGTCGCTATACTGCGCGTCAACTTCACGGACCAAGAGCCGAGCGCAAGTGAACCGGCCCACGCCAGTAAAAACCGATAACTTCTTCCTGCTGATCTTCCGGGCACTGCGCCACCGCCGTGTACCGATCGCATTACGCATCGCCAGCCATAACGTGATCCTGGTCGCTCTGGCCCTGGTGATCTACGCCTGCGTGATGGGTTTGCAGTTCAAGCAGGCCATGCACGAGCAAGCCGACGCCCTGGGCGAGAGCCTGACGACCCAGACCGCCACTTCGGCGACTGAGTTGCTGGTGTCCAACGACATCCTCAGCCTCAACGTGCTGCTCAATAACCTGACCAAGAACCCGCTGGTGGCCCACGCCGCCATCTACAGCGTGGACAACCGGATCATGGCCGAAGCCGGGCAGCGCCCGAAAAACGGCCTGCTGGGTGAAGCCGAAGGTCTGTATTCGAGCAATATTACGTTTCAGGATGTGAAGGCCGGGCAACTGCGCATCAGCCTCGACATGCAGCAATTCCAGCAGCCGATGACCATCAGCCTGCAAAGCATGGGCATCCTCAGCGCGATCCTGCTGGCACTGGCCCTGGCCCTGAGCTTGCGCCTGGGTCGGCATATCTCCACGCCGCTGATGCAACTGCGCATCTGGCTGCGCGATATCGACGAACACACCCCGGCCACCGACCGCCAGGACGAAATCGGCGACCTCGCCCGCCAGCTTCACGCCAGCTTCGCTCCCGAGCCGGTGGTGCCTGAGGTTGAACCCGAGCCTGAGTACGACGACACCGACTACGACGACGAGCCCGAGTTTGAAGTGCGCAACCTGCGTGACCCAGGCTTTGACGAAAGCGCGCCGGTGGCCGCCCTCAAGCCTGCACCACGCCAGGTGATCAAGGCCGAAGAAGACGAACTGGACGATGAAGACCCGTTCGCCGACCTGCGCGACACCTCGGCCGCCGCACCCGTTGTGGCCTCGCAACCTGCGCCGGTAAAAAATACCGAGCCGCAGCACAGCGCCGTACTGGCTGTGCAACTGGGTGCCCAGGACCAACTGCGTCGCCTGCCCCGTGCGCGCCTCACCGAATTGCTGGAGCGCTACCGCGACTGCCTCGACCAGGCTGCGTCGCTCTATCAGAGCGAGCTGCACACCCTGAACGACGGCAGCACGTTGATGCTGTTCCACAGCGAAGACAGCGGCGAAGACTACCTGACCAATGCCATCTGCTGCGGCGAGCTGCTGCGCGCCCTCGGCCATGCCTTGCAGATTGAAGTGGCCGACAGCGGCATTACCTTGCAGCTGCAACTTGGCCTGACCGTCGGAGACGATCTGTTCGGCATGAGCCAGATCGACCTGCTGCTTACCGAGATCGCCCAGGATGCGCTGGCCTTGTCCCAACACAGCCGCAACCTGCTGCTGGTGGAGCGCAAGATCAGTGAAGATGCGCTGATCCGCCAGCGCGCACGAATCCGCCCGATCGCCAGCCCTGAAGGCGCGAGCTGTGTGGAGCGGCTGATGGAGCCGTACCCGTCGATGCTCGAGCGGCAGTTGGCGCGCATGCATGAGACCCGTAACAAGCCCTGACAGCTGATCGTCCCCACGCTCCGCGTGGGAATGCATTCCGTGACGCTCTGCGTCACTGCTGCGCAGTGCTGACGGCGGGACGCGGAGCGTCCCAAGAGGCATTCCCACGCGTAGCGTGGGAACGATCAAATCGTAGACAACAAAAAGGCCCGCTGAGTAAGCGGGCCTTTTGTTTGGGCGCGATTCAGATCAGAACCTGAACACTTCCATATCCGTGCGAATCGGCGTGGCCATCGGCATCTTAGGCTTCTGCGGAGCTGACGGTTTGGCCTGGGACGGCGCTTGCTTGCGCGGCGCCTCGGCCACTGGCGGCTGGTTGGCCAATGGCTTGAGCGCCACCGACAACTGTTGCGCCAGATGCTGCAACAACACGCCCTGGGCCTGGACCTGGGACGCGGTGGTGCCGGTATGTTCTTCCTGCAGGTGCACGATGCGGTTATCGCGCACCTGGCCACGGCGGTCGATCAAGCGCCATTGGGCGTCAAGAATCGCCGGCTGCGAAGTACCCGAGTCAAGCCGCGTGATGGTTAGCAATACCTGCACGTCCGGGGTAAAACCCGCCGGCCCAGGTGCAAGCACCACACGCTGGCTGTCGAGATGGCCAGCCACCTGACGCAACATCAGCTGGTTGATATCGGACGACAAACTGCCCGCCCAACGACCATCGGTGGAACCTTGCAGGCTGCCGTCGTTCTGACGTTGAAGCAGGGTTTCGCGTTGCAGGTAATCAGCAACAACGACCGGGCCAAGCAAAACGGCCATGCCTGCGGTTTGCGCAGGCTGAGCCGGACTTCCGCTGTCCAGCTGGTACAGCGACACCGGTTGGTGTGTGCTGCAACCCGCCAGCCCCAAAAGGCCAGCGAGCATCAAAAATAAAGGAAGGCGTGGAGCAGTCATCATCCCATCCAGGTGGCTGCCACAAGGCGAACCACAATGTAATACTAAAAATAACCTAAACACGCTCGGCCACGCCGGCGCTGGAAAGGCCATATCATCCGTGAATATGCGCCCTGACTCCAGCGCGAAAGCGCCGATCTACGCGTTAAATCGTAGATCGAGCCCTCTAATCCGCCTTAAACAGGCGTTTCCACCAGCAAAGCATCCACGCGCTGGAAGCCACGCGGCAGTTTATTACCCCGTCGGCCACGCTCACCCTTGTAGTGTTCAAGGTCGTCGGGGCGCAGTGACAGCGTGCGCTTGCCAGCCTGGAGCACCAGGGTAGAGCCTTCCGGGATCACGGCGATGTCGGTCACGTACTCTTCGCGACTGGCCACGCGCTCCCCGGGAATCCCGATAATCTTGTTGCCCTTGCCTTTACCCAACTGCGGCAAATCGCTGATCTTGAACACCAGCAAACGCCCTTCGGTAGTCACCGACGCCAGCCAGTTGCTCTCGCGGTCCTCCACGGTGCGCGGCAGGATCACCTTGGCGTTGTTCGGCAAGCTCAACAACGCTTTGCCCGCCTTGTTCTTGGCCTGCAGGTCTTCACCCTTGACCACAAAACCGTAACCCGCGTCGGAGGCGATCACGTACAGCGAATCGTCATCCGGCAGCAGCACGCACTCGAAATTCGCCCCCGGTGGCGGTGTGAGACGCCCGGTCAGCGGTTCGCCTTGGCCACGTGCCGATGGCAAGGTGTGCGCCGGCACCGAATAGCTGCGCCCGGTGGAGTCGATAAACACCGCAAACTGGTTGGAACGCCCGGCCGCAGCGGTCTTGAAACCATCGCCAGCCTTGTACGAGAGGCCGGTGGCGTCAATATCATGCCCTTTGGCGGAACGAACCCAACCCTTTTCCGACAGAACGACGGTAATTTTCTCGTTAGGCAACAGTTCGGTTTCTGTCAGGGCTTTCGCTTCTGCGCGCTCGACGATTGGCGAGCGGCGATCATCGCCATAGGTTTCGGCGTCTTTGATCAGTTCGCTGCGCACCAGCTTCTTGAGCTTGGTTTCGCTACCCAACAGGGCTTGCAGCTTGGCTTGCTCCTTGAGCAGCGCGTCTTGCTCGTCGCGCAACTTCATCTCTTCGAGCCGCGCCAACTGACGCAAGCGGGTGTCGAGGATGTAGTCGGCCTGGATCTCGCTCAGTTCGAAACGCGCGATCAGCTCGGCTTTCGGGTGCTCGGCGGTGCGGATGATGTGGATCACTTCATCCAGGTTGAGGTAAGCGATCAGCAAACCATCCAACAGGTGCAGGCGGCGCTCAACCTTGTCGAGACGAAATTGCAGGCGGCGGCGCACGGTCTGTACGCGGAACTCCAGCCATTCCACCAGCAGGTTGCGCAGGTTTTTCAGCTGTGGCTTGCCGTCCAGGCCGATGATGTTGACGTTGACCCGGTAGCTGGACTCAAGGTCGGTGCTGGCGAACAGATGCTGCATCAGCACTTCGTGGTCGACCCGGCTGTTGGTCGGGATGATCACGATGCGGCAGGGGTTTTCGTGGTCGGACTCGTCACGCAAGTCAGCCACTTGCGGCAATTTCGACGGTTTGGCCTGCATCAGCGCGGCAATCTGCTCCAGCACCTTGGCACCGGACACCTGGTGCGGCAGTGCGGTGACAATAATGTCGCCGTCTTCAATGTGGTAAACCGCGCGCATGCGCACCGAGCCCTTGCCGGTCTCGTACATCTTCAGCAGGTCGGCACGCGGCGTGATGATTTCCGCTTCGGTCGGGTAATCCGGGCCTTGAATATGCTCGCAGAGCTGCTCGACCGTAGCTTTTGGCTCATCAAGCAAACGCACGCAGGCAGTCGCGACTTCGCGCAGGTTGTGCGGCGGCACATCAGTGGCCATGCCGACCGCGATGCCGGTGGTGCCATTGAGCAGGATATTCGGCAAACGCGCCGGCAACACCAGCGGTTCGTCCAAGGTGCCGTCAAAATTCGGCCCCCAGTTCGCAGTGCCCTGGCCCAACTCGCTCAGCAGCACTTCCGAGTAACGCGACAGGCGCGCCTCGGTGTAACGCATGGCGGCGAAGGACTTGGGATCATCCGGCGCACCCCAGTTACCCTGGCCATCCACCAAGGTGTAGCGGTAGCTGAACGGCTGGGCCATCAGCACCATGGCTTCGTAGCAGGCCGAGTCGCCGTGCGGGTGGAACTTACCAAGCACGTCACCGACAGTACGCGCCGATTTCTTGTGCTTGGAGTCTGCGTCCAGGCCCAACTCACTCATGGCGTAGATAATGCGCCGCTGCACGGGCTTCAGGCCGTCGCCGATATGCGGCAAGGCACGGTCCATGATCACGTACATGGAGTAGTTGAGGTAGGCATTTTCGGTGAAGTCAGCCAGCGATCGGCGTTCTACGCCATCTAAGCTGTCTGCGAGGATGTCACTCATGCGGGCCTCATCATTGTTTGGTCTGGCGCAGCAGCATGGTGCCGCTGCGCTGGGTAAATTCAAGTTGTTTCAATGCACTCATGCCCAACAGTACCTGCTCACCGCCCAAGCCCGGCGCTACCAGCGCGCGGACGTCCTGCAGGACAATATCGCCCAGCTTCAGGCGATCAAGGCTGGTGCGGTAGCCCTGGCTACGCCCATTGGCGGTGCTCAAGGTCACGGGCAGGCCGCGCTTGAGCCCGAGGCGGTCGGCCAATTCGGCCGGCACCGCCACATCGGTCGCGCCGGTGTCGAGCATAAACTCCACCGGCGATCCGTTGATCTGGCCGCTGGCGACAAAATGCCCTTGGCCGTTGCCCAGCAATTTTACTTCGATGTAACCCTCATGCTGCTCTGAGGTCACCACCGCATTGGGGTTTTCCTGACGCGCTTCCCACTGCCCAAAAAAACGCGTGGCCAAAAACAGCCCGGCGCCCCATGCCACGAACATCAGTACACGTCCGGCACGTTTGCCGGGCGGCGCTGCCGTCATGGTTGGGCGCCCCAGCCACCGGCCGGCGCGGCAAAACGATAGACCACCGGGCGTTTTTCACCGTCGGCACGCGGGCCAAAATTATTGTCGATACCCAACCACACACCTTCGGCATCCACCACCAGGGCTTCGGCCAAGCCATAAGGCTGGGCATAACGCCGGTTCGGTGTCAGGGTTTCGTCGGCAAACGACCAGCACAGCTCGACTTTGGCCGTGACCGCATCGCGCCGGCAAATCTGGAACGCATTGCGCTCCAGGGTAAACAGCTTGCCGTTGAACAGCGCCAGGTCGGCAAAGTCCTTGGACACCGCCTTGGCGTTGGTGAACTGTGCCGGTTGCACTTCCTGGCCGGCCTCGCTCAGCAACACACAGGGCCCATCGCAATCCCACACGCTCTGGCCACGCTTGATCGAGATCAACCCTCGTCGCTCTCGCTCGGCGGCCAGCCAGATCTGATTGCCTTCGGGGTTGATCGCCAAACCTTCGAACAAGGCATTGAAGTGCAGCAACATCCCACTGGCCCGCGCTTCGCGGACCATGCCCGGAGCAATCTTCAACCATTGCGGCGCACCGTTCACCGGCACTTGCAGCACCGCCGCATGGGCTTCACTGACAATGTAGCGGTTGCCGGCGGCGTCACAGGTGATGCCTTCAAAATCCAGGTCGCCGCCACGAATGAACGATGCAGCCTTGGTGCGCGAGCGCAGCCCCCAAGGCAGGCCGGACTCGGGCACCGGTGGCACCTCGATCTTCACGGTTTCGGCCTTCCAGGTCGGCGCGCTGATATCGAGGCGGTAAATCTGGTCGTCATCGCGGTCGGAAACCGTCCACAGGTCCTGGCCACACAGCGCCAGGCCCGACAGGTTGCCACCGCGCATGCCGTCCACCAGGTGTTCGGAGACCAGTTTAAGCTCAGCCACGGGCGCGGCCACCCCTTGGGTGGCCACCAACCCGCTCAACATCAGGATCGCCAGGGCGAAACCTGTGCGCATCAGCCCAGCACCTCGGCCAGGTTACCCTTGGACTCCAGCCAGGCTTTGCGGTCCGGCGCACGCTTCTTCGCCAGCAGCATGTCCATCATTTCCGACGTGCCGGCGAAGTCTTCCAGGGTCAACTGCACCAGGCGGCGAGTGTTCGGGTCCATGGTGGTTTCGCGCAACTGCGGCGGGTTCATCTCACCCAGGCCTTTGAATCGCGTGACCTGTGGCTTGCCGCGTTTCTTCTCGGCCACCAGGCGGTCGAGGATGCCATCGCGCTCGGCTTCGTCCAGGGCGTAGAAAATCTCTTTGCCCAGGTCGATACGGTACAAGGGCGGCATGGCGACGTAGACGTGGCCGGCATCCACCAACGGGCGGAAGTGCTGCACAAACAGTGCGCAGAGCAACGTGGCGATGTGCAGGCCGTCGGAGTCGGCGTCGGCGAGGATGCAGATCTTGCCGTAGCGCAGCTGGCTCATGTCCGCCGCGCCCGGGTCTACACCAATTGCAACGGCGATGTTGTGCACTTCCTGGCTGGCCAGGACTTCGCTGCCGTCGACTTCCCAGGTGTTGAGGATCTTGCCGCGCAACGGCAGGATCGCCTGGAACTCTTTGTCCCGCGCTTGCTTGGCGGAACCGCCGGCGGAGTCACCTTCGACCAGAAACAGCTCGGAGCGCATCGGGTCTTGCCCGGCGCAATCGGCCAATTTGCCTGGGAGTGCCGGGCCTTGGGTGATGCGCTTGCGCTCGACTTTCTTGCTGGCCTTCAGGCGACGACCGGCGTTGTTGATCGCCAGCTCCGCCAGGGCCAGGCCCAGTTCCGGGTGCTCGTTGAGCCATAGGCTGAACGCGTCCTTGACCACACCGGAGACAAACGCCGCCGCCTCGCGGGACGACAAACGCTCTTTGGTCTGGCCGGAGAACTGCGGCTCCTGCATCTTCATCGACAGCACGAACGCGATGCGCTCCCACACGTCTTCCGGCGCCAGCTTCACACCGCGCGGCAACAGGCTGCGGTATTCGCAGAACTCGCGCATGGCGTCCAGCAAACCCTGGCGCAAACCGTTGACGTGGGTGCCGCCCTGGGCGGTGGGGATCAGGTTGACGTAGCTTTCCTGCACGCTGTCGCCACCTTCGGGCAACCACAGCAGCGCCCAGTCGACGGCTTCTTTATTCCCCGCCAGGCTGCCGCAGAACGGCTCGTTAGGCAGGCGTTCAAAGTCGCTGACCGAGTCTTCCAGGTAGGAGCGCAGGCCATCTTCGTAGTGCCATTCGACCTTTTCGCCGGTGCCTTTGTCTTCAAAGCTGACCAGCAGGCCCGGGCACAATACCGCCTTGGCCTTGAGTACATGCTTGAGGCGGCTGATGGAGAATTTTGGCGAATCGAAGTATTTCGGGTCCGGCGCGAAGTACACGCTGGTGCCGGTGTTGCGCTTGCCAACGGTACCGACGACCTCCAGGTCGGTGGCTTTGTAGCCATCGGCAAAGGTCATCTGGTACTCGTTGCCGTCACGCTTGACCTTGACCCGCACCAGGGTCGACAGGGCGTTGACCACGGATATACCCACACCGTGCAAGCCACCGGAGAACTGGTAGTTCTTGTTGGAGAACTTGCCGCCCGCATGGAGCTTGGTAAGGATCAGCTCGACGCCCGACACACCCTCTTCCGGGTGAATGTCCACCGGCATGCCGCGACCATCGTCGGACACTTCCAGGGAATGGTCGGCGTGGAGGATGACTTGTACCGACTTGGCATGCCCGGCCAAGGCTTCGTCGACGCTGTTGTCGATGACTTCCTGGGCAAGGTGGTTCGGCCGACTGGTGTCGGTGTACATGCCGGGGCGTTTGCGCACCGGGTCGAGGCCCGAGAGGACTTCGATGGCGTCGGCGTTATAAGAGCTAGCGCTGGGAGTGGCCATGGGGTCTCGTCGTGAGTCGTTCGATTAAAAAGTGCCCCTGGACTTTACAGTGCTGCAAAGTCGAAGGATTGATACTGATCTGCGCCAATGCCGGCAAAACTCAACATGGCCGGCAATTGCTGGGCGAACCCCTGGTAACCATGGTCGCCACCGGCCTGGATGCGCAAGGCACAGGCCCGGTAATACTGCTGGGCGAGGCGATAATCCAGGGTTTCATCCCCGGTCTGCAACCACACTTGATAACGCGCGGCATCCTGGGGCGCCGGCACTTCCAGTTCGGCCAGGGCCGTGACGTGGTCGTGGGTCAGCTCCCAGGTTTCATCGGTGTAGAGGTTCTTCTGGGTGCCCAGGTAACCGTCAAACATCCGATGCGGGCTGACCGCCGGGTTCACCAGCAGCGCCTTGAGGCCATGGCGTTCGGCAAGATGGGTTGCATAGTAGCCGCCGAGTGAGCTTCCCACCAGCAGCGGCCGCCCCAGTTCCGCAATGGCCTCTTCCAATTGAGGAATCGCCTGACGCGGGTGGTGATGCAGGGCCGGCACACGCAATTGGTCGCTCAACCCGAGGCTGTCCATCACGGTGCTCAACTGGGTTGCCTTGTTGGACGCAGGCGCGCTGTTGAAACCGTGGATATATAGAATCGACGCGGACATGCCGGGCTCTCCGTGCATCAGCCAAAGAGGCGCAGTTTACAGGGAATACAGGCAGAAGCGGATCGAATGTGGGAGCTGGCTTGCCTGCGATGGCGGCGGATCAGTTAGCTATTGATTAACTGGCCCACCGCTATCGCAGGCAAGCCAGCTCCCACATTTTGATCAGTGTTTGCAGGGTTTAATAGCCGTTGCTGCCGTAATCGACGGTAAATTCGAATCCTTTTACCCGCTCCACGCCCGTCTCCAACCGTCCGTCGGCATGCAATCGCAGCCAGCGATACCCCGGTGCCTGCTCGCTGACCTTGAAGTCCTCGCTGCCCGGCGCGAACTGGATACAGGTGGACGGCGACGCCAGCAGGCGCACGTCGTTGCGCTCACGGTCGATTTCCTGGTGCACATGGCCCCACAGCACCGCTTTTACCTGTGGGAAACGGTCGAGTACGGCAAACAGGGCTTCAGGGTTGCGCAGGCCGATGGGCTCCATCCACGCACAACCGATGGACACCGGATGATGGTGAAAACACACCAGATGATGACGGTTTGGCGCCTCGCTCAGGGCTTGGGCGAGCAATTGCAATTGCGAATCCTGCAAATAACCGGGGACCGAGCCCGGAACCGCCGAATCCAGCAGGGTGACGCGCCAATTGCCGATATCGACCACCGGCTCGAGCAAATCGCTGTGCACCGCCGCGTGGGCCATGATCTGCGGCTCGTCGTGGTTGCCAGGAATCCAGCGCGCCG
Organism: Pseudomonas sp. 2995-3; assembly: GCF_002742565.1. Lineage (NCBI taxonomy): Bacteria > Pseudomonadati > Pseudomonadota > Gammaproteobacteria > Pseudomonadales > Pseudomonadaceae > Pseudomonas > Pseudomonas sp. 2995-3. Next base: position 115,665 of record NZ_LJSB01000125.1, on the reverse strand, counting down.
GCGCGTCGATCTGCCGAGTCAGGTCGCGAAATAGCTGGTAAGACTCAAGCGTGCCGTCCTGGGACAAGTCTCCAGTGGCCAGCACCAAATCGATCTGCGGCTGTTGCTCGCGCACCAAACCAATCACCCGCTGCAGGCTGTCGCGGGTGTTCATGCCCAGCAGCGAACCGTCGGCCTCGGCAAACAGGTGGCTGTCGGACAACTGCACCAGCAGCACCGACGCATCAGGGTTCACAGCGGATACGCTCGGCAAGGCGCTCTCCCAAGGCAATCACAGGAATGGATAGGTAGCGCGATTATGCTGGGGCAGGACACAAAGAGGAAAGACGCAGTTCACATCTAGCGCACGACTTCGAATTCATGGCCCAGGGCCAGGCAGTGACTCAACCATTCGCCGAGGAACACATTGAGTTGTGCTTTCTCATCGGGCTGGTGCATGAACACATTCGGATAAGGATAGATGCTGCGAAAGCGTCGCGCGTGTTCTGCGCTGATGACTTCGGCCATGCGCGCATCGTGATACACCTGAACCTCCAGCTGCGGCACCGGCAGCCAGGGCAGGCTGTGCTCCTGGCGCACCCGCAGGGTGGTGGTGTACGGGCAGTTGACGATGACCTCAAGGGTCAGCACGCCCAGCATCTGGTCGCCATGGGTCACGGCAATACGCCGCGCCTCAGGCGCGTGACGCATGTCGGGGAGCAGGCGCATCAGCCGCGCATAATTGGCCTCGCAGGCGGCTTGCAGCCCGATCAGGTCAACCCGGTATCGTTCCCGTGCCTTTACTGCCATAACCCCCTCACTTCCGCGCGATTAAGCGCAAGCCATTGCAGGGCGATAATGCTGGCTGCGTTGGAAATTTTGCCGTCACGCACCGCTTGCAGGGCATCTTCAAAGGCCCAGGGGGTGACGCGGATATCTTCTGCTTCTTCTTCCAGTCCATGGACGCCACCTGCACCTGAGCTGTCGCAACGACCGAGGTACAAGTGCACGAATTCGGTACTGCCACCGGGCGACGGGAAATATTTGGTGATCGGCCACAGCGCAGAGAACGTAAGGCCAGCTTCCTCCTCGGCTTCGCGGTGTGCAACCTCCTCCGGTTGTTCGTCCTTATCAATCAGCCCCGCGACCATTTCCACCAGCCACGGGTTGCCGGTACGGCCCATGGCGCCGATACGGAACTGCTCGATCAACACCACTTCATCGCGCTGCGGGTCGTAGGGCAGCACGCACACCGCGTCATGACGCACAAAGACTTCACGATTGATCACCCGGCTCATGCCGCCATCGAACTTCTCGTGGCGCAGTTGCACGCGATCAAGCTGGTAAAAGCCCTTATAGGCATTGTCGCGCTGAACGATCTCGATGGTGTTCGGCGTCGATTTGGCAATGTCCGTCATATCCTTCCTCGTTACGCAGGTGCAATTCGCGCCATCCTAACGCGCCCATGGCCCTTGATGCAGCCCCTTTCCGGTTGCCGGGATAGACGGCGAGCGTCAAACTCACTCTAATCAGCTTAGTGGCGAACTGACGGCTTTGTTCGCAGTCGAAGCGCTACTCTTTTTCGCTTTCCATCGATTTCCGAAGGACGCACATGTCGCTTTTAAAAATCGCCTCCGTGGCCTGTATTGCCTTGACTCTGGGCGCTTGCCAGAGCCTGTTCCAGCCCAGCTACCTCAAGCCCCTGGACACCAAGCCGGACACTTCCGAACAAATCAAACCCGGCTGCAACAGCCCGGAATGCCCACTGGTGAACATCGACACCGTGCACTTCCCCAGCGAGCCGCAGTTGGACAGCATTGTTGAGCAACGCCTGCTGCAAATGACCCGCACCACGCCCGGCGCCAGCGTGCCGCCGACCCTGAATGCCTACCGCGACAAGTTCCTGCGCGAGTCGCCGAACCGCAACAGCATGTACTTGCAAGCCAAGGTACGTGAGCAGCATGACGGACTGGTGATCGTTGAAGTGTCCAGTTATCTGGATACCGGCACCGCCCACGGCGCGCCCGGCCGCGGTTTCATCAACTATTCACGCCTGCTGCACAAAGAGCTGAGCCTGGCCGACATGTTGCTGCCGGGCCAGGAACAGGCGTTCTGGAACACCGCGAAAGTCGCCCACAACAGCTGGCTGATCAATTCGCAGATGGACCGCGACCCGGAGTTCGTGAAGAGCTGGCCGTTCCAGAAAACCCCGAACGTGGCCCTGACCAGCGCCGGTGTGGTGCTCAAGTACAACGTGAGCACCATCGCCCCTTACGCATTGGGGCTGATCGAAATGACCATCCCCTACGCGCGCCTCACCGGCGTGCTCAAGCCTGAGCTGATGCCTGCGCGCCACTGACCGCACGCCCTAACACCAGCTGTAACAACCCTGCCAGTACCAGTGCCGGCAGGGTTGCGCCGATATCCGGATACAGGTTGGCCAGCACGTGATAGGTGGCGATGCCACCCAGCCAGGCCACCAGCGCCGGCCAATGCAGGTTGGCAACCGTGCCCTGGCCACGCCGGCGCAGGATAAAGTGATCCACCAGCACCACGCCGAACAGCGGCGCAAACACCGAGCCGATCAGCAGCAGGAAGTTCTGATACTGCGCCAGCGGCGCCAGGCAGGCGATCAAGGTGCAGATCACACCGATGACCAAGGCCAGGTGCTCGACCTTCAAGCGCAACAGAATCCCGCTGGACACTGCCGCCGAGTGAATATCGGCAAAGGCGTTTTCCGACTCGTCCAACAGGATCAGCAGCAACGGAATGCCCAAGCCAGCACCGGCCAGCGCCAGCAACAGCGCATTCACTTCACCACTGGGCGCAAACGCCAGGGTGTAGGCCACGCCCAGGCTCATCAGCCAGAAGTTACCGATAAAGAAGCCCAACGCCGTACCGCCGAACACGCTTTTGGCGCGCTGGCCGAAGCGTGAGTAGTCGGCGATAAGCGGCAACCACGACAGCGGCATGGCGATGGCAATATCAAAGCCCACCGCAAACGGCATCGAGCCGTCACCGGACTTGGCCCACAACGCCGTGAGGTCAGCCTTGGCGAACAGGTTCCAGGTCAGCCACAGGCAGGCGGCGAGCAGCAGCCAGATGCCCCATTTACGCAGGATCTGGCGCACGAATGTCAGCGGCCCGCTGACCGCCAGCAACGTCGCCAAGCCACCGAAAAACAGGGTCCACAGCAATGGGCTGGCGAGCAGGCTGCCCTCGCTGAACGCGCGAGTGCCCAGCAAGCTGGCGGCGTCGCGCATCACGATGATCTCGAACGAGCCCCAGCCGACCAGTTGTAAAAGGTTCAGCAGTGCCGGAAGGCTCGCGCCCTTGGCGCCGAGGCTGAGCTTGAGCGCGGCCATGGCGGACAGGCCGGTGTCGCTGCCGATCACACCGACGGCGGCCAGCAGCAACACACCGACCAGCGTGCCGAGAAAAATCGCCAGCAACGAGCCGGACAAGCCCAGGCCCGGCGCGAGCAAGGCGCCGGTTTGCAGGACCATCAGGCCGATGCCAAGGGAGAACCACAGGGAGAACAGGTCGCGGGCGCCGAACACGCGTTTGTCGGCGGGGACCGCGATGTCCGGAGAGTAAGTACTCGGTTGAATGCTCAAGGGTGTTATCTCTGAGGGACATGATCGTTCCCACGCTCTGCGTGGGAATGCCGCTAAGGACGCTCTGCGTCCGCCTTTGTGACGCAGAGCGTCACGGGATGCATTCCCACGCTGAGCGTGGGAACGATCGTGGATGTCAGACCTTCTTGTACAGCTGACTGCCTTCGTGCTTGAACCGCTCCGCCTGCTCGGCCAAGCCCTTGGCCACGTCCACATCCACCGCTTCAATGCGCTGGTTGGCGGCGTACTCGCGTACTTCCTGGGTAATTTTCATCGAGCAGAATTTCGGCCCGCACATCGAACAGAAGTGCGCGACCTTGGCCGAGTCCTTCGGCAAGGTTTCATCGTGATACGAACGCGCGGTGTCAGGGTCCAGGCCGAGGTTGAACTGGTCTTCCCAGCGGAACTCGAAGCGCGCCTTGCTCAAGGCGTTGTCACGAATCTGCGCGCCCGGATGCCCCTTGGCCAAGTCCGCAGCGTGCGCGGCGATCTTGTAGGTGATGATCCCGGTCTTCACGTCATCCTTGTTCGGCAAACCCAAGTGTTCCTTGGGCGTGACATAGCAGAGCATGGCGCAACCGAACCAGCCGATCATCGCCGCACCGATACCCGAGGTGATGTGGTCGTAGCCCGGTGCGATGTCGGTGGTCAGCGGGCCGAGGGTGTAGAACGGCGCCTCGTCGCAGCATTCGAGCTGCTTGTCCATGTTCTCCTTGATCAACTGCATCGGCACGTGGCCCGGGCCTTCGATCATGGTTTGCACGTCGTGCTTCCAGGCGATTTTGGTCAGCTCGCCGAGAGTTTCCAGTTCGCCGAATTGCGCAGCATCGTTGGCGTCGGCAATCGAGCCTGGACGCAAGCCGTCGCCAAGGGAGAAGCTGACGTCATAGGCCTTCATGATTTCGCAGATTTCGTCGAAATGCGTGTAGGTAAAGTTCTCTTTGTGGTGCGCCAGGCACCACTTGGCCATGATCGAACCGCCACGGGACACGATGCCGGTCACGCGTTTGGCAGTCAGCGGCACATAACGCAGCAGCACGCCTGCGTGGATGGTGAAGTAGTCGACGCCCTGCTCGGCCTGTTCGATCAGGGTGTCGCGGAACAGCTCCCACGTCAGGTCTTCGGCGGCGCCGCCGACTTTTTCCAAGGCTTGATAGATCGGAACGGTGCCAATCGGCACCGGCGAGTTGCGGATGATCCACTCGCGGGTTTCGTGGATGTGCTTGCCAGTGGACAGGTCCATCACCGTGTCCGAACCCCAGCGAATGCCCCAGGTCAGTTTCGCCACTTCTTCTTCAATGGACGAACCCAACGCACTGTTGCCGATATTGCCGTTGATCTTCACCAGGAAGTTACGGCCGATGATCATTGGCTCCAGTTCGGTGTGGTTGATGTTGGCCGGGATAATCGCGCGGCCACGGGCGATTTCTTCGCGCACAAACTCAGGCGTGATGATTTTCGGCACGCTGGCGCCGAAGCTGTGACCGGCGTGCTGCTGGTCGAGCAGGCCACTGGCACGGGCTTCTTCAAGCTTCATGTTTTCGCGGATGGCGACGTATTCCATCTCGGCGGTAATGATGCCTTTGCGCGCGTAGTGCATCTGCGTGACGTTGGCACCTGCCTTGGCGCGGCGCGGGTTCTTCACGTGCGCAAAGCGCAGTGCGGTGAGCTCAGCATCGCTGAGGCGCTGTTGGCCAAAGTGCGAACTCAGGCCGGACAGGCGCTCGGTGTCGCCACGCACTTCGATCCACGGCGAACGCACATCACCCAGGCCTTTGCGCACGTCAATGATGACGTTGGGGTCGGTGTACGGGCCGGAGGTGTCGTACACCACCACCGGTGCGTTGATTTCACCGCCGAAATCGGTGGGCGTCACGTCCAGGCTGATTTCACGCATCGGCACACGAATGTCCGGGCGAGTGCCTTGCACGTAGATTTTTTGCGAGCGGGTAAACGGCTGCACGGAGCCGGAGTCGACTTTGGCCGATTCACTCAGGTGCACGGTATTTTTTAATTTTTGGCTTTTTAATTCAGTGCTCATCACGGGCTCTCCAACTTATCCAGGCGGTGGATTTTTGTCGGAGCGAACCTGTGACGGATGGACGCACTGAAACCAGTGCTGTGCAAGGCACGAGCGCTGTTCGATTGTCGAACAACATCCCGGACGAAGCACAAGAGGACTCGCCGGGTGACGAGAAATCTTGTTCCCTACGCAGGCGTTAACCTGATCAGGTTCAACGGGATCCGGTATTTACCGATCTCAGCCTTCCAACAAGGCACCCCGACAAGAACGCGGCCAGTCTAGACCATGGTGTGGGCAAATTGCCAATAGCGGTGTATTCAGCGTGATGAATGGCGTGATTGCGGGATTGTTGCGCGGGGTCAGCGCCACTACACTCGGGCGTCGTCACAATGCTTGACGCCAGGAATGGCCAGCCTTAGCCTTGGGCGCTTAATTACAGTCGTAATATTCACACTAGGGATCGCCTCATGCTGCGCAAACTCTCACTGGCTCTTGCCGTGTCTTGTGCGACCAATGGAATGGTCTGGGCAGCTGAAGCGCCCTTGTCCGCCAAAACCGACTTGGTCAGCGTCTACCAGGAAGCGGTGAACAACAACGCCGACCTGGCCGCCGCCCGCGCTCAATATGGCGCGCAAAAAGAAGTGGTGCCCCAGGCTCGCGCCGGTTTGCTGCCGAACCTGTCGGCCGGCGCCGACAGCAATAACGTGCGCACCCAGATCGACCAACCGGCAGCCACCGTCAACCGTGACGCGCACTCCTGGCGTGCAACCTTGAGCCAGCCGCTGTTCCGCGCTGATCGCTGGTTCCAGCTGCAAGCCGCCGAAGCCGTCAACGAACAAGCTTCGCTGCAACTCTCGGCGACTGAACAGAACCTGATCCTGCAAAGCGCCGAAAGCTACTTCGCCGTGCTGCGCGCCCAGGACAACCTGGCGTCGACCAAGGCCGAAGAAAACGCCTTCAAGCGCCAGCTCGACCAGTCCAACGAACGCTTTGATGTAGGCCTGTCGGACAAGACCGACGTGCTGCAATCCCAGGCCAGCTACGACACAGCCCGCGCCAACCGCATCGTCGCCCAACGCCAGGTGGACGACGCCTTTGAGGCGCTGATCACGCTGACCAACCGCCAATACAACGCGATCCAGGGCATCGTGCACACGCTGCCGGTGCTGCCACCGGCGCCGAATGACGCCAAATCCTGGGTCGAAACCGCCGGCCGCCAAAACTTGAACTTGCTGGCCAGCAACTACGCCGTGACCGCTGCCGAAGAAACCCTGCGCCAGCGCAAGGCCGGCCACTTGCCGACCCTCGACGCCGTGGCGCAATACGAAAAAGGCGACAACGACGCGCTGGGTTTCAGCAACCCGAACCAATTGCCCGTGCCGTACGGTGGTGATGTGTCTCAGCGCACCATCGGCCTGCGCCTGAATATCCCGATCTACAGCGGCGGTTTGACCAGCTCGCAAGTGCGCGAATCCTATTCACGCCTCGACCAGACTGAACAGCAACGCGAAGGCCTGCGCCGCCAGGTGGTGGAAAACACCCGTAATCTGCACCGCGCGGTGAACACCGATGTGGAACAGGTGCAGGCGCGCCGCCAGTCGATCATCTCCAACCAGAGCGCGGTGGAAGCCACGGAAATCGGCTATCAAGTGGGTACGCGCAATATCGTCGATGTGCTGGATTCACAACGCCAGCTGTACTCGTCGGTGCGCAACTACAACAACAGCCGCTACGACTACATCCTCGACAACCTGCGCTTGAAGCAGGCGGCGGGCACGCTCAGCCCTGGGGATTTACAGGACCTGACGCGTTACCTCAAGGCTGACTACAACCCGGACAAGGATTTTCTGCCGCCGGATCTGGCCAAGGCCGCCGCCGAGCAGCTCAAAGCCCGCCCCGGGTATTAACAACACAGCAAAACCAATGTGGGAGCTGGCTTGTGTGGGAGCTGGCTTGCCTGCGATGCAGGCAACTCGGTACATCAGACATGCCCAGTTGATGCTATCGCAGGCAAGCCAGCTCCCACATTTTGGTCCGTGTTGGTTCAGTGATTGAGCAGTTTGTCCAAACCGTCCAGTAAGCGTTTCAGCGCACCCTGGTTGGCCTGCATCACCTTCAATCCCGCCTCTGCCATCTTGCGCGCATCCTGCGGCAGTTCGAACAACTGCCGCACGGCTTCTGCCAAGCCTTGCGCATCATCCACCTCACGCAACGCCCCGGCCTCACGCATCATCGCGCTGATTTCGAGGAAGTTGAACAGGTGCGGCCCCATGATCACAGGCTTGGCCAGCGCCGCCGGTTCCAGCGGGTTGTGGCCGCCGGTAGGCACCAGGCTGCCGCCGACGAAGGCGCTGTCGGCAAGGGCGTAAAGGAATAGCAGCTCGCCCATGGTGTCACCGAGCAGCACGGAGGTCTGCGCCGTCACCGGTTCAGTGCTGGAGCGGCGCACCGTGGCAAAGCCTTGTTGCTCGCACAACTCGAACATCGGCCCGAAGCGCTCCTGATGACGCGGCACCAGAATCAGCAGCGCGTTGGGGTAACTTTCGAGCAGTTGGCGATGGGCGGCCAGCACCACTTCATCCTCGCCTTCGTGGGTGCTGGCGGCGATCCACACCGGGCGCTCGGTGGCGCCCCATTGCTCGCGCAAGGCGGCGGCACGCACCGGCAGTTGCGGATCGATGGTCAGGTCGAACTTGATCGAGCCGGTGACTTCAACGGTTTGTGGTCGTGCGCCCAGGCTCAAAAAACGCTGGGCTTCGGTTTTTGTCTGCACCGCAAACAGGCTCATCTCGGCCAGCATCGGCGCGGTCAGCTTGGCGAAGCGCGCATAACCTTTGGCCGAACGCGCCGACAGCCGCGCATTGGCCAGCGCTACCGGAATACCACGCTGAGCGCAGGCGTGGATGTGGTTGGGCCACAGCTCGGTTTCCATGATCACGGCGAGCCTGGGCTGCACACGATCAAGAAAGCGCTTGGCGGCGCAAGGCAAGTCATAGGGCAAGTAGCAGTGCTGAATGCGCGGTTCATTGGCGAACAGCGCCTGGATACGCTCCGAGCCGGTGGGCGTCATGCAGGTAACGGTAATCGGCAGCGTCGGGTGGCGCTCCATCAACCCGCGAATCATCGGCGCGGCCGCGATGCTTTCGCCCACCGACACCGCATGCACCCAGATCCCGCCCGGCTGCATCACCGGCAGGCCATAGGAAAACCGCTCGCCGATACGTTTTGCATACGCCGGCGCCTTGCGCGCGCGCAGCCACAGACGTAAAGCCACCAACGGCAGCGCCAGGTAAAACAGACAGCTGTAGAGAGTTCTATTCATGGCGGCGGAGTTTATCGGCTTTTTCAGTCGATCGCCTGCAAGCACTCGGCAAATCGCTCGGTCAGGAAGCGTGCGGCCGGGCCCAGGTGCTCGTCGCGGCGCCAGACCAGCTCCACCACCAGCGCCGGCGGCGTCCATTCGCTGTCCAGCTCGACCATCTGCTGTTGATAGGCCGGGTACTGCACGATGTGCCGAGGCAGCCAGGCCCAGCCCAGGCCACTCATCAGCCATTCGGCCAATACGTAGAAGCTGTCGGCACGCCACACCAAGGGGCTCGCGGCTTCACTGCCGGGGTACACGCTGGTCTGGGTCGACATCAGCAGTTGCCGAAACTGCGCCAGGCGCTGGCAAGTCACGTATTTGTCCTGGGCCAGTGGATGATTCACGCCGCACACCGTGACCATTTCCACGCTGCCCACCACCCGCCGCTCAAGCGCTTCGGGGATCTGGTCGTGATAGAACAGCAAACCCAGGTCGGCCTTGCGCTCCACCAGCTTGCGCGCCACATCGCCTTGCGCGGCGCTGGACAGTTGTACTTCCAGCAGCGGGTATTGCCGGGCCAACGCTTCAAGGCTGTCGAGCACCGGCTGAAATAACATGGCTTCGTCCTGGGCCAGGCGCAGGCAGGCTTCTTCACCACGGGTCAGCGACAACGCCCGACCATTGAGCCGTTCACATTGGCGCAGCACCTCACGCGCTTCTTCCAGCAACACACTGCCGGCTTCAGTCAGACGGGGCTGACGGCCGCTGCTGCGCTCGAACAGGCTAAGCCCAAGGTCCGCTTCCAGCAGGGCAATTGCGTTACTCACCGCCGATTGCGCCTTGCGCTGCCCACGCGCCACCGCCGAAAACGAGCGCTGCTCGGCGACGCTGACAAACAGGCGCATCTGTTCCAGGTTCCATTGCACGCTCATGACTCAACCCATCTTTAAATCGGATAGGTAATGACTTTATCTCATCTCGCGAAGGGTTAAAATGCGGACCTAATCAAGCACGTATCACACCGAGGATTCCCCCATGAATGTTGCCTACGTTTACCTGGCCATTGCCATTTGCTCGGAAGTGATCGCGACCGTTTCCATGAAAGCCGTCAAGGGCTTGAGCACGCCGATTCCGCTGTTGCTGATGATTGTGGGGTATGGCGTGGCCTTCTGGATGCTCACGCTGGTGGTGCGCACGGTGCCGGTGGGCATCGCCTATGCGGTCTGGGCCGGACTGGGCATTGTAATGGTCAGTATCGCCGCGCTGTTTATCTACGGGCAGAAGCTGGATGTACCAGCAATGCTGGGCATGGGCCTGATTGTGCTGGGCGTGGTGGTGATTCAACTGTTCTCGAAAACCGCCGGGCACTGACCGCCACGCTACAGCCTGTATACTGCGCCTCTTGTCTTGAACACTGAGGTCGCCGATGCCATCCGTTATTTCCACCGACGTTCTGATTGTCGGCGCCGGGGTTGCCGGCCTCTGGCTTAACGCACGCCTGCGCCGCGAGGGGTTTTCCACGGTAGTGGTGGAAAGCGCCACCTTGGGCGGCGGGCAAAGCGTGAAGTCCCAAGGAATCATTCACGGCGGCGCGAAATACGCCCTGCATGGCGCGCTCACCGGCGCGTCCGAAGCCATTGCCGACATGCCGCGCCGCTGGCGCGAAGCCCTGGCGGGTAACGGCGAGCTGGACCTGACCGGCGTGCGCTTGCTCTCCGAAGCCCATTACCTGTGGTCGCCCGGCACGATCGCCGGCAACCTCACCAGCTTCTTTGCCAGTAAAGCCGTGCGTGGCCGCGTCGATCAGGTCAAGGGCGACGAATTGCCGCCAGCCCTGCAGGACCGTCGCTTCAAGGGCAAAGTCTATCGCCTGGCCGAACTGGTCATCGATGTGCCCAGCCTGATCGAACGCCTGGCGCAATTGGCCGGCGACGGCTTGCTCGCCGGGCAACACATCGAACCGCTGCTTGAAGGCGATACCTTGGTGGGCCTGAAGGTCGATGGCCGCGAGATCCGCGCCCAGCGCATCGTGCTGAGTGCCGGTGGCGGCACCGCTGAGTTACTGACGGCCCTGGGCCTCAGCCAGCCCGCCATGCAAACCCGCCCATTGCATATGATCATCGCCAAAGGCCCTGGCCTGAAGCCGCTGTATGCGCACTGCCTGGGCGGCGGCACCAAGCCACGCCTTACCATCACCACTCACCCGGCTGCCGACGGCAACTGGGTGTGGTACATGGGCGGCGATATCGCCGAGGCGGATGGCGTGGCCCGCACACCACAAGAACAGATCGCCACTGCGCAAAAAGAGCTGGCGCAGTTACTGCCGTGGATCGACATGAGCCAGACCCAATGGGCCACCCTGCGTGTCGAGCGTGCCGAGCCGCTGCAATCGGGCCTGAGCCGCCCCGACAATGCCTTCCTCGCCGAACAAGGCCGCCTGCTGGTGGGCTGGCCGACCAAACTGGCGCTGGCACCGGACTTCGCCGATCGTGTACTCAACGCCCTGGAACGCGACGGCATTCGTCCAAGCGCCAGCGACGCGCTGCCCGAGCTGCCAAAACCGGCCCTCGGCCAACCTGCCTGGGAGCAACTGTTGCCATGAGCCTGCCAACCCTGCACGACCTGTATCGACCACTGGGCAGCACCGGCCTGCTGGTCTCGCCGCTGGGCCTGGGCACCGTCAAGCTGGGCCGTGATCAAGGGGTGAAATACCCCAACGGCTTCCAGATTCCCAATGACGACGAAGCACGGATGTTATTGCGCCAGGCCCAGCAATTGGGCATCAACCTGATCGACACCGCGCCGGCTTACGGGCGCAGTGAGGAGCGCCTGGGGCCACTGCTACGCGGCCAGCGCAACGACTGGGTGATTGTCAGCAAGGTCGGCGAAGAGTTTGCCGACGGCGTGTCCCATCACAATTTCAGTGCCGCGCATACGCGCATGTCCATTGAGCGCAGTTTGAAACGACTTGAAACGGATTTCATCGATCTGGTGCTGGTGCATTCTGATGGCAATGACCTGCATATCCTCAATGATTGCGAGGTGTACGAGACCCTGGCGCAGCTGAAAAAAGAGGGCAAGATCCGTGGTTTCGGCTTCTCCGGCAAAACCGTCGAAGGTGGCGTGAAGGCTCTGGAACAAGGTGATTGCGCGATGGTCACCTACAATCTGAATGAACAGGCCGAGAAAGCCGTGATCGATTACGCCGCCGCCCACGGCAAAGGCATCCTGGTGAAAAAAGCTCTGGCCAGCGGCCACGTGTGCCTTGAGCCAGGAATGGATCCAATTCATGCCAGTTTCATGCTGTTGTTTGCGCAAACGGGCGTCGCCAGTGCTATTGTCGGGACCATTAATCCGCTGCACCTGGCCCACAACGTGGCGACCGCTGCCCAGGTCATTCGTCAACTCTGATGCCGCCCACGCGGCCGACCCCGTCGCAAGAAGGAGCCGACATGCCGCGAACGCTGATTAGAAAAAACCCCAGTAACTTCAAGACACTGCCGCTGCACGTCGAAGCCACCCCCGAAGGCCTGAGTTACCAGAGCGTGGGCATGCCGCTCAACTTCGCCCAGACCCTGCAACGGCGCAAGCCGGTGGAGGTGGCAAACCCTGAACGTTTCGCCCTGGAACTGGCCAACCTCGGCGTGTCGGTGCGCCTGACCCTGCATTGGCAGAACAAGGATTACTGGGTACTGGTGCGTCAGCGCCGCCAGGACCGTGGCGACGTGGTGCTCAAGCTGATCTCCGGCTACGTACCCGCCCACGAACTGAACCTGCCACTGCACACCGCTATCCAGGAAATTGCCGAAGAATGCCTGCTGGAGACGCCCGAAGGCTGGCTGGGCGGGCGCTTCAATGACACCTGGCTGCCCGCGCCCTACTCCGCCGCGCTGCATTACCGTGAAGCCCTGCCGTTTCGCTTGAGCCCGCTGTCCGGCGCCGCTCGCCCGGTGCGCTGCGCCACCATGCAACTGATCGAGCGCCCACGGGCTTACGTGCATTTGCCCACGGCGTCGCTGCAGCTGATTTATGACCTGCGCCTGGAAGTGCCCAAGGAAGCCAAATCCCTCAGCCTGTTCCATGTCGATGAACGACTGGAAGGCGACCAACTGGTGGCGCGCCTCGACCGCCAGCGCCCGGATTTGTACCTGATGCCATTGAAGGACGGCCAGCCGCTGGCCGAGCTGTACACCGTCAAGAAAGACCAGCTATACCCGGCCAGCACACGCGGCTTGTACCTGGCGGAAAGCTTCGCCCAGCAGGAAGGCTGGCTGGTGCGCGATGAGCGCATTCGCTGGAAGGATTGGCTGCGCCAACAAGGCCTGGCGGAGCCTGAGAAGGAGTCGAAGTTGAAGCGATTGGCGCAACGGGTGCTGCGCAAGATCGTGCCGAAGAAAAAGGCCAAAGGCTGACGCAAATCCAATGTGGGAGCTGGCTTGTGTGGGAGCCAGCTCCCACACAAGCCAGCTCCCACAGATGACCGAGGTCAGCCGTTAAGCAAGCGCTCCAGGCCGACCTTCAGCGGCGTCGGCTCCGGCAGCGTAAAGCTCGCCAACAGGCGCTGGTTATTCGCCCGCGAATGGCGGATATCACCCGAGCGCGCCGGCCCGTAAGTGATCACCGGCAACTGCCCCACCACCTCTTCCAGCGCCTGAAGCACCTGCTTGAGCGTGGTCGTGCGGTTCCATCCCACGTTGATCGCACCCAGTGGCGCTTCGGGCGCTTCGATGGCCTGGACCAGCACATCCACCAGGTCTTCCACGTACATGAAATCCCGGGTTTGCTCGCCGTCGCCAAACACGCTGATCGGCACACCCTGCTGCACACGCTCGCTGAAGATACTGATCACGCCGGAATACGGCGATGACGGATCCTGGCGTGGCCCGAAAATGTTGAAGAAACGGAAAATCACCGGTTCCAGGCCATGCTGGCGGCGATAGAAATCAAAGTAGTGCTCGCCCGCCAACTTGTCCGACGCGTAAGGCGTCAGCGGCGCCTTGGTGGTGTCTTCGTCAATCGAAGCACCCTCGCCGTTGTTGCCATACACCGCCGCGCTGGAGGCAAACACCACGCGCTTCACGCCAGCCTTGCGCATGGCTTCGCAGACATTCAGGGTGCCGACGAAATTGCTCTGGTGCGTGCTCACCGGATCATCCACCGAGGCCTGCACTGAAGCCACAGCAGCCAGGTGCACGACGGCGGTGGCGCCGACGGCGGCTTGCGCCACCAACTCGGCATTGGCGACATTGCCTTCAATCAGTTGTACGCGCGGATTATCCAGCGGCAAATTGCTGCGTTTGCCGGTGGACAAGTCATCCAGCACCCGCACGGCATAGCCTTTGGCAAGTAGCGCATCGACCAAGTGCGAGCCGATAAAGCCGGCACCTCCGGTGATCAACACCCACTTTTCAGCATTACTCATTGTTGCGGATCTTCTCGACAATGGCTGTGGTCGAGCTGTTCTCAACCAACCCCAGCACTTTGACCGTACCACCGTAAGCGCTGACGATATCGGCGCCTACGACTTGATCGACGGAGTAGTCGCCACCCTTGACCAACACGTCCGGCTTGACCTGGGCCAGCAGGTTTTCCGGGGTGCCTTCAGAGAAGCTGATCACCCAGTCGACTGCGCCGAGACCTGCCAATACGGCCATACGCCGGTCAACACTGTTGATCGGACGGCCAGGCCCCTTCAAGCGGCTGACGGAGGCATCGTCGTTGACCGCGACGATCAGGCGGTCGCCTTGGGCGCGCGCCTGTTCCAGATAAGTCACGTGGCCAGCATGCAGGATGTCGAAGCAACCGTTGGTGAACACAATGCTTTCTTTGTGGGCACGGGCGTCGTCGATGGCCAGCAGCAATTGCTCGATGCCCAGCACGCCGCGCTCCGAGCCTTCGGAACGCTGGATCGCCCGGCGCAGCTCGGGTGCGCTGATAGCCGCGGTACCCAGTTTGCCCACCACAATACCCGCCGCCAGATTGGCCAGGGCCACGGCGTGGGGCAGTTCTTCACCCGCCGCAATCGAGGCGGCCAGGGTGGAGATGACGGTGTCACCGGCACCGGTGACGTCGAACACTTCACGGGCACGGGCCGGCAGGTGCATCGCCGGGTGGTCCGGGCGCAGCAGGGTCATCCCGTGCTCGCCACGGGTCACCAGCAAGGCGCCCAAGTCGAGATCGGCCATCAACGCCGCGCCTTTGGTCACCAGCTCATGCTCATCGGCGCAACCGCCGACAATGGCTTCGAACTCACTGAGGTTTGGTGTGATCAGGCTGGCGCCCCGATAAATCGAGAAGTCCTTGCCCTTGGGATCGGCCAATACCGGAATGCCGCGGGCCTTGGCGGCCTGGATCAGCATCTGGTGGTTTTTCAAGGCGCCTTTGCCGTAGTCGGACAACACCAGCACCTTGATACCTTCGAGCAGCGCGTCGACCTGGCCGCTGAGGGCCAGGGCGTCGGTGGCGAAGGGTTCTTCGAAATCGATACGCAGCAATTGCTGGTGACGGCTCATGACCCGCAGCTTGACGATGGTCGGCTGATGGGCAATGCGCTGGAACAGCGCGCGCACACCGGCACCGCGCAGGCTGTTGGCCAGGCTGTCGGCGGCTTCGTCGTCGCCGGTCACACCCACCAGGGAGGCCGGGGCGCCGAGGGCGGCAATATTGAGGGCAACGTTGGCAGCGCCACCTGGACGGTCTTCGATTTGCTCGACCTTGACTACCGGTACCGGTGCCTCAGGGGAAATCCGTGAGGTACCGCCATGCCAGTAACGGTCGAGCATGACATCGCCGACCACCAAGACAGGGGCTTGATCGAATCGCGGCATGGACAACTTCATGGAGCAACCCACATACAAAATGAACAGGGGCGCGATATTAGCACAGGGTTATGGGAGGCTTGTGGAGGGTGTGCACAGAAGATAGTGCGACGGACCTGCCATTGAATCCACCGAGGAACACATGTGGGAGCGGGCTTGCCCGCGATGGCGGTGAATCAGTCGAAACATTCGGTGACTGACACTGCGCTATCGCGGGCAAGCCCGCTCCCACAAGGTTTAGGTGATGTCGGCCGGCACCGGGGCATCCAGGCCCATGGCATGCAGGCGGGCGTAGTAGCCGTTCTGGGCCAGCAGCTCGGCGTGGCTGCCGCGCTCGACGATCCGACCGTCGTCCATCACCAGGATCAGGTCGGCCTTCTCGATGGTGGACAGGCGGTGGGCAATCACCAGGGTCGTGCGACCCTGCATGACCTTGTCCAGGGCCGCCTGAATGTGGCGCTCGGATTCGGTGTCGAGGGCCGAGGTGGCCTCGTCGAGAATCAGCAGTGGCGCGTTCTTCAGCAGGGCCCGGGCAATGGCCAGGCGCTGGCGTTGGCCGCCGGACAGCAGCACGCCGTTCTCGCCCACCTGGGTATCGAAGCCTTTCGGCAACTGGTCGATGAAATCCTTGGCGTAAGCATCCGCCGCCGCCGCTTCAACGTCGGCCCGTGGCGCGCCGGCCAGGTCGCCGTAGGCGATGTTGTTGGTCACGGTGTCGCTGAACAGCGTGACATGCTGGGTTACCTGGGCAATATGCTTGCGCAGGTTAAGCAGCTTGTAGTCTTCGACCTCTACGCCGTCGAGCAGGATTTCGCCGCTTTCGTGGTGGTAGAAACGCGGGATCAGGCTGGCCAGTGTGGACTTGCCGCTGCCGGAACGGCCGACCAGGGCGATCATCTGCCCGGGCTCTGCGGTGAAGGTGATGTCCTTGAGCACATGGCGCTCGGTGCCTGGGTAGGTGAAGTTCAGGTTGCGCACTTCCAGGCGGCCACTGACCTTGTCGCGCTCGACGCTGCCGCGGTCGACTTCCTGCTCTTCGTCCAACTGTTCGAAAATGCTTTCAGCACCGGCCACGCCTTTCTGGATGGTCGAGCTGACTTCCGACAGTTGGCGGATCGGCTTGGGCAACAGCCCGGCCAACGTGATGTAAGCCACCATGTCACCGGCCGACGCGTCACCGCGAAGGTAGAGCACCAGGAACATCAGCACCGCCATGGCGGTATAGATCACCAACTGCAGCAACGGGGTGTAGATGGCCCCGGTGCGGGTCATGCGCAGTTGCTTGTCGGTGTTGCCCTGGCTGGCCTTGAAGAAGCGTTTCTCCTCGTAGACTTCACCGCCGAAGCTGCGCACCACGCGATAGCCCTGGATGGTTTCCGAAGCCACGTGGGTCACATCGCCCATGGCCACCTGGATCTTCTTGCTCTGCTTGCGGAATTTCTTGCTGGCCGTGCTGACCATCACTGCAATCAACGGCAGGATGGCGATCATCACCAGCGTCAGGCGCCAGTTCATGAACAGCAGCGAGGCAAACAGGAAGATCACCGTCATGCCTTCGCGAATCACCACCTTGATGGCATCGGTGGCCGCCCCCGTAACCATGGTCACGTTGAAGGTGATGCGCGAAATCAGGTGCCCGGAGTTGTGGTTGTCGAAATAACGGTTGGGCAGCGTCAGCAGATTGTTGAACAGCTGCACACGCAAGTCGTGAACCAGGCCCAGGGAAACCTTGGCCAGCAAGTAGTTGCCCAGGAACGAACCCAGGCCCTGCCAGGCGGCGATCAAAATGATCAGCAACGGCACGGCTTGCAACAATTTCATGTCACGCAGGAATGGGACGCTGGGGAACAGCACGGCGTCAGGATTGGATAGGCCGTCGACAAAGTACTTGAGGATGTACCCCAGCATAGGCTGGGTCGACGCGAAAATCAGAAATCCGACAATACTCAACGCGAACAAGCCGGCGTAAGGCTTAACGTACATGAGCAGGCGGAAGTATATTTTCAAGCTCGAAGGGCTTGCGCTCGGACTGGAGTCGGTCATATCACGCGGCGTTTTGAAAAAGGAGGCTGACTTTAGCACAGCTTCTCTGTTGTACTTGCACCCGGCGTGACCCGCGGCCCGGCTGGATCCAACGGGCGACATTATATAGCCACTGTCTTAACATGGTCGGCTTTCTCTATTCTGGAACGGCTTTACTGTATGCACTCCAAGCGCCTTACCTATGGCACAAATCGCGTTTTCGACTTCCTGGTCCTCTGGATTTTGCCCATTGGCTTATTGTTGCTTCTGAGTTCGCTGTTTTTCGTCAACAATCGCAATGTCATGCACCGCGGCTTCTATATTTTCTTTGCCCTGCCGGCCTTGCTCCTGCTGTGCCTGCGCCCACGTGAACTCAAAGAGTTACTACGCGAGCCGCTGGTGCTTGCCTTCACAGCATTTTGCGCATGGGCAATGATCACGGTGCTGTGGAGCCCGGAACCCACCGGCGACTCCAACCTGTTCAAGATCCCGTTGCAGACGTTCATGTTGTTTGCCGGCTGCGGGCTGCTGCTGCATTACCGCAATGACCTGTTCAAGCCGATCTTCTTCAGCGCCGCCGTGATTGCGCTGGTGGTGACGCTGTTAAACCTGGTGGCATTCGTCAAAGGCTTCGAGCCGAGCATGCGCATGATTGGCGGCCTCGGCGCCTTGGACAACCCGCTGCTCAGTTCCCACCTGTTCGGCTTTTTCTGCGTGTATTGGCTGTACCTCTGCGTCACCACCAAACGGCTACGGGTACTGTGGCTCAGCGCACCCGCCCTGGCGGTCATGACCCTGGCAATTCTGGCCACCGGCTCCAGGACGCCATTGGTTGCACTGGTGATAGCAGTCCTCTGGATGGGCCTGCTCAGCCGCAATCGACGCTCGGCGCTGATGGTTGCCGCCCTGGTGCTGGCGGCCGCCGGCTTGCTGCTGTTTTACCCGCAACAGATCACCGAGCGCGGCAGCTCATTCCGCTTCGAAATCTGGCAAATCATCCTTGACCGCATCGCCGATCATCCATGGCTTGGCCACAGCTACGACTCCGAACTGTATGTAAAACCTGCCAACTACGATTTTGAACCACTGCGCGAACCCCACAGCTTTGCCTTGGGCGTGCTTTATTACGTCGGCATCATCGGCTTTATCCCGTGGATCTTCCTGCTTGGCCGCGGGCTGTACGCAGGGCTCAAGGAGCGCGCGCAGCCGCTGTTTATCCTGACTTCCTCGCTGCTGGCCTACGGCATCGGCGCG
The DNA here is from genome assembly GCF_002742565.1 of Pseudomonas sp. 2995-3. Lineage (NCBI taxonomy): Bacteria > Pseudomonadati > Pseudomonadota > Gammaproteobacteria > Pseudomonadales > Pseudomonadaceae > Pseudomonas > Pseudomonas sp. 2995-3. Next base: position 96,648 of record NZ_LJSB01000125.1, on the reverse strand, counting down.
GGGCTTACCGAAGGCGGTGGCATCCTGTCGCGGCCCAAGGAGCACTGGTTCCTGCTGTGGATCCCCCTCGCACTGATCGCCGGCCTGAGCATCGCCAAGCGGCGCCACAGCCTGCTGCGCATTGTGGTGAGCACGCCCAAGCCACAGGTGTTCAAAGCCCTGTGCGAAGGCGCGCATATCGTCGAGGAAGATGGCCTGGGGCCTAAAGTCCTGCGCCTGGGCAATGGCAGCTTCCTTAAGCTGTTCAGGGCTCGACGCTGGTACACCTCGGGCACATTCAACCCGTACTCGGAACGGTTTGCCTGCAACAGCGAACAGCTCCAGGCACTGGGCATTACAGCACCGCCGATCCTCGACCTGTACAGCCTGCGCGACGGCAGCACCGCCGTGCGTTACCAGCCACTGCCGGGCCTGACGTTGCGCCAGGCCTTGCAAAGCCTGGACAGCAGCCTGCGCGAATCGCTGATCGAACGGTTTGGGCGGTTTATGGCCCAACTGCACGAACGCGGTGTCTACTTCCGCTCCCTGCACCTGGGCAATGTGCTTCTGTTGGAAGACGGCGAGTTCGGCCTGATCGACGTGGCGGATATGCGCGTCTATCCGTCAGCGCTGCGCAACACGCTGCGCCAGCGCAACCTCAAGCATATGCAACGCTATTCGCAGGATCGCAATTGGTTGTTCGAAGCTCACTTCGAGCAATTGGCCAAGGGCTATGCCTCGGTGGCTTCGCCGCACGCCACGCAGAAAATCCGCGAGCAGGTACTGACACTCGCCCGCCCGGCGGCCTGATGTGGGAGCTGGCTTGCCTGCGATGCAGACACCTCGGTACTTCTGATGCACCGAGGTGATGCTATCGCAGGCAAGCCAGCTCCCACCTTTGACCGAGTATGGCTCTGCTGTTGCTCTGGCCCTTACATCCTTTTCGATGACGAAGTCAGCGGTCTTTTGATCTGCGCTTTTGATCGTGATCTTGATCTGAAATCGCCCCGTCAAACACGATGGCCGCAATTCGACAGTGATTTGGGGGGTAAACCGGCAGGGATGCCGGTTTAGCCGCGCTGGGCCAAGGATGGCCCATCGCGGCGACCCCCCAAATCACTGGCGGATTGCGGGCATGCCGAGCCATAGCGAGGCACCGAGTGTTGGGGCGAAGACTTTTTGGTTACTTTTGTCTGGGCCGGCATTCCGGTCTTTACAAAAGTGACCCGCTGTAAGAGCGGAACCAATTGAAGCCGTTACCGCAGCAACGGATATGTACACCAACAACCCCCCATCGCAGGCAAGCCAGCTCCCACATTTAGATTGCGGCACACCCAGTGAAGGTGTGCTGCTCTGATCTTGGTATCAGTCTTTTTCCAGCGGGGAAAAATACAGGCGGCCCAAGCCGCGCCACGTCTTCTTGTTCCAGGCCCGAAACGGGATCTGCGCCAGCAGCTCTCGCGCCAACGCACGGTTGCGGTTGGAGGTTTTGAGGAACATGGAGCTGAGGAACTTGTAACGCACCTCGTTGTACAGCGGGTGATCACTGAACAACGCGTAGGTGCGCAGGATATTATCGATCATGAATCGATGATTCTTGTACGAATTGGTCGCGTGCTTGCGGTAGCGCGCCATCACCACGTTCAAGCCATCAATAAAGTACCCGGCGTGGGTAATCTTCAGTTCGATCAGCAAATCTTCCAGACGAATCTGCGGGTCAAACCCACCGACCTTTTCCAGCGCTTCACGCCGGATCATCAGCGTAGGCGCTGGCGGGTAAGGTTTGCGCTCCAGGAACATATCGTCGAAATCCAGGCGTCGAAACGGTACGTCACGGCGCTGGCGCTTCTCCGGGAACAGCTCGCCCTGGGAGTCGATCAGCTCGATATTGCCCGCACAGATCCCCACCTCAGGCTTGCCATCCATATAGGCCACCTGGGTCGCAATGCGCTCGGGCATCATGATGTCGTCCGAACCGAACGGCACGATCAGCGGCCCCTGAGACCGGGCAATCGCACCATTGAGGGTGTTGGTCAGCCCCTGGTTCTGCTGCACACGAAAGTCGAACCTGTGTTGCTCCTGCAGGCGACGGATGCGCTCGACACTGTCGTCTGTCGAGCCATCGTCCACCACCAGCAGTTCGATGTTGGGATAGGTCTGGTTCAACACACTGAGGATACTTTCCTCAATGTAGGGCGCATGGTTATACGACGCAATGATCACCGTGACCAAAGGCTGACTCTGGCTCATACATTCTTCCCGCGTGCTTGAGCCAACCCTGAATCAATCAGCTCCAGGTATTCCTGACGGAATACCTCAATGTCGTGTTGCGCCTGAAGGTACTGGTAGGCCTGCTCGCCTTTTTGTGCGAGTGCCTCGTCGGACAGCGCCAGGTAAGTGTCCAGCGCCTCGGTCAGCTGGGGCACATTGGCCGGCTCAACCGCCAGGCCACCGGCGCCTTCGATCAACGGCAGCATGGCCGGTACGCTGGAGGCAATCACCGGCAGGCGACCGCTCATGCCTTCCAGCAGTGCCAGGCCCAGGCCTTCTGCGAGCGAAGGCATTGCCCAGATGTCAAAGGCACGCACGTATTGCAGGGCATTTTCCTTGAAGCCCAACAGGTGCACGCGTCCATCCAGGCCAAGGTTCTGGATTTGCGCGGCCAGGTTGGCCTCTTCGCGCCCGGCGCCAATGATGGCCAGTTGCGCGGTGGGGTATTTATCTTTCAGCGCCGCAAACGCCTGCAACAAATAGGTGTGGCCCTTGACCGGCACCAGCCGGCCCAAGGCGCCGATCAAGCGCACCGAAGGGTCGATGCCCAGCAACTCGCGCGCGTGAGTGCGTGAATGCTGCAAGCCTTCGGCCTGCTCGATGTCGATGGCGTTGGTAATGGCGTAGGTATTCTGGTCGGTAAACCCGCACTGGCAATCGAGCAGGTACTGCTTGACCGCCGGTGACACGCCGACAAAGCGCCAGTGCGCGTCGATCCAGCGCTGCGCCTGCTTGCGGCGGTAGAGACGGTCATACTCGCCAAAACCGTGGGAGATGCCGATGCACAACGGGATCTTCAACCAACGGTTGAGCTGCAACATCATGTTGACCGGCTTGAAGCGGTTGCACACCACCACGTCGAACTGTTCGCGGCGGCAGAACTTATACAACTGCCACATGGCGCGCAGTCGCAAGCCTTTGAGTGACTTGTCGGAAAACTCGAAGTAGACCGACTTGGCAGCCCGGCTGACCGGTTCCCCAGGCGCCGGCTTGCCACGCAGGAACGCGGCGGTGACCTCATAGCGCTCGGCGGGCAATGCCTTGACGATCTGCTCGGCCAAGTCGGCAAAGTCATGGGATTTAACATTGTAGTCAGGCTGCAGTTGCAGGACCTTGAAACGCCGACTCATAACTCTCCTCGATGGAAACCTGTGGCATCAACCACCCAGGTTGTTTCAGCCGCCAGCGTCTCGACGTATTCGGCGTCAGGCTCCGGTAGCAACGGCCACTGATTACGCTTCCAGCAGACAAAATGGAAATACGGAAATTCCCGCTCACCATCCCTGTCGTTAGTCAGGCGGCCCTTGTTCCAGAACCACTGATGCGGGAAGCGATCACTGCCGTCGTGCCATTTGATCACACCACCGGGCGTACTGAACGCCTCGGTGAACTCACTGCGCCGACGCCATGGGTTGAACTTGCCGACCAGCTCAAACAACGGCTTCGGGAAGTTCTTGCGCCACAGGAAAATTCGACTGAATGCGCCTTCATCCAGCGCATGATGCGCCTGATCGGTAAAACGCGCTTCCCAATCCTTGATGTGCATGAACGCATGCCGCTTCCTGGGCGTGTTACGCATCAGGCACAAATGGCCGGCGACTCGTCGTTCATGAGTTGAAAACAAGTCATGGCTGGCCAACCGCTCGGCGGTGAAATACTCGCGCAGGTTGCCGTAGATCAGGTCCAGATCGCCAAACGCCCAGAAATCGTAACCGGTGAGGCGATCAGCGTGGATATGCCCCAACGCCGGCTTGATGTCGCACAGCTTGTACGGCGCCAGGGGTGCAAAATTGATGTACAGCCGCTGGGAAACCAGCGCGCAGTAATCGGCAAAGGTGATGCTTTCGATGCGGACATTGTCCGGCACATTGGCCGGCATCGGGCAGTCGCTGAACAGCAACCAGTCGACGTCCGCGTTTTGGCGGCAGCTTTCGAGAAAAAACGGCATCCAGAATGGCCAGCGGCCAAAGTAAGGAATAATGAAAAGGATGCGGGGGCACGAATTGCTCAAGGGGGACTCACTGTCATTTGGTACTGAGGCGCGCTGCGCGCCACCACGTTGCTTAACGTTACTTGTGCTTGATGAACCAAAAGAGTTCATGACGCCGAATGGCCTTGCGGAAAAACTCGTTCTCACCCCACGGTGAGACGGCCCTCCCCGCCAGCAGACGCTGTATGACTCGCCGCACCCGCCGCTTGAACGGCATCTGCGGTTGCAAGTCATGCATCATGCCCAGCGACATGGCCTTTTCACACTGCCGCTCCTCCGATACTGGCATGCAATATGGTTGCAAAATGTAAGTGGAGTCGAAGCATGGCGGCAAAGCGACACTATTGCCCGAATCCCCCATTGGCCAGCGGTCGTTGTCATGCAGATGGTTGGCGTAACCGAGCAAGGTCGTCGGCTGCCATTCCAGGCCCTGCAAGGCTTCCAATACAGCTTGCTGAGCGCAGATATGGTCAGGGTGCGGATCGATCACCGGATGCGGCAGCACAATGACCTCAGGACGTGCCATCAACAGCACGGCACGCAGGTCCGCCAGCAGGTTGTTCCAGGTCGGCTGGCCATCGGCGTCGGCGGGCAGTGGGAACGGGTTGAACTGGCGAAACAGGCGAATATCGCTCAACTCGGCTTCCCGCGACGCTATGGCACGCGCAGGCTCGGCCTTCATCGCCGCCAACTGCAGGCAAAAATACCCGAGCTGAACGCAGTGCTCTTGTGCCACGCCCGCCCAGCGCGGCACGGCGATACTGTCCCAGGCCCGCAGCCGGCCCTTGAGGCGCGCCGCTTCAGGCTTGCCCAGGCCCATGTGCTGATAATGCTCGGCTTCGATCTCCCCGGCGGTCAGTGTCACGATCCAGGGCTGTGCTGCCTGGCTGTACAGGCCAAAGGCGGCCAGTTCGGCATCGTCGGCATGCGGCGCAATCACCATCACCCGCTGCTGACGCACATCCGGCTGGCGGAACACCGACAGCACAGGCTCACCCTGTACCCGGCAAAACCGGCCACGCAACAGCAACTGCCCAGCCAGCAAGGCTTGCGCCTGACCCGTGAGATTGAGGTAGCGCAGGCCGTTGACGCCGCGTTCGAACACTTGGCGGTCGCCGCCCGGCAACGCAACATAGGGATCGATAAACCGCCCCAGCAGGTTGCTCTTGAGCCGCAGTGCGAGGATCAAGGTCTCATCGCCCGCCAGCTCCAGCGTCTGGCCCAGCACCAGCCGGCCCTTGTCCAACGTCACCTTGGGCTGTTCGGTATCGGCGGCAAATTGATACTGATAGTCGTCCTTGGGCGAGTAAAACAGATGGTCGGCAAACCAGGCTTCATGGGCCACCCAGGCCAGCACCGCCAACAGCAGCGGCAACCACCAGGCCACCAGCACACCCACCGCAATCAGTACCAACAGGCTGACCAGCAGCCCGATGCGCTTATTGCGGCGATGGCGCTTGAGCAACGCCTGCTTGCGGCTTGTCGAGGCACTCATACGGTGAACACCGGCACGGGGTTGCACCAACGGTCTTTGTACTCGCGGTCCGCACGGCCGAACGAAAAGCGCAACGGCTTGCCGACTTCCCGCGCCTGTTCCCAGGCACTTTGCGTATTGAGGAAGCTCAGCACGCTGCCGGGGCTGAAGGCACGGGTTTCGGGGTCTACGCCGCCATTGATGTATTCGACGCTGACCCACTGCGGCGCTTCAACGCGATACACCAATTGCACAGCAATCGGCGCATCGTTGAGGAAAATCACCGAACCGATCAGCCACTCACGCAACAGCTCGATCACCTGCGCCATATGCGCGGCACCGGTGGCCGCGAAGCCCCAGCGGCGCTGGAACAGGTCGCAGTAGATCGCCGCCAGCTCGGCGCTGGAGAAGTCCTGCACCGGCCGCACCACACCGCCCGCCTCTTCCAGCAGGCGCAATTCACGGCGCTGGTTATAGCGAAACTTTTTTGACAGTTCTTCAGGCGTGCGCGCCATGGCCAACTGTTCGGCCTGGAGTTTGATGCCGGCAAAGCGGCCTTCATTCAGGGCCGACAGGTAACGCGCGCGATGGCGCAGCGGCGCCTGGGCATCGGCAGCGGCGGGCAGGATCAACTCGGCGTTGCCGAGGTCGAACAAGCCTTTTTTGCCATTGCGCTTGAGCACGTCTTTGGACAACGCCAGGTCGCGCCCCCAGGTCGCAATACACGCTTTAAGCTCGCCGCTTTGCTCCCAGGCCAAATAGCGCACCGGAATTTCGGCCAGCCCGGCCAGACGCTCGACCACCTGCGGATGGGTGGCGACACTGCCGCCAAAACGCTGCCAGGCGTCGCTGTAGGTCGGCGCGTCAACGACCGACCAACCGCGCTCGCGAAAGCCTTGGAATCGATTGAGCATCAAGCCCTCGCGGTCAGTTCGGTGACAGCAGGCAACTGCCAGAAGGTATCGCGCACGGCCTGATCCGAAAACCGTTGGTGCAGGCGCTCAAGCATCATCTCGGCGCACTGCTGGTGCTGCTGACGATCCATCGCGGCCAAGTGCCGAAGGCCCTGCCCCAAATGCTCGGCATCGCCAAACGGAAACAGGATGCCCACGCCTTCAACCACTTCCTTGGCGCCGCCGCAAGACGTGGCGAGCAGCGGCACGCCAGCGGCCATGGCCTCCAGCAGCACCATGCCGAACGGCTCATGGTCGGAGCTCAGGGCAAAGACGTCGAATGCACGGAAATACCGGCGCGCATCCGGCACCTGGCCGAGGAACAGCACCTGCTCGGCAATGCCCAGTTCGCGCGCCAGAGACTTAAGGTCTTGCTCCAGGCGGCCGGTGCCGAGGATCGCCAACCGGCTCTGCGCCGGCAAATGCGGCAAGGCCAAGGCAAAGCCTTTGAGCAAGGTGGCTTGGTCCTTGTCCGGGTGCAGGCGGCCGACGTTGCCGACCACCCACTCATCCGGCGACAGCCCCAAGGCATCGCGCGCCTCATCGGCCGACACCTGCAACGCTTGCATGGCCTGGACATCGATGCGGTTATACAAGGTCTGGATACGTGCCGCCGGCCAGGCCGGCAGGCAGCGGCGCATATCGTCGCGCACCGCGTCAGATACACCGAGCAGGCTCAAGCGCTTGCTGAAAATCGAGGCAAACAGCTTGCGGCTACGGCGCTGATAATCACCAAAAGCGTGATGTACGCCGATCACTGGCAGGCGCGTACCGAGCAAGGCGATGTAGATCGGCTTGAAGCGGTGGGCAATACAGAAACTGAAGTTGCGCGACGCGGCGATCTTGCGCAATTCACGGATGGCGCCCAGCTTGAGGCCACGAATGGCCTTGGAGCTGAACTCCATGAACAGCACTTCATCAGAGGCGCAACCGGCGGCCACATCGGGGTCGGCGACCCCGGTGAGAAACACCGTGGTCACCTTGTAGCCTGTGCCTGCGAACAGGCTGGCGTACTGCCGCGCGCAGTCCAGAAACGGCCCGTCATAGCCGTGGCAGAACTGCAGGACGTGGCGCTCAGCCGACCGAGTCATAAGGGTCCACGCCGTCTTTGACGACCAGGATGTCTTCCATGATCAGGTACTGCAGGTCGGAGCCGAAGAACATGTTCAGCGCGTCGGTTGGCGAGCAGATCATCGCTTCGCCACGGCGGTTGAGCGAGGTGTTCAGCGACACGCCGTTGCCGGTCAATACTTCCAGCTCTTTCATCATGTCGTAGTAACGCGGGTTGTATTCGCGCTTGAGCACCTGGGCGCGGGAGGTGCCATCTTCATGGACCACTTCCGGTACGCGGGTTTTCCACTCTTCGGACACTTCAAAGGTGAAGGTCATGAACGGCGCCGGGTGATCGACCTTGATCATCTGTGGGGCCACGGTGTCGAGCATCGACGGGCAGAAAGGCCTCCAGCGCTCGCGGAACTTGATCTGGTGGTTGATGCGGTCGGCCACGCCGGTCGCGCTTGGGCAACCGATGATCGAACGACCGCCCAACGCACGCGGGCCGAACTCCATGCGGCCCTGGAACCAGGCCACCGGGTTGCCGTCGACCATGATCTTGGCGATGCGCTTGGGCATGTTTTCGATCTTGCGCCACACCGGCTTGCTTTCGTGTTTGGCGCACGCGGCAATCACGTCTTCATTGCTGTAGGACGGGCCGAGATAGACGTGTTCCATCTTCTCCACCGGCACGCCACGGGCGTGGGACACATAGGCCGCCGCGCCAACCGCGGTGCCGGCATCGCCGGACGCCGGCTGCACGAACAGCTCTTTAACGTCATCGCGGGCAATGATCTTCTGGTTCAACTTGACGTTCAGCGCGCAACCACCGGCGAACGCCAGCTTGCCGGTGTCCTTGAGGATGTCGCCCAGGTAGTGGTCGATCATCTGCAAGGCCAGCTTCTCGAACAGCGCCTGCATGCTGGCTGCGTAGTGGATGTACGGCTCGTCGGCGATGTCGCCTTCGCGCTTGGGACCCAGCCACTCGATCAGTTTTGGCGAGAAGTAGAAACCCTTGCCCTTCTCTTTATAACGACGCAGGCCGATGACGTTGGCGTAGTCAGTGTTGATCACCAACTCGCCGTTTTCAAATGAGGCCAGGCGCGAGAAATCGTATTTGCTGGCGTCGCCATACGGCGCCATGCCCATGACCTTGAACTCGCCGTCGAGCATCTCGAAACCGAGGAACTCGGTGATCGCGCCATACAGGCCGCCCAGGGAGTCCGGGTCGTAGAATTCCTTGATCTTGTGGATCTTGCCGTTTTCGCCATAGCCAAAGAACGTGGTGGCGTACTCACCTTTACCGTCGATGCCCAGGATCGCGGTTTTTTCCTGGAAACCCGAGCAGTGGTAGGCGCTGGAAGCGTGGGCCAGGTGGTGTTCAACCGGTTCGATCTTGATTTTCTTCGGATCGAAGCCCAACTGCTCCAGGCACCAGACGATCTTGTTGCGATAGCGCTTGTAGCGACGGTTACCCATCAGGATCGCGTCAAGGGCGCGGTCCGGGGCGTACCAGTAACGCTTGGCGTAGTGCCAGCGCGCCTCGCCGAACAGGCTGATCGGGGCGAACGGGATCGCCACCACGTCAACGTCGGAAGGCTTGATGCCGGCTTGTTCCAGGCAGAACTTCGCCGATTCGTAGGGCATGCGGTTCTTTGCATGTTTGTCGCGTACGAAGCGCTCTTCTTCGGCGGCCGCGATCAGCTTGCCGTCGATATACAGCGCTGCGGAAGGATCATGGCTAAGGGCGCCGGACAGGCCAAGAATCGTCAATGCCACTGGGGTCTAGCCTCTTTTAGTCTGCATGCAGGCGGGTTGCGCCTGAAAAAAGTGTGCCTCCCGCCTGAGCGAGAAACAGCTAAAGGGCGGGATTATAGCGTAAAAGAGCCAGGAAGCTGTTAGCTGCGAGGGACTAGCGAAGCTCAATGCTGCCATCGACATTTTGCTGGTAGATCGTGTAGGGCAAGATGAGCGTATCCAGAACAGCGGAGAGAGGCACATCGATAAAAGCCCATGGCACGTCGTTCAACGCGATCCCGCTTGCGGAATTCGGCGGCCCATGCAGTACGCAGAGGTCATAGACCACCCCGCTGTAGATACGCGGAACAGACTGACAATAGGTTTTTTTCGCCTTGAGCGTTCGAACCGTGTCGCCATCCTCACGGAACGCCGTGGTCACGGTGCCGCAGCCGCCCAGAACCAGAAACCCGCCTATCAAGACCCACAGGCTCGCTTTTTTGCCTTTCATGGTTGCCTCTAATCGTTGGAAAGGCGAGAACCTACCATTATGGCCGGCGACTGACAGATAACTCGAAGCTCAAAACGGCGTAGGAGTCTTCTTCTTCGGCAAAAGCAGGAGGGAGCCGTTAAACTCGCGCTTTTCTTGCGCCGACGTCTATCCCTTGCGTCGCGCCACTGATCCGGCTTCCCGATGAATACACCCCCACCCGTTCCCCTTGCCCTGCTGCTGCTCGGCTTGAGCAGCACCGTCCTGGCCGACGATGCCACTTTGGTCCTCGACCCCAGCGTGGTCACCGGCTCGCGCAGCGCCAGCCCGACTTTCGACCTGCCGTACTCGGTGGACAGCATCAGCCACGCGCAAATCAGCGACGGCCAACTCGGCATCAACGCCTCCGAAGCCCTGTCGCGCGTACCGGGCCTGGTGGTACAAAACCGCCAGAACTATGCTCAGGACCTGCAGATCTCCTCGCGCGGCTTCGGCGCGCGCTCGGCGTTTGGCGTACGCGGCCTCAAGTTGATCGCCGACGGCATCCCGGCCAGCACTCCGGACGGCCAGGGCCAGGCGGCCACCTTCAACCTCGACACCGCCGAGCGCATTGAAGTGCTGCGCGGCCCGGCCGCCACCTTGTATGGCAGCAATGCCGGCGGCGTGATCCAGATGTTTTCCCGCGACGGCGAAGGCCCGCCGCGCATCGGCGCCGAAACCCTGGTGGGCAGCGACGGCATGAGCAAAAACCACCTCACCGCCGAAGGCGCGGCGAACGGCGCAGGTTTTGTGCTCGACGCTTCACGCATGGACACCGATGGCTACCGCGACCACAGCAGCGCCCGTCGTGACCAGACCTTCGCCAAGCTCAACTTCCAGCCGGACGAAGACAGCAAGTTGGCGCTGATCTATAGCAGCCTGGAGCAAAACGGCACACAGGATCCGCTTGGGCAAAGCTGGGCAGCCTACAAGGCCGATCCGCGCTCGGTAGCGCCGGCTGCATTGCAGTACAACACGCGAAAAAGCATCGATCATCAGCAGTTGGGCCTGAATTACGAACGCTACATCGGCGATGCCACGCTGCAGGTGAATGCGTACACCGGGCGCAGGAGCGTGATTCAGTACCTGTCGATTCCAGGCGGCACCGCCTCTGACAAGCGCGGCGGCGTGGTGAACTTCGACCGTAAATTCTACGGCGGTTCGGTGCATTGGCTGCAACCGATCACCAGCGCCCCCGGCGAGCTGACCCTGATCACCGGCCTCGATTACGACCGCAGCCAGGATGACCGCCAAGGTTATTCCAACACCCTGGACGGCGTGCACGGTGTCAAAGGCGCCCTGGGCCGTGACGAACTCGACACCGCCACCAGCATCGACCCGTTCGTGCAAGCCAACTGGCTGCTGGGCGACTGGACCCTGCAAGCCGGCCTGCGCCACAGCAGCATGAAAATGGAGGTGGACGACCACTTCACAAGCGACGGCAATGACAGTGGCAGCAAGACCTACCAGAAGAACACGCCTTCGGTCAGCGTGATGTACGCCTTCACGCCGGACCTGCATGGCTATGTGAGCGCGGGCAAAGGCTTCGAAACCCCGACCCAGGCCGAGTCGGCGTATTCGACCACTTCAAATGGCTTCAACTTCGCCTTGAAGCCGTCAGTCAGCAAACAATTTGAAGTCGGCTTGAAGGCAAAGATAGGCCAGGACACGCGTGTCAACGCGGCCCTGTTTCAAATCACCACTGACGACGAACTGGTGGTGCTGTCATCCAAGGACGGCCGCACTACCTACCAGAACGCCGGCCGCACCTTGCGCCGAGGCTTCGAACTGGGCATCGAAAGCCAGCTCTCGGAACAATGGAGCACCAACCTCGCCTATACCCGCCTGCAAGCCACCTATGACAGCGATTTCATGGGCGGCGGCAAGCCTGTGGACAAAGGCAACTACCTGCCCGGCGTACCGCAAACCACGCTCTTCGCCGAGCTGAACTGGAAACCCCGCGACTGGGTCAGCACCGCCCTCGAAGGCATGTACCGCAGCAAGGTCTACGTCGAAGACACCAACCAGCAACGCGCCGCGCCGGGCTACAGCGTGTTCAACTGGCGGGCGCGCTTCGAACAAAAGGTGGAGCACTGGACCTTTCACCAGACGGTGCGCCTGGATAACTTGCTGGATCGCCAGTATGTCGGTTCGGTAATTGTTGGGGACGGCAACTTCCGTTACTACGAGGCGGCGCCGGGAAGGTCGTGGTATGCGGGGGCCGGGGCTGAATACCAGTTCTGAGTATCGGGCTGATCGTTCCCACGCTCCGCGTGGGAATGCATCCCGTGACGCTCCGCGTCACCTTGCACGTGGCTTGAGGAGCGGGACGCAGAGCGTCCGGGGCGGCATTCCCACGCTGAGCGTGGGAACGATCATTGCACCTGTTTGGGCAAACGCTGATCTATAAGCTGGTACAGCGCACTGCTCTCAGGCCAGTTACGCATAAACCGCGCGCGGTCCTTGGCGAACGCCGGCGCGAAGCTTGCGACCGAGCTGTGCTGACACATGGCGTCCAGGTCGATCAACGCCCAGCGATCCTCGGCCCAGAACAGGTTATGGCCCTTGAAATCACCATGGCTGATGCGCTCGCGGATCAGCTCGGCGAACAAGTGGTCCAGGGCCAGCAGTTCATTCTCGGGTGCGTCGCCTTTCTCAACATACGGTGCGAAACGCTCGATGATGTCCGGCCCCGGCAGGTATTCAGTCACCAGGTAAGCCCGGCTGCGCAGCCACAAAAAACGTTTTTCCAACACCGCCAGCGGTTTGGGCGTGGCGATGCCGAGGAACGCCAGGCGGTTGCCCTCGCGCCACGAATGCCAGGCCCGGCTGGGGCGCCAGAAGCGCTTGAGCCAATGGGCAAACCCCTTGATGTTATAGCGCTTGATCACCAGTGGCCGCCCGCCCGCTTCGACCTTGGCGACGGTGGCCGCACCACCGGTTTTGTACAAATGGCCTTGGTCGAGCAGCGCGTCGGCCTGCTCCAGCACCGGCAGCATCGCCGCCTCTTCCTCACGACGAATCGCACGCAAGGCAAAGGCGCCACGCACCACGCTGAACAGCGTGCATTCACGGCCGACCTTGTTCAAAAAGTCTTTCAAGCGCCAGGCGCTGACCTTGCGCACCTGTTTTTCCAGGGCTTGCAGCGGCAAGGCGTGCTCGCCGTTGCCCAGCAGGTAGTACACCAGCAACTCTTCGGTGAACGGCTCGAGGTTTTTCGGCAACTGGGCGAAGAACACGCCAAGGTTTTCCAGCACCCGGTTGCGCGACAACGGCTTGCCCGCCGCTTCAACACGAATCCCGGCGCCGTCGATCAGGTACAGCTTGCCGTCCTGGCGCAGCAGGTTGTCCAGGTGCAGGTCTTCCTGCCACAGGCCTTTGGCGTGCATCTGCGCAATTGCGCCCAACGCCTCTGCGAGCACAGCCGTTTGCTCGTCCGCCAATGGTGGCAACCCTTCGACCGCCTGCCAGGCATCGGCGAGGCTTTCGGCACCTTCGATAAATTCAAACAGCAGCCAGCCGCCCTCGCCTTCCTGCAAGCCATCGGCCAGCAATTGTGGCGTGGTCAGGCCTTGCTCGGCCAGCAGGCGCACGCCGCTGAGTTCACGCTGAAAATGCCGCGCGGCCTTGCTGCCTACCAGCAACTTGGCCAACACCGGACGGCCGCGCCAGACGGCGGCGCCCACGTAGCGTTCGCCCGGCAACACGCGCAACAGGTTAAGCAGTTGCAGCTGGCCAGGGCCTGCGGCGTCGGCCAGCTCGAGGGTCAGCGGCAGCTCGGGCGTGCGGCCGGCTTTTTTCAGTTCGGACAAGCGCATCAGCGCTTCTCCTTGTGACTGCGCCGGGCCGTCAGGCGCTCGAACCAGGCGCCCACCAGCGCGCTGTCTTCAGGCTGGTCCAGATACGCTGCCAGCAGCTGCCGCACTTGCGCGTCCGACCATTGCGGCGCACGGCGCAGCAATGGCTCCAGGTCCTTGACCCGATCACGCCGGCCAAACAGCAGCGGGCGGGTTTTCTCCAGGTCGATCAACTGCGCGGCATAACCGTCTCCGAGCGGTTGCAGGAAAATATGCTTGGGGTAAAAACAGCCATGCACTTGCCCTACGCTGTGCAGGTGGCGCGCCAGCTGACCACAGGCCAGCAAGATCGCACGGTGCTGGTCGTCACTCAGCTGCGGCCATTGTTCGAGCAGTGAATCCAGGTCATTCCAGCCATCCAGGGCTCGGGTCAGCAACATCGCGCGGCGCTCGCCTTCAACCTTGCGCTCACCGAAAAACGCCGCCTGCAACGCCGGAATGCCCAGCTTCCGGTAGCGGCTGATATTACGGAACTCGCGGGCAAACGTCGGCTCGCCAAACGGCTTGCTGAGCGTGCGCGTCAGGTAGTTGCTCTGGCGCTTGAGGTAGTAACCCTGGCCATCAAGCTCCAGGCGAAACACGCTGCTCCAGCCGCCGTCGCTGGTATTGGGTTCATCCACCGCGTCCAGTTGCCTGGCCCACAGCGCATCGAAGTCAGCCAGGCCGTGGCGCGCAAGCAATGCGCGATCATCGGCCGCCAGGAAATCAGTCATTCGCGCCCCTCGAAAAACTTCACCACGTGACGGATTCGCTGTTTGTCCGAAGCCGTCAGGTGCTTACGTTGGCGGTATTGCATGTAGAAACGCAGGCGCTGGGTGGCCGACAAGTGATACTTGGCGACTTTATCCAGGCAGGCCAGGTCCTTGGTAATACGGTACTTGAGCCAGAAACCGCGCCAGAAATCGCCGTTGGGGCAATCGATCAGGTACAGCGTACGGTTATCGTCAACCAGCAGGTTGCGCCACTTCAAGTCGTTATGGGTAAAGCGGTGTTCGTGCATCGTGCGCGTGTATTCGGCGAGCTGACGGCTGATCACGTTGACCCACTGGGGGTCTTTCAAGCACGGATCGTTACGATCGGCCAGCACCGACAGGTCTTCGGTCTTGGGCAGCTCGCGGGTAATCATCGCCCCGCGCGCATAGGCCAAACCCTTGCGCTCAAGGCCCCAGGCCACCACGTCGGCGGTGGGAATCCCCCACTTGGCGAAGCGCTTGAGGTTCTGCCATTCGGACTTTACCCGAGGTTTTCCCAGGTAACGGCGCAGGCCTTTGCCGGCGCCTACGTAGCGTTTGACGTAGTAATTGACCCCGCCACGCTCCACCCGAATCACTTCCGACAAGGGGTCGCGCGTCAGTCGCTCACCCTGCAAGGCAAACACCGCCTCCAGGCTGCCGAAATCATCCGCCAGGGCGGCGTAAGCAGGTTCCAGGTTCCAACCCGCCATCAGATCGCATCCCCCAGGCGTTGCTTGCGCGCATACAGCTTGTCTGCCTTGCGCTGCAACAGGCTCAGGGACGCCGACTGCTCGGCCAGGATCTGGCGCAGCGGCTGTCGGAAGTAGCCTTTGAGAAAGCGCAGTTTGTCGCGCTGAGTCAGGCCGATGTCCAGCGCCGAGTAGTACAGCGCGGACAAGTCCTTGTCGCGCCAGCGCAGCGGCAGATGGGCACGCAATTGGGCACGGTGCAGGTCGATCACTGAAAGCTTGATGGTGCGCGCATCGATCGGCCGGGACGTATCCAGCAGGAAGTGGCACAGGTAGCAGTCGCGGTGATTGACGCCGCCACGGTGCATGTCGCCGACCATGCGCGCCAGTTCAGCGGTGAGCGCATGGCGCAATGCCGGTGCCGGCGGCTCGGCCACCCAGTTGACGGTCAGGTCTTCCAGGCTGATGGTCGGGGCCAGTTCTTCGGTGATGATGAACGAGTGCTGGTCGGCCGGGTTGCTGCCTTTTTCACCGAAGGCCACGCCGGTCATGGTCGGCACACCCAGTTCCTGCAAGCGGTGGATGGCCGACCATTCCAGGCCGGCACCCAGCACCGGCAGCTTGGCGGTGATCAGGTTCTTGAAGATCTCGCCCCAACCGATGCCACGGTGGATTTTCACGAAATACGGGCGGCCCTCCACCTCGGTACGCAAGGTGCGACGCGCCGCCAGTTCACGAAATACCTGGCCTTGCAGTTTCTCGACTTCGGCAAAGGCGTCACGCCCGGCCCATAAGGTCTTGAACGGTTCGGCAAGAATCAACTTCATCGTTTCGGCTCCGCCAGAATCACATCTGCCGCGTGCTGCGGCATGCTGTAGAGGTCGGCCGTCTCGGCGAAGGCCAAACCATTACGGCCCCAGGCCGCGCGCTGTGCAGTGTCGGTAAGCATGTGCGTGAGGTACTGGTTGAGCTGCGCTTGTTCAAACGGCTCATCCAGCACCAGCCCGCTGTCGGCTTCGCCAATGTAGTGGGCATACCCACACACCGCCGAGACCAGCACCGGCAACCCGGCCACCAGGGCTTCGAGCAACACGGTACCGGTATTTTCGTTGTACGCCGGGTGAATCAACAGGTCGGCGCCCAGCAGGAAACGCGGGATATCGCTGCGGCCCTTGAGGAACTGCACGTTATCGCCCAGCCCCAATGTGGCGCTCTGCAACTGGAATACTTTGGGGTCGTCCTGGCCGATTACAAACAGGCGCGTACGTTTTTTAAGCTCGGTCGGTAGCGCGGCCACGGCCTTGAGGCTGCGGTCGACGCCCTTGGTCTTGAAGCCGGAACCGATTTGTACCAGCAGCAACTCGTCGTCGCGCAGGTTGAACTCCTTGCGGAAACCTTCGCGGATTTCGGCCGCATTTGGCGGCGCGCGGCGGTCCTGGGCAATGCCCGGCGGCAGCAGGTGGAAGCGCTCCAGCGGCGTGTCGTAATGCTTAATGAACAGCGGTTGCTGCACTTCGGAGATCATCAACACTTCGGTCTTGGCGTCTTTGGCGAACACCGCACGTTCGTACTCGGCAAAGTGCTTGTAACGGCCAAAGCTTTTGTACAGCGAGTGACGCAGGTTTTGCGCCTTGTCTTCAAAGCAGCCGTCGGCGGCGTAGTACACGTCCAGGCCGGGCATTTTGTTAAAACCGATCAAACGGTCCACCGGGCGCTTGGCCAGGTCAGCTTCCATCCAGGCCAACAGTTTCTCGTTGCGCCGATGGTTGAAGAACGCCTTGACCGGCGCCACCAGCACTTCAAAGCCGGGCGGAATCTCGCCTTCCCAGATCAGCGTGTAGACCCGAATCGTATGGCCGCGCTGCTGGCACTCCAGGGCGATGCGCATGAAGTCGCGCTGCAGGCCACCGAAGGGGAAATATTTGTACAAAACAAAAGCCAGTTGCATCAGTGCAGCTCCTCAGCCAATAACAACGTGCTCAGTCGGTTTGCCACACGCTCAGGGTTCAAGCGCGTGAAGCACAGGGGCGACTCGCGCGTGATGTCGAACCGACGCAGGTCGTCGGCCGTCGGTTGATAGGTACAGGTTTTTTGCAGGCACGGTGCGCATGGGAAATCGCTGGCCAGGTGAATCTGGCCTTTGCCGTAGGCGCCCGTCAGGCCCGGGTTGGTGGGGCCGAACAGGGAGATAGTCGGCACGTCCAGCGCGGCGGCCAAGTGGCCCAGCCCCGTGTCCACCGCCACACAGGCGCGGGCACCGGCCAGCACACGGGCGACGCCGGCCAGGTTGAGTTTGGGCAGCACTTCGGCGTTTTGCAGGCCTTGGGCCAGACGCTCGGCGCGGGCCTTTTCGGCGGCATTGCCCCATGGCAATTTCACGTCCGCACCCAGGCGGCCCATGCGTTCGGCCAGCTCACGCCAGTAGGCTTCGGGCCAGTGCTTGGTGTCCCAGGTGGTGCCATGCAGCAGCAGTACAAAGGGTTTTTTCGGCGGCAGGCCGAGCAACTTGTCGACGCTCAGGCCGTAATCGCCCAGGCCTTTGGGCAAGTCATAACCCAACGCCACGGCGAACAGCTGGCGCAAGCGTTCTACCGCATGCTGCCCACGGGCCACGGCTAGCCGGCGCGAGTAGAAACGCGCAGCCATCGGTTCACGGGCAGAATTCTTATCAAAACCGGCCACCGGCGCGCGTACATAGCGCGTCAGCCAGGCGCTTTTGAGCAGCCCTTGGGCATCGATCACCAAATCGTATTTGGTCGACTGCACGCTCTGCTTGAAGCGCCGCCATTCACCGCTCTTGATGGTTTGCCAGATGTTCTTGCGCCAGCGACGAATCGCCACCGGGATCACTTTGTCCACGGCTGGGTGCCAGGTGGGAATCTCGGCAAAGCCTTCTTCCACCACCCAGTCAAAGCGGATGCCAGGGATCGCCCGCGCCGCGTCGGTCAGTGCCGGCAAGGCGTGGATCACATCGCCCAAGGATGAGGTCTTGACTACCAATACGCGCAAACTAGCGAACCTCGACCGCGGAACCCTGCAACCGCTGCAAGGCTTCATTCACTGGCTGCGGCAGCAACTGACGCATGCAGTTGTAATGGCCAAAACGGCAGGTACGCTCAAAGCACGGGCTGCAATCCAGGCCCAGGCGCACCACCTCAACCTTGTCGGCCAAAGGCGGGGTAAAACCGGGCGACGTCGAGCCATACACCGCCACCAAGGGGCGGTTCAGCGCGGCCGCCACGTGCATCAGGCCGGAGTCGTTGGACACCACCGAATCGGCGCAGGAGAGTAAATCGATAGCCTCGGCCAGCGACGTGTCGCCACTGAGGTTCACCGCTTCTTCACGCAGGCCGGGGATCAGGCGCTGGCGAATGTCTTCGCCGACCGGGTGATCCTTCTTCGAACCAAACAGCCACACCTGCCAGCCTTCGCGAATCTTCATCTCGGCGACTTTGGCGTAATGCTCCGACGGCCAGCGCTTGGACTCGCCAAACTCGGCGCCGGGGCACAGCGCCAGCACTGGACGGTCAAGCGCCAGGCCGAACTTGGCCAGCGCCGCGTCACGGCTCACCGGATCGATCTGCAGGCTCGGGCGCGGGTACGGCGTGGGCAACTCGGCGCCGGGCTCGTAGGCCAGCGCCATGAAACGTTCGATCATCAGCGGGTAGCGCGCCTTGTCGAGGGTGCGCACGTCATTAAGCAACACGTAGCGAAACTCGCCGCGCCAGCCGGTACGTTTAGGGATGCCGGCAAAGTACGGCACCAACGCCGACTTGAGCGAGTTGGGCAGCAAAATCGCCTGGTCGTACTGGCCGACCATGGATTTACCGATGCGTCGGCGCGTCGCCAATTCAAGGGCGCCATGGCCGAGCGGGAAGCTCAAGGCCGTGCGCACTTCGGGCATGCGCTCGAGGATCGGCCGGCTCCACTCAGGGGCGAGCACGTCGATTTGGCAGTCGGGATGACGTTGCTTGAGGCACTGGAACAGTGTCTGCGCCATCACCATGTCACCGACCCAACTAGGCCCAACGATCAGAATATTCATGTAGTTTCCACAAACGATGCGGGGAGGCTTATGCCTCCCCGCATCGTTATTTACTGTAGGTCACGGTAGCCACTTTGTGTCAGAGCTGGCTTGTGTGGGAGCTGGCTTGCCTGCGAAGGCATCAACTCGGTATCACTGATAAACCGAGGCGTCTGCATCGCGGGCAAGCCCGGCTCCCACACAAAGCTGTGTGTCCACATTAGATTGGCATCCCACATTTAATCGAGTTTCAGCTTAACCCCAGTTCATTCCAGATTCGCTTCACCTGGCGCCGTTCGTCGGCGAACTGATCCCCGGCTACCGTGCCGGCCTCGTTTTGCAAGGCCTGGCGGTGCGCGGCGGAACGGTAGGCCTTATACACCTCCCGCAGCAGATGGGCATCGGCAGCGGGCATCAGCCCGACCTGCTCCAGGCCTTCCAGAATGCGGATATTGTCGGTATAGCGCAGCAACGATGGATGTTGCGCAGACCACGCCAAAGCCGCGTATTGCACCATAAATTCAATATCGACGATACCACCGGCGTCTTGCTTGAGGTCGAACACGGTCGTCGGCTCGAAGGCGTTCGCCCCCGTCCCGGCAGCCGTCGCCTTGGTGCCCAGGTTATCGCGCATCTTGGCGCGCATCTCGCTGACCTCCTGGCGCAGCTTCGCCAAGTCACGTTCACGCCCCAGCACGTTAGCGCGTACCTGTTCAAACGCATGGCCGACATCCTGACTGCCCACCAATACCCGCGCGCGGATCAGGGCCTGATGTTCCCAAGTCCAGGCTTCATTTTCCTGGTAGCGCTCAAACGCCCCCAACGAGCTGACCAGCAAACCGGAGGCGCCGGAAGGTCGCAGGCGCATGTCCACTTCATACAATTGGCCGGAGTTGGTCTGGGTGGTCAGCAGGTGAATGATCCGCTGGCCCAGACGCGTAAAGAACTGCGCGCCGTCGATGGGTTTGGCGCCATCGGTCTCGGCCTGGGGATCTCCGTCGTGGATGAACACCAGGTCAAGGTCCGAGCCATGCCCCAGCTCGATGCCGCCGACTTTCCCGTAACCCACAATGATGAACCCCGGGTCGCACAGGCTGCCGTCCACGCGCTGCGGTGAGCCATGACGGGCGACCGTCTGGCGCCAGGCCAGGGCCAGCACTTGTTCGAGGATAGCTTCGGCGAGCCAGGTCAAATAGTCGCTGACCTTCATCAACGGCAGGCTGCCAGCGATTTCCGAAGCGGCTACACGCAGGCGGTGGGCCAGTTTGAAGTGACGCAAGGCCTCCATCTGTTGTTCAAGGTCATCTTCGGGGATGCGTGTGAGGCGCTCACGCAGCTCAGCGGCGAGCTCCGGCGCCAAAGGTGGCTTGAACAGGCGGCCTTCGTTGAGCAACTCATCGAGCAGCAGCGGGAAGCGCGTGATTTGCTCGGCAATCCACGGGCTGGCGGCGCACAGCGTTAACAAGCGGCGCAGGGCGTCGGGGTTTTCGGTCAGCAGCACCAGGTAAGCAGAACGTCGCGCCACAGCCTCCACCAGCGGCAGCACGCGCTCGAGCACCAGATCCGGGTTGGCGTGCTCGACGGCCTGGGCCAGCAGGCGCGGGATAAAGGCGTCGAGCCGCTCGCGACCGAGGCGCTGCATGGCGCGCAACTGCGGGCTGCCACGCAGGCCAGCCAGGGCTTTGAGGGCTTTGGACGCGTCAGTAAAACCACCCTCGGCCAGTTGGCGACAAGCGGCGTCTTCGTCCTGGGACTCTTCCCACAACGGTAACCACTCCCCGCCCACCACCAGCTCGCTTTCTTCGCCTTCTTCTTCGTCAGGATCAGCAATCACCTGACGGAAGTGCCAGTCCACCCGGCCACGCCAGTACATCAGGCGCTCATGGAACGCGGCCCAGTCGGCAAAGCCCAGCATAAAGGCAATGCGCGCCTGATCTTCGGGGCTGTCCGGCAGCATTTGCGTCTGACGGTCGGCAATCGCCTGGATCGCGTGCTCGGTATAGCGCAGGAATTCATAGCCATTGCGCAACTCCGCGATCACCGCAGGCGGCAAGTAGCCCTGGCCTTCCAGCGTGCCGAGCACCATGAGCAACGGCCGCTGTTGCAGGCTCAGGTCGCGGCCACCGTGGATCAACTGGAACGCCTGGGCGATAAACTCCACCTCGCGGATGCCGCCCGAGCCCAGCTTGATATTCTCGGCCATGCCCTTGCGCCGCACTTCCTGCTGGATCAGCTGTTTCATGGTGCGCAATGCTTCAATCGCAGAAAAATCCAGGTAACGGCGGTAAACGAACGGGCGCAGCATATCCAGCAATTGCGTGCCGGCCACCTGGTCGCCGGCCACCACGCGCGCCTTGATCATGGCGTAGCGTTCCCAGTCGCGGCCCTGATCCTGGTAGTACTGCTCCAGCGCATTGAAGCTGAGCACCAACGCACCGGCCGAACCATAGGGCCGCAGGCGCATGTCGACACGGAACACAAAACCATCGACCGTCATCGGGTCGAGCGCCTTGATCAGTTTTTGACCAAGCCGAATGAAAAACTCCTGGTTGTCCAGCGCGCGCTTCACGCCGACCGTCTCGCCGCCTTCGGGGTAAGCGAAGATCAGGTCGATGTCCGATGACAGGTTCAACTCCACCGCGCCGAGCTTGCCCATGCCGAGGATGACCATGTGCTGGGCTTCGCCGCTGCGCCGGCCTGTGGGCGTGCC
Organism: Pseudomonas sp. 2995-3; assembly: GCF_002742565.1. Lineage (NCBI taxonomy): Bacteria > Pseudomonadati > Pseudomonadota > Gammaproteobacteria > Pseudomonadales > Pseudomonadaceae > Pseudomonas > Pseudomonas sp. 2995-3. The sequence continues at coordinate 74,648 of NZ_LJSB01000125.1, read as the reverse complement.
GAACTGTACGCAGTGGCGCTGGTACAGCCACTGGTAAGCTTGGTCGATGCTGGCGTCGGCCATGTCGGAAAGGTCGCGACAGGTTTGCACCAGGTCCGCCTGTCGGGTCAGGTCGCGCCAGATAATGCGCACTTGCTGACGTGTGCGTTGGCGGCGCAGCACCCGGCCCAACTCATCTTCTGTTTCGGCCTGTTGCACGGCACCGGCGATCTGACTGCACAGCTCACCGGGCGCAAAGCCGCGGTCCAGCTCGCCCCAGGCCACCAGTTCAAGCAACATCAAAGGGTCACGAACACTCTGTTCAATGACGAAATCACTGGCGGCGCACACCCGGGCAAAGTCGGCCCACCGTTGCGGCGTCCACGCAGAAAGTCCATGATCGGCGTCCAGCGCGGCCACTGCGTCACGAAATGACTGCTCGGCCCGCTGGGCAAAAGGCAAGAGAATGGCCGGCAGTTCGGCCAGCGTTGGAAGGCTCATGGTCTATCCTTGATCGGCGCGCGAAAGGCATGTGGTTGTGAAGGCAAGAACCACGCTTGGTGAAGGACTGTCGAACAAAGGTTAGAAATAGCTGAAATTAATTTCATCTTGGCAGCCAGCATCAAACTTTCACCTTTTCTTGTTCGCAAATGATCAACAATAACGATTATGCTCACCAGCCAGACCGAGCCATACGCTCAGTCTTGTGTAGTTTTACTACTCGTATATACATTCGAAAGGCTGAAATGGCCGACGATTTGTAGTAAAACTACAGGACGCCGAAGCAACCTTCGGCCATCCAAGAATTTATGTCGTCTGCCCACAAGGCCAGTCGCAAACTTCAGGCAACCGATTCTGGTAGCCTTTCCGCCCTGGAGCAAGCCATGCAAGACCTCGATCCCGTCGAAACCCAGGAATGGCTGGACGCCCTGGAATCGGTTCTCGACAAAGAAGGCGAAGACCGTGCTCACTATTTGATGACCCGTATGGGCGAACTCGCGACCCGCAGCGGCTCGCAATTGCCTTACGCCATCACCACGCCATACCGCAACACCATCCCCGTTACCCACGAAGCACGCATGCCTGGCGACCTGTTCATGGAACGCCGCATTCGCTCGCTGGTACGTTGGAACGCCATGGCGATGGTAATGCGCACGAACTTGAAAGATTCTGACCTGGGCGGTCACATCTCCAGCTTCGCCTCCAGCGCAACCCTGTATGACATCGGCTTCAACTACTTCTTCCAGGCCCCGACCGACGAACACGGCGGCGACCTGATCTACTTCCAGGGCCACACCTCGCCAGGCGTCTATGCCCGCGCGTTCATGGAAGGCCGCATCACCGAAGAACACATGAACAACTTCCGCCAAGAAGTGGACGGTAACGGCCTGTCGTCGTACCCGCACCCTTGGCTGATGCCTGATTTCTGGCAGTTCCCGACAGTATCCATGGGCCTTGGCCCGATCCAGGCGATCTACCAGGCACGCTTCATGAAGTACCTGGAAGCCCGTGGCTTCATCCCTGAAGGCAAGCAGAAAGTCTGGTGCTTCCTGGGCGACGGCGAGTGTGACGAGCCGGAATCCCTGGGCGCTATCTCCCTGGCTGGCCGCGAGAAGCTCGACAACCTGATCTTCGTCATCAACTGCAACCTGCAGCGCCTCGACGGCCCGGTTCGCGGCAACGGCAAGATCATCCAGGAACTCGAAGGCGTGTTCCGCGGTGCTCAGTGGAACGTGACCAAAGTCATCTGGGGCCGTTTCTGGGACCCACTGCTGGCCAAGGACGTCGACGGTATCCTGCAACGTCGCATGGACGAAGTCATCGACGGCGAGTACCAGAACTACAAAGCCAAAGACGGCGCGTTCGTACGTGAACACTTCTTCAACACGCCTGAACTCAAGGCAATGGTTGCAGACCTGTCCGACGACGAGATCTGGAAACTCAACCGTGGCGGCCACGACCCGTACAAGGTCTACGCGGCGTACCACGAAGCGGTCAACCACAAAGAACAACCGACTGTCATCCTGGCCAAGACCATCAAAGGTTATGGCACCGGTGCCGGCGAAGCGAAGAACACTGCGCACAACACCAAGAAAGTTGATGTTGAAAGCCTGAAGCTGTTCCGCGATCGCTTCGACATCCCGGTCAAGGATGAAGAGCTGGAAAACCTGCCGTTCTTCAAGCCGGAGCCAAACAGCGCCGAAGCCCGCTACCTCAGCGAGCGTCGCACTGCACTGGGCGGTTTCGTGCCACAGCGCCGCGCCAAGTCTTTCGACATCCCGACTCCGCCACTCGATACCCTCAAGGCTATCCTGGACGGCTCGGGCGACCGTGAAATCTCCACCACCATGGCTTTCGTGCGCATCCTGGCGCAGCTGGTCAAGGACAAGGAAATCGGTTCGCGCATCGTCCCGATCATCCCGGACGAAGCCCGTACCTTCGGTATGGAAGGCATGTTCCGTCAGTTGGGCATCTACTCCTCCGTCGGCCAGCTCTACGAGCCAGTCGATAAAGACCAGGTGATGTTCTACAAGGAAGACAAGAAGGGCCAGATCCTCGAAGAAGGCATCAACGAAGCGGGCGCCATGAGCTCCTTCATCGCTGCCGGTACTTCGTACTCCAGCCACAACCAGCCGATGCTGCCGTTCTACATCTTCTACTCGATGTTCGGCTTCCAGCGTATCGGCGACCTGGCATGGGCAGCAGGCGACAGCCGTACCCGTGGCTTCCTGATCGGCGGCACCGCCGGCCGGACCACGCTGAACGGCGAAGGCCTGCAACACGAAGACGGTCACAGCCACATCCTGGCTGCCACCATCCCGAACTGCCGCACCTTTGATCCAACCTACGGCTATGAGCTGGCGGTGATCATCCAGGACGGCATGAAGAAGATGACCGAAGAGCAGCAGGACGTTTTCTACTACATCACCGTGATGAACGAGTCCTACCAGCAACCTGCCATGCCGGCTGGTGTTGAGGAAGGCATCATCAAGGGCATGTACCTGCTCGAAGAAGACACCAAGGAAGCGGCGCACCACGTGCAGCTGATGGGCTCCGGCACCATCCTGCGTGAAGTGCGTGAAGCGGCGAAGATCCTGCGTGAAGAGTTCAACGTCGGCGCTGACGTGTGGAGCGTTACCAGCTTCAACGAACTGCGTCGCGACGGCCTGGCAGTCGAGCGCAACAACCGCCTGCACCCAGGTCAGAAACCAGCCAAGAGCTACGTCGAAGAGTGCCTGGCCGGCCGTAAAGGTCCAGTCATTGCCTCTACCGACTACATGAAGCTGTTTGCTGAACAGATTCGCCAGTGGGTCCCGTCCAAGGAATTCAAAGTCCTGGGCACCGACGGTTTCGGCCGCAGTGACAGCCGCAAAAAGCTGCGTCACTTCTTCGAAGTTGACCGTCACTTCGTGGTGTTGGCAGCCCTGGAAGCCTTGGCTGACCGTGGTGAGATCGAACCCAAGGTGGTGGCTGACGCTATCGTCAAGTTCGGGATCAACCCGGAAAAACGCAACCCACTGGACTGCTGAGGAGATTTTTTGTGAGCGAACTCATTCGCGTACCTGACATCGGCAGCGGTGAAGGTGAAGTAATCGAGCTGTTTGTGAAGGTCGGCGACACCGTCGAAGCCGACCAGAGCATCCTGACCCTGGAGTCGGACAAGGCGAGCATGGAAATCCCTGCTCCCAAGGCCGGCGTGGTCAAGAGCCTGAAAGTGAAGCTGGGCGACCGCCTGAAAGAAGGCGACGAACTGCTGGAACTGGAAATCGAAGGCGCCGCTGATGCGGCCCCTGCGCCAGCCCCGGCTGCCGCTGCTGCACCCGCACCTGCCGCTGAAAAACCTGCTGCTGCCGAGGCCCCTGCGGCCCCGGCTGCTGCTCCGGCCGCTGCCACTGTCCAGGATATTCATGTTCCGGACATCGGCTCGTCGGGCAAGGCCAAGATCATCGAGCTGCTGGTCAAGGTCGGCGACACCGTCGAAGCCGACCAGTCACTGATCACCCTGGAGTCCGACAAGGCCTCCATGGAAATCCCATCGCCGGCTGCCGGCGTAGTGGAAAGCATCGCGGTCAAGCTGGAAGACGAAGTCGGCACTGGCGACTTCATCCTCAAGCTCAAAGTACAAGGCGCTGCACCTGCTGCTGCGCCAGCACCGGCTGCTGCTCCGGCTGCCAAGGCTGAAGCTGCTCCGGCGGCTGCCGCTCCTGCACCTGCTGCAAAAGCCGAGGCCGCACCGGCTCCGGCGGCTGCGCCTGCACCTGCGCCAAGCGGTGCCAAGGTTCACGCCGGCCCTGCCGTGCGTCAGCTGGCCCGTGAGTTCGGCGTTGAGCTCAACGCTGTGTCGGCCACCGGCCCGCACGGTCGTGTGCTCAAAGAAGACGTGCAGGTGTACGTCAAAGCCATGATGCAGAAAGCCAAGGAAGCTCCGGCTGCCGGCGCTGCTACGGGCGGCTCGGGCATTCCACCGATCCCGGTCGTGGACTTCAGCCGCTTCGGCGAAACCGAAGAAGTGCCGATGACCCGCCTGATGCAAATCGGCGCGTCGAGCCTGCACCGCAGCTGGCTGAACATCCCGCACGTGACTCAGTTCGACCAGGCCGATATCACCGACCTGGAAGCGTTCCGCGTTGCGCAGAAAGCCGTGGCCGAAAAAGCCGGTGTGAAACTGACCGTGCTGCCACTGTTGCTCAAGGCGTGCGCGCACCTGCTCAAGGAGCTGCCGGACTTCAACAGTTCGCTGGCACCAAGCGGCAAGGCGATCATTCGCAAGAAGTACGTGAACGTAGGTTTCGCCGTGGATACCCCGGACGGCCTGCTGGTTCCTGTGATCAAGAACGTTGATCAGAAGAGCCTGCTGCAACTCGCCGCTGAAGCTGCTGCGCTGGCTGCCAAGGCCCGCGACAAGAAGCTCACCGCCGACGACATGCAAGGCGCTTGCTTCACGATCTCCAGCCTCGGTCACATTGGCGGTACTGGCTTCACGCCAATCGTCAACGCGCCGGAAGTGGCGATCCTGGGTGTGTCCAAGGCCACTATCCAGCCTGTGTGGGACGGTAAAGCGTTCCAGCCGAAGCTGATGCTGCCGCTGTCGTTGTCCTACGATCACCGTGTGATCAACGGCGCTGCTGCTGCCCGCTTCACGCAGCGTCTGAGCCAACTGCTCAACGACATCCGCACCATCTTGCTATAAGCCTCAAACGGGCCTCCCTGTCACCGGGGAGGCCTGGCACTACCGATTTCCGAGCGCCACGCTCGTACCTCAACCCCGCCACTTGGCGGGGCTTTTTTTGGGTGTCTGTTGAACACGCAAAACAGGTTTGTACACCTTCCATCACCCCGATTGCAGAAATCCCCCACGCGGCCGATAACAGGGTTATAGCACTTAGCCTTCATCCTCTCTTGTCAGTGCGTGCTGCATGATGCAACCTTGCCGCAGGTGACAGTAAAGAGGGCGTGAGCCCGGCGCCGTGCGCATCTTCCCAAGCGAGTTTCCCCCATGAAAAGCCAACCCGATGTCGCCCGTATGGCGGCCGAGGTAGTGACGCAATTACCGGTGCCTTCGCGCCTCGGTATGCTGCGTTTCGAGCGGCTTAATGAGGCAAGCTGGGCGCTGCTGTACCTGGACCCCAATTGCGAGCGCCAATTCGGCCTGCCGGCGGTGGAACTGTGCGCCTTGATCGGCACCCCCTACGCCAGCCTGATGGAACCCCAGGCGCGCTATCAACTGCACGACACCATCCAGCAGCAGTTGGCCCATAGCCCGCATTACCTGGTGCGCTACACCCTGCACACCAACGATGGGCCTTTGAGCCTGCTGGAGATGGGCGAGGCGTATAAACAACACAATCGCCACCTGTTGCGCGGCTACCTGATGGTGGTCGACGGCCTGTTCAGCGAAATCCCCACCGCCGCCCCGACCGCCGACCTGGAAAACCAGAACAGCCGCCTGCAGATCGCCCTGGAACTCAACCAGCGTGCCCAGCAGGAACAGCTGCAGCACCTTGAACGGGTACGCGCCCAACAGGAGCTGATCCTGCTGCTGGCGCGCCAGCGCTACACCACGCCGAATTCGCTGCAAGAAGCCGCCGAGCTGATCACCCGCAGTGCCTGCGATATCTACCAGATCGACTGCGCCAGCATCTGGAACCTCGAAGGCCAGCGCCTGGTGCCGATCTCGGCCTACCACCGCGAAGACCAGCAGCACCACTTGCCCGAAGCGATTGACGCCAGCAACTTCCCGGATTACCTGGAAGCCCTGCATTCGAGCCGTGCCATCGACGCCACCCACGCGATGCGTGACCCGCGCACCCGGGAAATGGCCGAGAGCCTGCGCGCCAAGGACGTCCACGCCATGCTCGACGCCAGCATCCGCGTAGATGGCCAGGTCGTCGGTGTGTTGTGCCTGGAGCAAAGTGGCAGCTCGCGTGCCTGGCAGTCGGATGAGATCGCCTTTGCCGGCGAGCTGGCGGACCAGTTCGCGCAAGTGATCAATAACCACAACCGCCGCACCGCCACCAGCGCCTTGCACCTGTTCCAGCGCGCGGTGGAACAAAGCGCCAACGCCTTTCTGCTGGTCAATTGCGACGGCGTGGTGGAGTACGTCAACCCAAGCTTTACCGCGATCACCCAGTACAGTGCCGAAGAAGTCCACGGCCACCGCCTGGCGCAGTTGCCGGCCCTGGAAAACCTCAGCGAACTGCTGTTCGACGCGCCGTCGAGCCTGGCCAAGAGCAACAGCTGGCAGGGTGAATTCAAGAGCCGGCGCAAAAACCTGGAACCCTATTGGGGCCAGCTGTCGATCTCCAAGGTGTATGGCGACAACCGTGAGTTGACCCACTACATCGGCATCTACGAAGACATCACCCAGACCAAGCTCGCGCAGCAGCGTATCGAGCGCCTGGCCTACACCGATAACCTGACCAACCTGGGCAACCGCCCGGCGTTTATTCGCAACCTTGATGAACGCTTCGCCCGCGACAGCGACAGCCCGATCAGCCTGCTGCTGGTGGACATCGACAACTTCAAGCGCATCAACGACAGCCTCGGGCACCAGACCGGTGACAAACTGCTGATCAGCCTGGCCCGGCGCCTGCGCAACAGCCTGAGTGCCGGTGGCAGCCTGGCGCGTTTTGCCAGTAACGAGTTTGCGGTGTTGCTGGACGACACCGACCTTGAGACCGGCCAACAGGTGGCCAGCCAATTGCTGACCACCCTCGACAAGCCGATGTTTGTCGACAACCAGTTGATCAGCGTCACTGGCTCCGTGGGCCTTGCCTGCGCGCCACTGCACGGCCGCGACCCACAGACCCTGATGCGTAACGCCGGTTTGGCCCTGCACAAGGCCAAGGCCAACGGCAAACATCAGGTGCAGGTCTTCACCGAGGCCCTGAACGCCGAGGCCAGTTACAAGCTGTTCGTGGAAAACAACCTGCGCCGCGCCCTGACCCAAAACGAGCTGGACGTGTTCTACCAGCCCAAACTGTGCCTGCGCAGCGGCCGCTTGCTGGGCATGGAAGCGCTGCTGCGCTGGAATCACCCGGAAAAGGGCATGATCCGCCCGGACCAGTTCATCAGCGTGGCCGAAGAAACCGGGTTGATCATCCCCATCGGCAAATGGATCGCGCGCCAGGCCTGCCGCATGAGCAAGCAGTTGAGCGCAGGCGGCATGGGCAATCTGCAGGTGGCGATCAACCTGTCGCCCAAGCAGTTCTCCGACCCGGACCTGGTGGCGTCGATCGCCACCATCCTCAAGGAAGAACAACTCCCGGCCAACCTGCTGGAGCTGGAGTTGACCGAAGGTTTGCTGCTCGAAGCCACCGAAGACACGCGCCTTCAACTCGACCAGCTCAAGAGCTTCGGCCTGACCCTGGCCATGGACGACTTCGGCACCGGCTACTCGTCGCTGAGCTACCTGAAAAAATTCCCCATCGACATCATCAAGATCGATCGCAGCTTTATCCACGAAATCCCGGACAACCAGGACGACATGGAGATCACCTCGGCGGTCATCGCCATGGCCCATAACCTCAAGCTCAAGGTAGTGGCCGAGGGCATCGAGACGGCCGAACAGCTGGCGTTCCTGCGCCGCCATCGCTGCGATGTGGGCCAGGGCTACCTGTTCGACCGGCCGATCCCCGGCGCAGAGTTGTTGGAAAAGCTTAAACGCTATCCGCGCGGGCCAATCGCCTGACAGCGCTGTAACACTCGGGCACACTGGCTGTCTGTCTTAATACATAACTCAATCTGACTGAGAGGACTGATCATGGTCTTGCGCTCGGAAATTCTGGTGAACAAAAACGTGCTGCCGACTCAAGAACAAGCTTTGCCTGGCCGTGAAACGCCGATGAACCTGCCCGAAACCCACTTCGTCAACGGCAACCCGCTGCTTGGCCCCTTTGTCGACAACGTAGAGTTTGCAATCTTCGGCCTCGGTTGCTTCTGGGGTGCCGAACGGCGGTTCTGGCAGCGCGACGGCGTGGTCAGCACCGTGGTCGGTTACGCCGGTGGCTACACGCCGAACCCGACCTACGAAGAAGTCTGCTCGGGCCTGACCGGCCACAGCGAGGTGGTACTGGTTGTGTTTGACCAGGACAAGATCAGCTATGAAGAACTGCTGAAAATGTTCTGGGAGTTGCACAACCCCACCCAGGGCATGCGCCAGGGCAACGACATCGGCACCCAATACCGCTCGGTGATCTACGCGGTGAAACCTGAGCATCTGGAAGCGGCCAAGGCCAGCGCCGACGCCTATCAGGCTGAATTGAACAAGGCGGGCCTGGGTGTGATCACGACTGAAATCGAACAAGCCCCGACGGTGTATTTCGCCGAGGCGTACCACCAGCAGTACCTGGCGAAGAATCCGCAAGGCTATTGCGGCATCGGCGGTACCGGCGTGACCTGCCCTATCTGACGCCAAAAGCATCGCGGGCAAGCCCGCACCACCTTGGAATGCATTCCGAATGTGGGAGCCGGCTTGCCCGCGATAGCGTTCCGACAGGCGACTCATTACTCAGCGATGAGCCAATCCATCTGCCACCCACCCTGGGTCTGACCAAGTTTCTTGGACAGCCACGGCAGCAGCTCACGCAGCTCCTCCTCCAGCCCCCACGGCGGGTTGGCAATCGCCAGGCCCGAGCCGGTCAGGGTGTTGGGCGTGTCCAACGGATGCACCAGCAATTCCACACGCAGCAGCTTCGGCGCGCCGGTGCCGGCCAGGTCCTGATAGAAACGCCGCAGCATGCGCTGGTCCTTCACCGGGTACCAGATCGCCGCGACGGTCTGGCGCATGCGGCTGACCGCTTCCTTGAGGGACGCTGCGCAGCGCTGCATCTCATCAAGCTGTTCAAACGGCGGATCAATCAGCATCAACGCGCGTTTTTCCGGCACTGGCAGCAAAGCACGTGGCACATGCCAGCCTTCGCCCAAGTGCACTTTGACCCGGCGATCGCCTTTCATGTTGTCCTTGAGCAGCACGCCGTCTTCCGGGTGCTTCTCATTGAGCAATACACGGTCCTGGGGCCGCGTGAGGCGGCGCGCCAGCTCCGGCGAGCCTGGGTAGTAGCGCAGCTGGCCGTCCGGGTTCATCTCGTGCAGCACACGCATGTAGTCGGCGGTGAGTGGCGGCAGGTCGCTTTCGCCCCACAGGCGCGCAATGCCTTCCAGGTATTCGCCGGTGCGGTTGGCCTGGTCGCCCTGCAAGTCGTACAGGCCAATCCCGGCGTGGGTGTCGAGGTAGGCGAACGGCTGCTCCTTGCGCGACATCAGGGCGATGAGGCGGGTCAAGGTCAGGTGTTTGAAGACATCGGCGTGGTTGCCGGCGTGAAAGGCGTGACGATAATTCATGGTTGCTCCTGCGCAGGGGGCGAAGTTTACCTTCTACGGCGGCAAAGGTGCAGGGCTGCGTGTCGGGCGGTGCTTATGTCGCAAAGGCAGGCGCACTGCCGAAAACAATCTATGGCTGCTGTGGGAGCTGGCTTGCCTGCGATGGCATCACCGCGGTATTACCCATACACCGCGGTGCTGGCATCGCAGGCAAGCCAGCCCCCACATTGCTTGGGGGCAACCCTGGAATCCAAGGAGGTCAACCCGCATCATGAAAGACGCCACCATTGCATTGCACCACGGCTTCAAGTCGGACCCGACCACCAAGGCCGTCGCCGTGCCGATCTACCAGAACGTCGCCTTCGAGTTCGATAATGCCCAGCATGGCGCCGACCTGTTCAATCTGGACGCGCCCGGCAACATCTACACACGCATCATGAACCCTACCAACGACGTGCTGGAGCAGCGCATTGCCGCCCTTGAAGGCGGTATCGCCGCCCTGGCCGTGTCGGCCGGTAGCGCGGCAATCCACTATGCAATCCAGACCCTCACCCGTGCGGGCGACAATATCGTCACCACGCCCCAGCTTTACGGCGGCACCTACACCTTGTTCGCCCACCTGCTGCCAAGCTTTGGCGTCGACGTGCGCTTCGCCCGCGACGACTCTGCCCAGGCCATCGCCGACTTGATCGACGACAACACCAAGCTGGTCTACTGCGAAAGCATCGGCAACCCGGCAGGCAATATTATCGACATTGAAGCCCTGGCCGATGTCGCCCATGCGCGCGGCGTACCGCTGATGGTGGATAACACCGTGGCCACGCCGATCCTGTGCAAGCCGATTCAGTTCGGCGCCGACATCGTGGTGCACTCGGTCACCAAATACGTGGGCGGCCATGGCAACTCCCTGGGCGGTGTGATCGTCGACAGCGGCACCTTCCCCTGGACCCAATACCCGGAAAAATTCCCCGGCCTCAACCAACCGGAGCCGGCCTACCACGGGGTGGTCTACACGGAAAAGTTCGGCCCCGCCGCCTTCATTGCCCGCGCCCGCACTGTGCCGTTGCGCAACACCGGGGCTGCGCTGGCGCCGATGAATGCATTTCTGTTGCTGCAAGGCCTGGAAACCCTGGCCTTGCGCATGGAGCGCCATACCGAAAACGCGCTGAAGGTTGCGCAATTCCTGCAAGGCCACGCCGAGGTGGAGTGGGTCAGCTACGCCGGGCTGCCGGACCACCCGCACCACGCCTTGGCGCAGAAATACATGCAGGGCAAACCCTCGGCGATCCTGTCATTCGGCTTGAAGGGCGGCTATGACGCCGGCGTGCGTTTCTACGATGCGCTGCAAATCTTCAAGCGGCTGGTGAATATTGGCGATGCCAAATCCCTGGCCTGCCACCCCGCGTCCACCACTCACCGGCAGATGAACGAGCAGGAACAGGCCAAGGCCGGCGTGAAGCCGGAGATGATTCGCCTGTCGGTCGGCATCGAGGCGATTGAAGACCTGATCGAGGACCTGCAGCAGGCCCTGGCTTCAACTCAACTCTGAAGCCAGATAATCCGCCAGCGCTTGAGGGCTGACGTCGGGCCTGCGCGAAAAGTAGGCGACCTTGTGCCGCAAGGTCGCAGGCCTGAGCGCGGTGTAGAGGTCCGGGCGCTGTTCTTCGAGCCATTGCAGCAGGTTGCCGATCAGCACCTGCGGCGAGTGCTCGGCCAAGTGCTCAAGCAGCGACGCCGGCACTTGCCACCATGGGCTGGCCTTGGCTGCCGTGGCCGGGCCGGTGCTGACGGCCAGCGGCTGGCCATTGATCAGGTAACGCTGAAACACCGGCAACACGCGTGCGGCCTCATCGCCGAGCTTCTGCAGAATGGGCAGCCACTGAGCGCCATCCCAAAAACGCAAAAACACCGCCTGCTCATCCGGCAACCACACTTTGGTCAGGCCTTGCAGGTGCGCAGCCACCGTCTCCGGCGGGCTGGACGAGACCGCGAGCCAACCCCAGTCCGTTGCCTCGGCGCTGGCGACCCAATCAAGGAAGGCACTGCCCGGCTCAACAATGCCCACATAAGGCATGACGTCGACCCATTCGGCGTAAGCCGTACCGGCCCATATCGAATGCGGCAATTTCCTCGGTGCCAGGGTTTGCCATGCATTAAGCGGCCTGGCTTCGCTGGCGCTGCCCAACACTGCGTAGAGGCGCTCCTCGGGTTGTAGTGGCCACTGTGCGAGCCAGGCGCTGGGAACCATGGACTGAAACATCGGGATAAATTCCATTTAAGGGTGAGAGTGTCCGGGAATATCACACTGGCCGTTCTTGCAGCGCTCACACTCCTCGCAAAACGGCGCACTGCGCTTGAGGCTGGCAACCTGTACGCCACTGAGTGGTGCAGCAACAGCCGCTGACAACGTTTCGGTAAGACCCGGCATCAACGGCATCGGCACGGCAGCGGGTGCACCGCCAACCTGGATCGGCACACTGCTGAAAATTCCGGCGGCCGACAGCGTGATCGATTGCCCTCCGGCCTGGATTGTCACGCTGGCGCCCGCATCGATGACCACGCTTTGCCCGGCGCCGATCTGGATGGTCCGCCCGGCCCGCACCTGCTGCGAGCCAGCGACGACCAGATGATCATCCTGCTTGAGTTCCGCGAGGCGATTGCCATGGGTGATGCGCTGCTCTTCACCCAGCAGCTCATGGTGGGATTCGCCGCCCACCTTGATCCGACGCTGGTTATCCACCTGGACGTGTTGGTCATGCAAGACGTGCTGGGTCCAGTCGCGCTGGGCACGCAGGTAAATCTCCTCGGCGCCCTTGCGATCCTCGATACGCAGCTCGTTGTAACCTCCGCCGCCCGGGGTGCTTTGGCTTCGGAACAGGCTGCGGGTCTTTTCCGCCGGCAGGTCAAGGGGCAACAGATTCGCCGCGTTGGGCAGGCAGCCCATCACCAGCGGCATATCCACGTCGCCATTGACGAAGCCCACCAGCACCTCCATGCCGACCCGCGGGATCAGCACCGCACCGTAACGGTCGTGAGCCCAGCCGCTGGCTACCCGCAGCCAGCAACTGGAGTACTCGTTGTGTTCGCCGTCGCGATCCCAGGCCATCTGCACTTTGACGCGACCGTATTCGTCGCAATGGACCTCAGCGTCGGCAGGCCCGGTGACCACTGCGTTCTGGTAGCCCGATATTTGCGGGCGGGACATGATCAGCGGCGTTCGAAACGGCACATCCCAAGGTGTGACGACAAACTCATTGTGGTAGCCGGGGGAGACGCCATCGTCATAAGTGTCAGGCGCAGATTCCTCAAGGACCTGAGGCTGTTGCCCTGAATGGTACAACCGGGTAACCAACCACAAATTATTCCATTCCGGACGAGGGTGCCCGGTCATCTTCAGGAACTGCCCAGTGGACAAGGCCGGCTGGTCACCACTGCCGCTGGCTTGGCGAAAGTCACTGCGATGACGCTCAAGCACCCGTTGCGCCAAGTACTTGCCATGGGCTCGATCAGTGAAGTGCCCAGGGTAGTACTGCTCATTCAGCACAGGCTGTTGCCCGCTGGATGCCGCGCTTTCCAGGACCAGACCGGGCTTTTTGAAATCATAATCGCGCACGCTTACGCCGGTGGTGCGGGTCTCCAACCGCAGGATGAAGTGCTTGATCGCAGGGGCCCCGGCCACCATGGCGGAACCGGCCGAGTAGGGAGTGGCTTGGTCTGGCTGGGTGAACACGCTTTGGTCATCGCCAAACACCAACAGATGGCGTTCGGGGCTGTGCTGGAAGTGATAGTGAATGCCCGACTCCACGCACAAGCGCTGAATGAACGCCAGATCGGTTTCGCCGAACTGAACACAGTACTCACGCTCGGGGTATTGCCCACTCAGCTGAAACGCAAAGGCATCACCCTGGATACCCTGTGCCTCCAGTGCCAGCGCAATGATCTGCGGCACGGTTTTTTTCTGAAAGATCCGCTGGTGCGTGCTGTGTTCCAGGTAAGCCAACTGCGGCACCAGGGTGATCTGGTAACGGGTCAGGCGCTTGCCGGAATCGCCTTGCGCCACCCGGTACACCTGGCCATGAACGCCGTGCCCTTGCGTATCAAACCCCAGGAACGCCTGACGGTGCAGGAGGCTATCGAGGTCCAGGTCGGGTTGTTCGCTCACCAACTCAAGGTCAAAACGAAAAGGCAGGCTGATAAATTCATCACCCGAAAACCCTCGAACCTTGAGTTCACTGGGCTGCCCATCAAGGGTCAGGTTAAAGGCACTTTGATTGGCAAGAGCAAACATCCGGTGTCTCTCCGCAAGGGGTGGGCGAGCGATTCTGCACCAGCTTTTCACCCACCAGAGCACACCACAGACAAATCAGTAAGCTCCTACACCCTGGGTGCCGGATTCTTCATGTATCTGGCGTCGAAGGCACGCCAAGGCCGTGCTAGCGTAATAGCTCCTCCTCACCGGATCACTGGAAAAAGCATGGCCACCCGCTACGCAAAAATCATCCTGACCCTGGCCCTCGCCGCCTTCGCCACCCTGGTTGCGTTCAACAACATCACGGACTACGGCTCCAACTTCGCCTTCGTCCAACATGTGTTGAGCATGGACACCACCTTCCCGAACAACGCCGCCATGTATCGGGCAATCACGACGCCGTGGATGTGGCACGCGGCCTACGTGCTGATCATTCTCGGCGAGGCGCTCACCGCTGTACTGCTGGCGCGGGGCGCGCTATCGCTATGGCGCGCGCGGCATGCAGGCGGGAGCGAATTCAACCGCGCCAAGGCAGGTGCAACAGCCGGCCTGACCCTCGGCTTTGTGGTGTGGTTTTTTGGCTTTATGGTGGTCGGCGGTGAGTGGTTTCTGATGTGGCAGTCCCATCAGTGGAACGGCCAGGAAGCGGCATTCAAGTTCTACATGGCGATCCTGGGCGTGCTGATTTTTCTCAATCAGCCGGATGCTGGCTGAACTGACAGCGGGACGCGGAGCGTACGGGGTGGCATTCCCACGCGGAGCATGGGAACGATCAAAACGATCAAAAAAAGGCCCGCTATCCTAAGGATGCGAGCCTTTTTTCTAACGCAATTGGCGCTTACCGCCCACCGAGTTACTTGTTGAGGTTGTAGTCTTTTTCCGCTGCATCAAAACGCTCGACCATACCCGCAGTCGGTGCGCCCATCTTGCTCACGAAATAGATCGCCAGGCTGGCGAAGATAAAGCCCGGGATGATTTCGTACAGGCCCAGCAGGTTGAAATGCTTCCACACGATCACGGTGATCGCGCCGACCAGAATACCGGCCAGTGCGCCGTTACGGGTCATGCCTTTCCAGATCACCGAGATCAGCACCACAGGGCCGAACGCAGCGCCGAAGCCTGCCCAGGCGTAGCTCACCAGGCCCAGTACGCGGTTGTCCGGGTTGGCGGCCATGGCGATGGCGATCAGGGCCACCAACAGCACCATCGCGCGACCCACCCACACCAGCTCAACCTGGGAGGCGTTTTTGCGCAGGAAGGTTTTGTAGAAGTCTTCGGTCAGCGCGCTGGAGCACACCAACAGTTGGCAGCTCAGGGTGCTCATCACCGCCGCCAGGATGGCCGACAGCAGCACGCCCGCGATCCATGGGTTGAACAGCAGCTTGGCCAGCTCGATAAACACACGCTCGTGGTTCTCGGTGACAGGACCGGCCACTTCCGGGTGCGCGGAGAAGTAAGCAATACCGAAGAAGCCCACCGCCACGGTGCCGGCGAGGCACAGGATCATCCAGGTCATGGAGATGCGACGCGCCTTGGCGATCGACTTCACCGAATCCGCCGCCATGAAACGCGCGAGGATATGCGGCTGGCCGAAGTAACCCAGGCCCCAGCCCATCAGCGAGATGATGCCGATGAAACTGGTGTTTTTGAGCATGTTGAAGTTGTCGGGGTTCTTGGCTTCGATCGCCAGGAACGTGGTGTCGACACCACCGGTGGCCAGCAGCACGATGATTGGCGTGAGGATCAGCGCGAAGATCATCAGCGTAGCTTGCACAGTGTCGGTCCAGCTGACCGCCAGGAAGCCACCCACGAAGGTGTAGGCGATGGTCGCCGCAGCACCGGCCCACAGCGCGGTCTCGTAGGACATGCCGAAGGTGCTTTCAAACAGACGGGCGCCCGCCACGATGCCGGACGCGCAGTAGATGGTGAAGAACACCAGGATCACTACCGCAGAGATGATCCGCAGCAGGCCGCTTTTATCTTCGAAACGGCTGGAGAAGTAATCCGGCAGCGTCAGGGCGTCGCCGTTGTGCTCGGTCTGCACCCGCAGGCGACCGGCCACGAACAGCCAGTTGAGGTAGGCACCGACGATCAGGCCGATGGCAATCCAGCTTTCCGACAGGCCGGACATGTAGATCGCGCCCGGCAAGCCCATCAGCAACCAGCCGCTCATGTCCGAGGCACCGGCCGACAAGGCCGTGACCACGCTACCGAGGCTGCGACCGCCGAGGATGTAATCAGAAAGGTTGTTGGTGGAGCGATAGGCCATGAAGCCGATCAGCACCATTGCTGCGATGTAGATCACGAATGTGATCAGGGTTGGATTGCTAACGCTCATAGGAGTGACGCCCTGGCTTTGTTTTTATGTAGCAGCGGTCTGGCAGACGGCCACCCATTGGTAACGGGTAGACGATACGGCGAGCCGCGCATTTATGACTGGCGTTTCCCCAGGAAAGCCGCCAGCCGATGAACCGACCCTTGCGAGTGGTTGCACCTTGGGCGCGAATGCTATTCAACAAAGTAAATAAGGTGCAACCAGTTTCTTGAGATTAAGTTGCACCTCGATATGTTTTCGCGTAAATACCGGGTTTTTGCTCCTTTTCGGAGCAAGAACAGCCGATTTTAGAAGTAAATGCACCAAGACGCAGCGTATTCCGTCGAGGGCCGGAATTTTTCCCGATCACGATCGAAAAATTCCTGAACAATTTGGGTTGCACCCGGTTGCACCTCTGCATGCGCAAAGCTAATCTTGCCGCCAGCAGATGCCACTCGGTAGTGGCACCCATGAGGATAAAAAGATGGCAACGACCACCCTTGGGGTCAAACTCGACGACCCGACCCGCGAACGCCTCAAGGCAGCCGCGACCTCCATTGATCGCACGCCGCACTGGCTGATCAAGCAGGCGATTTTCAATTACCTGGAGAAACTCGAGGGTGGTGCAACCCTGACCGAGCTCAATGGCTCGGGCAGCAAGGACGCTGAAGACGCCGGCGAAGTGCAACCTGACCACGCCCACCAGTGCTTCCTGGAGTTTGCCGAAAGCATTCTGCCGCAATCGGTATTGCGCGCCTCGATCACCGCCGCTTACCGCCGCCCGGAGCCGGAAGTGGTGCCGATGCTGATCGAGCAGGCGCGCCTGCCGCAGCCAATGGCCGAGGCCACCAACAAGCTGGCCGCCTCGATTGCCGAAAAACTGCGCAACCAAAAAAGCGCTGGCGGCCGTGCCGGTATTGTTCAGGGCTTGCTGCAAGAATTCTCCCTGTCGTCCCAGGAAGGCGTAGCGCTGATGTGCCTGGCCGAAGCGCTGCTGCGCATCCCGGACAAGGGCACCCGCGACGCGCTGATCCGCGACAAGATCAGCACCGGCAACTGGCAGCCGCACTTGGGCAACAGCCCATCGCTGTTCGTTAACGCGGCCACCTGGGGCTTGCTGCTGACCGGCAAACTGGTTGCCACCCATAACGAAGCGGGCTTGACCTCGTCCCTGAGCCGCATCATCGGCAAGAGCGGCGAGCCGATGATCCGCAAGGGCGTCGACATGGCCATGCGCCTGATGGGCGAGCAGTTCGTCACCGGCGAAACCATCGCCGAAGCCCTGGCCAATGCGAGCAAGTTCGAAGCCAAGGGTTTCCGCTATTCCTACGACATGCTCGGTGAAGCCGCGCTGACCGAACACGACGCCCAGAAGTACCTGGCCTCGTACGAACAAGCCATTCACTCCATCGGCAAAGCCTCCCACGGCCGTGGGATTTATGAAGGCCCGGGCATCTCCATCAAACTCTCGGCACTGCACCCGCGTTACAGCCGTGCGCAGTACGAGCGCGTGATGGACGAGCTGTACCCGCGCCTGCTGTCGCTGACCTTGCTGGCCAAGCAATACGACATCGGCCTGAACATCGACGCCGAAGAGGCCGACCGCCTGGAGCTGTCGCTCGACCTGCTGGAACGCCTGTGCTTCGAGCCGCAACTGACCGGCTGGAACGGCATCGGCTTCGTGATCCAGGCCTACCAGAAGCGTTGCCCGTATGTGATCGACTACGTGATCGACCTGGCACGCCGCAGCCGCCATCGCCTGATGATCCGCCTGGTAAAAGGCGCGTACTGGGACAGCGAAATCAAACGCGCCCAGGTCGAAGGCCTGGAAGGCTACCCGGTGTACACCCGCAAGGTGTACACCGACGTTTCCTACATTGCCTGCGCACGCAAACTGCTGTCGGTGCCGGAAGTCATCTACCCGCAGTTCGCCACGCACAACGCCCACACGCTGTCGGCCATTTACCATATCGCCGGTCAAAACTATTACCCCGGCCAGTACGAGTTCCAGTGCCTGCACGGCATGGGCGAACCGCTGTACGAGCAGGTTGTAGGCAAGGTTTCCGAGGGCAAGCTGAACCGTCCGTGCCGCGTGTACGCTCCGGTCGGCACCCACGAAACATTGCTGGCGTACCTGGTGCGTCGCCTGCTGGAAAACGGCGCCAACACCTCATTCGTCAACCGCATTGCCGACCATACCATTTCGATTCAGGAGCTGGTGGCCGACCCAGTGGCCAACATCGAGCAGATGGCCACGCTGGAAGGCGGCTTCGGCCTGCCGCACCCGCGTATCCCGCTGCCGCGTGACCTGTATGGCAGCGACCGCGCCAACTCGGCCGGTATCGACCTGGCCAACGAACATCGCTTGGCGTCGCTGTCTTGCGCACTGTTGGCCACCGCGCACAACAACTGGAAAGCCGCGCCGATGCTGGGCTGCGCTTCCAGTAATGAAGCCGCTGCAGCGGTGCTGAACCCGTCCGATCTGCGTGATGTGGTGGGCCATGTACAGGAAGCCACCGTCGAAGACGTCGACAACGCGATCCAGTGCGCCATCAACGCCGGCCCGATCTGGCAGGCCACCCCGCCTGCCGAACGTGCCGCGATCCTGGAGCGCGCCGCCGACTTGATGGAAGGCGAGATCCAGCCGCTGATGGGCCTGCTGGCCCGTGAAGCCGGCAAAACCTTCGCCAACGCCATCGCCGAAGTGCGCGAAGCCGTGGACTTCCTGCGTTACTACGCGGTGCAGGCGCGCAACGATTTCACCAACGATGCCCACCGCCCCCTCGGGCCAGTGGTCTGCATCAGCCCGTGGAACTTCCCGCTGGCAATCTTCAGCGGTCAAGTAGCCGCTGCACTGGCCGCCGGTAACCCGGTACTGGCCAAGCCGGCCGAACAAACCCCACTGGTGGCCGCACAGGCCGTGCGTATCCTGCTCGAAGCCGGTATCCCGGAAGGCGTGCTGCAACTGCTGCCGGGCCAGGGCGAAACCGTCGGTGCCCGTCTGGTCGGTGATGATCGCGTCAAAGGCGTGATGTTTACCGGTTCCACCGAAGTGGCGCGCCTGCTGCAACGCAATGTCGCCGGTCGCCTGGATGCCCAGGGCCGCCCGATCCCGCTGATCGCCGAAACCGGTGGCCAGAACGCGATGATCGTCGACTCTTCGGCGCTCACCGAACAAGTGGTGATCGACGTCGTTTCCTCGGCCTTCGACAGCGCTGGCCAGCGTTGCTCGGCCCTGCGCGTACTGTGCCTGCAGGAAGATTCGGCCGACCGCGTGATCGAAATGCTCAAGGGCGCCATGGCTGAATGCCGCCTGGGCAACCCGGAGCGCCTGTCGGTGGATATCGGCCCGGTGATCGACGCCGAAGCCAAGGCCGGCATCGAGAAACACATCCAGGCCATGCGCGACAAAGGCCGCAACGTGTACCAGGTGGCGATCGCCGACGGCGAAGAGATCAAGCGCGGCACCTTCGTGATGCCAACCCTGATCGAGCTGGAAAGCTTCGACGAGCTGCAACGCGAGATCTTCGGCCCGGTACTGCACGTGGTGCGCTACAAGCGCAAAGAGATCGACCAGTTGATCGGCCAGATCAATGCCTCCGGCTACGGCCTGACCCTGGGCGTGCACACGCGCATCGACGAGACCATCGCCAAGGTGATCGACAATGTGCATGCCGGTAACGTCTATGTGAACCGCAACATCGTTGGTGCCGTGGTCGGCGTGCAGCCGTTCGGCGGCGAAGGTTTGTCGGGTACTGGCCCGAAAGCTGGCGGTCCGCTGTACCTGTACCGCCTGCTGTCGACTCGCCCTACGGATGCCATCGAGCAATCCTTCGTGCGCGGCGACAAGCTGGCTGCACCGGACGTGCGCCTGCGCGACGCCATGAGCCAACCGCTGACCACCCTGAAAACCTGGGCCGACAGCAACACGTTCAGCGACCTGAGCGCCCTGTGCAGCCAGTTTGCCGCACAGTCGCAAAGCGGTATCACCCGCCAACTGGCCGGCCCGACCGGCGAGCGCAACAGCTATGCCATCCTGCCCCGCGAGCACGTGTTGTGCCTGGCGGAAGTGGAAGGCGACCTGCTGACGCAACTGGCGGCGGTATTGGCGGTTGGTGGCTCGGCGGTATGGCCGGAAACTGACCTGACCAAAGCCTTGTTCCCACGCCTGCCGAGGGAAGTTCAGGCGAAGATCAAGCGTGTGGCTGACTGGACCAAGGATGAGGTGGTGTTCGACGCCGTTGTGCACCACGGTGATTCCGACCAACTGCGTGCGGTGTGCCAGCAAGTGGCGCAGCGCGGTGGCGCGATTGTCGGGGTGCACGGCTTGTCGCAAGGTGAGACGGCGATTGCGCTGGAGCGCCTGGTGATCGAGCGGGCATTGAGCGTTAACACCGCTGCGGCGGGTGGTAACGCGAGCCTGATGACCATCGGTTAACTCATGTGGGAGCTGGCTTGCCTGCGATAGCGGTGGGCCAGTGACTTAGATGTCAGCTGGCACGGCCTCATCGCGGGCAAGCCAGCTCCCACATTGACCGCATCCAACCTTTCGCCCGCGTTCTGCCCCTCCATCACGCAAATCAATCTTGCTATCCAGCCTCTATTCGCGCACTTAGACTCAGGCCATTCCCTTCAAAGGTAAGCCGCCATGTCCGAGACGCTGCTCAGTTCCCGCAATCTGGCTTTCGAGCTGTACGAAGTCCTCGATGCCGAGGGCCTGACCCAGCGCGAGCGGTTTGCCGAGCACAACCGTGAAACCTTCGACGCCGCCATCAGCACGGCGCGCAGCATTGCCGAGAAGTATTTCGCGCCGCACAACCGCAAAAATGACGAAAACGAACCGCGCTACGAAGATGGCCAGGCGATCCTGATCCCTGAAGTCAAACCCGCCGTGGACGCTTTTCTGGAAGCGGGCTTTCTGAACGCTGCCCGCAGTTTCGAAGCCGGGGGCATGCAGTTGCCTACCCTGCTCTCCCAAGCCTGTTTCGCGCACTTTCAGTCGGCCAACGCAGCGTCAACGTCCTACCCGTTCCTGACCATGGGCGCCGCCAACCTGATCGAAAGCTTCGGCACCGAGGCGCAAAAACAGCGCTTCCTGCAGCCGATGATCGAAGGCCGCTTCTTCGGCACCATGGCCCTCACCGAGCCACATGCCGGCTCGTCGCTGTCGGATATTCGTACCCGCGCAGAGCCTGCGTCCGACGGCACGTATCGACTCAAGGGCAACAAGATCTTCATCTCCGGCGGCGACCACCCGCTGTCGGAAAACATCGTGCATATGGTGCTGGCCAAGCTGCCGGACGCGCCGCCTGGGGTGAAGGGCATTTCGCTGTTTATCGTGCCCAAGTTCCTGGTCAACGAGGATGGCAGCCTGGGCGCGCGTAACGACGTGCTGCTGGCCGGGCTGTTTCACAAGATGGGCTGGCGGGGCACCACGTCCACAGCGCTTAACTTCGGCGATAACGGCAACTGCGTCGGCTATCTGGTGGGCAAACCCCATCAGGGCTTGAGTTGCATGTTCCAGATGATGAACGAGGCACGCATCGGCGTGGGCATGGGTGCGGTGATGCTGGGTTACGCCGGCTACCTCTATTCACTGGAATACGCCCGCGAACGCCCGCAAGGTCGCCTGCCTGACAGCAAAGACCCGAGCACCGCGCCGGTTTCGATCATCCAGCACGCCGATATCAAGCGCATGCTGTTGACCCAGAAAGCCTATGTGGAAGGCGCCTTCGACCTGGGCCTGTACGCGGCTCGGTTGTTTGACGACACCACCACGCTGGAAACCGAAGCCGAGCGCAAGCACGCCCACGAACTGCTCGACCTGCTCACGCCCATCGTCAAATCCTGGCCATCGGAGTTCTGCCTCAAGGCCAACGAACTGGCAATCCAGATCCTCGGCGGCCACGGCTACACCCGCGAATACCCGGTGGAGCAGTACTACCGCGATAACCGCCTGAACCCGATCCATGAAGGCACCCACGGCATCCAGTCCCTGGATTTGCTCGGGCGCAAGCTCGCGCAAAACGGCGGCGCGGGCTTGAAGCAACTGGTCCGCCTGATCGCCGAAACCGGCGCTCGGGCTCAGGAATACGCCTCACTGACGGCCCTGCGCGAACCGCTGGAGCAATTGGTCAGCCGCCTGCAAAGCGTGACGATTGGCCTGCTGACGGATCTCGCCCACGGCAAGGTCAACAGCAGCCTGGCGAACTCGGCACTGTACTTGAAGGTGTTCGGGCACACGGTGATTGGCTGGCGCTGGCTGGAGCAGGCGATTCGCGCCGAGGAAGGTTTGGCCAAGGGGAATGCGGCCGATGTGGCCTTTTATAAAGGCAAGCTCCAGGCCGCCCGGTACTTCCTGACCTGGGAAGTACCGAGCTGCCATCATGAACTGGCGATTCTGGAGGCACGCGATGACACGTGCCTGGGCATGCAGGACGCGTGGTTCTAAGGCGTTCCGATCGCCTTGGAAATCACTTCGACCGTGGCGCTGACTTGCTCTTGGTAACGGTCGAGTTCCTGCTGGTGATGCTTTTGCATGTCGATCTGCTCGGCGCACAGGTTCAGCGCAGCCAGTACCAATAATTTGTCACCGATCAGGGTCGGGTACTTTTTCTTGGTGGTGGCCAGGGAGGCCTTGAGCATGGTCACGGCGTGCATCAGGGTTTGATCCTCCCCTTGCGGCGCCTTGATCGAGTAATCCTCTCCGAGAATCGAAACGACCTTTATCCCTTCATTCATGCGCCGACAGGCCCTGCGCTCACACGCTCAACCAGCGCCTGGATACGCGCGGCGGTGGCGCCGTGTTTTTCTTCCTGTTCCATCAGGTTCAGTTGCAGGCTGTCGTTTTCATCCTTGGCGCGGGCCAGTTCCGCCTTCAGGGCTTCATTGCTGCCGAGCAGGTCTTGGTTTTGTTGTACGAGGTCAGTGACCAGCTGTTCAAGCTGGCTGAGGGATGCTTCTAACATTTTGATTTCTCGGGCATTTTCAAAGGGCGGTGACGATAAAGAAAATTCACCTCGGATGCCAGGGTTATCCCCGGCAGGCAGCCCGTTTTTTAAGGGCCGGGCCGCACTTTCGAGCCTTAGTGACTGCATTTACCCGATCTGGTTCCTGAATCCGTCCAACCCCTCGTCAGATGCGACAAAAGCGCGCGCCCCCTTAAGACTTTAGTCGCATGGCCGATACGCAATGCACACCTCGTCTCATGGCCGCACGGATCGCGCTTCTCCCCAGGACTCCCGCATGTCTCTTCGTAATATGAATATCGCTCCGAGGGCTTTCCTTGGCTTTGCGTTTATTGGCGCGCTGATGTTGTTTCTCGGTGTGTTCGCCTTGAACCAGATGAGCAAAATTCGCGCAGCCACCGAAGACATCACCCAGTCCAGCGTGCCGAGCATTCGCGCCCTCGACGAATTCACCCAGCTGACCCTGCGCCTGCGCGTGCTGTCGTACCGCCTGCTGACCAACCGCGAGCCGGACGTGCAGCAAAAAACCCTGGAAGCCTTTGAGCTGCGCAACCAGCAGATTCGTGCCGCCCAAGGCGTCTACGAAAAACTTATAGAAAGCAGCGAAGAGCGCGCCACCTACAACGAATACGTACGTTTGCTCGGCCAGTACCATCAGATCGAGGAGCGCATGAAGAGCCTGTCACGCGCCAACCAGATTGATGAGCTGCGCGCCTTGCTCAACACCGAATTACTGAGTAATTCCGAGCAAGTCAACGCGGTGCTCACGCGCCTGCTGGACATCAACAACCAAATGGCCAACGCCACCAACCAAGAAGCCAAAGACCAATACGACATGGCCTTTGATCTGGTAGTGGGCCTGCTGATCATTGCCACCGCGCTGACCCTGCTGTTCGCCTGGCTGCTGACCCGCAGCATCACGCTGCCCATTGCCCAGGCCCTGGAAGCCGCCGAAGAAGTCGCTGAAGGCAACCTCACACGCCCGATCAAGGTTGATGGCAACGATGAAGCCGGCCGCCTGCTCGCTGCCATGGCCAAGATGCAGGACAAGCTGCGCGACACCCTGCAACGCATCGCTGGCTCCGCGACCCAGCTTGCGTCCGCGGCAGAAGAACTGAATGCCGTCACCGACGAAAGTGCCCGTGGCCTGACCCAGCAGAACAATGAAATCGAGCAAGCCGCCACCGCCGTCAACGAGATGACCAGTGCCGTTGAAGAAGTCGCGCGCAACGCGGTGAGCACCTCCGAAGCCTCGCGCAACGCCACCACCTCTGCCGGTGACGGCCGTGACCTGGTACAGGAAACCGTCAGCGCCATCGAGCGCATGAGCGGCGACGTACAGGCCACCGCCACCTTGATTGGCGACCTGGCCAACGAGTCCCGCGATATCGGCAAAGTGCTCGACGTGATTCGCGGCCTGGCCGACCAGACCAACCTGCTGGCCCTGAACGCCGCGATTGAAGCGGCGCGCGCCGGTGAAGCCGGTCGTGGGTTTGCCGTGGTGGCCGATGAAGTGCGCGCGCTGGCCCATCGCACCCAGCAGTCGACCAGCGAGATCGAGCGGATGATCGGCAGCATTCAGGCCGGCACCGAGCATGCGGTGGATTCGATGCGCAACAGCACCGAACGTGCGGAGTCGACGTTGAACATCGCCAAAGGCGCGGGAATGTCGCTGGACACCATCAACACTGCGATTGTGGAGATCAACGAACGCAACCTGGTGATCGCCAGCGCGGCCGAAGAGCAGGCGCAAGTGGCGCGGGAAGTGGACCGTAACCTGGTGAATATTCGTGATTTGTCGGTGCAGTCGGCCACGGGTGCCAGCCAGACCAGTGCGGCGAGCAGTGAGTTGTCGCGCTTGGCGGTGGACCTGAATGGGATGGTGGGGCGCTTCAGGCTCTAACTGACACCAGTGATCCCTTGTGGGAGCTGGCTTGCCTGCGATAGCAATCTAACAGTCAATAACCCCAGTGACTGATACACCGCTATCGCAGGCAAGCCAGCTCACACATTGACAGCGGACGCAGAGCGTCCAACGAGGCATTCCCACGCAGAGCGTGGGAACGATCTTTTGACAGCACAGCAATTCAACAGGTTAGAATCGCTGGCACGCAGACTGCATGGTCAGTTTGCGCCCCGTCTTCCCCGCTCTGGAGTACTGCCTTTGAATGCAACGACCATCAACAGCCTGTTCTTGATCGGCGCGTTGCTGGTGGGTGCGAGCATTCTGGTGAGTTCTCTTTCCTCGCGCTTAGGGATCCCGATTCTGGTGATCATCCTGGCGGTGGGCATGGCCGCCGGCGTCGATGGCGGCGGCATCATCTTCGATAACTACCCAACCGCGTACCTGGTGGGCAACCTCGCATTGGCCGTGATCCTGCTCGACGGCGGTTTGCGCACACGGGTGGCGAGTTTTCGCGTGGCACTCTGGCCGGCGTTGTCGCTGGCCACGGTGGGGGTGTTGATCACCACCGGCCTCACCGGCATGGCGGCGGCCTGGCTGTTCGACCTCAATATCATCCAAGGCTTGCTGATCGGCGCGATTGTTGGCTCCACGGACGCCGCAGCCGTGTTCTCACTGCTGGGCGGCAAGGGCCTGAACGAGCGGGTCACCGCCAGCCTGGAAATCGAATCCGGCAGCAACGACCCGATGGCGGTATTCCTCACCGTCACCCTGATCGACATGCTGGCCAGCGGCCAGACCGGCCTGCACTGGAGCTTGCTGGCTCACCTGATTCGCGAATTCGGCATCGGCGGCATCGTCGGCCTGGGCGGCGGCTGGCTGATGCTGCAAATGGTCAACCGCATCAACCTGGCCACCGGCCTGTACCCGATCCTGGTGATCGCCGGTGGCCTGGTGGTGTTCGCCCTGACCAATGCCCTGCACGGCAGCGGCTTCCTCGCCGTGTACCTGTGCGGGCTGGTGATCGGCAACCGCCCGGTGCGCAGCCGTCATGGCATTTTGCATATGCTCGATGGCATGGCGTGGCTGGCACAGATCGGCATGTTCCTGGTGCTGGGCCTGCTGGTCACACCCCATGACCTGCTGCCCATCGCCCTGCCGGCACTGGGCCTGGCGTTGTGGATGATCCTGTTTGCGCGGCCGCTGTCGGTGATGGTCGGCCTGCTGCCGTTCAAGGCCTTCCACGGCCGCGAAAAAGCCTTTATCGCCTGGGTCGGCTTGCGCGGCGCGGTGCCGATCATTCTGGCGGTGTTCCCGCTGATGGCCGGCCTGCCGCACGCGCAGCTGTACTTCAACCTGGCGTTCTTTATTGTGCTGGTGTCGCTGCTGGTGCAAGGCACCAGCCTGCCGTGGGTGGCCAAATTGCTGAAGGTCACCGTGCCGCCGGAACCGGCGCCCATCTCCCGCGCCGCGCTGGAAGTGCACGTCACCAGCGAGTGGGAGCTGTTCGTCTACCGCCTGGGCGCGGAAAAATGGTGCATCGGCGCCGCCCTGCGCGAGCTGAAAATGCCCGAAGGCACACGCATCGCCGCACTGTTCCGTGGCCAGCAACTGCTCCATCCGTCGGGTAGTACGGTGCTGGAAGTCGACGATTTACTCTGCGTGATCGGCCACGAACACAACCTGCCGGCCCTCGGCAAACTGTTCAGCCAGGCGCCGCAACGCGGCCTCGACCTGCGTTTCTTCGGCGATTTCGTGCTCGAAGGCGACGCCCAGCTGGGCGCGGTCTCCGCCCTGTACGGGCTTAAGCTCGACGGCATCGACCCGGATATGCCGCTCAGCAGCTTCATCACCCAGAAGGTCGGCGGCGCGCCCATCGTCGGCGACCAGGTGGAGTGGAACAACACAATCTGGACCGTCGCGGTCATGGACGGGAACAAGATCGGAAAAGTCGGCGTCAAATTCCCCGAAGGAAGTCGTCCAGGCCCTGGACTCTTCCTCTAAACTGCGAGGCTATGGCGCCACGCCACCAGCCTCTTTACCTTGCTCGACCGGTATCCATGACCCTACTGCGCACCTTTTTAGCCACTGCCCTGCTGGGCCTGACCCTCTGCGTGGGCAACGTCTACGCCGCCGACCCGCCCAGCACCGACGCCATCCAGCAAAGCCTGGACAAGCTGCCCGACCGCAAGCTGCCCGACGCCGACATGAAGGCGTTGCAGAGCATCCTGCAACAGACGTTGACGTACCTGGGCAACAAGCAGGATTACGAGCAGCGCCTGGCCGACCTCAAGCGCCAGCTGGCAGACGCCCCGCGCCAGACCACCGACAACCAGCGTGAATTGGTGCGGCTCAAGGCGACTAAAATTGTCCCCGTGGCCCAACGCTATGCCTCGCTGCCCGTGCCGCAACTTGAGCAATTGCTCGTGCAGCGCAGCACCCAGCAAGGCGACCTGCAAAAAGAGTTGGCCGACGCCAACAGCCTGACCATCGCCGCCCAGACCCGTCCAGAGCGCGCCCAGACCGAAATCAGCAGCAGCCAGACGCGCATCCAGCAGATCAATTCGATCCTCAAGGCTGGTAAAGACAACGGCAAAACCCTCAGCGGCGACCAGCGCAACCAATTGAATGCCGAACTTGCGGCCCTTAATGCCCTGATCCCGCTGCGCCGCCAGGAACTGGCCGGCAACAGCCAACTGCAAGACCTGGGCAACAGCCAGCATGACCTGGTGGTGGAAAAGACCGCGCGCCTGGAACAAGAGATCCAGGACCTGCAAACCCTGATCAACCAGAAACGCCTGGCCCAGTCCCAGCAGACCGTGACCCAGCAGTCCATCGAAGCGCAAAAGGCCGGCGGCAGCAGCCTGCTCGCGACCGAAAGCGCGGCCAACCTCAAGCTCTCCGACTACCTGCTCAAAAGCACTGATCGCCTCAATGACCTGACCCAGAAAAACCTGCAGACCAAGCAGCAACTGGACACCGTCACTCAAAGCGACTCGGCCCTGGACGAGCAGATCAATGTGCTCAAGGGCAGCCTGCTGCTCTCCAAAATCCTCTACAAACAAAAACAGGCGCTGCCGCGTCTTACCGTCGACCGCAACCTGGCGGACGACATCGCCAACATTCGCCTGTACCAGTTCGAGGTCAACCAGCAACGCGAACTGATCAGTACGCCCAGCACCTATGTGGATAGCCTGCTGGCCAATCAGTCGCCGGATGACGTGACGCCACAATTGCGCCGCACTTTGCTGGAACTGGCGATCACTCGCAGCGACCTGCTCGAACGCCTGAGCCGTGAGCTGAGCGCGCTGCTGAACGAATCTATCACCCTG
Source organism: Pseudomonas sp. 2995-3 (assembly GCF_002742565.1). NCBI lineage: Bacteria > Pseudomonadati > Pseudomonadota > Gammaproteobacteria > Pseudomonadales > Pseudomonadaceae > Pseudomonas > Pseudomonas sp. 2995-3. The sequence continues at coordinate 46,081 of NZ_LJSB01000125.1, read as the reverse complement.
CAACTGAACCAGAAACAACTGCTCAGCACCGCCACCAACCTGCGCGCGACCCTCGACGAGCAAATGTTCTGGATCCCCAGCAACAAGCCGCTGGACACCGAGTGGCTGGAAACCGTGCCGGACCACCTGACCAAGCAAGTCACCACCCTGCCGTGGGCTTCGAGCGTCAGCGAACTGTATGACGGCCTGACCCAGCGCCCGCTGCTGTTCTTGCCGTTGCTGCTTTTGATTGGCGCACTGCTGTGGCGGCGTAAAGCCTTGTACGCGCGCCTGAAAAAGATCCACCTCGATATTGGCCACTTCAAGCGCGACAGCCAATGGCACACGCCGGTGGCCATCCTGGTGAATATCCTGCTGGCGCTGCCGGTGGCCCTGGCGCTGGCATTGTGCGGCTACGCGCTGCAAATAGACGCCCGTGGGCAAAACGCCAACTTGGGCGCGGCCTTGCTGCTGATCGCCCAAGCGTGGCTGGTGTTCTACACCGCCTACCGGATTCTCGCGCCGGGTGGCGTGGCCGAACTGCATTTCCGCTGGGAAAAGCCCCAGGTCGAATTCCTCCAGGGCTGGATCCGCAAGCTCGGGCTGGTGGTGCTGGCGCTGGTAGCCGTAGTGGCCATCGCCGAACACCAGCCGGCCGCGCTGGCCGACGACGTGCTGGGTATCGCTGTGGTGCTGACCTGCTACGCGCTGATGGCCTGGCTGCTGAGTCGCCTGCTGCTGCACAGCCCGACCCACGAAAAAGCCTCATTGTTCCGTAAGGCCGTGGGCCTGGTGTTTACCGCCCTGCCCGTCGCGCTGTTTATCGCCGTGTGCTTTGGCTACTACTACACCGCGCTCAAACTCAGCGACCGGCTGATCAACACGCTGTACCTGCTGATGTTCTGGCTGGTCATCGAGGCCACCTTTGTCCGCGGCCTCGGCGTTGCTGCACGACGCCTGGCCTATGCCCGCGCCCTGGCCAAACGCCAGGCCGCCAAGGAAGCCGGCGACGGCGAAGCGGTGATCGAAGAACCGACCCTGGACATCGAGCAGGTCAACGAACAGTCCATGCGCCTGATCCGCCTGGCCTTGCTCGGCGGCTTTATCGCCGCGCTGTACTGGGTGTGGAAAGACCTGATCACTGTGTTCTCCTACCTGGACAACGTGACCCTCTACGAATACACCAGCGGCACTGGTGCCAATATCAGCATGGTGCCGATCAGCATCGGCGACTTGCTCGGCGCCTCGATCATCGTCGGCATCACCTTCGCCCTGGCGCGCAACCTGCCCGGCCTGCTCGAAGTACTGGTGCTGTCCAAGCTGGACCTGGCCCAAGGCAGCGCTTATGCCACGACCACCTTGCTGTCCTATGTGATCGCCGGCGTCGGTTTCGTCTCCACCTTGTCCACCCTCGGCGTGAGCTGGGACAAGTTGCAATGGCTGGTGGCGGCGCTGTCGGTGGGGTTGGGCTTTGGTATGCAGGAGATCTTCGCCAACTTTATCTCCGGCATCATGATCCTGTTCGAACGCCCGGTGCGCATCGGCGACACCATCACCATCGGCAACCTGTCGGGCACGGTGAGCAAGATCCGCATCCGCGCCACCACGATTACCGACTTCGACCGCAAGGACATCATTGTCCCGAACAAGACGTTTATCACCGGGCAACTGATCAACTGGTCACTGACCGACACCATCACCCGCGTCACCCTGAAACTCGGTGTGGACTACGGCTCTGATCTGGACCTGGTGAAGGAATTGCTGCTCAAGGCCGCGCGTGAAAACCCGCGCGTGCTGAAAGAACCCGAACCCCATGTGTACTTCCTCAACTTCGGCGAAAGCACCCTCGACCACGAACTGCGCATGCACGTGCGCGACCTGGGTGACCGCAACCCGGTGATCGACGAGGTGAACCGCTTTATCAACCGCGAGTTCAAGAACCACCACATCAACATCTCGTTCCGCCAGATGGAGGTCTACCTCAAGAACCTTCACGGCCAGGAATACAAGCTGGTGGAAGTCGACGCACCGACCAAACCCGCCAACGACGGCGGCGTGCAAGAACCGCCGCCGAGCAAACTCGACTAAACGCCCTATCCCCAGCAGAATGCTCGGACATTCTGCTGGAGATGGCCGGTGAAAGCCCTCGACGAACTGACCTTCGACAACCGCTTCGCACGCCTGGGCGACGCGTTTTCAACCCACGTACTGCCTGAGCCCCTCGACGCGCCGCGCCTTGTGGTGGCGAGCGACGCCGCCATGGCCTTGCTCGACCTCGACCCGACCGTGGCCGAAACGCCGGTATTTGCCGAGCTGTTTGGCGGGCACAAACTGTGGGCCGAAGCAGAACCGCGGGCAATGGTCTATTCCGGGCACCAGTTCGGCGGCTATACCCCGCAACTGGGCGATGGCCGCGGGTTGTTGCTGGGTGAGGTGTACAACCAGGCCGGCGAGCATTGGGACTTGCACCTCAAGGGCGCCGGGATGACGCCGTATTCGCGCATGGGCGATGGGCGTGCGGTGCTGCGCTCTTCGATTCGTGAGTTTCTCGCTTCCGAAGCCCTGCATGCCTTGGGTATTCCCAGCAGCCGCGCCCTCTGCGTGATTGGCTCCGACACGCCGGTATGGCGCGAGAAACAAGAGCGCGGCGCCATGGTATTGCGCTTGGCTCACAGCCATATCCGCTTCGGGCATTTCGAATACTTCTACTACACCAAGAAGCCCGAGCAGCAGGCCGAATTGGCCGAGCACGTGTTGAATCTGCACTACCCCGAGTGCCGCGAACAGCCCGAACCGTACCTGGCAATGTTCCGCGAAATCGTCGAGCGCAATGCCGAGATGATCGCCAAATGGCAGGCCTATGGCTTCTGCCACGGCGTGATGAACACCGACAATATGTCGATCCTCGGCATCACCTTCGACTTCGGGCCGTTTGCGTTTCTGGATGATTTTGACGCGCACTTCATCTGCAACCATTCGGACCATGAAGGGCGCTACTCCTTCAGCAACCAAGTGCCGATCGGGCAGTGGAACCTGAGCGCGCTGGCCCAGGCGCTGACGCCGTTTATCAGTGTGGATGCCTTAAAAGAAGCCCTTGGGCTGTATCTGCCGCTGTATCAGGCGCACTACCTGGACCTGATGCGTCGACGCTTGGGGCTCACCACGGCTGAAGACGCTGACCAGCCACTGGTGGAACGCTTGCTGAAACTGATGCAGAACAGCGGCGTGGACTACACGCTGTTCTTCCGCCGTCTGGGTGATGAGTCTGCGGCACTGGCCGTGGCGCGCTTGCGCGATGACTTTGTCGACCTGGCCGGGTTTGATGCCTGGGCTGATCAATACAAGGCTCGCGTCGCACGGGATGGCGATTACAGCGAGGCACAGCGCCGTGAACGCATGCACGCAGTTAACCCGCTGTACATCCTGCGCAACTATCTGGCGCAAAACGCCATCGCGGCTGCCGAGTCAGGCGACTACAGCGAAGCGCGGCGGCTGCATGAGGTGCTGAGCAAGCCTTTTGAAGAGCAGGCCGGGATGGAGCAATACGCCCAGCGGCCACCGGACTGGGGCAAGCATTTGGAGATTAGTTGCTCGTCGTAAGATGATCGTTCCCACGCTCCGCGTGGGAATGCCGCCTGGGACGCTCCGCGTCCCGCCTTTTGCAGTGCATCTGCGCACGGGTGACGCGGAGCGTCACGGGATGCATTACCACGCGGAGCGTGGGAACGATCAGTGTTTCATCCTTTTCGCCTGGTCTTGATAAACCTCGTTGCCGGCTCCAGATTGAACCCATTGGCCACGTCCTAGGAGCCCACCATGTCCGAACCTCTTGTAATCCCCTGCCCGCATTGCAACGGCCTCAACCGCATCCCCGGCGAACGCTTGGGTGATGCGCCTAAATGCGGGCGCTGCAAGCAGCCTGTTTTGTTGAACAAGCCCTTCGAGCTGAAACAAGGCGACTACGCCAGCCAGATCAAGGGCGACCTGCCGTTGCTGGTGGATGTGTGGGCCGAGTGGTGTGGGCCGTGCAAGTCGTTTGCGCCGGTGTTTGAGCAGGCGGCTGGGCAGTTGGAGGGCAAGTGCCGATTGGCCAAGCTTGATAGCGAGGCTAATCAGCAGCTGTCGGCGCAGTTGGGGATTCGCTCGATTCCGAGTTTGATTCTGTTCAAGAACGGCCGTGAAGTGGCACGCCAGAGTGGGGCGTTCCCGTTGCCGCAGTTGATGAGTTGGTTGCGTAGCCAAGGGGTGTAAACCAGCCCCTCAATCAACGGGGTCAACTGTGGGAGCTGGCTTGCCTGCGATGGCCTCACCTCGGTCTAACTGATAGACCGAGTTGCCTGCATCGCAGGCAAGCCAGCTCCCACATTGACCGCGTTTTAAGCTCGGGCTACGGGGGTTTCGTGGTCCATCATCTGGCCGACCAGCATTACGCCGAGTTCGCTTAATTGATGAATGGCCAAAGCCACGTCGCGGTGCTCGCCGGTGAGGTCGTTGGACAGCTTGAGTAACAGGGTACGGACGGAAGTGAAGGTTTCGTAGCTGTTGAGTACGAGGGTTTCGGTAGGGAGGTTGGGTGCAACGGAATAAAGGTTAACCATGGAACGTCTCCGGGTAGGAGCCGCAACCAGCCGCTACTAAACGGAGGGTGGCAGCTGTACGCAGGTTAGTAGACCGGGGAGACTCACCGGCGCGCTCGAAAGCGCCCTCCGTACAGCCACCATCAAATACAGGGCAGTCCTGATCAATGATTTGCTGTACGTCTCACCACGGGCTACTAAACCCGATCACTGAACATTCAGCGACCGGCCAACCTTAGAGACGCCCATCCAGACGCACAAGCCGGGCGATTCTGGCTTAGCTGTAGGCAACGATACAACCCACAACCCCATTTGCCAGACCCTTCCTACAGCCTCCGTAGGAACAATCCAAATCCCCCTGCTGAAACACAAAAACAAATGTGGGAGCTGGCTTGCCTGCGATGGCATCACCTCGGTCTAACTGATAGACCGAGTTGTCTGCATCGCAGGCAAGCCAGCTCCCACATGAGTTCACAGGGGATTTGTGTTGCTATAGGGATCAGGCATTTTCCAGCAAGTTATGCAGCTCCACAAACTGCAACGTCAGCTTGTGCCGTGGGTCCAGGTGGATCAGCGGCTTGCTCTCCTGGTGCGACTCGCGCATGCGCACCGAGCTGGCCAGGTACACCGGCAGTACCGGCAAACCTTCGGCAATCAACTCATCCAGCATCTGCTGCGGCAGGCTCGCACGGGCCTGGAACTGGTTGACCACGATGCCTTCCACTTCGAGGCCTTCGTTGTGGTCTTCCTTCAATTCTTCGATTTCACGCAACAGACCATACAACGCCTGGCGCGAGAAGCTGTCGCAATCAAACGGGATCAGCACGCGATCAGCGGCAATCAACGCCGAAACCGCATAAAAATTCAGTGCAGGCGGCGTATCCAGGTAAATCCGGTCGTAATCTTCGCTCAACTCATCCAGCAGCTTTCGCAGCTTGTTGATCTTGTGTTTGGCCTCAAGCTTGGGCTGCAGGTCCGCAAGCTCGGCGGTCGCGGTGATCACGTGCAGGTTGTCGAATGGCGTTTCGTAGATATCCACCTGATTTTTCTTCGAAAACGGCCCGGAAGACAGGGTTTGCTTGAAGAAGTCGGCGATGCCCATCGGGATATCGTCGCCGGTCAGCCCTGTGAGGTACTGAGTTGAGTTCGCTTGTGCATCGAGGTCCACCAACAGGGTCCGATAGCCTTCACTGGCGCTCACCGCCGCCAGGTTGCAGGCAATGCTGGACTTGCCAACGCCGCCTTTTTGATTGAACACCACACGCCGCATGGAAAAAACCTCCGTGTATCAATGAATGTCCGAGTGTAGAGGGCAAAAGCGCCTGTTAGCTACCTCGTTCATCCATGCACTGGCGCATCACCTGTCGAACAAAAGGAGGAGTCCTACAATCCACACACCGCACGGGTAAAGGACAATCTGTAAATCTTTTCCGGCAAATTGTATTCATCCGTGAACAATTCTTTACCAAAGTTTGCTAGAACCCCACGGCACCGGGATAATGCGCGCCATTCGGCCATTGTTCCCTGTCCCGGTATTCGGGGCCAACGGCTGCACATGGAAGCCCGCAGGGGCGGGATAACTTCTCAGTGATCACTTTCAATATCGACCAATGGCGCGCCTGGGCTCCGGGCCTTGAGACTGCGCACGACTGGCGCGCCTGGTGCCAGGCTCCGGTGTTAGTGCCGGCCAGCGATGCGTCACCCGACGTGTCCTTCCTGCCCGCCATGCAGCGCCGCCGCCTGAGCCGGCTGGCGCGCATGGCGTTCAGCGTGGGCTGGCCGTTGGCCGAGGGCCGGCAAGACCTGCCGCTGGTGTTTGTTTCCCGGCACGGCGAAACCCCGCGCACCCTCGATATACTCAGCGACCTGGCCAACGACGAGCCGCTGTCGCCCACCCAGTTCAGCCTGTCGGTGCATAACGCGGTGATTGGCCTGTGGTCGATCCTGCGCAATGAGACCTGCGAAATGACCGCCCTCGCCGCCGCTGGCGATGGCCTGGAACACGGCATGCTCGAAGCCGCCGCGCTGCTCAACGAAGGCGCCCCGGCGGTGTTGCTGGTGATCACCGAAGAACAACCGCCTGCGGCTTACGCCGACTGGATCCGTGACGTGCCCTTCCCTTATGCCCTCGGCCTGCTGCTGACCCCGGGCGACGAGTGGCAACTGGAACTAAACAGCGGCGCTGTCCAACTCACTCAAACCCAGTGGCCCCACGCCCTGAACCTGCTGCGCACCCTGCTTACCGAGCAGGCCACCTGCCAACATGCCTGGAAGAACCGTGTATGGAACTGGCAACGCAAGCCCTGACCGACAAGCCACGGGACGCCTATTACTGGCGCCTGTTCGCCACCGCCGCGAGCTTCTTCTGCTTCGGTGTCGGCGGGCTGTGCCTGCGTTTGCTGGTGTTCCCGCTGCTCAGTTGCCTGCCAGGCAGTGCCGCTAAACACCAGCGCCGCGCCCGCCACACCATCAGCAAGCTGTTCTGGCTGTTTATCCGCATGATGCAACGCGCCGGTGTGCTGACCTACAGCGTTGAAGGCGCAGAAAACCTCGGGCGCCCCGGCCAGATGATCATCGCCAACCACCCGTCGCTGATCGACGTGGTGTTTTTGATCGGCCTGATGCGCCAGACCAACTGCGTGGTCAAGCAGAGTCTGTTCCAGAACCCGTTCACCCGTGGGCCGGTGCGCGACGCCGGTTACATCAGCAATGACGGCAGCGCCGATATGCTCGATGCCGCGGCCGATGCGCTGCGCGATGGCCAGACGCTGATCATCTTTCCCGAGGGCACGCGCACCACGCCCGGCGTAGCACCGGCCTTTCATCGCGGCGGCGCGGCCATTGCCCTGCGCGGTGCGACAATCATCACCCCGGTGGTGATCAAGGTCAGCCCCACCACCCTGACCAAGGCCGAACCCTGGTATCGCATTCCCAAACGCCGTTTTCACTTCAGTTTGCGCGTAGGTGCCGATATAGACCCACAGGCGTTTGCCACACTGGGGCCAGCGCCCCAGGCTTCACGCAAGCTCAACGATTACCTGCATCACTATTTCATTAAGGAGCTCGCCGAAGATGAGCAACCAACACAGCCTTGAGCACGACATAAAGGCGCTGATCATCGAGGCCCTGGGCCTGGAAGACATCAGCCCCGACGACATTGGCAGCGACCAGACCCTGTTCGGCGAAGGCCTGGGCCTGGATTCGGTGGACGCCCTGGAGTTGGGCCTGGCGATCCAGAAAAAGTACGGCATCAAGATCGATGCCGACGCCAAAGACACGCGCAATCACTTCACCAACGTGGCCAGCCTTGCGGCATTCGTCACGGCTAAAAAGGCAGCTTGAGACCGGACCATGCAAACTCGTGACGATATTTTCAACACCCTGCGCGATGCCTTGGTGGAACTGTTTGAACTGCCGCCTGAGCGCGTCACCCTCGACGCCAACCTGTATCAGGACCTGGAAATCGACAGCATCGATGCCGTGGACCTGATCGACCATATCAAGCGCCAGACCGGCAAGAAGATCGCCGCCGAAGAGTTCAAGGCGGTGCGCACTGTCAACGACGTGGTTGAGGCGGTGTACCGTCTGGTCCAGCCTGCCGCATGAGCCGGCTGATCGGCCTTGGCCTGTTGCTGGCGGGGCTGCTGTACCCTTTTGCGGTGTATTACGGCACCGAGCACTTCGCGCCGTGGCAATTCGGTTTGCTGCTGGGCAGCCTGTGGCTGTTGCGTGCGCTGACCGGCGCACGGCGCCCCGGCAGCCGCTGGATGGCCGTAGCGGTGATCGTGTTCTGCCTGCTGTTGGCCTGGTTCGACAACCCGCAGTTGCTGCGCTGGTACCCGAGCCTGGTCAGCGCGTTCATGCTGGCGCTGTTCGGCATGAGCCTCAAATACGGGCCGCCGATGGTCGAGCGTCTTGCACGCATGACCGACCCGCAGCTGCCGCCCAAAGCAATTGTGTACACGCGCCAGGTCACCGTGGTGTGGAGTGTGTTTTTTCTGTGTAATGGCTTGCTCGCCGCCGCCCTCACGCTGTGGGCGCCACTGAGCTGGTGGACGTTGTACAACGGCCTCATCGCCTACGGGCTGATGGGGCTGCTGTTTGCCGTGGAATGGCTGGTACGACAAAGGGTTCGAGGCCGCGTATGAATGGGTTGAAACTTGAGCACTTGCTGCTTGAGGCGCTGGAACAACGTTCGGTCACCACCGAACCTGCGATGAATCACGTCCAACTCTGCGAGCAGGCCCTGAGCCTCGCGGCGGGCCTGCAGGCGCGCGGCATCCAGCGCTTGGCGGTGCACCTGGAAGACGCAGGCGTGCTGGCCGTTGCCCTGCTGGGCGCCTGGCGTGCCGGGGTCAGTGTGCTGCTGCCTGCCGACTTGCAGCCCCAGACCCGCCAACGCTGGGACGACAGCGTGGACGCCTGGCTGGTAGAGGCAGCCGACCTTGACGCGTTGTATCAGGCGCCATTGAGCCCTGCCGCGCTCGACCTCGACGCCTGCCAATTGAGCCTGTGCACCTCCGGCTCCAGCGGCGAACCCAAGCGCATCGACAAGACCCTGCGCCAACTGGCCAACGAAGTGGCGGCGCTGGAAGCGCTGTGGGGCGCAGGCCTCAAAGACGCCTGCATCATCGGCAGCGTGGCCACCCAACATATCTATGGTTTGCTGTTCCGGGTGTTGTGGCCGCTGTGCGCCGGCCGCACCTTTGTGCGCAAGCAACTGGCCTTCCCTGAAGACATGCAGCGCGCCAGCCGCGAACATGCGCAATTTGCCTGGGTCGCCAGCCCCGCACTGCTCAAGCGCATGGGCGACAACCTCGACTGGCCCGCACTGAGTAAAGTGTCGCGAGTGTTCTCCTCCGGCGGCGCGCTGCCAGTGGAAGCCGCCGGCAGCCTGTACGACCGCTTGCAGCAATGGCCGACGGAAATCCTCGGCAGCTCGGAAACCGGCGGTATCGCCTGGCGCCAGGGCGCACAGCCGTGGCAGCCATTTGCCGATGTGGAACTGAGCCAGGATGCCGACGGCGCCCTGCGCATTGCCTCGCCGTACCTGCCGGCCGGGCATATCGAACAAACCGCCGACGCGGCGCGCATTCATTCCGATGGCCGCTTCGAGCTGCTCGGGCGCCTGGACCGCATCGTCAAACTGGAAGAAAAGCGCATCTCCCTGCCCATGCTCGAACAGGCACTGCTGACCCACGCCTGGGTCGCTGAAACCCGTCTGGGCGTGGTGCAGGAAAACCGCGCTTCACTTGGCGCGCTGGTGGTGCTGAGCGCCGAGGGCCTGCATGCGCTGCGCAACCAGGGGCGACGCAGCGTCACCCAAACCCTGCGCGAGCATTTAAGCCAACATTGCGAAGCCCTGGCTCTGCCACGTCGCTGGCGTTTGCTGCGCCAGCTGCCGCTGAACAGCCAAGGCAAACTGCCCCAGGCTGACGCAGAGGCATTGCTGCTGGCACCACGCCCAAAAGCACCCGAAGTGCTGGAACAGGTCGAAGCCAACGGCGAATGGACTGTGCAACTGAGCATCCCGCCGGACCTGGCCTACTTCAGCGGCCATTTCCCGGTCACACCGGTGCTGCCCGGCGTGGTGCAGGTGGAATGGGCCTTCAACCTCGGCCAGCAACTGCTCGATTTACCCGCGACCTTTGCCGGGATGGAAGTGCTCAAGTTCCAGCAACTGGTGCGCCCTGGTGATCAGGTTGAACTGCACCTGCGCTTCGATCCGGAGCGCGGCAAGCTGTACTTCGCGTACCGCAACGGCGATGCGGCCTGCTCCAGCGGCCGGATCGTGCTGGAGGCCCCAAGTGAATAGGCTTTTGTGGCGAGGGAGCTTGCTCCCGCTGGAGTGCGAAGCGCTCCCAACTCAGGCGCCGCAATGCGTCAGGATGCTCTCGGTCGACTGGACTGGGGCTGCTTCGCAGCCCAACGGGAGCAAGCTCCCTCGCCACAAGGGTCGCAGTAATCCTGGGAATGTTCAGCATGCATAACCCCTGCGCCCTCATCCCGGTCTACAACCACGAAGCCGCCGTGCCCGCCGTGGTTCACAGCCTGTTGAACAGCGGCCTGCCGTGCCTGCTGGTCGATGACGGCAGCAGCCCGGCGTGCGCGGCGGTATTGGCGCAACTGGCAACGCTCGATCACGTCACCTTGTTGACCCTGCCAAACAACCAAGGCAAAGGCGGCGCGGTCATGGCCGGTTTTCGCGAAGCCGCGCGCCTGGGCTACACCCACGCGCTGCAGGTAGACGCCGACGGCCAACACGACCTGCGCGAAGTCGACAGCTTCCTCGACGCCTCGCGCACGCACCCAAACGCGGTGATCTGCGGCTACCCCGAATACGACGACAGCGTGCCCAAGGGTCGCCTTTACGCGCGCTACCTGACCCACGTGTGGGTGTGGATCAACACCCTGTCGCTGCAGATTCGCGACTCGATGTGCGGTTTTCGCGTGTACCCGCTGGCGCCGACGCTGGCCTTGATGGATTCGGCGTACATCGGCACGCGCATGGATTTCGACTCCGACATCCTGGTACGCCTGGCCTGGCGCAACCAGCCGATGCGCTGGCTGCCGACCCAGGTGCATTACCCCACCGATGGCGTGTCACACTTCCGCCTGTTCCGCGACAACGTGCGCATCAGCGCCATGCACACCCGGCTGTTCTTCGGCATGCTGGTACGCGCGCCGATGATTGTGTGGCGACGGTGGCAGGCATGAGCGACAGCACCAAACACTGGGCCGACCGCGAAGAGCGCGGCAGCTTCTGGCTGATGAAACTCACCGCGTTCGCGGCCAAAGTGCTGGGCCGCCGCCTGTTGAGCCCGGTGCTGTACGGCATCGTTTTGTACTTTTTCCTGTTCGGCCGCACAGCGCGCCAAAGTGCCTGGCAATACCAGCAGCGCCTGGCCGACTGGAGCGGGCGCGCTGCGTTGCGGCCCAGCCATAAAAGCGTGTTCGCGCAGTTCATGGCCTTCGCCGACTCCTTGCTCGACAAGCTCGACGTGTGGAACGGCAAGCTGCGCATCGAACAGATCGAAATCAACGACCCGGCGCAATTGCGCGGGCAGTTACGCGGCAAGCGCGGCCAGATGCTGGTGGGCGCGCACTTGGGCAACCTGGAGGTGTGCCGCGCACTCGCAGAGATTGGCGAACAAGTCACCATGAACGTGTTGGTGCACACCAAGCACGCCGAACAATTCAACCGCCTGCTGGGCGAGGCCGGGGCCACGCACTTGCGCCTGATCCAGGTCAGCGAGCTGGACCCGGCGACCATGCTGCTGCTCAGCCAGCGCCTGGACGAGGGCGAGTGGCTGGCGATTGCCGGTGACCGCGTGCCCCTGCACGGCGGGCGCAAGGTGCGCGTGGACTTTCTCGGGCATGCCGCCGCGTTCCCCCAAGGCCCGTGGCTGCTGGCCGGCCTGCTTAAATGCCCGGTCAACCTGCTGATGTGCCTCAAGCACAATGGCCGCTATCGCCTGACCATCGAGCCGTTCGCCGCCTTGATCGAATGGAAGCGCAGCACCCGCGAGCACGTCATCGCCCAGTGGACCGCCCGCTACGCCGCACGCCTGGGCGATTTTTGCCTGGAGGCGCCCCAACAATGGTTCAACTTTTACCCTTTCTGGAAGACCGATGACCCCGCATCTTGAGCCGGTAATTTTTGGCGAACGCCACCTGCCAATCGAAGACGTGCTGGCCCTGGCCAACCGTCAGGCGCCCACGCAATTGCAGGATGACGCCGCTTATCGCCAGCGCATCGCCAAGGGCGCGCAGTTCCTCGACTCGCTGCTGGACAAGGAAGGCGTGATCTATGGCGTGACTACCGGCTACGGCGATTCATGCGTGGTGGCGGTGCCGTTGCAGCACGTCGAGGCGTTGCCGCGTCACCTCTACACCTTCCACGGTTGCGGCCTGGGCAAGTTGCTCGACGCACAGGCCACCCGCGCCGTACTCGCCGCACGCTTGCAGTCGCTGTGCCACGGCGTGTCCGGCGTGCGTGTGGAGTTGCTGGAGCGCCTGCATGCGTTCCTCGAACACGACGTGCTGCCGCTGATTCCGGAAGAAGGTTCAGTGGGCGCCAGCGGTGATCTGACGCCGCTGTCCTACGTGGCGGCGACCCTGTCCGGTGAGCGCGAAGTGCTGTTCCGTGGCGAACGCCGCCAGGCTGCCGACGTACACCGCGAACTCGGTTGGGAGCCGCTGGTGCTGCGCCCCAAGGAAGCCCTGGCCTTGATGAACGGCACCGCCGTGATGACCGGCCTTGCCTGCCTGGCCTTCGCCCGCGCCGACTACCTGCTGCAACTGGCCACGCGCATCACCGCATTGAACGTGGTAGCGCTGCAAGGCAACCCGGAACACTTCGACGAGCGCCTGTTCGCCGCCAAGCCGCACCCGGGGCAGATGCAAGTGGCCGCCTGGCTGCGCAAGGACCTGGCGATCGATGCGCCGACTGCGCCGCTGCATCGTTTGCAGGATCGCTACTCGCTGCGCTGCGCGCCCCATGTGCTGGGCGTGCTGGCCGACAGCCTGAACTGGCTGCGCTCGTTCATTGAAATCGAGCTGAACAGCGCCAACGACAACCCGATTATCGACGCCGAAGAAGAGCGCGTGCTGCACGGCGGGCACTTCTACGGCGGGCATATCGCCTTTGCCATGGACAGCCTCAAGACCCTGGTGGCTAACGTCGCCGACCTGCTCGACCGTCAGCTCGCGCTGCTGGTGGATGTGCGTTACAACCACGGCCTGCCGAGCAACCTGTCCGGCGCGCCGGCCGACCGCGCGATGATCAACCACGGCTTCAAGGCCGTGCAGATCGGCACCAGCGCCTGGACCGCCGAAGCGCTGAAAAACACCATGCCGGCCAGCGTGTTCTCGCGCTCCACCGAATGCCATAACCAGGACAAGGTGAGCATGGGCACCATCGCCGCCCGCGACGCAATCCGCGTGCTGGAGCTGACCGAACAGGTCGCCGCCGCCACCTTGCTCGCCGCCAACCAGGGCGTGTGGTTGCGCGCCCAGGCTGAAGACGCACGCCCACTGCCACCCGCACTGGCGGCCATGCATATCGAGCTGGCCAAAGACTTCCCGCCGGTGATCGAAGACCGCGCATTGGAAGGCGAACTGCGCCTGTGCCTCAAACGTATCGCCGAGCAACACTGGAGGCTGCATGCGTAGCCAGGGCGTGTTGCATTGCGACACGCAAATCCTCGTGCCGTTTTTTGATGTCGACACCATGAACGTGGTGTGGCACGGGCATTACGTGAAGTACCTGGAAGTGGCGCGCTGCGCGTTGCTGGACAAGCTCGGCCACAACTACACGGCGATGCTCGAATCCGGCTACGCCTGGCCGGTGATCGACATGCAGCTGCGCTATGTGCGCGGCGCGACCTTTGGCCAAACGATCAATGTGCGCGCCAGCCTGGTGGAGTGGGAGAACCGTTTGAAGGTGAACTATCTGATCACCGACCTGGCCAGCGGCGAGCGCCTGACCCGCGCCAGCACCGTGCAAGTGGCGGTGGAAATCGCCAGCCGCGAGATGCAGCTGGCCTCGCCCGCAGTCTTTACCAACGCAGTAGAAAGGGCCTTGAAATGAGATCCAATGTGGGAGCGGGCTTGCCCGCGATGGTCGTCAACGATAACGCGCTTCGCCTGATACTACGCGGCGCCCTCGGGTTCATCGCGGGCAAGCCCGCTCCCACATTGATCGGGTTGCTACTGAGTTTCAGTGCCCACGCCTTCGACCTGCAGCAGCTAAGTGACCAACTGGCCAAACCCGCCGTAATCCACGGCAGCTTCATCCAGGAAAAACACCTGCGCGCCCTGCCCCAGCCACTGGTCAGCAAAGGCACGTTCGTACTCGCCAAAGACCACGGCCTGCTGTGGCTGTTGAAAACCCCACTGCAACAGGACTACCGCATCAGCGCCCAAGGCATCGCCCGACGTGACGCCAACGGCTGGCAATTGCTGCCGAACAAGAGCGCCGGTGCCGAGCAGAATCGCCTGTTCCTCGCCGTACTCCAGGGCGACAGCAGCGGATTGCAGCGCGATTTCGAGTTACAGCTGCAAGGCGAAGCCCAACAGTGGAAGCTGACGCTGGTCCCACGCTCGCTGCTACTCAAGCAGGTATTCACCCAGATCAATATCGACGGCGGCGAGCTGGTGCAAACAATCGAACTGCTCGAAACCCAGGGCGACAGCACCGTGCTGCGCATGCAGGACAGCACTGCCGGCCAACCGTTGAGCGAATCGGAGCAACACGACTTTGCCCAGTGAGCGCTGGCTGCCACGCCTGTTCCTGATCCTGCTGGTGGCGGTGTTGGCGCTGGCCGGCTGGCAGTGGCGCCATGGCGCGCCATTGTCGGCCAACCTGATGGAACTGGTGCCGGGCAGCACGCCGGATGCGCTGGAACTCAAGGCCGAACAGCGTATGCAGGAACCGCTGAACCGCGAAATGCTGGTGTTGGTGGGGCATGCCGATCGGCAAAAAGCCGTAGCAGTGGCGCAGCAAATGGGCGAACGCTGGCAGGCCAGCGGCCTGTTTGAAAAAGTGCAGTGGAACCTGCAAGCCGACTTGCCCGCCCTGCGTGAACAATTGCTGCGCGGTCGGCTGGCGATGCTCTCGGCCAAGGACCGCGAACAACTGATCGAGCACCCAGACGCGTTCATTCAGCAGCGCGTGCAAGCGCTGTTCGACCCGTTTACCGGGTTCAGCCTGGTGCCGAGCCAGGACGACTGGCTGGGCCTTACCGGGCGCATCCAGAACAGCCAACCGCAGCACGGTTCGGTGCAGCTCGATATCGGCAGCGGCGCCTTGATTGCCGATGCCGACGGCAAAAGCTGGGTGCTGCTGCGTGCGCGCACCACCGGCAATGCCTTTGACATGAAACTGCCGCTGCAAGTGGCGGACCTGCTCCAGGCCAGTCGCGAACAGGCCCGCGAGCAAGGCGTGCAATTGCTCGCTGCCAGCGGCCTGCTTTACGCCGCCAACGGGCAGCAACAGGCCACGCGGGAAATCACCTGGGTCGGTGGTGGCGCCACGCTGGGCATCCTGTTGTTGCTGTTGCTGGCGTTCCGGCGCTGGCGCGTGTTGCTGGCGTTTGTGCCGGTGCTGGTGGGTATGCTGTTTGGCGCGGTGGCCTGTGTGGCACTGTTCGGCCATATGCATGTGATGACCCTGGTGCTGGGCTCCAGCCTGATCGGCGTGGCGGTGGATTACCCGCTGCATTACCTGTCCAAAAGCTGGAGCCTGCAACCCTGGCGCAGCTGGCCGGCATTGCGCCTGACCTTGCCAGGGCTGAGCCTGAGCCTGGCGACCAGTTGCATTGGCTACCTGGCGCTTGCATGGACGCCGTTCCCGGCGCTGACGCAAATCGCCGTGTTCTCCGCCGCCGGTTTAGTCGGTGCCTACCTGTCGGCGGTGTGCCTGCTGCCCGCGCTGCTCAAGGGTGTGGAGCTGCGCCCGGCACAATGGCCACTGCGGATTGCCGAATGCCTGTGGCTATTGCGCGCCGCGCTGCTCAAGCGCGTGCCAAGCCCGGTGCTGCTGGCACTGTTGCTGCTGTTTTGCGCGGGCGGCCTGTGGCACTTGAACAGTAAAAATGATATCCGCCAGTGGATCGGTGCCCCGCCGCAATTGCTGCAAGAAGCGCAGGCCGTGGCGCGCATTACTGGTTTCCAGCCCACCAGCCAGTTTTTCCTGGTGCGCGCCGACAACCAGCAGCAGTTACTGGAACGCCAGGCCGCCCTGGGCGAACGCCTGGATCAGTTGGTGAACATGGGCAAGCTGCAAGGCTACCTGGCGCTCAACCAACTGGTGAGCCTGCCGGCTGAGCAGCAGCAACTTCGTGATGCGCTGAACAACCTCGCGCAGCACTGGCAGCCGCTGCTGGACCTTGGCGTGCCGGCCAGCGCGCTGCAAGCCGAAGTCACGCAACTGCAAGCGCTGCCCACCGAAGACATCGATGCCGCGCTGGTTGGCCCATTGGCTGAGCCTTGGCGCACCTTGTGGCTGGGGCCGGTAAACGGCGGCGTGGCGGCGATGGTCAGCCTGCAAGGCCTGAACAACCCGGCGCTGTTGCGCGTGCAGGCGCTGGATTTACCCGGCGTGCAACTGGTTGACCGGCTGGGTGATTTGAACCAAGTGTTTGCCGACACGCAGATCAGCGCGGCTGAGTTGAAGCTGATGTCGTGTGTGCTGATCGTGCTGTTATTGATCATGCCATTCGGTGTTGGCGGCGCCTTGCGCATCGTCGCCCTGCCACTGCTCGCGGCGCTGTGCAGCCTCGCCAGCCTCGGTTGGCTGGGCCAGCCGCTGACCTTGTTCAGCCTGTTCGGCCTGCTGTTGGTCACCGCCATCAGCGTCGACTATGCGATCTTGATGCGCGAGCAGATCGGCGGCGCGGCCGTGAGTCTTTTAGGTACGCTGCTGGCAGCACTGACGACCTGGTTGTCGTTTGGCCTGCTGGCGGTATCGAGTACACCCGCCGTGAGCAATTTCGGCCTGTCGGTCAGCCTCGGCCTGGCGTTCAGCTTTATGCTGGCGCCTTGGGCCGGGCATCAGAAGCACGCCTTATGAATGTGTTAATCGCCAAAGTGGCAAGGAGCCCTCGTGCCCACAGTTGAAATGGAACGTCGCCAGGTGGTGGTGATTGGTGCCGGGCCATCCGGCGCTATCGCCGCCGCGCTGTTAAAGCGCCACGGGCATGATGTATTGATAATCGAGCGCGAGCATTTCCCACGCTTCTCGATTGGCGAAAGCCTGCTGTCGCACTGCATCGACTTTATCGAAGAAGCCGGCATGCTCGACGCCGTACAGGCCGCGGGTTTCCAGGTAAAAACCGGCGCGGCGTTCGCCTGGGGCGAGCGCTACAGTGCGTTTGATTTCGGTGACACCTTCAGCAACGGCAAGCCCACCACCTTCCAGGTGCAGCGCGGCGAGTTCGACAAGTTGCTGGCTGATCAAGCGGCGCTGCAAGGCGTAGAGATTCGCTATGGCGAAAGCATCGTCGGTGTGGATTTCGCCGGTGAAAGCCGCTACCTGCACGTGCGTCGCCAGAATGGCAGCGAGTATCACCTCAAGGCCAAGTTCGTGCTCGATGCCAGCGGCTACGGCCGCGTGCTGTCGCGCCTGCTGGACCTGGAAGCACCGTCGAATTTCCCGGTGCGCCAGGCGGTGTTTACCCACGTTGAAGATCACATCACACACCCAGGTTTTGATCGCAGCAAAATCCTCGTCACCACTCACCCGACCCAACGCGATATCTGGTTCTGGACCATCCCGTTCAGCCATGGCCGCTGCTCGGTAGGCGTGGTGGCGGCAAAAGAACATTTCGACGGCCGCGACAGCGACCTCGACGCCTGCCTGCGCGGTTTCATCGCTGAGACGCCAAGCCTGGCGGGCGTGCTGCAAAACGCCGTGTGGGATACGCCCGCGCGTACCCTCGCCGGCTATTCGGCCAACGTCAAAACCCTGCACGGCCCTGGCTTTGCGCTGCTGGGCAATGCGGCGGAATTTCTCGACCCGGTGTTCTCTTCCGGCGTGACCATCGCCATGCGTTCGGCGAGCATGGCCGCAGCGCTGTTACATCGCCAACTCAAGGGCGAAACCGTCGACTGGCAAACCGAGTTCGCCGAGCCGCTGAAACGCGGGGTCGACACCTTCCGTTGCTATGTCGAAGGCTGGTATGCAGGCACCTTCCAGGACGTGATTTTTCACCCAGGCAGCTCGCCGGAGATTCGCCGGATGATCAGTTCGATCCTCGCCGGTTACGCCTGGGATGAGCGCAACCCGTTTGTCAGCGAGCCCAAACGGCGGCTGCGGATGTTGTCGGAAATTTGTGCGGGTGAGCCGGTATGAGTAGCCAATACCTGAGTAAAAACTACGTCGAAGAAACCAAATTCGGCTTCTGGTTCCTGCGCAGCCACACTTGGCAGCACCATGTATTGCGCGTGGCGATCAACGACCTGCGCGGCCTGTTCACCGACCCGCTGCCCGTGGCGCCGGTGCTGCTGGACGCCGGTTGCGGCCAGGGCAAGTCGTTCCAGTATTTGCAGCAGGTGTTCGCGCCACAGCGCTTGATCGGCCTGGATGCCGACCCGCACAGCCTCGAGCTGAGCCAGGCAGAAGCCAAGCGCCAAGGCTTGGCCATCGAGCTGATCGGCAGCGACTGCGCCACACTGCAGGTGCCGGACGCAAGCGTGGATATCCTGTTCTGCCACCAGACCTTTCACCATCTGGTGGAACAGCATCGCGCCTTGAAAGAGTTCTATCGCGTCCTTAAGCCGGGCGGCTATCTGCTGTTTGCCGAATCCACCGAAGCCTATATCGACACTTGGGTGATTCGCTGGCTGTTCCGCCACCCGATGCATGTGCAGAAGAGCGCTGAAGAATACCTGGAGATGCTGCGCGAGCAGGGTTTTGAGTTCGGCCCGCAGAACGTTTCGTACCCGTATTTGTGGTGGAGCCGCTCCAGCGATTTCGGCCTGCTGGAACGCTGGGGCCTGCGCAGCCCACCACCGGTTGGCCAGCGCGAAGAAACGCTGGTCAACTGCGTGGCGCGTAAACCTTTAGCGAGCGCCGAAACATGATTCGTATGCTGTTGATGGGTTGCCTGTTGCTGCTGAGCGCCTGCGTCAGCCAGCCGCCACTGCCCGAAAAAACCCCGGCCCTGGCCTTGCCCATGCAATTGCACGTGCAGCGCCGCGCCGACGGCCAAACCCAGGATTGGCTGCTGGTGATCCAGCGCGAAGGCGCGGCCATTCGCTGGTCGATGATGGACCCGTTGGGCATTCCCCAGGCCCGGCAAAAGCTGATCAATGGCCAGTGGCAGGCCGACGGCTTGCTGCCGCCCAATCCCCAGGCGCGTGAGCTGTTTGCGGCGCTGTTGTTTGCGCTGACCTCGGCCGATGACGTGCCCACGCTATATCCGCGTGCCCAGGCGATGGACCTGACGCGCACGCTGCCGGGGCATTGGCAGATCGTCTATCAGTCCTCCGAGGTGTTCAGCGTGAACATGGCGGGCCAGCCGTTGAGCTACCGCATCACCCCACTGGGGGCGGCGCGATGACGGCTTACCTGAATGCCCTGGGCGTGATCTGCGCCCTGGGCCGCGGCCAGGCTGAAGTCAGCCGCAGCCTGTTTACCGGCGATTGTTCCGGCATGCGCGCCGAAAGCGGTTGGGTGCCAGAGCGCGTGCTGCCGGTGGGCGGCGTGCGCAGCGAGCTGGTGGCAATCCCGGCTGACCTACGCCCGCAGAGCAGCCGCAATAACCAGTTGCTGCTGGAAGCGGCCTTGCAGATTGAAAGCGAGCTGCGCCAGGCGATCCACACCTACGGCGCCTCGCGGGTTGGCATTGTGCTGGGCACCAGCACCTCGGGCATCGATGAAGCCAGTCGCGGCATCGCGCATTACCTGCGTGGGCAGCAGTTCCCGGGCGACTATGACTACCAGCAACAGGAACTCAGCGCACCGGCGAATTTTCTCGCTGACTGGCTACAGGTAAGCGGCCCGGCCTATGTGATTTCTACTGCCTGCACTTCCAGCGCCCGTGCGTTGATGAGTGCCCAGCGCCTGCTCGACCTGGGTGTGTGTGATGCGGTGATCTGCGGTGGCGTCGACAGCCTGTGCAAGCTGACGCTGAACGGCTTTACCGCGCTGGAAGCGGTCTCCAGCGAGCGTTGCAATCCGTTTTCGGTGAACCGCAACGGCATCAATATCGGCGAAGCGGCAGTGCTGTTTCTCATGACCAAAACACCTGCGCCGATTGCCTTGCTCGGCAGCGGCGCCAGTTGCGATGCGCACCATATCTCCGCGCCAGAGCCCAGCGGCAAAGGTGCGTTGCAGTCGATGCGCAAGGCCTTGGCCAGCGCCAAACTTGAACCGGAACACATCGGTTACCTGAACCTGCACGGCACTGCCACCCAGCACAACGACGCCATGGAAAGCCTGGCCGTCGCCAGCCTGTTTCCTCAAGGCGTAGCGTGTTCGTCGACCAAGCCCATGAGCGGCCACACCCTCGGTGCCGCAGGCGCGCTGGAAGCGGCGTTCTGCTGGTTGAGCCTGATGCATGACCGTGTGCCGCCGCATGTGTGGGACGGTCAAGCCGATCCGACGCTGCCCGCGCTGCAGTGGGCACAGACCGGCGACACCTTGAAAAAACGCTGCCTGATGAGCAACTCGTTTGCCTTCGGCGGCAATAACGTCAGCCTGATAATCGCGGAGGCCCCATGATCGATTGGCCACTCGCCGAACTGCTGCCCCACGCGGGTGACATGATCCTGATCGACCAGGTGCTGTCATTCGATGAAGAGCAGGTTCACACCCGCGCCACCGTCAAGCCCGGCGGCCTGTTCAACCGGCCGGACGGCAGCCTGCCAGCCTGGGTCGGCATCGAGCTGATGGCGCAAAGCGTCGCCGCCTATGCCGGCTGCCGCGCGCGCCAGAACGGCGAGGCAGTGGAACTGGGTTTCCTGCTCGGCACGCGCAAATTCGAATGCAACGTGGAACACTTCCCGGCCGGCGCCGAGCTGCGCATCCACGGCCTGCGCTCGCTGGAAGACGACAACGGCATGGGTGTGTTCGAATGCCACCTGACCGGTGACGGTATCCAGGCCAGCGCACGTTTGAACGTATTTCGACCGCCCCAGGCGGCCAATTATTTAGATGAATCGAAGGACTCAACGCCATGACTGAATCCGTACTGGTCACCGGCTCCAGCCGTGGCATCGGCCGCGCCATTGCCCTGCGCCTGGCCCAGGCCGGGCATGACATCGTGCTGCATTGCCGCAGTGGCCGCGCTGAAGCGGACGCGGTAAAGCTCGAGATCGAGGCGCTGGGCCGCAAGGCGCGGGTGCTGCAATTTGATGTGGCGGATCGTTTCAGCTGCAAGGAAATCCTTGAGGCCGACGTGGAGCAATATGGCGCCTATTACGGCGTGGTGCTCAACGCCGGCCTGACACGCGACGGTGCGTTCCCGGCCCTCTCCGAAGACGATTGGGATGTGGTGATGCGCACCAACCTGGATGGTTTCTACAACGTGCTGCACCCGGTGATGATGCCGATGATTCGTCGTCGCGCCGCTGGCCGTATCGTTTGTATCACGTCGGTTTCCGGTTTGATCGGCAACCGTGGCCAGGTCAACTACAGCGCCTCCAAAGCCGGTTTGATCGGCGCGGCCAAGGCGCTGGCTATTGAACTGGGCAAGCGCAAGATCACCGTCAATTGCGTCGCCCCAGGCTTGATCGACACGGCGATGCTGGATGAAAACGTGCCGGTCGAAGAACTGATGAAGATGATCCCGGCGCAACGCATGGGCACCCCGGAAGAAGTCGCCGGTGCGGTGAACTTCCTGATGTCGGCCGAGGCCGGCTATATAACGCGCCAAGTGCTGGCCGTGAATGGAGGCCTGTGCTGATGAAGCGCGTCGTCGTCACCGGCATGGCCGGCATGACCTCCCTGGGCAGCGATTGGGACACCATCGCCGCCAACTTTCGCGCCAACCGCAGCGGCATCCGGCGCATGGATGAGTGGGACCGTTTTACCGAACTGAACACGCGCCTGGCCGGGCCGATCGACGACTTTGTCGTGCCCTCGCACTGGACGCGCAAGCAACTGCGCAGCATGGGCCGCGTGTCGCGCCTGGCGGTGTGGGCGGCGGAACAGGCGTTGCAGGATGCCGGCTTGCTCGGCGACGAATCGATCAAGGACGGGCGCATGGGCGTGGCCTGTGGCTCATCCACCGGCAGCACCGATGAGATCAAGGCGTTCGGCAATATGCTGCTGAACTCGGTGGCCGAGGGGCTGAATGCCAACTCCTATGTGCGCATGATGCCGCACACCACAGCAGCGAATATCAGCATCTTCTTTGGCCTCACCGGGCGGCTGATCCCGACCTCCAGCGCCTGCACCAGCGGCAGCCAGGGCATTGGTTACGCCTACGAGGCGATCAAGTTCGGCCGCTTGCCGTTGATGCTTGCCGGCGGCGCCGAGGAATTGTGCCCCACCGAAGCCATGGTGTTCGACGCGCTCTACGCCACCAGCCTGAAAAACGATGCGCCACAGACCAGCCCACGCCCTTACGACAGCGGCCGCGACGGCCTGGTGATCGGCGAAGGCGGCGGCATGCTGGTGCTCGAAGAACTGGAGCACGCCTTGGCACGCGGCGCGCACATCCACGCCGAACTGGTCGGCTTCGGCAGCAACGCCGACGGCCAGCACACCACACGCCCAGAGCAGAAAACCATGCGCCGCGCCATGGAGCTGGCCCTGGAAGATGCCGGGCTTGAGCCATCCGCCATCGGCTACGTCAATGGCCACGGCACCGCCACCGACCAGGGCGACATCGCCGAGACGCTGGCCACCAGCAGCCTGTTCGGCAGCCGCATGCCGATCAGTTCGCAGAAAAGCTTCCTGGGCCACACTTTGGGCGCGTGCGGCGCACTGGAATCGTGGTTCAGCATCGAAATGATGAACCGCGACCAGTATGTGCACACCTTCAACCTGGATGCCGTCGACCCGCAATGCGGCGAGCTGGATTACCTGCAAGGTGGGTTTCGCGAGATGCACAACGACTACGTGATGAACAACAACTTTGCCTTTGGCGGCGTCAACACTTCGCTGATCTTTCGCCGCTGGTCCTGATTTTTTAATTGACTGGAGAAAACGGAATGTCTTCCTTGCTACGCGCCACCCTGATCACTCTGGCTTTGCTGACCACCGCCGGTTGCACCAACAAACCCGTGCTAAACACCCAGCACGATTTGCCGGTCACGGCCCAGCTCAGCGAAGAAAAAATCAAACAGGTGATCGTCGCGGCCCTGCAAAAACGCGAATGGACCGTGCAACGCCTGAGCCCGCAACTGGTGCAGGCCGAAATCACTGTGCGCAACCAATTCCACGCCGAAATCGATATCCGCTACACCCGCACCAGCTACGCCATCACCTACCGCGACAGCCGCGACCTGGGCTACAAGGACGGCAAGATCCATCGCAACTACAACCGCTGGGTGAGCATGCTGGATCGCGACATCATGGCGGGCTTGCAGAGTGCGGGTATCAATGGCGTGGAGGCCTTAAAGCAGAACTGAGGCTTTCGCATCCAAATGTGGGAGCTGGCTTGCCTGCGATGGGATCACCTCAGTTTTTCTGATAAACCGAGGCGCCTGCATCGCAGGCAAGCCAGCTCCCACTTTTGACCGTGTTCGACTATAAGATCGCCTGGCGCGTCAGCAGCTCCACAAAGGCCTTGGCCATTGGCGTTTGCGCACCCTTGCGTTGCACCAGCCACACCGCCGTCACGGCCTCCCGATCGAGCAAGGTGCGATAGACCACGCCATCAATGCGGATGCGCTGGTAAGACGCCGGCAGCACCGACACCCCCAACCCCGCCGCCACCAGGCCGATGATGGTCATCGCTTCTCCAGCTTCCTGGGCGAAGTGCGGGCTGAAGCCGGCATCGCGGGCCAGGTTGAGCAGCTGAGCGTAGAGGCCGCTGCCGTAGGTGCGCGGGAAAAATACAAACGGCTCTTCGGCCAGTTGCGCCAGGTGCAGGCCGCGCTCGCTGCCTTCCACCAACGGATGGCCAGCGTTCAATACCGCAACCAACGGCTCGCGCATCAACTCGATCACGCTTAGAGAATCCGGCAACGGCAGCGGGCGCATCAGGCCCACCTGAATCGACTCATCCACCAGCGACTCGGCCACTTCGGTGCTGCTCATTTCCTGCAAATTCAGGTGCACCGCCGGGAAGGCTTTACGAAACGCAAAGATCGCCTGTGGAATGCTGGCGTTGAATGGCGCCGACGAGGTGAAGCCGATCTTCAGTTCGCCTAACTCCCCCAATTGCGCGCGGCGGGCAACGTCGGCGGCTTTATCCACCTGCGCCAACACCAAACGCGCCTCGTGCAGGAACAATCGGCCGGCCTCGCTCAGCTCAACCCGACGATTGGTGCGCTCAAACAAGCGTGCGCCGACTTCCTGTTCCAGCGCCTGGATCTGCTGGCTCAACGGCGGTTGAGAGATGCCCAGCACCTGCGCGGCGCGGCCAAAATGCAGCTCTTCGGCGACGGCAATGAAGTACCGCAAGTGACGCAATTCCATGCAAACCTCATTAGGTCGTAAAAGCTCTTAAACAGGTCGAACAATATATTGGAAAGAATCATTAGGCAGCTATATTCTTTTTCGTATTGCCAGTCCTGGCAGGCTTTTCCTCCCCGAGGTCCCCGTGAAATCTGCTGTCGCGCCATTCGCTCAAGAAGTCCCGCCTACCGCCTTGGATGAGGTGGTCGCCCAGCTCAATGACGCGTACATCGAAAAAGGCACGCCGATGTTCATGCGCACGGTGCTCGCGCTGTTCTCCGGCGGGTTTGCCACCTTTGCCCTGCTGTACTGCGTGCAACCGATGATGCCGGCGTTATCCCACGAGTTTTCCATCAATGCGGCGCAAAGCAGCCTGATCCTCTCGGTCGCCACGGCGATGCTGGCGCTGGGCCTGCTGATTACCGGACCGATTTCCGACCGCTTGGGGCGCAAGCCGGTGATGGTTTCAGCCCTGTTCTGCGCCGCGCTGGCGACCATCGCCAGCGGCTTGATGCCGACCTGGGAAGGCATTCTGCTGATGCGTGCGCTGGTGGGCTTGTCGCTAAGCGGCCTGGCCGCCGTGGCGATGACTTACCTGAGCGAAGAGATCCACCCTCAGCACATTGGCCTGGCCATGGGCCTGTACATCGGCGGCAACGCGATTGGCGGCATGAGCGGGCGTCTGATCATCGGCGTGTTGATCGACTTTGTCAGCTGGCACACCGCGATGCTGATCATCGGCGCGCTGGCGCTGATCGCAGCCACGGTGTTCTGGAAAATCCTGCCTGAATCGCGCAACTTCCGCGCCAGCAGCCTGAAGCCGCGTAACCTGGTGAACGGTTTTGTCATGCACTTCAAGGACGCGGGCCTGCCGTGGCTGTTCCTCGAGGCCTTCCTGTTGATGGGCGCATTCGTGACGATGTTCAACTACATCGGCTATCGCCTGTTGGCCTCGCCCTACGAACTTAGCCAGGCGGTGGTTGGCCTGTTGTCGCTGGTGTACCTGTCAGGCATCTACAGTTCGGCGAAAATCGGCTCTCTGGCTGACCGTCTCGGCCGCCGTCGCGTACTGTGGGGCACCATCGTCTTGATGCTGTCGGGGATGCTGCTGACCCTGTTCACGCCGCTGTGGCTGGTGGTGCCGGGCATGCTGATCTTCACCTTCGGCTTCTTCGGCGCGCATTCGGTAGCCAGCAGCTGGATTGGGCGGCGGGCGGTAAGGGCCAAAGGGCAGGCGTCGTCGCTGTACCTGTTCTGCTACTACGTGGGGTCGAGTGTCGCGGGGACGGCGGGCGGGTTCTTCTGGCACTTTGCCGGGTGGAACGGGATTGGCGGGTTTATCGTGGCGCTGTTGATTGGCGCGCTGTTGGTGGCGCTGAAGCTGGCGAAGTTGCCGCCGCTGGGGAATGTAAAAACCTGACGCGGTCCTGCTTTTAATGTGGGAGCTGGCTTGCCTGCGATAGCAATAGTGAATTCACTACTGCTATCGCAGCGGTGCGACGATTCGACAAGCCAGCTCCCACATTAGGTTTGCGTTTTATTCGTGGTATTGCGCCGACAGCTCATGCACTGCACGCAGGAACGCGCCAGCGTGCTCCGGGTTCACTTCCGGGGTGATGCCATGGCCGAGGTTGAACACGTGGCCGCTGCCCTTGCCATAGCTGGCCAGGATGCGGCCGACTTCGGTGCGGATCGCTTCCGGCTTGGCGTAGAGCACGGTCGGGTCCATGTTGCCTTGCAGCGCCACGCGGCTGCCCACGCGCTGCCGGGCTTCGCCGAGGTCGCAGGTCCAGTCCAGGCCCAGCGCATCGGCACCGGCATCAGCAATGCTTTCCAGCCACAGGCCGCCGCCTTTGGTGAACATGATGACCGGCACTTTGCGACCTTCGTGTTCGCGGATCAGGCCGCTGACGATTTTGCGCATGTAAGCCAGGGAGAACTCCTGATACGCCGCCGACGACAGGTTGCCGCCCCAGGTGTCGAAGATCTGCACCGCTTGCGCGCCAGCCATGATCTGGCCGTTGAGGTAGCTGGTAACCGACTGCGCCAGCTTGTCCAGCAACAGGTGCATGGCTTGCGGGTTGTCGTAAAGCATGGCCTTGGTTTTGCGGAAGTCTTTCGACGAGCCGCCTTCGACCATATAGGTAGCCAGGGTCCACGGGCTGCCGGAGAAGCCGATCAACGGCACGCGGCCGTTAAGCTCGCGGCGGATGGTGCTCACAGCGTCCATCACGTAACCGAGGTCTTTGTGCGGGTCCGGGATCGGCAAGGCTTCGATGTCGGCCAGGGTGCTGACGACTTTCTTGAAACGCGGGCCTTCACCGGTTTCAAAATACAGGCCTTGGCCCATGGCATCAGGGATGGTGAGGATGTCGGAGAAGAGGATGGCCGCATCCAGTTGTGGGTAGCGGTCCAGCGGCTGCATCGTGACTTCGCAGGCGAACTCCGGGTTCATGCACAGGCTCATGAAGTCGCCGGCATTGGCGCGACTGGCGCGGTATTCCGGCAGGTAGCGACCGGCTTGACGCATCATCCACACGGGCGTGACGTCTACGGGTTGCTTGAGCAGGGCACGAAGGAAACGGTCGTTCTTGAGGGCAGTCATGTCGGCATCCGCAAAAAAAGTGCGGGCATTTTCTCAGAGCGCGACGCAAAAGGCACGGAGTGAGCCGTGCCTTTTGTCTATCGGGTCAATTTGTCGCGGTGTCTTGCGGTATGACAGACACCACCAAACCCTATCTGGAATGGGGTTTGTGTGGGAGCTGGCTTGCCTGCGATGGCGGTGGTGAATTCACTATCGCTATCGCAGGCAAGCCAGCTCCCACCGTTGACCGTGTTTCAAATCAAACTTGCAGGTAGTCCAGGATGCCTTCGGCGGCGTTGCGGCCTTCGAAGATCGCGGTCACTACCAGGTCAGAGCCGCGCACCATATCGCCACCGGCGAAGATTTTCGGGTTGCTGGTCTGGTGCTTGTACTGGCCTTGTTCCGGGGCTACCACGCGGCCCTGGCTGTCGGTCTGGATTTCGAACTGCTCGAACCACGGCGCCGGGCTTGGACGGAAACCGAAGGCGATAACCACGGCGTCAGCCGGGATGATTTCTTCGGAACCCGGGATCGGCTCGGGGCTGCGACGGCCACGGGCGTCCGGCTCGCCGAGACGGGTCTCGACCACCTTCACACCTTCAACACGGTCTTCACCGACGATGGCGATCGGCTGGCGGTTGTAGAGGAACTTCACGCCTTCTTCCTTGGCGTTCTTCACCTCTTTGCGCGAACCGGGCATGTTGGCTTCGTCACGACGATAAGCACAGGTCACCGACTTGGCGCCCTGGCGGATCGAGGTGCGGTTGCAGTCCATCGCGGTGTCACCACCGCCCAGTACCACGACCTTCTTGCCTTTCATGTCGACGAAATCTTCCGGCGACTTTTCAAAGCCCAGGTTGCGGTTGACGTTGGCGATCAGGAAGTCGAGCGCGTCATACACGCCCGGCAGGTCCTCACCGGCAAAGCCGCCCTTCATGTAGGTGTAGGTGCCCATGCCCATGAACACGGCGTCGTATTCGGCGAGCAGTTGCGCCATGGTGATGTCTTTGCCGATTTCGGTATTGAGACGGAACTCGATACCCATGCCGGTGAAGACTTCACGACGGTGGCTCAGCACGGTTTTTT
The DNA here is from genome assembly GCF_002742565.1 of Pseudomonas sp. 2995-3. Lineage (NCBI taxonomy): Bacteria > Pseudomonadati > Pseudomonadota > Gammaproteobacteria > Pseudomonadales > Pseudomonadaceae > Pseudomonas > Pseudomonas sp. 2995-3. The sequence continues at coordinate 17,781 of NZ_LJSB01000125.1, read as the reverse complement.
CCAGCTTGAACTCGGGAATACCAAAGGTCAGCAGGCCGCCGATTTCCGGGTTCTTGTCGAACACCACCGGGGTCACACCGCCGCGCACCAGCACGTCGGCACAGCCCAGGCCCGCCGGGCCTGCGCCGATGATCGCAACGCGCTTGCCGGTCGGCTTGACCTTGGACATGTCCGGGCGCCAACCCATGGCGAACGCGGTGTCGGTGATGTACTTCTCCACCGAACCGATGGTCACCGCGCCGAAGCCGTCGTTAAGGGTGCAGGCACCCTCGCACAGACGGTCCTGGGGACAAACCCTGCCGCAGACTTCCGGCAGGGTGTTGGTCTGGTGCGACAGCTCGGCGGCAGCGAGGATGTTGCCCTCGGCCACCAGCTTGAGCCAGTTGGGAATGAAGTTGTGCACCGGGCACTTCCATTCGCAGTACGGGTTACCGCAACCCAGGCAGCGGTGGGCCTGGTCGGCCGAGTGCTGGGGTTTGAAGGGTTCGTAGATTTCCACGAACTCTTTCTTGCGTTGACGCAACAGTTTCTTCTTCGGATCTTTGCGCCCGACATCGATGAACTGGAAGTCGTTATTCAGACGTTCAGCCATGTTAAAACCTCATCAAACTCTTCAGGCGCATATCACTGCGGGTTGGCACGGATGCTGGAAAGCAACGATTTCAGGTTGGCAGCCTTGGGCTTGACCAGCCAGAAACGACGCAGGTAATCATCGAGGTTTTCGGCGAGGTTACGGCCCCATTCGCTGCCGGTCTCCTCGACGTACTCGTCCAGCACGTGCTGCAAGTGGTTCCGGTAGGACTCCATGGCTTCGCCGCTGATCCGCTGGATCTCGACCAACTCGTGGTTGACCTTGTCGACGAAGGTGTTGTCCTGGTCAAGCACGTAGGCGAAACCGCCGGTCATGCCCGAGCCGAAGTTGTAACCGGTCTTGCCCAGTACCGCGACAAAGCCACCGGTCATGTACTCGCAGCAGTGATCGCCAGTGCCTTCCACCACGGTGTGGGCACCGGAGTTACGCACGGCGAAACGCTCACCGGCAGTACCGGCAGCGAACAGCTTGCCACCGGTGGCACCGTACAAGCAGGTGTTGCCGATGATGGCACTGTCCTGAGTCTTGTAGATGCTGCCTTTAGGCGGAACGATCACCAGCTTGCCGCCGGTCATGCCCTTGCCCACGTAGTCGTTGGCGTCACCTTCGAGGTACATGTGCAGGCCGCCGGCGTTCCATACGCCAAAGCTCTGGCCGGCTGTGCCGTTGAAGCGGAAGGTGATCGGCGCTTTCGCCATGCCTTGGTTGCCGTGCTTGCGCGCGATTTCGCCGGAGATGCGTGCGCCGATCGAACGGTCGCAGTTGCAGATATCCAGGGCAAAGTCGCCACCGCTGGCGTCATTGATCGAGGAACTGGCCATTTCGACCATCTTCTCGGCCAGCAGGCCTTTGTCGAACGGCGGGTTGCGGTCCACCTGGCAGAATTGTGGCTTGTCTGCCGGGATGTGATCGCTGCCCAACAGCGGCGTCAGGTCCAAGTGCTGTTGCTTGGCGGTCTGGCCTTCGAGGATGTCGAGCAGGTCGGTACGGCCGATCAGCTCTTCCAGCGAACGCACGCCCAGCTTGGCCAGCCACTCACGGGTTTCTTCGGCGACGTAGGTGAAGAAGTTCACCACCATGTCGACGGTGCCGATGTAGTGATCCTTGCGCAGCTTCTCGTTCTGAGTGGCGACGCCGGTGGCGCAGTTGTTCAGGTGGCAGATACGCAGGTATTTGCAGCCCAGGGCGATCATTGGCGCAGTACCGAAGCCGAAGCTTTCGGCGCCGAGGATCGCGGCCTTGATCACGTCGAGGCCGGTTTTCAGGCCGCCATCGGTCTGCACACGAACTTTGCCGCGCAGGTCGTTGCCGCGCAGGGTCTGGTGGGTTTCAGCCAGGCCGAGCTCCCACGGTGCGCCAGCGTACTTGATGGAAGTCAGCGGCGAAGCGCCGGTGCCGCCGTCATAGCCGGAGATGGTGATCAGGTCGGCATAGGCCTTGGCCACACCGGCGGCGATGGTGCCGACGCCAGCTTCTGCTACCAGTTTCACCGAAACCAATGCTTGCGGGTTGACTTGTTTCAAGTCGAAAATCAGCTGCGACAAGTCTTCAATCGAATAGATGTCGTGGTGCGGCGGCGGCGAAATCAGGGTGACGCCCGGCACTGCGTAACGCAGCTTGGCGATCAGACCGTTGACCTTGCCGCCTGGCAGCTGGCCGCCTTCGCCGGGCTTGGCGCCCTGGGCGACTTTGATCTGCAGCACTTCGGCGTTGACCAGGTATTCCGGCGTTACACCGAAACGACCAGTCGCCACTTGCTTGATTTTCGAGCTCTTGATGGTGCCGTAGCGCGCCGGGTCTTCGCCGCCTTCGCCGGAGTTGGAACGCGCACCCAGGCGGTTCATGGCTTCGGCCAGGGCTTCGTGGGCCTCAGGCGACAAGGCGCCCAAAGAGATACCGGCGGAGTCGAAGCGCTTGAGGATCGATTCCAGCGGTTCGATTTCACTGATGGCCAGCGGCGTGTCCAGGGTTTTCACCTTGAACAGGTCACGGATCATAGACACCGGGCGGTTATCCACCAGCGCGGTGTATTCCTTGAACTTGGCGTAGTCGCCCTGCTGCACGGCGGCTTGCAGGGTGTTGACCACGTCCGGGTTGTACGCGTGGTATTCGCCACCGTGTACGAACTTCAGCAGGCCGCCTTGCTGGATCGGCTTGCGCGCGCTCCAGGCTTCGGCTGCCAGGGCTTTCTGTTCGGCTTCGATGTCGACGAAACGTGCGCCCTTGATACGGCTTGGCACACCACGGAAGCTCAGCTCGCAAACCTCTTCGGACAGGCCGATGGCTTCGAACAGCTGTGCGCCACGGTAAGACGTGACGGTGGAGATGCCCATCTTCGACAGGATCTTCAGCAAGCCCTTGGTGATGCCCTTACGGTAGTTCTTGAACACCTCATAGAGGTCGCCCAGTACTTCACCGGTACGGATCAAATCACCCAGCACTTCGTAGGCCAGGAACGGGTAAACCGCCGAGGCGCCGAAACCGATCAACACTGCGAAGTGATGCGGGTCGCGGGCAGTAGCCGTTTCCACGAGGATGTTGGAGTCGCAACGCAGGCCTTTTTCGGTCAGGCGATGGTGCACCGCGCCGGTGGCCAAGGAGGCGTGGATCGGCAGCTTGCCTGGCGCGATGTGACGGTCGGTCAGCACGATCTGGGTACGACCGGCGCGCACAGCCTCTTCGGCCTGATCGGCGACGTTGCGCACAGCGGCTTCAAGGCCGAGGCTCTCGTCGTAGTTCAGGTCGATGATCTGGCGGTCGAAACCTGGACGCTCCAGGGTCATCAACGAGCGCCATTTGGCCGGGGAAATGACCGGCGAGCTGAGGATCACACGGGAGGCGTGCTCAGGCGATTCCTGGAAGATGTTGCGCTCGGCACCGAGGCACACTTCCAGCGACATCACGATGGCTTCACGCAGCGGGTCGATCGGCGGGTTGGTCACCTGGGCGAACTGCTGGCGGAAATAGTCATACGGCGTGCGCACGCGCTGGGACAGCACCGCCATTGGCGTGTCATCGCCCATGGAGCCGACCGCCTCATAGCCTTGCTCACCGAGCGGGCGCAGCACTTGGTCGCGCTCTTCGAACGTGACCTGGTACATCTTCATGTACTGCTTGAGCTGGTCGACGTCATAGAAAGCCGAACCGTGGTCGTTGTCTTCCATGGTCGCCTGGATGCGCAGGGCGTTCTTGCGCAGCCATTGCTTGTACGGGTGACGCGACTTCAAGCGGTTGTCGATGGCGTCGGTGTCGAGGATCTGCCCGGTTTCGGTGTCCACGGCCAGGATCTGGCCCGGGCCTACACGGCCTTTGGCGATCACGTCTTCAGGCTTGTAGTCCCACACGCCGATTTCCGACGCCAGGGTGATGAAGCCGTTGGTGGTGGTCACCCAACGCGCCGGGCGCAGGCCGTTACGGTCGAGCAGGCACACCGCGTAGCGGCCGTCGGTCATCACCACGCCAGCCGGGCCGTCCCACGGCTCCATGTGCATCGAGTTGTACTCGTAGAACGCACGCAGGTCCGGGTCCATGGTCTCGACGTTCTGCCACGCAGGCGGAATGATCATGCGCACGCCACGGAACAGGTCAATGCCGCCGGTGACCATCAGTTCGAGCATGTTGTCCATGCTGGAGGAGTCGGAACCCACGCGGTTAACCAGCGGGCCGAGCTCTTCGAGGTCCATCAAATCGTTGGCGAACTTGGTGCGACGGGCCACAGCCCAGTTGCGGTTGCCGGTGATGGTGTTGATCTCGCCGTTGTGGGCGAGAAAGCGGAATGGCTGAGCCAGCGGCCATTTCGGCAGGGTGTTGGTGGAGAAGCGCTGGTGGAACACGCAGATTGCGGTTTGCAGGCGCTCATCGCTCAGGTCTGGATAGAAGGCGGTCAAATCCGCCGGCATCATCAGGCCTTTATAAATGATGGTCTTGTGCGAAAAGCTGCAGATGTAGTGGTCGGTGTCGGCGGCGTTGGACACCGATGAACGACGACGCGAGGTAAACAGCTTGATCGCCATGTCCTGATCGCTGAGGCCATCGCCTGCGATGAACACTTGTTCGATCTGCGGCAGGCGCTCCAGGGCCAGGCGGCCGAGCACGCTGGTGTCGATCGGCACTTTGCGCCAGCCCACCAGTTGCAGGCCAGCAGCCAGGATCTCGCGGTTCATGTTCTCGCGAGCGGCTTCGGCTTTTACCGGGTCCTGGTTGAAAAACACCATGCCCACGGCGTACTGCTTGGGCAGGTCGACAGCAAATTGCTCTTTTGCGACAGCGCGCAGGAACTGGTCGGGCTTTTGAATCAGCAAACCGCAACCGTCACCGGTCTTGCCGTCGGCGTTGATCCCACCGCGGTGGGTCATGCAGGTCAGGGCCTCGATGGCCGTTTGCAAAAGGGTATGACTGGGCTCGCCCTGCATGTGGGCTATCAGGCCGAAACCGCAGTTATCCTTGAATTCATCGGGTTGGTACAGACCTGCTTTCATAGACACTTTCTCACCAGGCTGCCTCTTATATCGAGGCAAATTTCTTTTCAATTCAACCGGTTACCTTCCACGCCGAACGTACGCCGGCTTAGCGGGGGCAAAAGGGAGGTCATTGTACACACCGACACGAACGCTCACAAATTTAGCGACGAAATGTCGCAAATCTATGTCGCATTTATGAAAGGTTTAAAGCGATATGCTGTGCTAGTCAAAACTTTTTTAATTCTGACCGCTACGACTCAAAAGCTACTGTGACGCAGACACCGCAGGGCGCGCGGCCTTGAGGGCAGCACGCACTTGCGGTTTTAATTTTGAGGTGCCGGGAGAGGCGGCCTGGGTAAGGCCGCCGAATCTTCAGCGACTTGTTGCGAGTTCTTGTTGAACGCTGGCAACAGTGCGAGGCCAAGGTTTACCAGCCTGAACCTTCGCTGGCAAGGCTTTGATAGCGGAATCAGCTGCTGCACGGCTTGGGAAGCTGCCGTAGGTGATCACGTAGAGAGGCTTGCCGTTGAGCACTTTCTTGAAATAACGGTACTGGCCGCCCTGCTCTTTCACAAACGCCTGGGCGTTGGCTTCGGAGCTGGTGCCCAGGATCTGCACGACGAAATTACCGGTTGGCTGGCTGGCGTACCAGCTGCTGCCGGCGGCGGCAGGGGCAGCGGCCTTGGCAACAGCGGCAGGTTTTTCAGCAGGCTTGGCGGCCGGTGCCGGCTTGGCCACTGGCGCAGGCGCGACAGGCTTGGCAACCGGGGCAGGCTTGGCAGTGGCAACGGTCGGCGCTGGCGTCGGCTTGGCAACTGGAGCGGCTGCCGGGCCAGCCGGAACGCCGGCAGGCGGTGCGGTGGTGGTTACGGTTGGCGGCGTGGCGCTGGAGCCTTCCACCGGCACACCATCGTCACCTTCAGAGATACCACCGGCGGCTTCAGCGAGCGGGCCGCGCATGACTGGCTGGCCGACCATCGGCAGGTTGGTCGGTTGGCCGGAGTTGGCGAATTCGACATTTGGCGTGGGCTTGCCCAGTGGCAACTGCGCCTGTTCGGTTGGCGCACCGGCGGTGGCGGGTGCCTTGCTGCGACCCGGGATCAACCAGGCAGCAGCGACAGCGACCACGACCACGGCAGAAATCGCCAATACGTGCTTCTTAGGCATAGTAAACCCCATCTTTGGACGCTTAACCGCAGAGCGGCTGGCAATCATGGCTTCGATCAAGGCATCGCGGGCAACCTGGTTGATGGTGCCAGGCCAGCCGCCTGCGCTTTCGTGAATATCAGAGATCTGATTTGCCGTGAAAAGTTCGATACCGGCACCGGCGCCTTCGAGGCGTTGAGCCAGGTATTCGCGGGTTTCTTCCTCTTCGTACGGCTGCAATTCGATGACGTGAAACAGCTCCTGCTCACCGCTGATCTGCTCCAGATCGGCGATCAAGGACGACTCACCAAACAGGAACACATGCGGGCGCCCTTCCGGCGTACCCGCCGCCAGCGCCAGCAGCGCTTCCAGGGCGGATTCGTCGAGCTGCTCGGCATCGTCCACCAGCAAGTAGACTTCCTGGCCGGTGAGGCCCAACTGCACAACCTGCTTGAGGATCGCGTTCGGCTCGGCATTGGCAACGTTCAGCGCCTGGGCAACCTGGCGCAGTACGCCGGCTGCATCACCGGCACCACGGGCCGATACCACCACGCTCTGTACCGATTGCTTGTTGGTGCTGGCAACCAGCGCCTGGCGCAGCAGGGTCTTGCCACTGCCCAACGGGCCGGTCACAACCAACAACAGTTGGCTGTAGCGCGCCAGGTGGTGCAACTGACCGAGCACCGGCTTGCGCTGGGCAGGGAAAAATTTGAAGCCAGGCACCCGTGGAGCAAAAGGGTCGTGGCTTAACTGGTAGTGGCCGAGGAACGCCTCGTCGGCATGCAAACTAGTCATCGGGATCTTATTAACCTTTAAGCTGGGCCAGGGCGCGGTAATCCGCTCCCAGCGTGGCCTGTAAAATCTCTTTCGGATAATCGTCGGTCACTACCGCTTCGCCCATGTGGCGCAGCAGCACCAGTCGCAGGCGACCGTCGATCACTTTCTTGTCGATTGCCATATGTTCGAGGAAATCCGCCTCGGTCATCTCTTCCGGCGGAATAACCGGCAAGCCGGCGCGCTGGAACAGATGGATGCCGCGATCACGCTCCTGGGCGCTGATCCAGCCCAGGCGTTGCGACATTTCCAGTGCCATTACTGTGCCAGCCGCCACGGCTTCCCCGTGCAACCACACACCATAGCCCATGTGCGTTTCGATCGCATGGCCGAAGGTGTGGCCCAGGTTCAGGGTGGCGCGCACACCGGACTCCCGTTCGTCGGCATTCACCACCAGCGCCTTGGCGGCGCATGAACGGGAAATCGCTTCGGTCAGTGCCACCTGGTCCAGGGCACGCAGGGCGTCCATGTGTTCTTCGAGCCAGGTCAGGAACGGCTCGTCACAAATCAGCCCGTACTTGATGACCTCCGCCAGACCGGCCGACAGCTCGCGCGGCGGCAAGGTGTTGAGGGTCGCGGTGTCGATCAGCACGGCTTGTGGTTGATAGAACGCACCCACCATGTTCTTGCCCAGCGGGTGGTTGATGCCAGTCTTGCCGCCCACCGACGAATCGACCTGGGACAACAAGGTGGTCGGCACCTGGATAAAGTCCACGCCGCGCTGGTAGCAAGCTGCGGCAAAGCCGGCCATGTCGCCGATCACGCCGCCGCCCAGGGCGACCACCGTGGTACGTCGGTCATGCCGTGCAGTCAGCAGGCCGTCAAAGATCAGTTGCAGGGTTTCCCAGTTTTTGTGGGCCTCGCCATCGGGCAGGATCACCGAAATCACCGAGTAGGCCGCAAGGCTGCGGCTCAGACGCTCAAGATACAGCGGCGCGACCGTTTCATTGGAGATGATCGCCACTTGCCGACCGGCAATATGCGGTGCGAGCAACTCGGGCAGGTCCAACAAACCTTCGCCAATATGGATTGGGTAGCTGCGCTCGCCTAGATCGACCTTAAGTGTCTGCATGTGTCCCCGCGTGAAGAAATATGTACGATCGGCAACGCTCGGAATTTCGTCGCCTGATGGCTCTGCGCCATACCCCGGAGGATGATGGCGCGCCGCCGAGAATAGCGCATTTCGGGCCTGGCTTTAACGGGGTGGCAATTGCTGCAAACGCTCAAGAATGTCGAAAACCACCATTCGAGGCGGCCGCTCATCGGTTTCGACCACCAGATCGGCGATTTCCCGATACAGCGGATCGCGCAGCGTGAGCAAGTCCCGCAAGGTTTTTGCCGGGTCTGCGGTGCGCAGCAATGGGCGATTGCGATCGCGGGCGGTACGCCCCACCTGCTGCTCGACCGATGCATGCAAATAAACCACGCGACCACCGGCATGCAGCGCCCGGCGGTTTTCATCGCGCATCACTGCACCGCCGCCGGTGGCCAATACCACGCCATCGCAGCCGCACAGCTCGGCAATCATCGCCTGCTCGCGGTCGCGAAAGCCCAGCTCGCCTTCCTTATCGAAGATCCATGGGATATTGGCACCCGTGCGCAATTCAATTTCCTTGTCGGAATCTTTGAACGGCAGGCGCAGCTCTTTGGCCAGCAAACGGCCGATGGTGCTTTTTCCAGCCCCCATCGGTCCTACAAGAATCAAATTTCGCACAGAATCAACGACTCACAGCAATCGCCTGGTTATTCATAATACGCGGAGTCAGGAATACCAGCAGCTCGGATTTTTTCTCCGCCAGCACATCGCGCCGGAAAAGGCGGCCAAGATACGGCACATCGCCCAAAAATGGCACTTTATCTACCACTTTGCTTTGGGTATTGGAGAAAACCCCGCCAATGACGATGGTCTCGCCATCCTTGACCCGCACCTTGGCGTTGACCTCGTTTTTCTTGATCGGCGGTACGTCGTTGAGCTTGTTCAGGTAGTCCGGCTCGTCCTTGGTGACCTTGACCTCCATAATCACCCAGCCATCCGGGGTGATTTGCGGGGTCACCTCCAACGACAGCGAGGCCTCCTTGAACGACACCGAGGTGGCGCCACGCGAGCTGGATTCCTGGTAAGGGATCTCGGTGCCCTTGAGGATGCGCGCAGTTTCCTTGTCGGACGTGACCACCTTGGGCTGTGAGACGATTTCGCCGTTGCCGGTTTTTTCCATGGCCGTCAGTTCCAGGTCGAGCAACAGGTTGTCGGTAATAAAAGCGATGCCCAAGCCAGACGTACCGGCCAGCGAGCCCATATCGACAAACGGCGAGCTGGGCGGATTCTCCGGTGGCTCCGCACCCTCGGCCAACGGTTTGCTGATACCGCCCGCGCCCCAGTTGCCGCGATTGAGCCGCCCGCCCCAGCGCACGCCCAGGCTTTTGTCGTAATCGACATTAGCCTCGACAATCCGCGCCTCGATCATCACTTGGCGTACCGGTACATCCAGCTGCGCCACGATGCGCCGCAGCTCGTCAATTTGCTCGCGGGTCTGGTAGGCGATGATGTTATTGGTGCGATCATCCACCGCCACCGAGCCGCGCTCATCGGTAAAGCCGTCAACGCCTGTCACCGACTGGAACAACTTGGCCAGGTCCGCCGCCTTGGCGTAATTGACCTGCAACAGCTCGCGCCGCAAGGGCGCCAGCTCTTCCATCTGCTTGCGCGACTCCAGCGCCAGCAGCTCGCGGGCCGCCAATTCTTCGGCGGGTGCCACCAGCAAAACGCCGGCCTTCACGCGCTTATCCAAGCCTTTGGTTTGCAGCACCAGATCCAGCGCCTGGTCCCAGGGCACATCCTTGAGCCGCAAAGTGATCGAGCCTTGCACTTCATCACTGGCCACCAGATTAAGCCCGGCCACATCCGCAATTTGCTGCAACACGGCGCGCAATTCGATGTTCTGGAAGTTGAGGGTCAGCGTGTCGCCGTTGTAGGCGCCACTGGGAACCACGCTGCCAGGAGGCGGCAGCTGGATCAGATCGACGCGATTGGGCACAGCAAATGCCATCGGTGCCGTGAACGCTATCCATAGCGCCACACCGAAGGACGAGAAAGTCCTTTTCATTGTTTGATTCCGTTATGAGTTGACGTTTAAAACCAGGGTTCGCGAACGCGCAAGCCATGCGCCCTGTTCGTCCGGGAACAGTTCGACCAGTTCGATGTGGCCGGAATGAATGGCCGTGACCCGGCCATGGTTAGGCCCCAGGTAGTCGCCGACCGCCAGCCGGTGCACGCCAGAAGATGTGCGCAGCAGGGCGAATGTCTGCAGGCCATGGGGCAGTGCTTCGACCGACACTGCATCGATTGAAAGCGTGCCGACCATTTCGAACTGGTCGACAGCCAGGCCTTCCAGTGGGCCGCGCTTGCGCGCCAAGTCCGGCGCAAGAGCGGGTTGGCCCGGCATATGGTCGACCTGCGCCGCAGGCGGCTGGAACGGGTCACGCTGGGACGCTGCCTCATAGACAAAGTGCGCCCCCTGCTCGACAGCCATTCCAGGCTTGCCGCGCGCGGACAGGCCACGGTAAGTCTTGGCCAGCAAATCAAGGCGCAATAACGCCCCTTCAGACCGAAGCACCACATCCTGCACAGTGACGATCCGCGGCAAATCACCCAGGGCAGTCACGAAGCTCGCCAGGTCGTGGTAGGCACCCAACACACCGACTTGTGCCGGCTCCTCGATGTAGTACGGCTGCGTCTGTTCATCCAGTACCGTGACACCTTCGACCACCAAACCGTTGGCCGCCGCCAGCCGCGCCATGTCTTCGAGCAAGCCCGGCATGTCCGATTCGCCGGGCAACTGCCGCAACAGCTCGGCAACCTGCGCCTGGGCTCCCTGGGCCTGATGGGCACGCACCTCAAGATCGGCGGCCAGGCTGGTCTTTTGCGTAAGTTGCTGTTGCAACATCAGCGTCTGCGCTTGCAACCCTTGCAACTGTTCACGTGCCGGAGCCAGCAGCCATCCATCGCCCACCACCCACACCAATCCCCCCAGCGCGCAGCCGAGCAGAAGCTTGGCCGGTAGGGGCCATTTGGCAGCGTTGTGAGAAAGCGTGGAAAAGTCGAGCCTGGGCAGGCTCAAGGCTGGGCCTCGGTGGATTCCCCTTGGCGCACCATCAACTGGAATTCGTTGCCTCCGCCTTGGCCTTGCGCACGCACATGCTGCAGCCGGGTTGCGTGGGCACCTTCAGAGGCCTCGAGGCGGCGCATCAGTTGAGCGATATCCTGGCTGGACTCGGCACTGCCACTGACACTCACCGTATTGCCCTTGGCAACCACCTCATGCAGGTGCACCCCATCGGGCACGGCACGGGCGAGTTGGTCCAATAGCTGGGCGCCGGCCGAGCGGGATTCGTGCAGGTCCTGTACGACCTTCATTCGCGCGGCCAATTGCTGGCTCTGCTCCTGCAAGTCATCGATGGTCTTGAGGCGCGAGTCCTGGATGGCGACGTCTTTGTTGAGGTGGCTGTTGCGTGTCACTTGCCGGTCGATCGCCTGATCGATGACCTGGTTCGCCAGCCACACCGCCGCGAGTGCCACACCGGCGAACCCCAGCAGAAATATCAGGAAGTACTTGCGCCGCCGTTCTGCCTGCGCCTGGCGCCAAGGCAAAAGATTGATTCGTGTCATCCAGCGAAACTCCTCAGGGCCAGCCCGCAAGCAATTCCCATCCCGTGGGCATCCACGGCCCATTGTGCGCCATCGACTCGATGGCCCGGCATGAAGCTGGCGAAATCCTGACGGCAAGCGCGCTCCAATGCAAACCCTTCGACATCCACCACCCGCGCAACCAGCCCGGCCAGGGCCAAAACCGCTGCGCGGGCCTCGACCTGCTCCTTCAGGCACGCAGCCAGCACCACCTCGACCCGCGCCGAGTCCTGAGCTAAGGGGCCGCGCACCTGAAAATCGATGGCGACGTCATCCAGTGGGTAAGGGATGTACTGGTCGGCTTCCATCTGGATCATCCAGGCCATCTCTTCGTCACTGAGCCCCGCCTCCATGTCGATCACCCGCGTGATAACCGATGGCCCCGATACCGCCACTGCCGCCTGCCGGACGGACGAGTGCAACCGGGACAATGCCTGCTGCAGTGCCTGCCCCACCCCTTCAAGGTCCAACAACGTGCCATCGACGACCGCATTGGCGGGCAGCCCCTGCGCGACGTATGCCTTGACGCTGTAGGCGCCGGCGGTGTGGTCCAGTTCAATCAGCTTGATTCCAGTGTCATTGATGTCGACGCCCAGCAGGGTGTCGGCTTTGCGCCTGAAAAATCCCTTTCTCATAAAACTCCCTAAAACTTTGCCTGTCATACCGCCTGATTGCCGCTGGGAATCGTGCATTCGGTCGACTTGTTTGGCCGCCACGAATGACGCCCCAGGCCGAAAATGCTTTAATGCCCAGCGTTTTTTCCCGCTTTTTCCTGCTGCTCGGGTCGATCCATCGTTTGCCATGCATGCCCCGACGCGTAACTCATTCTTTTCTCTGGAAATCCAAAAGCCTTGATTCGTCTGCTGAAGTTTTTCGGGTACTCCATTGTCGCGATCGTCTGCGGGCTGCTGCTCGTACTCAGCGGGGCCTACCTCTACCTTAGTCCGGGTTTGCCCTCAGTAGAGGCACTCAGAAGTATCCAGTTGCAGATTCCTTTGCGGGTCTACAGCAGCGATGAAAAACTGATCGCGGAGTTCGGCGAAATGCGCCGCACACCGATCCGTTTCGCCGACATTCCACCCAATTTCATCAACGCCCTGCTCTCGGCTGAAGACGATAATTTCGCCAACCACTACGGCGTCGACCCAGGCAGCCTGGTGCGCGCAGCCACCCAGCTGGTAAAAAGCGGACACATCCAATCCGGCGGCAGCACCATCACCATGCAGGTGGCGAAGAACTTTTTCCTCACCAGCGAGCGCAGTTTTTCGCGCAAGGCCACCGAAATCCTGTTGGCGCTGCAGATCGAACGTCAGTTGACCAAGGACGAAATCCTTGAGCTGTACGTCAACAAGATCTACCTGGGCAATCGCGCCTACGGGATCGAAGCCGCTTCGCAGGTGTACTACGGCAAGTCGATTCGTGATGCCAGCCTGGCGCAGATGGCAATGATCGCCGGCCTGCCCAAGGCGCCGTCGCGCTTCAACCCGCTGGCCAACCCGGCGCGCAGCAAGGAGCGTCGCGACTGGATCCTGGGGCGCATGTACAAGCTGGGCAAAATCGACCAGGCCGCCTATGAGAGCGCCGTGGCCGAGCCGCTGAACGCCAGCTACCACGTGCCGACTCCGGAAGTGAATGCGCCGTATATCGCTGAAATGGCACGTGCCGAGATGGTCGGCCGTTATGGCAGCGAGGCCTACACCGAAGGCTTCCGCGTGACCACGACCATTCCAAGCAACCTGCAGGAAATCGCCAATAACTCAGTACGCGACGGTTTGGTGACCTACGACCAGCGCCATGGCTACCGTGGCCCCGAATCGCGCCTGCCGGGCAAGACCCTGAGCGCCTGGACCACCGAGCTGGGTAAACAGCGCCCGATCAGCGGCCTGGAACCCGCCATCGTCACTCAGGTGAAGAAGGATGGCGTGCAAGTGCTCACCCGCAGCGGCGAAGGCCATGTGTCGTGGGACAGCATGAAATGGGCACGCCCGTTCCTGAACACCAACAGCATGGGCCCGATGCCCAAGCAGCCGTCGGACGTGGCGCAAGTCGGTGACTTGATCCGCGTGCAACGCCAGAAAGACGACAGCCTGAAATTCAGCCAAGTGCCTGTGGCCCAGGGCGCTCTGGTGTCCCTGGACCCGCAGAACGGTGCGATCCGTGCGCTGGTCGGCGGCTTTGCCTTCGAGCAGAGCAACTACAACCGCGCCACCCAGGCCAAGCGCCAGCCGGGCTCAAGCTTCAAACCGTTTGTCTACAGCGCCGCGCTGGATAACGGCTACACCGCCGCCAGCCTGGTCAACGACGCACCGATCGTGTTTGTCGACGAGTACCTGGACAAGGTCTGGCGCCCGAAGAACGACACCAATACCTTCCTCGGCCCGATCCGTATTCGCGAGGCGCTGTACAAGTCACGCAACCTGGTCTCGATCCGCCTGCTGCAGGCGATGGGCGTGGGCAAGACCATCGACTACATGACACGCTTTGGCTTCGCCAAGTCGGATCTGCCGCCGAACCTGTCCCTGGCGCTGGGCACCGCGACCCTCACGCCGATGGAAATTGCTACCGGCTGGAGCACCTTTGCCAACGGCGGCTACAAGATCACGCCGTACCTGATCGACAAGATCGAAAGCCGCAATGGCGACACGCTGTTCACCGCCAACCCGCCACGCGTGCCGGGCGACGTGGTAAACGGTGTGGCTGCACCCGATGGCATTGCAGCACCGAACAACGGCGGCATCACCATTGAGCCGACGCCAGGCGCAGCAACGGCCGCCAATGCCGCCGTGCCCGCCGAGCCACAGGCACCAGCAGTGGCCGAGCGTGTGGTGGATGGTCGTACCACCTACATCCTCAACAGCATTCTGGAAGACGTGATCAAGAAAGGCACCGGCCGCCGCGCCCTGGCCTTGGGTCGCGCGGATATCGCCGGCAAGACCGGTACCACCAACGAGTCCAAGGATGCCTGGTTCTCCGGCTACAACGCCGACTACGTGACCACCGTGTGGACCGGCTACGACCAACCGGAAAGCCTGGGCCGCCGTGAGTTTGGTGGCACCGTCGCACTGCCGATCTGGATGAGCTACATGGGCGCGGCCTTGAAGGACAAGCCGCTGCATACCCAGGCTGAGCCGGAAGGTATTCTCAGCCTGCGGATCGACCCGGTCAGCGGCCGTGCGGCATCACCCAGCACGCCGAATGCGTACTTCGAGCTGTTCAAGAGCGAAGATACGCCGCCGTCGGTCAACGAGCTGGGCAACGGCGTTGCACCGGGCAGCCCACTGCCGGCGGATGAGGCGGCGCCGATCGATCTCTTCTAATGTGACACAGCTCCACTGTGGGAGCTGGCTTGCCTGCGATGGCGGTGTATCAGCCACTGATTCACCCCCTGATACACCACCATCGCGGGCAAGCCCGGCTCCCACAGGGTTTACCTGGCGCCTGAAGACCGTATTCATCAGCCACAAAAAAAGCCCCGACTCGCAAGAGCCGGGGCTTTTTGTTGGTGCGCTACAACGGCTTAGCCGTTGAACACATCATCCACGCTTTACACCGGGCAGCCCGCTGCCGGCAGATTAGGCGGCGCCGATCGATTTGTTCTGATGAGATCAATGGCCGACCCAGCTCCACTGTGGGAGCTGGCTTGCCTGCGATGGCCATAGGCATCTACACAACTTTTGAAGGCCGCCACTTTCTCCTGTGGCGAGCAGGCTTGTCCTGCGTTGGGCCGCGAAGCGGCCCCAACCCCTGACACTGAGTACTTTCAGGAAAATTGCAGTGCCTTTACTGGGGCCGCTTCGCAGCCCAACGCCGGCGGTGCGACGATTCGACAAGCCTGCTCGCCACAACAGCCCACCTGCCACAGACTTCGTGCTAACCGGCTGTGTAACCTATGCTGCGATGGCGGTGTATCAGCCACTGATTCACCCCCTGGTACACCGCCATCGCGGGCAAGCCCGGCTCCCACAGGGTTTACCTGGCGCCTGAAGACCGTATTCATCAGCCACAAAAAAGCCCCGACTCGCAAGAGCCGGGGCTTTTTGTTGGTGCGCTACAACGGCTTAGCCGTTGAACACATCATCCACGCTTTTCAGCGGGTAGTGCTTCGGATACGGCAGGGTAGCCACACCGGTCTCGATCGCGGCTTTGGCCACGGCATCCGAGATCAGGGTGATCAGGCGCTTATCCATTGGTTTCGGGATGATGTACTCACGACCGAATGCCAGTGGGGCACCACCGTAGGCATCGCAGACGTCCTGAGGTACCGGCAGCTTGGCCAGTTCACGCAGGGCGTTGGCGGCAGCCACTTTCATCTCTTCGTTGATGCGCTTGGCGCGAACGTCCAGGGCACCACGGAAGATGAACGGGAAGCCCAACACGTTGTTGACCTGGTTCGGGTAGTCCGAACGGCCGGTGGCCATGATCACGTCGTTGCGAGTGGCGTGGGCCAGCTCAGGCGAGATCTCCGGATCCGGGTTGGAGCAGGCGAACACGATCGGGTTGGCCGCCATGGACTTCAGGCCTTCGGCGCTCAGCAGGTTCGGGCCGGACAGGCCAACGAACACGTCGGCACCGTCGAGGGCGTCAGCCAGGGTGCGCTTGTCGGTGGCGTGGGCAAACATCGCCTTGTACTGGTTCAGGTCGGTACGCTCGGACTGAACAACGCCCTTGCTGTCGACCATGAAGATGTTTTCCAGCTTGGCGCCCATGCTCACCAGCAACTTCATGCAGGAGATGGCCGCAGCACCAGCGCCCAGGCAGACGATCTGGGCGTCAGCCAGGGTTTTGCCAGCGATTTCCAGGGCGTTGATCATGCCGGCCGCCGTCACGATCGCGGTGCCGTGCTGGTCATCGTGGAATACCGGAATGTCGCACTGTTCGATCAGGGCCTTTTCGATCTCGAAGCACTCAGGTGCCTTGATGTCTTCCAGGTTGATGCCACCGAAAGTGATGGAGATGCGCTTTACAGTGTCGATGAAAGCTTGCGGGCTTTCGGAATCGACTTCGATGTCGAAAACGTCGATGCCGGCAAAGCGCTTGAACAGCACGCCCTTACCTTCCATGACTGGCTTGGAAGCCAATGGGCCGAGGTTGCCCAGGCCGAGAATCGCGGTGCCATCGGAAATCACTGCAACCAGGTTGCCTTTGCCGGTGTACTTGTACGCCAGTTCAGGGTCGCGGGCGATTTCACGTACGGGCTCGGCAACGCCAGGGCTGTAGGCCAGCGACAAGTCGCGGGCAGTGGCAGTGGCTTTGGTGAGCTCTACACTCAGCTTTCCTGGACGAGGATGGGCGTGATATTCGAGAGCGGCAGTTTTCAAATCAGACATATCGGCATTCCGCTTTTACTGTTGGTCGACGGACCGCCGAGGATACGCGTGTGAGAAAGTCCCCACAAGACTGGTCAGTCACTGCCGTCAAGGGCCGCGCACTACGACTTTCGGCCAAGAGCCACGGGATACAAGGGCTTAACTGTTCACAATTACGATAAAAAATGTCTACAATTATTTTATTAAAATCGCTTTGAGTGCAGCACGGTCAAATCGCAGGCACAAAAAAGGCGCCCACAAGGGGCGCCTTTTTCAACAGCTTGCAAAAACCCTGGGGGCTTTTGGGCCTTACTCTGCAGCAGCAGGCTTCTTGCCGAAAGCACCAAAGCGATCTGCGAAGCGCTGTACACGGCCGCCGGTGTCCAGAGTTTTCTGCTTACCGGTGTAGAACGGGTGGCACTCGTTGCATACGTCAGTACCCAGTGGCTTGCACAGGTTCGAACGCGTTTCGAACTTGTTGCCGCAGCTGCAGGTTACTTCGATAGTTTCGTACGCTGGATGGATATCGGCTTTCATGGTGACTTCCTCGGGCTAGCGTGCCGCCACTCGACACTATTGTCGAATACCGCACGTAATTAGGCCGCGGATTCTACCAGACCTTTTTAAACGCGCAAGCGGCGCCTCCCGTGCTTTGCCTACATAAAAGCCCCTTTCATCAGAAAAACCCAACACACCACCGCCCATCTGCAAGGCCGTACTTTTTTGTGGCGAGCAGGCTTGCCCTGCGCAGGGCAAGCC
>NZ_LJSB01000124.1:0-696 GCF_002742565.1 Pseudomonas sp. 2995-3 | reverse complement strand
AGCGCAGTCAATGAAGGTGGTCAGATTACGTACACCGCGACCTTGAGCAACAAGGCCGGTACTGACGTAACCCTGAAGTTGGATAACGGCTCGACTATCACCATCAAAGCTGGCGATACCGTCGGCTCCGTGACTGTTGCAGCGCCTAGCGATGACGTGTTCATCGACAAGAGCACTCAGACCGTCAAGATCACCGACACCACTGGCGGTAACTTCGAAAAACTGGAAGTGGCTGGTGATGGTGCAACTACGACCATTAACGACACTATCGACAAAGTGGATGTGGTGCTGACCGCAACGACCACAGTGGGCGAAGGCGGCAACATCGTTTACACCGCGTCGCTGGTCGATAAGTCGGGCAATGCGGTGACCAACATCACCAGCCCGCTGACCGTGACCCTGGATAACGGCCAGACCATCACCATCGGCGTTAATCAGTCCAGCGGCAACGTGACCGTTGTAGCTCCAGATGACGTGTACAAGGGCGACCAGACCGTCACTACCGCTATTACTAACGTGACTGGCGGTGAGCACTTCGAAAACCTGGTGCCAGGTACTACGCCTGTCAGCACCACTGTCACCGATACTCCGGGTACTGATAACACCACTACCGTCACGTTGACCGCGCCAAGCGCAGTCAATGAAGGTGGTCAGATTACGTACACCGCGACCTTGAGCAACAAGGCCGGTACTGAC
>NZ_LJSB01000123.1:0-293 GCF_002742565.1 Pseudomonas sp. 2995-3 | reverse complement strand
CCCCAAGACAATAAGTTATTGTCTTGGGGTGAATCTTAAACAAGAGGGGGTACTCTCTATCCCTAACCCGACAGCTAACTTCGTAAGCGTTGTAGGAGAGAAAGGTCTGTCTTCTGGACCCTTCTTTTTAAGATTGGTCTTTTTTCATGTGAGGAGATGAATATTGTGGGTGTAAAAAAACAGTTTGTTGTCATTGGAATTGGAAGATTCGGAGGAAGTGTATGTAAAGAACTTGTGAAATTAGGGAATGAAGTTCTTGTCATTGACACGAACGAGCAAAAAGTAAACAACTA
>NZ_LJSB01000122.1:0-314 GCF_002742565.1 Pseudomonas sp. 2995-3 | reverse complement strand
ACTGCCAATAAAGGGTTTTAGGCTGTATTACTTGTTTACTTAATGCGAGATATTTTTCAAGTATATTCGTGTATCTTTCGTGCACTGATTTTGCTTTTTCTAATGTGTTCGTGGCCTCTCCTAAAAATAATAAGCTTTCTCCGACTTCCGTTAATGTTTTAGGTTTAGGAACGATAATGTAAGGTATATTTCGTTTCTTCAACTCTTCAATATTTTTTTCCATCCCTGGAACGGATAGAGACGCAATTACTAGATCCGGTTGCAATTCCTCTACTTTGTCCATATTTATCTTTAAATCAGGACCAAGCCTAGGT
>NZ_LJSB01000121.1:0-360 GCF_002742565.1 Pseudomonas sp. 2995-3 | reverse complement strand
ACATGGTAGCTTTAAATATTTATACACAAAAAGATACACTCATTAAAACATTAGATGCAGATAGTCCAAAGACTACAAACGACGACGATAATAATGATGAAAAAGATACTGAAATTGATGAGGAATCGAGTAACCAGGATTCCCAGGAAGAGGAAGAGTCATTTACTGTACATAACGCAAACGGTACATTTTTCGTAAATACTAGTGCTGCTAATATTCGTAATGGGAACAACACGAGTTTTAACATAATCGGCACTGTGCAATTGAATCAAGAAATTAACGTTAAAGGTAAGACTGATAACGGGTGGTATATGTTTGAACATAACGGAAATGATGCATTTATAAGCGGAACACTTCTGT
>NZ_LJSB01000120.1:0-359 GCF_002742565.1 Pseudomonas sp. 2995-3 | reverse complement strand
ATCCATACCTGAATCCATAGGGTATGAGAAGGCAGACCTGGGGAACTGAAACATCTTAGTACCCAGAGGAAGAGAAAGAAAATTCGATTTCCTGAGTAGCGGCGAGCGAAACGGAAAGAGCCCAAACCAAGAGGCTTGCCTCTTGGGGTTGTAGGACACTCCATACGGAGTTACAAAGAAACGGCGTAGATGCAGCGATCTGGAAAGATCCGCGAGACAAGGTAACAGCCCTGTAGTCGAAATGTCGTTTCCTCCGGAGTGTATCCTGAGTATGGCGGGACACGTGAAACCCCGTCGGAATCTGGGAGGACCATCTCCCAAGGCTAAATACTCCCTAGTGACCGATAGTGAACCAGTAC
>NZ_LJSB01000119.1:0-319 GCF_002742565.1 Pseudomonas sp. 2995-3 | reverse complement strand
GATCAGGGGAAAACTCACTTAGTGGGTAAAAGGGTTCCAAAAACTAACGAACGCGTTGAGGCCTATGGAACGATTGATGAATTAAACAGTTTTATTGGAGTAACATTAACAAAAGTATTAGAAAAACATAAGGATATACGGAGTGATTTATTAAAAATACAACACGAATTATTTGATCTTGGTGGAGATCTTGCCAATGTTACGAAAACTGATAACTGGGCTATAAAGGAAGAATATGTTACATATTTAGAAGGGAAAATTGACGTTTATTGGAATGAAGCTCCACAATTAAAGAAATTTATATTACCAGGTGGAGTAG
>NZ_LJSB01000118.1:0-230 GCF_002742565.1 Pseudomonas sp. 2995-3 | reverse complement strand
CTCCACATGGGATACCCAGTGCCTGATTGCTTCATTTGTAGCATCTTTTAACGTTTTACCTCCACTTGTTACAGGGATAACCTCTGCTCCAAGAAGTCTCATTCGAAATACATTTAACTCCTGCCGTTTCATATCTTCTTCGCCCATAAAAACTTTACACGTAAGGCCAAACCTTGCCGCTACTGTAGCGGAAGCAACGCCGTGCTGACCGGCCCCAGTTTCAGCAATGA
>NZ_LJSB01000117.1:0-302 GCF_002742565.1 Pseudomonas sp. 2995-3 | reverse complement strand
AAACCACGACCGATAATTTCAGTGCGAGTATCTCGAGGAATACTTAACATCTTCATTGAATTATCATTTTGATTAACAGTTAGTACAATAATAGTATCTGTACGACCACGGTCTGTACTTCTAGCATCCACACCCATTAATAAGAAAGATAATGGTTCACTTTCTTCTATATTAACTACTTCAAAACGTTTCTCAGATTTTTCGCGTTCCAGAGGTTGGTGCATTTTATTGTCAACCGTTCCTTGAACACTTTTATACATATAATATCCATAACCGCCTACTGAAACGACCAAGGTTAACAG
>NZ_LJSB01000116.1:0-351 GCF_002742565.1 Pseudomonas sp. 2995-3 | reverse complement strand
CAATTTAAGAGGATACTATTATCATTACAGCATTACTCATGGTGAAGAGACGAAGTTAGCACTTGACCCGTATGCAAAATCAATGGCGACATGGGCTGATCCTGATCATAATGGTGGGAATTATCCAATTGGAAAAGCTGCGATTGTTGATCCATCTTCTATTGGACCGGAACTAGATTTTGCAAATATTCCTGGTTTTGAAAAAAGAGAAGACGCGATCATTTATGAAGTACATGTTAGGGACTTTACTTCTGACTATGAAATTGCAGATGAATTAGACGCTCAGTGGGGAACTTTTGATGCATTTATTGAAAGGCTAGATTACATTGAGGCACTAGGTGTAACACACAT
>NZ_LJSB01000115.1:0-355 GCF_002742565.1 Pseudomonas sp. 2995-3 | reverse complement strand
CTGCTAAACCTACGAGGGCATATATGAAGCGGGAAAATCCAGCCGCTTGACCACCGAAAATAGCTGCCACTAGGTCAAAACGGAAGAAACCAATTAATCCCCAGTTCACCGCACCTATAATCGCTAATGTCAATGCAGTTCGTTGAATACCGCTCATGCGCGCCTCACCTCCTTATCAGGGGTAAAATCGAGTTGCAGAAGCTATTAACTATGCTCCTGTGCTTAGAATGATAAAAGTTGGCCAATTTTATGCATCAGAATGAAAAAAATTTTTCGCCATTGTATTTCTTTGCTTTTTTTAATCAGTGTAAGGGATAATAAAGTATGATAGAGACAATTTTAAACGATGTATCAT
>NZ_LJSB01000114.1:0-245 GCF_002742565.1 Pseudomonas sp. 2995-3 | reverse complement strand
TGCTTTTCCACTAATGGACTCATTGATTTTTCCTCCTTTATTTTTTCTCTGCTATACGCAACTTCGCGGACTGTGCGCGTGAATTATTTTCTAATTCTTCCTCACTTGCAAGAATTGGTTTGCGAGTAACTAGTAAAAGTTCTCCTTCAAACCCTTCAGGTATAATTGGTAAATCTTTAGGAAGCTCTGGTGGTGTACTTCTCCGTTTAAAAACCTGCTTACAAATTCGGTCTTCTAATGAATGG
>NZ_LJSB01000113.1:0-342 GCF_002742565.1 Pseudomonas sp. 2995-3 | reverse complement strand
CTATATTGGTTCAAGCCCCTATTGTGCTCCTGCGACTTTCGGATTAATTGGTCATTTAGAATTAAATGATGGCGTGTATTTTACTAAAGGAGGAAACAGTGAAATTGCGAAAGGGTTTGAGAAACTAGCAAAAAAGATAGGTGTCACCGTACTAACCAATACAGAGATAGTTCGTGCAAAGGTGAAGAATGATAGTATAACAGAGGTAGAGACCAGTGAGGGGGAGTCCTTTAGTGGAGATGTATTTATACTGAACGGAGACTTATTAACTCAGTATCCTCGCTTAGTAAAGGAAGAAAATAGAGCTTCTTTTTCATTAAAAGGAATTCAACCATCCATTTC
>NZ_LJSB01000112.1:0-355 GCF_002742565.1 Pseudomonas sp. 2995-3 | reverse complement strand
CCTCCATGTAGTAGATTTGGTCATGAATGTTTTTGAAGAGCCATTTTATTATCACAGTGGTGAATTTCATCAAAGGGCTAGTATAGGAATTTCAGTCTACCCTAATTCTGCGGGCTACGCGGAAGAACTACTAAAGCATGCTGACATGGCACTAATCGCTGCGAAACAAGCTGGTGGACAAACATATCGTTTTTTTAGTTCTGATATGAAGGGTGCGTTTCTTTCCCGTATTCAAATGGATGCTGATTTAAGAGAGGCTATAAAGAGTGGGAATCAATTTGAGCTGTATTATCAGCCTGTTATTCGTGTGAAGGATAACAGTATTAGCTCCTGTGAAGCGTTAATACGCTGGAAC
>NZ_LJSB01000111.1:0-278 GCF_002742565.1 Pseudomonas sp. 2995-3 | reverse complement strand
TTATTTTTAAACATTTTCTATCCCTTCTTTTTTCTTTTTTCAGCTTCCTTTTGAACGTTACGTGTAAACCAGTCCATTTCATTATCTAACATTCTAGAAGCTTGCTTCTCCCCGGATAAATTTTCCGCAACATATTTATGGGATTCCTGGAACTTTTCTAATTCCTTACTAATTTCATTTTCCTTTTTAATTACTTCTCTTAATTTGGCTTCTAATTCGTAAATTTCCTTTTCTTTTTTCTCTTTTTCTCCATGTACCTCTTTAAAGCTGTCTTCTAA
>NZ_LJSB01000110.1:0-352 GCF_002742565.1 Pseudomonas sp. 2995-3 | reverse complement strand
ATATTCTTCAGGTATCTCACGCGCTTCAGTACGAGTTCCAAGGTCATCTTCATAGAAATATGCTTTCATCTCTACAAGGTCGATGATTCCTTCAAAGTCATCTTCTGCACCGATTGGTAACTGAATTGCATGTGCATTCGCACCAAGACGGTCATGTAATGTACCAAGAGAATAAATGAAATCAGCACCTAGCTTATCCATTTTGTTAACGAAAACTACTCGTGGTACTCCATAAGTTGTTGCTTGACGCCAAACAGTTTCAGTTTGTGGTTCCACACCTGACTGAGCGTCTAATACTGCAACAGCACCATCTAATACACGAAGTGAACGTTCTACCTCTACAGTGAAGTCT
>NZ_LJSB01000109.1:0-337 GCF_002742565.1 Pseudomonas sp. 2995-3 | reverse complement strand
GTCTTGGAAAAGGTAAGAAGAAGTATGACAAGCGAGAAGACCTGAAGAAAAAGGATGCGAAAAGAGAGATTCAACGAGCATTTAAGGATAACCAACTTGGAAGATAGTGGTTGGAATTCCATCATTGGAACAGCTATCCCTCTTTGGTTTAGCTTACCATTTGAACTCTTATCTCAATATGTTATAATAAGAATTACCGTTAAGGTAGAAAATTAAATAAGCGATCAGCTTAGACTTATTCTATCCGAAACGATTCCTTGAGTACCATCGACATTTATTCAAAACTGTTGTCGATGTGTCATTTACTGGGGACGTTCTGGATTCGACAGGGGTAGGT
>NZ_LJSB01000108.1:0-233 GCF_002742565.1 Pseudomonas sp. 2995-3 | reverse complement strand
ATCCGGAGGAGCGCGCATGCAAGAAGGTGTTTTCAGTTTAATGCAGATGGCGAAGACAAGTGCTGCTTTAAACCAACTTCATGAAAAAGGGTTACTTTTTATCAGCATAATGACACATCCAACAACAGGTGGCGTTTCTGCAAGCTTTGCCTCTCTTGGGGATATAAATCTTGCTGAACCAGGTGCTTTGATTGGATTTGCAGGTAGGAGAATCATAGAACAAACTATTAGAC
>NZ_LJSB01000107.1:0-308 GCF_002742565.1 Pseudomonas sp. 2995-3 | reverse complement strand
CATGAGGGTGTTGCTGTAACCACTCCCAAGCCAAAAGTGAAGCTTGGAGACATCTTTTTGAAAAATTAGGGTCCAAACTTTTATAAATTCTACTTGATAAGGCCATTACAGCGGCAAAACTGGCAGTCGCTGTTGAAGATATAGGTGATAAATAAAGGGCTTCATTATCGTTCTCTGGCATCACATCAAGTCCTGGAAAGTTTAAAGTAGTTAATTTGTGAAATACACCACCCGATGTTTCGTCTTGCATTTTTAACATCCAATCTAACTCATATTTACATTCAAGAAGCACGTCTGGAGTTTTACCA
>NZ_LJSB01000106.1:0-283 GCF_002742565.1 Pseudomonas sp. 2995-3 | reverse complement strand
GAAGCAGGACAAAGAGAATGAAAGTGATAGTGAAGGTGGAGACGAGAGCGAATAATGTTTGCTGTTAATAAGTGATGTTTATAATGTTGGTGGTAATATAGATGTGTCACCTTAGCTGTATGGCTCTGGTGACATATTTAATTTCTTGAGATAAGCGGAATCGCCCATTTTAAATTCTTATCTTCTAAAAAAGGACATCCCTCCCAGGATGCCCTATATTAAATCACGCGATATATTATTTCGTTTTTTCCACAACTTTTGCTGCCATATCCATGTATATCTC
>NZ_LJSB01000105.1:0-382 GCF_002742565.1 Pseudomonas sp. 2995-3 | reverse complement strand
GGTTACAGCAATAGCATTGATTATGAATGTTGGTGTTCGTACTGTTGGGGATATGGGGAACTTAACGCAAACACTTCCTATTTTTGCGCTTCCTAATATCCCGTTAACGTTTGAAACATTGATGATTATTTTACCTTATTCTTTAGCATTGGCTATCGTAGGTTTATTGGAATCATTATTAACTGCATCAATTGTTGATGATATGACTGATACTGATAGTGACAAAAATAAAGAGAGTCGTGGTCAAGGTATTGCGAATATGGTAACTGGTTGCTTTGGTGGTATGACTGGGTGTGCAATGATTGGTCAATCTGTAATAAATGTAAAATCAGGTGGTAGAGGACGCTTATCCACATTAGTAGCAGGTGTGTTCCTAATGGTC
>NZ_LJSB01000104.1:0-352 GCF_002742565.1 Pseudomonas sp. 2995-3 | reverse complement strand
TCCTTTTTCTGTTTCAACTATCTGACGAACTCCTTCTAGAGACTGTAGTTCCGTCACTAATTCAGGATATGGGCGATCTAATTCAATAAAGATGGTCTCTTCTCCTGAAAGAATACTCTTCAATTCTTCCTTTGTTCCAGATGCGATCACTTGCCCATGATCCATAATATAAACGCGATCACAGAGACGCTCCACTTCTTCCATGTAATGGCTCGTGTACAGTACCGTTAAACCTTTTTCTTGATTGAGGTGCCTCACGGTATCTAGGATATGACTCCTAGATTGGGGATCTATTCCAACTGTAGGTTCGTCCATAATAAGCAGCTCTGGTTCATGTAGCATTGCAGCAGCC
>NZ_LJSB01000103.1:0-292 GCF_002742565.1 Pseudomonas sp. 2995-3 | reverse complement strand
GGATGGTACAAAGGGCAGCAAAACCGCGAGGTCGAGCGAATCCCATAAAGCCATTCTCAGTTCGGATTGCAGGCTGCAACTCGCCTGCATGAAGCCGGAATTGCTAGTAATCGCGGATCAGCATGCCGCGGTGAATACGTTCCCGGGCCTTGTACACACCGCCCGTCACACCACGAGAGTTTGTAACACCCGAAGTCGGTGAGGTAACCTTTTAGGAGCCAGCCGCCGAAGGTGGGACAGATGATTGGGGTGAAGTCGTAACAAGGTATCCCTACCGGAAGGTGGGGATGGA
>NZ_LJSB01000102.1:0-231 GCF_002742565.1 Pseudomonas sp. 2995-3 | reverse complement strand
TCAGGTATTTGGCTACCCACCACAGTTGTGAATAATAAAGCTCTTTTTTCAATCTTCGAAAATTCTCGTTTATCTACGGCTCCATATAAAGCGAGTCCAAATAACGTATGTGTGACTGTATCCATAAATCAATTGCCCTCCTAAAAGCATTTGCCTACGTCATTCCCCTCTAGTTTAGTCACTGGACGCTGGAGTTAGACATTATATAGAAGGTGAGAATTATTATTATTC
>NZ_LJSB01000101.1:0-351 GCF_002742565.1 Pseudomonas sp. 2995-3 | reverse complement strand
CCTCTTCTCCATCTAAAGCCAGAAAGGTCTTTAAATTAGTAGAATTGGACTCTTCATTTAGGATCTGTTCTTCTGTCCGCACTTCGGAATGTCCACCCCAACCATCCCTGCTTTGATTCCACATATCTGCCACTGATTTCGCATATTTTGGTTCATAATTCACTATAGCAAATTTTGTTTTTTCCATCGGCATTCTCCATTTCTCCTCTCATTAAATAGAAAGAACGCCCCTTTCGTAGAGACGTTCTGCTAATCTAAGATGATTCTGAATCATAGTACCCTTTTTGCTTTACTTGCTTATATGCGTTGGACAATATCCCTTGAATCGCCTGCCCGCGATCATTCTTTCTC
>NZ_LJSB01000100.1:0-261 GCF_002742565.1 Pseudomonas sp. 2995-3 | reverse complement strand
GCTTCATATCCGTAATGTGAACAAGAAGGATAAAAACGGCACCTAGGTGGAGTATAACGTGATATATATTTCTGATAGAAACGAATTGCTCCTAATAAAAGCCTTTTCATTTCCTTCACCACCTCTAGGATTTAAATTACTTCAATAGCTTTCCTTGCCGAAAAACATGTCTCAATGATTTTTTAATATTGAGCATGTCCATTTCTACTACAGGCTTTCTTGCAATTACTATAACATCATAATTTTCAACTAAATTAGGCA
>NZ_LJSB01000099.1:0-246 GCF_002742565.1 Pseudomonas sp. 2995-3 | reverse complement strand
GTCTTCAACGAGTAGGAATCATAGATAAAGCTTATCAACGGGCTGATCAATTAAGTGGTGGGCAACAGCAACGCGTTAGTATTGCTCGTGCGTTAACTCAGCAGCCAAAGCTTATTCTTGCAGATGAACCTGTAGCAAGCCTGGACCCTCCAACATCACATGCTGTTATGAAGGATTTACAGAAAATAAATAAAGAGGAAAATATTACTAAGGTTGTAAACCTTCATGCTATTGACTTATCTATGC
>NZ_LJSB01000098.1:0-346 GCF_002742565.1 Pseudomonas sp. 2995-3 | reverse complement strand
GTTGTACATCATGGAGAAGAGCAACAATTAATTTCTCAAGGGAAAAAAGCACGTGTATCGGCTCCTTGGAAGCTTAAGGCATCAGCATCACAGGAAAATGGTTTCCCAATGGATGATAACACCCTAGAAGAGGAAATACAAAAAGCATACGATTCCTTGCCAAAAGTGGAATTTGAGGGGCATACTGGTCAAATTCAAGACGTGTTAAAGGCTATTGCAGGAGAGAAGGAACTTCTAATTGATGGTATAGAAGGGCGACGTACATTGGAATTTATAACGGCAATCTATCAATCTGCAAGTCAAGGTCAAACAGTTAAACTTCCGTTAACAGAAGAAAGTCCTTTCT
>NZ_LJSB01000097.1:0-229 GCF_002742565.1 Pseudomonas sp. 2995-3 | reverse complement strand
CCTTTATCCTTTCTGCAAAAACACTTGGACAAAAAGTTATCTTAATTGAAAGTACTTATCACTATAATCGGATTATGGAAAGGTTAAATCAAGAATTGAGTAAATCAGAAATCTCAGATGTTTTATATTACATCAGTAATTATGATTTTTATGAAATGTATGGTGACTTTAAATTTGAAAATGTTTTGAAACGTTTTAAAAACGTGATTCAGCCTTATTACAATGAAGA
>NZ_LJSB01000096.1:0-272 GCF_002742565.1 Pseudomonas sp. 2995-3 | reverse complement strand
TTTGGGGCTGCTGCGCAGCCCAGCGGGAGCAAGCTCCCTCGCCACAGTGGGGGGCGTGACATAGTGGGAAACTGAATGGTCCGAGCCAGTTGCGGAGGGTGTTTTTTCAGCGCACACCTGCTGCCTAAGCTTTTGTGGCGAGGGAGCTTGCTCCCGCTGGGCCGCGAAGCGGCCCCAATCGATCCACTGCGTTCGTTCAGGTGTTACTCGGCCAGCCTTTTTGGGGCTGCTGCGCAGCCCAGCGGGAGCAAGCTCCCTCGCCACAGTGGGGG
>NZ_LJSB01000095.1:0-233 GCF_002742565.1 Pseudomonas sp. 2995-3 | reverse complement strand
CTACGCATCGGTGGATGAGATTCGCCAATATTACCACCCTGATCGAACTGGGATGGTGGAAGATGTCATACTAGATGCTATTGGTGGCATAATCGGAATAGCAATTATCATTTACTGGAGAAAGCGATTTTGGTTTAAAAAAACAATTCAGACAAAAACAACTGAGTAACCTTCTACGCCTACCAATCGTGAAATAACAAGCCAAGCCATAGCACATATAAATTACTATGAAA
>NZ_LJSB01000094.1:0-291 GCF_002742565.1 Pseudomonas sp. 2995-3 | reverse complement strand
GGCTATTATGACCTTAGATTACTTGAAGCAATACTTGGCAGTAATGGTGGATGATTCTGAAATTATCCGAGGAGCAGAGCAAGCTGTACTTCCAGGTAGATTTGAAGAGATACAAGGTAAAACAACTTTACTTCTAGATACGGCTCACAATCCTGAATCTATGAAAATACTAGTAAACACCCTCGAAAATAGGTTTGAGAATAAAGAAATTCATGTACTTTTTGCTGCGATGAAGGATAAAGATATAAAACAAATGCTTGATATACTTTATGAATCGCCAATGATAAAAGA
>NZ_LJSB01000093.1:0-346 GCF_002742565.1 Pseudomonas sp. 2995-3 | reverse complement strand
TTACTTTGGTGAATTTATTTTAGACTGTTTGCATGGTACGGAAAATGCTATGACACAGGAACATGCTTTTCGAGCTGCGGAATTGTGTATTGACGCCCAACTACAGGCTATAAATGTAGAACCAGCTGATATGACAGAAAGTGAGCCTGCTAAGTAAGAATGGAGGGAGACACTTGATAGAGATCAAAGAACTACACCATGTGAGTATTTCAGTGACGGATCTTGATAAAGCCAAACATTTTTATAGTGATGTCCTTGGTTTTCAAGAAATAGAAAGACCAGATTTTGATTTCCCAGGTGCATGGTACAGTCTCGGTTCTCAGCAACTGCACTTGATCGTGTATCC
>NZ_LJSB01000092.1:0-345 GCF_002742565.1 Pseudomonas sp. 2995-3 | reverse complement strand
CTAGCTGACTTAAACCAACACATCATTGTGTTCTCCATGAGTAAGGAGTTAGCTTCAACTGCAGAGATGTTCAACTTGATTTTAAAACAGAAGAACAATATAGGCATTAGTTTAGTGACTTTGTATGATGTACTCGAAAAACTGCCGAAAGAGTGCTCTAAGGTTGTGGAACTGGGTGAAAACTACTCTAAAATTTTTGACAAAGATGATATTTCAGGTCAGTTCACGGCATTTAACGATGACATTTATTTACAAGAAGACGTTGAGGAATTAGCCATTAAATTAGCGAATTTACAATTAGCAACTTCACTAGAGAAATATACACTTCCTGAAATGCTTACGTTC
>NZ_LJSB01000091.1:0-406 GCF_002742565.1 Pseudomonas sp. 2995-3 | reverse complement strand
GCACTAGTTTGAGAATACAATTCATCCCATTGGACACACCAAACTTAACTGGTTCGTTACCTAAAAATATATTTTCCCCGACCGTCATTTCTTTAACTAGGGCTAATTCTTGATAGATAATAGCAATACCCGCTTCTTCTGCTTCCCTTATATTTTTAAAATGACACTCCTGACCATTAATGATAATTTTCCCGTCATATGTTCCATATGGATACAAGCCACTCAGCACTTTCATTAGTGTTGATTTCCCTGCACCATTTTCTCCACATAGTGCGTGTATTTCCCCTTTTCGTACGCGAAAGCTAACGTCATCTAATGCTTTGACTCCAGGAAATTCTTTTGTTATATTACGCATCTCCAAAGCATATTCAGCCATCCTATCCACCCCAATCATTGTGTACTCATC
>NZ_LJSB01000090.1:0-283 GCF_002742565.1 Pseudomonas sp. 2995-3 | reverse complement strand
TAACAACTGGGTTTGATGCGCCAAATACGGAATATATCGTGATATGTCGCCCAACAACGAGTGAACTGCTTTATGAGCAAATCGTTGGAAGAGGACTAAGGGGACCAAAGTTTGGCGGTACCGAAGAGCGTACCATCATTGATTTCGCCGACAACCTCCTTCGTTTAGGAAAACCCCTAGCCTACCAACGCTTCCATCAATTCTGGCAGAAACAGGGGGGCGGTACCAGTGAACTTCCCAATACAACTTTTGATTTAAACGATAAAAAGGATCAATATTAAAG
>NZ_LJSB01000089.1:0-250 GCF_002742565.1 Pseudomonas sp. 2995-3 | reverse complement strand
GACGGAAATACTCGTCTTCTAATATTTTCTCTGAATATTCCTTCTGTTCTTCTGTGTTCGGAACCTCAATATCACAATAGACAAATTGAAAATTGCCTGTAGGATATTTTCTTTTCACCGCAGCTTCTAACCATTCCATAGTTTCTAATGCACTCGGTAAATGTATACAACTGGCACATTTTTCTTCTGCACCGTATACTGTAATAGTAATGGGATTTGTATTCATTATTATTCGCTCTCCTTATAATAC
>NZ_LJSB01000088.1:0-319 GCF_002742565.1 Pseudomonas sp. 2995-3 | reverse complement strand
AAAGCCAGTATACCCAACCAGTACTGAAACCTGCCCACCGCCCATATGCTTTCTTTGCATAGGAACGAAAGGACCCACTTTGTGGATCGGAAACTGTCATCTTTGCTAGTGCTTCATAAATAAAATAAGTACCAATTGCTGCTAATAGAAATGCAAAAACGACTGAGGGTCCAGCCATGCTAATGGCAATACTAGAGCCTAGAAAAAAACCTGTACCAATAGTACAAGCCACCCCAAGTAAAGATAACTGCCACCAATTTAACTTTTTTTCCTTCTCACCACTTGAACTTTTCACCAAATGTCCCCCCTTATGCTGCAT
>NZ_LJSB01000087.1:0-261 GCF_002742565.1 Pseudomonas sp. 2995-3 | reverse complement strand
GATTGATGGATTTAATATTCCGATTATTAAAGCCAAGTCAATTGACCAGATTTCCTACAAAGAGGCTGTGGCCCCGACTCTTGAAACTGTTGATGTGAATAAGAGCATGGAGCAGGATGGCTTACTCATTTCATTGGACAAAATCGAGTTTTCCAAAAATGAAACAAGGGTGTATTTATCAGGGGAAAATCTTACGCAAGATGATGTGTTTATTAGACAGTACAGTGCCCAACTTTTTCAAAATAGTAATGTTTATGAAGT
>NZ_LJSB01000086.1:0-343 GCF_002742565.1 Pseudomonas sp. 2995-3 | reverse complement strand
GTTTTAGGTTCAATTTTTAGAGAATATGCACTAATATGCTGAATAGGTAAATTTATAACTTTTGTTAACGTATCTCGAAATTGATCCATGGTTTGATTAGGTAGCCCCATCATTAAATCTATAGAGAGATTTGAAAAACCAGCTTGTAACGCCTTATCTATTGTCTTTTGTACATCACTAGGCCGATGATCTCGTCCAATCTTTTTTAATAAATCTTCGTTAAAAGTCTGTACTCCAATGCTGAGTCTATTAACTCCCGCTTCTCGCATTTTTTTTAATTTCTCCAAATCTACACTTCCAGGGTTCACCTCCACAGTCCACTCATAGTTTCTAGCAAGGGGAA
>NZ_LJSB01000085.1:0-342 GCF_002742565.1 Pseudomonas sp. 2995-3 | reverse complement strand
GTTTCATGTTATGGAAGATGAAATCGGTCATCGAGGACAAATTAGATCCATTAAAAGGTTGCTGAAAAATCAGTTGTGAGTTTTGATATGTGGTACAACTGTAATTCAAATAAGTGAGGGGATTAATCTTAGAGGTTCTCCGGTTGGTTGGGTATCTTATGCAAGAGTATTCAGGGGAGAGTATTGCTTGTCATCTAGTGGAATCAAGATTAGGGGGCAGACTGGCCGTGAATCTCGCGCGAAATGCAAGAGAAAAGAGCAATTGGAGTAAGACCACAATAAGATATCCCTCATCAACCAACACATAACACAGTAAGCTGGAACCATTTATCTAACCTCAGG
>NZ_LJSB01000084.1:0-319 GCF_002742565.1 Pseudomonas sp. 2995-3 | reverse complement strand
GAGAATAGGAAGATAAAGCTTACTACTGTTTTAAACATACCTGCTGCTGTTGCTAAGGAGAAGTTCCCCATATTAATACCGTACCTTAGTACGAAGATATCTAAGTTTTCCGCATAATCCATATTCATTGGGTTCATTAATAGGTATTGCGCTTCAAATCCTGATTCTAAGATGTAACCAATGTTCATGATTAATAGGATGACGATTACTGGCCTCATACCAGGTAAAGTAATATGCCAGATTCTTTGTAATCGAGAAGCACCATCAATTTCTGCCGCTTCGTATTGTTCTGTATCAATCATCGTGATCGCAGCTAAGT
>NZ_LJSB01000083.1:0-301 GCF_002742565.1 Pseudomonas sp. 2995-3 | reverse complement strand
ATTTAGCCTTATGTGCATACCGCATTGCATACCACAATAACAGCAGTGAGTTGTAATTAACTTTTCACCTGGGTGCTGTAAATTTTTCACACCTGGTTTTGTAACAAATTGTGTCATTTACTTTTCCCCCTTAACATTTTCATAAAATGTTTCTTTACGTTCACGGCCGAAACCAGGTATATGAATTCCATTATTTGTTTGAACTGGTTCTTCCTTTGTTTTACCGAATGGTGATGGCATATTTAAGTGGTTCATTACACGGATTTTTCTACGACACGCTGGACAGTAGTCAGATAATTTA
>NZ_LJSB01000082.1:0-342 GCF_002742565.1 Pseudomonas sp. 2995-3 | reverse complement strand
CTTCAACAAAATGCAGTGTTCCCTTTACTTTACGTCCAGTGAATACTGTGCCACTTTTGGTTTCAGGATCGTACGTACAGTGTATTTCTACAACGTTTCCGTCCTCATCTTTGATAACATCATTACATTTAATGAAGTAAGCGTGCTTCAGGCGCACTTCATTTCCTGGGAAGAGACGGAAATATTTTTTAGGAGGATTCTCCATAAAGTCACTTTGTTCAATATATAATTCACGTGAAAACGGAATTTTTCGTGTTCCCATCTCAGGGTTTTCAGGACTAATATCTGCATCGAGCCATTCCACTTCGCCTTCAGGGTAATCGGTAATGACAACCTTTAATG
>NZ_LJSB01000081.1:0-192849 GCF_002742565.1 Pseudomonas sp. 2995-3 | reverse complement strand
ACGAAGTCAGCGGTCTTTTGATCTGCGCTTTTGATCGTGATCTTGATCTGAAATCGCCCCGTCAAACACGATGGCCGGAATCTGACAGGGATTTGGGGGGTAAACCGGCAGGGATGCCGGTTTAGCCGCGCTGGGCCAAGGATGGCCCATCGCGGCGGCCCCCCAAATCACTGGCGGATTGCGGGCATGCCGAGCCACAGCGAGGCACCGAGTGTTGGGGCGAGGACCTTTTGCTTACTTTTCGGTCCTTCGAAAAGTGAGCCGCTGTAAGAGCGGAACCATAAGCCGCCGTTACCTAAATAACGGATACACACCCCCCAACACCCCCCACAAACCAAACCCCGCAAAAGCGGGGCCTGATCACATCCAAACGAAACCTACTTGGGCGGCACCCAGGTCACCTCGCTGATCCCAAACTTCTCCGCCCAAGGCCGGGTAGTTTTCTTGACCTGCTCATGACCCACGCGCCCAATGCGGCTGACATGGGCAATGTCAGCATCGACCGCCGCCCAATGCCACGCTTCAGCGTTATTCATCACTTCGGCGCGTACCACAAAGGACTTCGGTTGACCGTGCAGTTGATAGTGAATGGTGTAGATTTTTGCGGTACTCATGTTGCCTCCCTGTCTTGTTATAGATGGATAGGCGGGCGTTCAAAAAGGTTCACTCAAAATGACAAGTCGCACACTGGCGCGGCATAGTGACGCATCCGCCACGCGCCCAAGGATCGCGCCATGTCCCTATTGACTCACAGCCAGCTCTACCTGCAGCGTCTGGGCTACGACTCAGCCCCGCCACCCACGCTCAAAACCTTGCAAGACCTGCAGCTGCGTCACGTGTGCACCTTCGCCTTTGAGAGCCTGTCGACATTGCTGCATTCACCGGTGCCGATTGACCTGCCCAGCATCGAGCAAAAGGTCTTGCTGGATGGTCGTGGTGGTTACTGTTTCGAGCTTAACTACCTGTTCCTGGCGCTGTTGCAGGAGCTGGGCTTCGACGCCCGCGGGCTTACCGGCTGGGTGGTGATGGGCGGGCCGCCTGATGCGCGCACCGGGCGCACCCATCGCCTGAGCCTGGTGACCCTGGACGGCGTGCGTTATGTCACCGATGTCGGCTTCGGCGGCATGGTGCCCAGCAGTCCGTTGCAGCTGGATACCGAGGTGCCCCAGGCCACCGCCCATGAACCTTATCGCCTGACCTTCAACGGTGCCGATTACACCCTGTGGGCGCAGGTGGGTGAGGAATGGCGTGGCTTATATGTGTTCGACCTGCAAGTGCAGGCCGATATCGACTACACCATCGGCAATTGGTACGTGTCGACGCACCCGGCTTCCGTTTTTGTCGGTCAGCTGAAAGCGGCGCGATTGGCACCGGGTAAACGCCATACCTTGGCCAATGCCAATTACGCGGTTCACTGCCTTGACCAGCCCAGCGAAAAGCGTGCAGTCGAGAGTGCTGATGAGTTACTGGAATTGCTGCAGGGCACCTTCGGTATTCGTTTGCCAAGTCATCCGCAGCTTCGCCAAACCCTTGATGGCTTAGTAATGGAAAACTCCAGGGAGCCTTGAGCTAGAGCCTTCGCTGAACCGTTTTACCTTCATGTCAATGCAAATTAATTCGAGCCTTTGGCAAAAGCCGAGGTTCGAACCGGTTCCTGAATAATTTGCTCACCAGACAAGGAGATGTAAAACGATGTCCAAGCTATTCGGAAAATTCCTCAAGGGTTCCTCACTGCTGGCGCTGGTCACCGCGCCTGCTGTGGTGTTCGCCGCAGCACTGACTGGCCCGATTTCCGTCCTGGGCCTGCAGGGCAGCTATAACGATTTCAAACTCGAAGGTGGCAGCGACACGGTGGACCTCAAGGACCGCACCAACCCTTACGCCCCGCATTCGACTGTCCGCCCAAGCCCCCTTTGTGTCCCCCAAAACCCTCA
Organism: Pseudomonas sp. 2995-3; assembly: GCF_002742565.1. Taxonomy (NCBI): domain Bacteria; kingdom Pseudomonadati; phylum Pseudomonadota; class Gammaproteobacteria; order Pseudomonadales; family Pseudomonadaceae; genus Pseudomonas; species Pseudomonas sp. 2995-3. Next base: position 190,915 of record NZ_LJSB01000081.1, on the reverse strand, counting down.
ACGCCCTGCCTTCGCTGCCTTAGTGTGCAAACAGCTTCCACTGCACAATAAGAGAGGGTGGCCATGCCCCGCACCGCGTTACTGTTGCTCGTACTCAGCCTGCTGACGGCCTGTGACGACACGCCCAAACCTGCCCCCGAACGCACTGCTGCGACCACGACCGTGCCCACCGACCCGGCACTGGCCCAAGTCTACGACACCAGCTGCAAGCTATGCCACGCCAACCCGGCGGCCGGCGCGCCGTTGGCGGGTGACAAGGCTGCCTGGAGCCCGCGCGTCGCCCAGGGCGCCGACACGCTGCTGGACCACAGCATCAACGGCTACAACGGCATGCCGCCGATGGGGCTGTGCATGCAGTGTTCCGAAGCGCAGTTTCTGGCGCTGATCAGCTTTATGGCCGGTGTTCAACTCCAATAATAAAAAGAGGTGGTGGATGGCGCTTTCACGGCGGCAACTCTTGCAACGCTCGGCAGTGGCCGGGGTTTTTCTGGCCCTGTCGAGCAACCCGGTACTGGCCCAGTTGGCCCGCGCGCCACGGTTGATCCCGTGGCGCAACTGGTCGGGCGCGCAGACCTGCCTGCCGCTGGCGCGCCTGGCGCCCAAAGATCTGGATGAATTGGTGCAAATGATTCGCCAGGCACCGAGCACTATTCGGCCCGTAGGCTCGGCACATTCGTTCAGTGCCCTGGTGCCCACCGACGGCACCTTGCTGTCGCTGAGTTACTTCAATGGGCTGTTGGACCATGACCCCGCCACCTTGCAAGCGACCTTTGCCGCCGGCACGCCGATGTCGCGCATGGGGCCGGCGCTCAAGGCCGTCGGCCAGGCGCTGCCGAACATGGCGGACATCGATTACCAGACCCTGGCCGGGGCGATTTCCACCTCCACCCATGGCACCGGCTTGGGCTTTACCTCGTATTCCGGTTGCGTCACCGGCCTGCAACTGGTCACCGCCCAAGGCGCCGTGCTGGACTGCGATGCGCAACGCCATCCCGAGCTGTTCAGCGCCGCGCGCGTGTCTCTTGGTGCGCTGGGCGTGGTCACCCAGATCCGCTCGCAGAATCGCGCACCGTACCGCTTGCGTGAGCGTCAGTGGATCGCCAAGACCGAAGAGTTGCTGGAGGATGTGCACAAGAACACCCGCGAAAACCAGCACTGGGAAATGCTCGTGGTCACCCATTCCGACTACGCGCTGTCCATCGCCCTCAACGAAACCGATGACCCCGAAACGCCTCCCGTCGACCCGGCGGAGGCGGGCGGCAATGAGTTTGTGTCGATCATCGAAAAGCTCGACAAGTATGGCAGTGATTTCCCGGGCACCCGCCGCACCTTGCTCAACAGCCTGCGTTTTTTTGCCAGCTTCCAGGACCGCGTGGCCGAGTCGTTCCAGGTCTATGCCAATGTGCGCAACGTGCGTTTCAACGAGATGGAATATTCGGTGCCCGCCGAACATGGCCCGGCGTGCCTGCGGGAAATCCTCAAGCTGATCACCGACAAGGATCTGCGCACCTGGTTTCCTATCGAGTATCGCTACGTCAAGGCCGATGACATCCCTTTGAGCATGTTCGAAGGCCGCGACAGCTGTTCGATTTCGGTCCATCAGCATTACGCCATGGACCATCACAACTTCTTTGCCGCCGTGGAGCCGATTTTCTGGAAGTACGCCGGCCGCCCGCACTGGGGCAAATTGCACACCCTTAACGCGCGCACCTTGCAGTCGCTGTACCCGCGCTGGGACGAATTCACCCGCGTGCGCCGCGAGCTGGACCCGAGCGGCAAGTTCCTCAATGCGCACCTGCAATCCATCCTGGGAGTGGCCTGATGAAACGCCGACATTTTGTGCTGGGCGCCGCAGTGGCGGCAGTGGCGGGTGGCTGGTGGCTGCGCCCCAGTGATCGCGGCGGCCCGTACAGCGAGTATTTCCGTCGTCTTAATGACGAACTCAAAGCCCATGGGCCGATGCGCCCGGTGATGCTGATCGACCTGGATCGCCTTGATCACAATATCGACGTGGTGATGCAGTCGGTGCAGCGTGGTGGCAAGCATTTGCGCCTGGTGGAGAAGTCGCTGCCGTCGCCGGGGTTGCTGGCGTATATCGCCAAGCGCGCGGGTACTGCGCGGCTGATGTCGTTTCATCAACCGTTTCTGAACCACGATGCGCAGGTGTTTCCCGAGGCCGACATCCTCATGGGCAAGCCGTTGCCGGTGCGCTCGGCCGAGCTGTTTTATCAAACCCATAAAGGTCCGTTTGACCCGGCCAGGCAATTGCAGTGGCTACTGGACACGCCAGAGCGGTTGCAGCACTACCTGGCGTTGGCGCAAGGGTTGGGCACGCGGTTGCGGGTGAACATCGAGCTGGATGTGGGGCTGCATCGCGGCGGCATTAGCGATAACGCGGTGCTGGGGCGGATGCTCACGCTGATCAGCGCCAACCCGCAGCACTTGGAGTTTGCCGGATTTATGGGCTACGACCCGTTTGTGGGCATGGGCGTGCCGGGTATTCTCGGTTCGCCCCAGGCGCTGTTTGAGCAGGTGATGCAGCGCTACAACGGCCATGTTGATTTCACCCGTCAGCAGTTTGCCGGGTTATGGCGTGAGGGGCTGACGTTGAACACGGCTGGCAGCCCCAGCTATCGGATTCACGAGCAGGAAACACTCAGTACCGAGGTGTCGGTGGGTACCGCGTTGCTCAAGCCCACGCATTACGATTTGCCGTCGTTGAGCGAGCATGTGCCGGCAGCGTTTATCGCCACGCCAGTGTTGAAAAGCACCGGGTCGGTGGAGATTCCGGCGCTGGATGGCAAGTCGCGGGTGTTTTCGTGGTGGGATCCGAATCAGCGCGAGACGTTCTTTATTTATGGCGGTAACTGGATGGCGCAATTCGAGTCGCCGCAGGGGCTGCAAAGCAATGAGCTGTTTGGGCGCAGTTCCAATCAGGAGATGGTCAACGGCTCGCCAGCGGTGGGATTGAATATTGAGGATCAAGTGTTTTTGCGCCCGACCCAGAGTGAGTTTGTGTTGTTGCAGTTTGGGGATTTGCTGGGGGTGCGGGACGGGAAAATCGTCGAGACCTGGCCTGTTTATGCCTGACGCAAAGCGCTCGAAATGTGGGAGTGTGATTGTTGGGGGGCTGGCTTGTGTGGGAGCTGGCTTGCCTGCGATGCAGACGCCTCGGTCTCAAGGTTAGACCGCGGTGATGCTATCGCAGGCAAGCCAGCTCCCACACAAGTCAGTGTTCCTGTTTCAAGTCGGGTTTTTACAGGGCAAAGGGAATGGTGAGCTTGGCCCACAACATATCGCCTTCCGGCCGGTTCTTCACATCAAACTCTTTAGCCCAGCGCACCTCTGCACTGGCGTATTTCAAGAAGGTGAAATACACCGCCGGGCCAATGGCAAACACTTGTCCCTTGACCCCATCATTCACTTCATCACCATAGATGTTTACCACCGTGCGCCCGTACTGCTTATCGTCGGTGGTCTGCTTGAGGTAATAGCCGTTGACCCCCAGGCTCAGGTTGTCGGTCACCTTGTAGCTGGCCGAGTAGTCGAAATGGAAAATCTGGCCGGAGCGGTAGTCGGTGTCGTGGTTTTCTTCGTTGAAGCTGTAGGTGGTCTTGATCGACAGTTCGGTGCGTTCATTGGGCATCCAGGTCGCCGAGACCAGCGGCTTGTAGGTGTAGAAGTTGTTGCTGGTGTTGGCCAGGCGCGTGGCGTCGTATTCGCCGGTGGGCAGGGTGATTTCCACGGCGGCGGCCAGGGTCAGGTTTTTGCCCATGTCCCACAGGATGATCGGCGCCAGGGTGGTGTCGCCCATGCTTTCGCGGGTGTCGGACATACCGAACAGCGACACCTGTTGCTTGATATACGGCTGGGCGATGTAGCCGCCCAGGCGCCCGCCGAACACACGCACGGGGCTCAGGTAGTCCAGGCGTGGGATGATCGCGTCGGACTTGATCCGCACTTGCGAGACCTTGCCGCCGAGGGAGCTGATGTCCAGTTTGCGTGCCTGGTAGTGGTTGTAATACAGGTTGAACGCGAACATATGGTCGGGCAGGTTGTTCACGTCCAGCGGCAGGATGTAGAAGCCATCGGTGCCGGGGCCGATGTTGTCGACGCCGCCTTCGGTGGCCAGGGCCGGCAGGCTGAGCAGGCTCAACAACGCCAGTTGCAGGGGGGGAAGTGCACGGGTGGGGTTCATGTCTGGCCTCTTTATTATTGTTAGGGCACCGCTGACGTTAGAAATATGCCTTCAGCGCCCGGCGGGGCAGGGTTTTGGCGGCCAGATAGGGGGACTTTGCCGGACAGGTTTCACTCAGGATGCAGCGGCTCTTGCAAGCGCCTATGATTAACAGGATGTTTCTAAAACAAGAACTGAAGTACTCAGTCGGGAACCCGTAAGCCATGCAAAGGAAAGCCGTTGACCCGCAATTTGAATTGGCGCTGGTGTCGCCCTTCCTGTTGCAGACCCTCGGGCACGTGGTAGCGCAAAAGGGCGCGAATGCCGAAGCGTTGTGCCGAGGCCTGGGGTTTACCCTGGCCGACCTGGATGACCCGGCCCAGCGTATTTCCTATCGCCAGGCTGTGGCGATGATCCAGCGCGCACTCAAGGTGCTTCCCGATCAGGGGCTGGGCCTGTGGGTGGGGCATCAGAACGTGCTGGGCACCCTCGGCCTGCTCGGCCATGTGATCTCCCTGTGCAAAACCCTGCGCGATGCATTTGCCATTGGCGAGCGCCATCAGCACACCTCAGGCGGCATCGCCACCACCCGTACCCATGAGACCTTGGAAGAAGTACACGTCGACGTCGAATGCCTGCTGCCGTTTGCCGAGGTGCAGGTGTTTGCGGCCGAAGAGTTCTTCGCCAGCCTGATGGTGTATGGCCGCGCGCTCGTGGGGGAGACGTTTATGCCCCTGCGCATGGAGTTCGTGCACGCTGCGCCGCCTTACCAGGCTGAGTACCAACGCCTGTTTGGCGCGGATGTGCGCTTTGGCTGCCTGCACAATCGCATGGTGCTGGCCCCGCATTGGCTGGATAAACGCCTGCCTAATCACCACGCCTTGGCGTTGCGCCAGGCCCTGGAGTTGCTGGAGTTGGAGAGCGCGCAGTTGCACCAGAAGATGGACCTGATCCAGGCCGTTGAACGCGCTATTTCGCGGGATTTGCAGGGCAGCCAGCTGGAGAAGGTCGCCGGCGACTTGAACATGAGTGGGCGCACCCTGCGCAGGCGCCTGACCGAACACGGGCTGACGTTCGAAGCGTTGCAGGAGCAAGTGCGACGTGCACGTACCATGGGGTTGCTGGGGAATCCGGGGCTGTCGATCGAACGTATTACCGAGGAAGTCGGTTATAGCGATGTGCGCAGTTTTCGGCGGGCCTTCAAGCGCTGGACAGGGGTGAGCCCGAGTGCGTTTCGTGGCGAAGGAGGAGGGGCCTAGTCCTCGGGGGAGCCGATAAGCCTGCATGAAGAAGCCCCGAACCTGTCGGGGCTTTGTCCATCAACCCAAGGCCGCGAGCTGCGCCACGGTTTCCGGAAAGCGCGCCACCAGCCGAATCAAGGTGGTGGCCTGGGCGTTGGGCTTGGCCCGGCCTTGTTCCCAGTTTTCCAGGGTGCGCACGTTGGTACGCAGGTACATGGCGAACACCGAGCGCGAGAGGTTGAGCTGTTGGCGCACGGCCACCACTTCTTCGGCGCTCAGGGGGGCCAGGTTGTTGAGATGGACCTTGTGGGTCCGCAGGGTGACTTTGCCTTGGCGTTCTTCGGCCAGGGCGTCGAAGCCTTCGACCAGTTCGGAAAAGATTTCACGTTTCATGATGTGTTCTCGCTTTGATTTCCCTGTCCAGCATGTGTTTTAAGGCTTTCTTGTGATTGGGGGTAAGGTCATCCTGTTCGTGTTTGCCGTACAGGGTGAATAACCAGAACTGCGTGCCGCCCGACCACCAGTAGTAAATGACCCGCAAGCCTCCGCGTTTGCCTTTGTTGCGTCGCTCATCGACGAAACGGACCTTGCGCAACCCGCCGGTTCCCTCGATGACGTCGCCCGCTTGCGGATTCTTCATCAACTCCTGTTGAAAGCCTTGGAATAGCTCGTCACTCAGATAGTCCCTGCGATGCCGTTCAAAGGCCGGCAACTCGATAAATAGAGCATCCATGTTCTGTACGTAGCCTGCGTATAGTGTGGTGGCCCACGCGCCCGGGGTCAAGTGACCTGGCTGTGGGAACTTTCCTAAAACACAATCACCATACGGCTAGGTTCAGCGGCTAGATGCCAGACAAAGAGGTAGAGGAGGAAGGAAATTTCAGCGCACAGGGGAGGGCAAAAGAATTGAAAGTCCAGAAACGCAAAACGGCGCCCGAAGGCGCCGTTTCGTTTACTGCATCAAGCTAAGCGATCAAACGCCCAGTACCGCGTGCTGCACCAGGGTGAGCAACGGTTGTGGGTACACGCCCAGGAAGAACGCGAGCAGGGCGATGGCCAGCAGCATCACGCCGCCTGCCTTCTGTTCCCAGTGCAACTCGGCATCCACACGGCGCAGGTTTGGCTCGATCAGGTACAGGGTGACCATCACGCGCAGGTAGTAGAACACGCCGATGGCGCTGCCCAGTACCAAGGATGCAACCAGCCACCATTCATGGGCTTCAACACCGGTAGCCACGATGTAGAACTTGCCGATAAAGCCTGCGGTCAGCGGGATACCGGCCAGGGACAGCATCATCACGGTAAGCACGGCGGTCAGGTACGGACGGCGCCAGAACAGGCCGCGATATTCGTACAGGGCGTCGGCATCACGACCTTTGAACGGCGAGGACATCAACGTGATCACGCCAAATGCGCCCAGGCTGGTGATCACGTAGGTGACCAGGTACACGCCCATGGCTTCCACGGCCAGGCCTTTGCTCGCCACCAGGGCGATCAGCAGGTAGCCGAAGTGCGCGATGGAGGAATAACCGAGCAGACGCTTGAGGTTGTTCTGGGTCAGGGCCAGCAGGTTACCGAACAGGATCGACGCAATGGCGATCACGGTCAGCACGGTGCTCAGCACGCCGGTGTTGGCCGCAGGCGAGATCTGGAACAGACGCACCATCACAGCAAACACGGCAACCTTGGACGCGGTGGCCAGGAACGCCGCCACTGGCGCCGGGGCGCCTTCGTACACGTCCGGGGTCCACAAGTGGAACGGCACCAGGGACAGCTTGAACGCCAGGCCGATCAGCATCATCGCCAGGCCCAGTTGGGCAATCGGTGCAGGCATGTTGGTGGCCGACAGGGCGTGACCGATACCGGTGAAGCTCAGGTTGCCGGCCTCTGCGTAGAGCAGCGCCATACCGAACAACAGGAACGCGGAACCGGCCGCCGACAGCACCATGTACTTGATGCCGGCTTCCAGCGAGCGCTTGTTGAAGAACGCGTAGGCCACCAGGCCGTAAGTCGGGATCGACAGCAGTTCCAGGCCGATGAACAAGCCGGCCAGGTGCTGAGCGCTGACCAGCACGATGCCACCGGCCGCAGCCAGCAGAATCAGCAGGTACAGCTCTTCCTTGTTGCCGGGGTAGCCGGTGCCGCCTTCGCCGAGGTAGGCGTGGGCGAGGGTGACGCAGGCCAGGGTGGCAACGAGGATCAACGCGATGTACAGCAGCGCGAAGTCATCGACCATCATCAGCGGGGTCACGGCCAATGGCGCGACCTTGAGTGCCGGGATGATCGACAGCAGGGCCAGGTTAAGACCGGCACACGACAGCAGGAACGTTTGCGAGTGATTGCGGCGCCAGGCGATTGCCAGCATCACCGCCACAACGGTGAGGCTGGTAATCAGCAGCGGCGCAAGCGCGATAAAGTGTTGGATCGTGAATTCCATAGCGCTCTTACCGGGCCGAAGCGAGTTGAGAGAAGGCGGTGCCGATCCACTGCTGCACGCCATGCATCGTCGCGGCAGAAGTGTCCAGGAACGGTTGCGGGTACACACCGATGTAGATCAGCAGCACCGCAAGGCCGAGCACCATGATCAGTTCGCGAGCATCCATCCCTTGCAGGACGGTGTCGGACTTGGCCGGGCCGAAGTAGGCGCGGTGGATCATGATCAGCGAGTAGACCGAACCAAACACCAGGCCCGAGGTAGCAATGGCGCTGATCCACGGCGTGTGTACGAACGAACCCATCAGGATCAGGAACTCGCCGATGAAGTTACCGGTGCCCGGCAAGCCCAGGGATGCGGCGGCGAAGAACAGGCTGATGGCCGGCAGGTACGCGATGCGCGACCACACGCCACCCATTTCACGCATGTCACGGGTGTGCAGGCGCTCGTACAGCTGACCACTGAGGATAAACAGTGCCGCGGCCGAAACACCGTGGGCCAACATCTGGATCACCGCGCCTTGCAGCGCCAGTTGGCTGCCGGAGTAGATGCCGATCAGTACGAAACCCATGTGGGAAACGGACGAGAAGGCAATCAGACGCTTGATGTCGGTTTGCGCAAAAGCCAGGAACGCACCGTAGAAGATCCCGATCAGACCCAGGGTCATGGCGATCGGCGCGAACTCGGCCGAGGCATTCGGGAACAGTGGCAGGGCGAAACGCAGCAGGCCATAAGCAGCAGTCTTAAGCAGGATACCGGCGAGGTCGACGGAACCTGCGGTCGGTGCCTGGGCGTGAGCGTCAGGCAACCAGGAGTGGAACGGCACCACCGGCAGCTTCACCGCGAAGGCGATGAAGAAGCCCAGCATCAGGATGTACTCGGTGGTCAGCGACATCTTGGTTTTCAACAGGTCGGCGTAGTTGAAGGTAATCACGCCAGTGTTGTTGAAGTTGACCAGTACCAGACCCAGGATCGCCACCAACATGATCAGGCCGGAAGCCTGGGTGAAGATGAAGAACTTGGTCGCCGCGTAGATCCGGGTTTTCTTGCCGTCCGAAGAACTGTGACCCCAGAGCGCGATGAGGAAGTACATCGGCACCAGCATCATTTCCCAGAAGAAGAAGAACATGAACAGGTCCAGCGCCAGGAACACGCCGACAACGCCGCCCAAAATCCACATCAGGTTCAGGTGGAAGAAGCCCACGTGACGCTGAATTTCTTTCCAGGAGCAGAGTACCGAGAGGATACCCAGCAAGCCGGTCAGCAAAATCATCAACAGCGACAGGCCGTCGAGGGCCAGGTGCACGTTGATGCCGAAGCGCTGGATCCACACGTGCTTGAATTCAAGCGCGAAGGTTGGATCGACACCCGGTGCCGGAGCGAATGAATAGTCACCGTGCGCCCACAGCCAGAGGCCGAGCGCGAGTTCCAGGGACATGGTCAGCAACGCAATCCAGCGGGGCAGGGTGGCGCCGAAGCGTTCACCCATCCAGCAGAGCAGGCCGCCGATAAAGGGGATCAGGATTAGCCAGGGCAGAATCATGACAGGCTCGTTTCCTTTCGCAGGTTCGCAAAGTTCAAAAGGTTCATAGTCAGACCGCTACCACAACGATGGCGCCGATCACCAGCACGGCACCGATGGCCATGGAGGCTGCATACCAACGCAGTTGACCGGTCTCGCTGCGGCTCAGGGCGGTGTGACCGGCCTTGGCGGCTCGCGGGATCAAACCGATGGTCTGGTCGAGCGGGTCTTTGCGCAGTACGTGGCTGATGGCCAGGTAAGGTTTGACGAACAGTTTGTCGTAGATCCAGTCGAAGCCCCACGCAGCGAACCACCAGGCTGACAGGAAGCGACCAATGCCACTGTTGGCCACAGCCGTCACGAAGCGACGCTTGCCCAGGAACAGCAGCGCGGCCAGCAGGATACCGGCGATGGCGATGGCGCCCGAGGCGATTTCCAGGCTGTGCTTGGCGGCGCCACCGGCATGCCCGGCGCTTTCCGGCAGTACACCGGCCAGAGGCGGGGTGATCATGGCGCCGATGAAGGTCGACAGGATGATCAGCACCGACAGTGGCAACCAGTGGGAGATGCCGTGGCCTGCGTGCGCTTCGGTCTTGGCTTCACCGTGGAAGGTGATGAAGATCAGGCGGAAGGTGTACAGCGAGGTCATGAACGCACCGACCAGGCCTGCATACAGCAGGTTCTGGTTACCGCTGGCGAACGCTTCCCAGAGGATTTCGTCCTTGGAGTAGAAACCTGCGGTCACCAACGGCAGGGCGGCCAGGGCGGCACCCCCGACGATGAAGCTGGCGTAGGCCAATGGCAGTTTCTTCCACAGGCCGCCCATCTTGAAGATGTTCTGCTCGTGGTGGCAGGCAACGATCACTGCACCGGAGGCAAGGAACAGCAGGGCCTTGAAGAAGGCGTGGGTCATCAGGTGGAAAATCGCCGCGTCCCAGGCGCCAACGCCCAGGGCCAGGAACATGTAGCCAATCTGGCTCATGGTCGAGTAGGCGAGGATACGCTTGATGTCGGTCTGTACCAGCGCGGCAAAACCCGCCAGAACCAGGGTCACACCACCGACCAGCCCTACAAGATGCAGGATTTCCGGCGCCAGGGTGAACAGGCCGTGGGTACGCGCGATCAGGTAGACACCCGCAGTCACCATGGTTGCCGCGTGGATCAGCGCCGACACCGGCGTAGGACCGGCCATCGCGTCCGCCAGCCAGGTTTGCAGCGGCAGTTGTGCGGATTTACCCACAGCGCCACCCAGCAGCATCAGGGTCGCCAGGGTGATCCAGAAGTCACCAACCTGGAATTTCTGCGGTGCCAGCACCAGCAGTTCCTGGATGTTCAGCGTGCCCACTTGTTGGAACAGGATGAACAGGCCGATGGCCATGAACACGTCGCCGATGCGGGTGACGATAAAGGCCTTGAGTGCCGCGTTACCGTTGTTGCGGTTGCTGTAGTAGAAACCGATCAACAGGTACGAGCACAGGCCCACGCCTTCCCAGCCGAAGTACAGGAACAACAGGTTATCGCCGAGTACCAGGAACAGCATGCTGGCGATAAACAGGTTGGTGTACGAGAAGAAGCGCGAGTAGCCGGCCTCACCACGCATGTACCAGGACGCGAACAGGTGGATCAGGAAGCCTACACCCACCACCACGCCGAGCATGGTGATCGACAGGCCGTCGACGTAGAGGGCGAAGTTGGGCTTGAAGCCGTCCACCGACATCCATTGCCACAGCACCAGGGTGTAGTGGCCGCCTTCCGGCGGCGCCACGTTGAATTGCCAGATGACGTAGGCGGCGACGATCGCCGACAAGCCAATGGAACCCACGCCGATCAAGGCAGAAAGGTTTTCCGACCAGCGTCCACGGGAGAACGACAGCAGCAGGAAACCGATCAGGGGAAATACGAAAGTCAGAAAGATCATGTTCATCCGCGCATCTCACTGGCAGCGTCGATATCAAGCGTGTGGAAGCGACGATACAGTTGCAGCAGGATCGCCAGGCCAATACTGGCCTCGGCGGCTGCCAGGCTGATCACCAGGATGAACATGACTTGCCCATCCGGCTGCGCCCATCGGCTACCTGCAACAACGAACGCCAGTGCGGCGGCGTTCATCATGATTTCCAGGCTCATCAACACGAACAGAATGTTACGGCGAACCATCAGGCCGACCAGGCCAAGGCAGAACAGGATGCCGGCGACCGCCAGACCATGCTCCAAAGGGATAGCAGGCATCGTCATTGCTCCTTGGCTTCGTTGCGGCCCAAGTGGAAGGCGGTGATGGCTGCCGCGAGCAGCAGCATCGAAGCCAGTTCGACCACCAGCAGGTACGGGCCGAACAGGCTGACGCCCACGGCTTTCGCGTCTACGGTGGTGTGGCCGATGGCCTGGCCGCTCTGGTGAGCGAACAGCACATACAGCAGTTCACCCAGCAGCAGGGCTGCCAGGATGACCGGGCCGAGCCAGATGCCGGGCTTGAGCCAGACGCGTTCCTGGGCGACCGAGGCCGGCCCCAGGTTGAGCATCATCACCACAAACACGAACAGCACCATGATGGCGCCGGCGTAGGCGATCACTTCCAGCACACCGGCGAACGGTGCGCCGAGGCTGAAAAAGGTCATGGCCACGGCGATCAACGAAATGATCAGGTAGAGCAGGGCGTGCACAGGATTGGTGTTGGTGATCACGCGAAGCGTGGACACCACTGCAATACCGGACGCGAAATAGAAAGCGAATTCCATCTTTCTTCCTTAAGGCAGCAAGCTCTTCACGTTGATCGGCTCGGCTTCGTTTTGTGCGGCGCCCTTCGGCTTACCGGCAACGGCCATACCTGCAACACGATAGAAGTTGTAATCAGGGTTTTTACCGGGACCAGAGATCAGCAGATCTTCTTTCTCGTACACCAGGTCCTGACGTTTGAACTCGGCCATCTCGAAATCCGGTGTCAGCTGGATCGCGGTGGTCGGGCAAGCTTCCTCGCAGAGGCCACAGAAAATGCAGCGCGAGAAGTTGATGCGGAAGAAGTCCGGGTACCAGCGACCGTCTTCTGTTTCAGCTTTCTGCAGGGAGATGCAACCCACCGGGCACGCCACGGCGCACAGGTTGCAGGCTACACAACGCTCTTCGCCATCGGGGTCGCGGGTCAGTACGATGCGGCCGCGATAGCGCGGCGGCAGGTACACCGCTTCTTCCGGGTATTGCAGGGTGTCGCGTTTGCGAAAGCCGTGACCGAACACCATCACCAGGCTTCGCAACTGGGTACCGGTACCCTTAACGATGTCGCCAATATATTTGAACATGGGTCAAATCCTCACTGAACCGCGCCGGCTGGCGTGTTCAACAACACAACGGCAGCCGTCACCAGCAAATTGATCAGGGTCAGCGGCAGGCAGAAGCGCCAGCTGAAATCCATCACCTGGTCGTATCGTGGACGCGGAATGGAAGCGCGCAGCAGGATAAACAACATGATGAAGAACGCGGTCTTCAGGAAGAACCAGAAGAACGCCAACTGCGGCAGGATGCCGAACGGACCGTGCCAGCCGCCGAAGAACAGCGTGACCAACAGGGCCGAGATCAAGATGATGCCGATGTATTCGCCAACGAAGAACATGCCCCATTTCATGCCGGCGTATTCAATGTGGTAACCGTCAGCCAGTTCCTGTTCCGCTTCCGGCTGGTCGAACGGGTGACGGTGAGTCACGGCGACGCCAGCGATGAAGAAGGTGCAGAAGCCAAAGAACTGCGGAATGATGAACCACAGGTTCTGCGCCTGGTACTCGACGATGTCGCGCATGTTGAACGAGCCGACCTGCACCACGATGCCCATCAGCGCCAGGCCCATGAACACTTCGTAGGACACGGTCTGGGCCGAAGCCCGCAAGCTGCCCAACAGGGCGAACTTGTTGTTACTCGACCAACCGGCGAACAGCACCGCATAGACCGACAAACCGGCCATGGCGAAGAAGAACAGCAAGCCGATGTTCAAGTCCGCCACGCCCCAGGTCGGGGTGATCGGGATGATCGCGAAGGCGATCAGCAAGGCGCTCATGGCCACGACCGGTGCCAGGGTGAAGATCACCTTGTCGGCAAACGGCGGGGTCCAGTCTTCCTTGAAGAACATTTTCAGCATGTCGGCAGCGATCTGGAACATGCCGAACGGGCCTACGCGGTTCGGACCGTAACGGTCCTGCCACCAGCCCAGCAAGCGACGTTCGACGAAGCTGAGCAGGGCGCCCGCAACGACCACGGCCAACAGGATCACGATGGCCTTGACGACCGAGATGATCACGTCGATCACTTCAGGGGTGAACCAGGTCATTGCGCTGCCTCCTGCAGACCGTCAACGGTTTGGCCAAAGATCGCAGGCGGAATACCGGCGAGGCCTTTCGGCAGTGCAACCAGGCCAGCACCCAACTCATCATTGATACGCAGCGGCAGACGCAGGGTCTGGCCAGCCACGTTCAGGCTGAGCAGGGCACCGTCGTTGACGCCCAGGCGGTCGGCTTCGGACTTGGCCACGGACACGTAGGCTTCAGGAATGCGACTTTGCACCGGCGCAGCTTTGGAAGAGGTCTCTTCGCTGCCGAACAGGTGGAAGAACGGCACAACCTGCCAGGTGCCCTGGGCCGGGTTGAATGGTCGCGGCACCGCAGCGAACCAGTTCAGCGAGTCACCGGTGCTTTCGATCAGGCGGGTGCCTGGGTCGCCAGCGCGGATGTGACCACCGACTTCGTCCTGGAACTTGTTCCAGGCTTGCGGCGAGTTCCAGCCCGGCGACCAGGCAAATGGCACCTGCTGACGTGGCTCGACCGAGCCCGAGTAACCTTCCATGGAGAAGGCAAACGCGGTATCCGGGTCTTGCGGGGTACGCGGCTCGTGCACGCTGATGTCGGCGCGCATGGCCGTACGGCCGGAGTAACGCAGCGGTTCACGGGCCAGTTTCATGCCCTTGATGCGGAACGAGGCGGACGGAGCCGCGTCGACGATACGTGCCAATTGCGGCGCGCTTGCGGCGGCCGCTGCGGTCACGTGGTCGAGCTGGGTCCAGTCGATCGGCTGGTTCAGCAAGGTCGCGCGCAGGGCATGCAGCCAACGCCAGCCTTCGTGAACCAGGATGCTGGCGTCCATGTACTTCGGATCGAACACCTGGAAGAAGCGCTGGGCGCGGCCTTCCTGGCTGACCAGGGTACCGTCGCCTTCGGCGAAGGTGGCGGCTGGCAGCACCAGGTCGGCACGCTCGCTGGTGGCGGTCTTCTGGTGATCGGCCACGATCAGTACTTTGGCGGCATCCAGCGCGGCATCGACCTTGGCTGAATCGGTGCGGGTGTACAGGTCGTTTTCCAGTACCACGATGGCGTCGGCATTGCCGTCGATTACCGCTTGCAGGGCGGCGTCCAAGGACTCGCCACCGAGCATGGCCAAGCCGAGGCTGTTGGCTTCCGGCACGACCAGGCTGATGGAACCGTTCTTGTCGCGCAGCTTCAAGGCCTTCGCGATATTCGCAGCAGCCTCAATCAGTGCCTTGGAACCCAACGAGGTGCCGGCAATGATCAATGGGCGCTTGGCCGCGAGCAGGGCGTCGGCGATGCGCTGGGCCAGTTCAGCGGCTTCAGCGTCCAGGCCTTCGACGGCAGGCGCGCTGGCGTCGAGGGCGTGGGCTACGGCGAAACCGATGCGGGCCAGGTCGTCCGGCGCTGCGTGAACGCATTCTTCGGCGATGTCGTCGAGCTTGGTTTCAGCCAGGCTTGCGATAAACAGCGGGTTCAGCGCGTGCTGGCCGATGTTTTTCACCGCGGCGTCGAGCCAAGGCTGTACGCGCATGGCGTCGGCCATGTCTTCGGCCTTGCCTTTGACCGACTGACGCAGCGACAGCGCAATACGCGCGGCAGTCTGGGTCAGGTCTTCGCCGAGGACGAAGATCGCATCGTGGTCTTCGATGTCGCGCATGTTCGGGACTGGCAGCGGGCTGTCGTTCAGCACTTGCAGGACCAGGCGGATGCGCTCCAACTCACCGGCTTCGATACCGGAGTAGAAGTGCTCGGCACCCACCAGCTCGCGCAACGCGTAGTTGCTTTCGAGGCTGGCACGCGGCGAACCGATACCGACGATGTTGCGGCCGCGCAGCAGGTCGGCGGCTTTATCCAGCGCGTCGTCCAGGCTCAGCTTGGCGCCACCGGCCAACAGCGGCTGGCGTGGGCGGTCTTCGCGGTTGACGTAGCCATAGCCGAAACGGCCACGGTCGCACAGGAAGTACTGGTTGACCGAACCGTTAAAGCGGTTTTCGATGCGACGCAGTTCGCCGTAGCGCTCGCCCGGGGAGATGTTGCAACCGCTGGAGCAGCCATGGCAGATGCTCGGTGAGAACTGCATGTCCCACTTACGGTTGTAGCGCTCGGAGTGAGTCTTGTCGGTGAACACACCGGTCGGGCAGACCTCGGTGAGGTTGCCGGAGAACTCGCTTTCGAGCACGCCGTCTTCAATGCGACCGAAGTACACGTTGTCGTGGGCGCCGAAGACGCCCAAGTCGGTGCCGCCGGCGTAGTCTTTATAGAAACGCACGCAACGGTAGCAGGCAATGCAGCGGTTCATTTCGTGGGAAATGAACGGGCCGAGGTCCTGGTTCTGGTGGGTGCGCTTGGTGAAGCGATAACGGCGCTCGTTGTGGCCGGTCATCACCGTCATGTCTTGCAGGTGGCAGTGACCGCCTTCCTCACAGACCGGGCAGTCATGCGGGTGGTTGGTCATCAGCCATTCGACGACACTGGCGCGGAACGCCTTGGATTCTTCATCTTCGATGGAGATCCAGGTGTTGTCGGTGGCTGGGGTCATGCAGGACATGACGATACGACCACGGGTGTCGTTCTCGTCGGTGTACTGCTTGACCGCGCACTGGCGACAGGCACCAACGCTACCAAGCGCGGGGTGCCAGCAGAAATACGGGATGTCGAGGCCTAGTGAGAGACATGCCTGTAACAGGTTGTCTGCCCCATCGACTTCGAGCGCTTTGCCGTCTACGTGGATAGTGGCCATGGTTCAAAGTTCTTCGTTGGCCCGTTGTCAGCGGGCGTGGCTAATGGAATCTTGTTATTCATGGGCATCAACACAGCCTTTACGGCGTCAGCCCATGAGAAGACGAAGGGCACGGACCCTTCGCCTTTAAAGCGTTACGCGCCGACTACGATCGGCCTTGCCAGAGGCGGGACGGCGGCGCTGACAGGCGCGATGCCGGCTTCGAACTCCGAGCGGAAGTATTTGATTGCGCTGCCCAATGGCTCCACGGCGCCCGGTGCGTGAGCACAGAAGGTCTTGCCTGGGCCGAGGAAACCGACCAAACCCAGCAGGGTCTCGATGTCGCCTGGCTGGCCCTCACCGTTCTCGATCGCCATCAAGAGCTTGACGCTCCATGGCAAGCCGTCACGGCACGGGGTGCAGAAGCCGCACGATTCACGGGCAAAGAACTGCTCCATGTTGCGCAGCAACGAAACCATGTTCACGGTGTTGTCCACCGCCATCGCCAGGCCAGTGCCCATACGGGTGCCGACCTTGCCGATGCCGCCGGCATACATCTGTGCGTCGAGGTGCTCGGGGAGCAGGAAGCCGGTACCGGCGCCGCCTGGCTGCCAGGCTTTCAAGGTGTAGCCGTCGCGCATGCCGCCGGCGTAGTCCTCGAACAGCTCGCGTGCGGTGACGCCGAACGGCAGCTCCCACAGGCCAGGGTTCTTGACCTTGCCGGAGAAGCCCATGAGCTTGGTGCCCATGTCTTCGCTGCCTTCGCGGGCCAACGATTTGTACCAGTCGACGCCGTCGGCGATGATCGCCGGCACGTTGCACAGGGTTTCAACGTTGTTCACGCAGGTAGGCTTGCCCCACACGCCCACGGCGGCAGGGAAGGGCGGCTTGGAGCGCGGGTTGGCGCGGCGGCCTTCGAGGGAGTTGATCAGTGCGGTTTCTTCACCGCAGATATAACGCCCGGCGCCGGTGTGCACGAACAGCTCGAAGTCAAAACCCGAACCGAGGATGTTCTTGCCCAGCAGGCCGGCGGCCTTGGCTTCTTCCACGGCACGGTTGAGGTGCTTGGCGGCGGTGGTGTATTCGCCACGCAGGAAGATATAGCCCCGGTAGGTTTTCAGTGCTCGGGCGCTGATCAGCATGCCTTCGATCAGCAGATGGGGCAGTTGCTCCATCAGCATGCGGTCTTTCCAGGTGTTCGGCTCCATCTCGTCCGCGTTGCACAGCAGGTAACGGATGTTGATGGATTCGTCTTTGGGCATCAGGCCCCACTTAACGCCAGTGGGGAAGCCAGCACCGCCGCGGCCTTTAAGGCCGGCGTCTTTCACGGTCTGGACGATATCGTCCTGGGCCATGTCGGCGAAGGCTTTGCGCGCCGCCGCGTAACCGTTCTTGGCCTGGTACTCGTCGAGCCATACCGGCTCGCCGTCGTCACGCAGGCGCCAAGTCAGCGGGTGGGTTTCAGGCGAACGCTTGATCAGGTTGGCCGGGCCGAAAGATGTAAGGGTCATGGGTAGCCCTCGAGCAATTGGGTCACGCCAGCAGGCTGCACGTCACCGAATGTGTCGTCGTCGATCATCAACGCCGGCGCCTTGTCGCAGTTGCCCAGGCAGCACACCGGCAGCAGCGTGAAGCGGCCGTCCGGAGTGGTTTGGCCGAGGCCAATGCCCAGCTTGTTCTGGATTTCGCTGACCACTGATTCATGGCCACCGATGTAGCAGACCATGCTGTCGCACACGCGAATGATGTGGCGGCCGACCGGCTGGCGGAAGATCTGGCTGTAGAACGTGGCCACACCTTCAACGTCGCTGGCGGGGATGCCGAGGATCTCGCCGATGGCGTAGAGGGCGCCGTCCGGCACCCAGCCACGTTCCTTCTGGACGATCTTCAAGGCTTCGATAGACGCCGCGCGCGGGTCTTCGTAATGATGCAGCTCGTGCTCGATGGCCGAGCGCTCGGTTTCACTCAAGGTGAAACGGTCTGTCTGGATAAGCGTGCTGTTCATGCTTAGCGGTCCACGTCGGCCATAACGAAATCGATACTACCCAGGTACGCAATCAAGTCCGCGACCATCTCGCCTTTGATCACCGAAGGGATCTGCTGCAAGTGGGCAAAGCTTGGGGTACGAATCCGGGTGCGGTAGCTCATGGTGCCGCCATCGCTCGTCAGGTAATAACTGTTGATACCCTTGGTCGCTTCGATCATCTGGAAGGATTCGTTGGCCGGCATCACCGGGCCCCACGAAACTTGCAGGAAGTGCGTGATCAGGGTTTCGATGTGCTGCAGCGTGCGCTCTTTCGGCGGCGGTGTGGTCAGCGGGTGATCCGCCTTGTACGGGCCAGCCGGCATGTTGCGCATGCACTGCTCGATGATCTTCAGGCTCTGGCGCATTTCTTCAACGCGCACGATGCACCGGTCGTAGGCATCGCCATTGGCGGCCAGCGGCACTTCGAACTCGAAGTTCTCGTAGCCCGAGTACGGCCGTGCTTTACGCAGGTCGAAGTCGCAGCCGGTCGAACGCAGGCCGGCACCAGTGACGCCCCATTCCAGGGCTTCTTTGGTGTTGTACTGCGCGACGCCGATGGTACGACCCTTGAGGATGCTGTTGTCCAGCGCAGCCTTTTGGTACTCGTCCAGACGCTTGGGCATCCAGTCGATGAATTCCTTGACCAGGCGCTCCCAGCCGTTCGGCAGGTCGTGCGCCACGCCGCCGATGCGATACCAGGCCGGGTGCAGGCGGAAACCGGTGATGGCTTCGATAACCTTGTAGGCGCGCTGACGGTCGGTGAAGGTGAAGAACACCGGGGTCATGGCGCCAACGTCCTGGATATAGGTACCCAGGAACAGCAGGTGGCTGGTGATGCGGAAGAACTCGGCCATCATGATGCGGATGGTGTCGACGCGGTCCGGCACCTTGATACCGGCCAGCTTCTCGACCGACAGCACGTACGGCAGGTTGTTCATCACGCCGCCGAGGTAGTCGATACGGTCGGTGTACGGGATGAAGCTGTGCCAGGACTGGCGCTCGGCCATCTTCTCGGCACCACGGTGGTGGTAACCGATGTCCGGCACACAGTCGACGATTTCTTCGCCGTCCAGTTGCAGGATGATACGGAAGGCACCGTGAGCCGAAGGGTGGTTCGGGCCCAGGTTGAGGAACATGTAGTCCTCGTTGGTGCCGGAGCGTTTCATGCCCCAGTCTTCCGGACGGAAGCGTGCAGCTTCTTCTTCAAGCTGCTGCTTGGCGAGGTTGAGGCTGAACGGGTCGAATTCGGTTGCGCGGGCAGGAAAGTCCTTGCGCAGCGGGTGACCTTCCCAGGTCGGCGGCATCATGATGCGCGTCAGGTGCGGGTGGCCCGGGAAGTCGATACCGAACATGTCCCAAACTTCGCGCTCGTACCAGCTGGCATTCGGCCAGATACCGGTGACGGTCGGGATGCTCAAGTCGCTTTCGGACAGCGCGACCTTGATCATCACGTCGCTGTTACGTTCCAGCGACATCAAGTGGTAGAACACGGTGAAATCGGCACCGCTCGGCAAACCTTGACGCTTGGTGCGCAGACGCTCGTCCACGCCATGCAGGTCATAAAGCATGACGTACGGCTTGGGCAGGTTGCGCAGGAAGCTCAGGACTTCGACGAGCTTGGCGCGCGCCACCCACAGCACCGGCATACCGGTGCGTGTGGCCTGGGCGGTGAAGGCGTCAGGGCCAAAACGGTTATTGAGTTCGACAACCACATCCTGGTCGTCTGCCTTGTAAGGCGGGATGTACAGAGCACTGCCTGTAGTCATGGTTTTTTATCGCTTTCGGTCAACGTAAAGAATGAAGCCAGGTTTTCGTTCTATAAAAGAAGCGGGGCTGGATCAGACTTCGTCGGGGCTGCGCAGGTTGGTGACTGCGATTCGCTGTTCGCGGCGCTGTTCCTTTTGTGACGGCATCTCGGCGCGATAAACGCCTTGATCACCGACCACCCAGGAAAGCGGACGACGCTCCTTGCCAATCGACTCCTGCAACAGCATCAAGCCTTGCAGAAAAGCTTCAGGGCGGGGCGGGCAGCCAGGCACGTAGACGTCCACGGGCAGGAACTTGTCCACCCCTTGAACGACGGAGTAGATGTCGTACATGCCACCGGAGTTGGCGCACGAACCCATGGAGATAACCCACTTCGGTTCGAGCATTTGCTCGTAGAGACGCTGAATGATCGGCGCCATTTTGATAAAGCAGGTGCCGGCGATAACCATGAAATCCGCCTGGCGCGGTGATGCCCGGATAACTTCGGCGCCAAAGCGCGCGATGTCGTGGGGCGCCGTGAAGGCGGTGGTCATTTCCACGTAGCAGCACGAAAGGCCGAAGTTGTACGGCCACAGGGAGTTTTTACGCCCCCAGTTGACCGCGCCACTCAGCACGTCTTCGAGTTTGCCCATGTAGATGTTTTTGTGGACTTGATCTTCTAACGGATCGGAGACGGTTTCCCGTTCGCCGATAGGGTACTGATCGTTAGGAGCATCCGGGTCGATCCTGGTGAGATTGTATTGCATCGCCAAAGCCTCATTGTTTCAGCTTCGCTTGCCGCTTACGACGAGCTTCCGGAGCCCAGTCAAGGGCGCCCACTCGGAATAGGTAGACAAGGCCTGCCAACAGAATTGCTATGAAAACGAGGGCTTCGACGAATCCGGTCCAGCCGCTTTCGCGGACGGACACAGACCAGGCAAAGAGAAAGAGGGCTTCGATATCGAAGATCACGAACAGCATCGCGACCAGATAGAATTTGGCTGAGAGCCGCAAGCGGGCGCCACCTGTAGGCAGCATGCCGGACTCGAACGGTTCATTTTTGCTGCGGCCCCAGGCTTTTGACCCGAGGAGGCTGGAGACGCCGAGCATGAAGGCACAAAGGCCGACAACACCGAGGAGGAAAATGGCAAAGCCCCAGTTGTGGGCCATGAGTCCTGTCGCTTCGGTCATGCTGGAAATCCTTAACAGAGAGCAAAGGTCTCTGAGCTCGAAAAAGTAACGATGCAGTGACGATATGTCGCACTGCAATCAATCGCGGTGATTTTATGGCTAAACACCGGGCAAGTAAAATTCCTATAGCGAAATTATTCGATGGAATAAGCACATAGTGCACCTTCTTGGGGCTGTAGCCCTTGTGGGGCGGGGATTAGCGGGCATTTAATCAAATGTGTTTTGTTTAAGCGGTAAAGAAGTTTTCATCGGCTAAATGATAATGAATATTGTTTGCGCAGGATTTAAGCGAATGTTTCTCGTGTGGCGCGGGAAGTTGTTGTTACTTGCGTGATTGCTGCTAGTTGCTGGAGGGGATCTTTTAACCGATTTGATTCAGGCAAATAGCGCCCTGGGTCAATGTTTTGCGCAAAACCTTCAGGGTCGACACGGTCGATGTGGGAGCTGGCTTGCCTGCGATAGCGGTGGAACAGTTGAAAAATCTGTCACTGACCCACCGCCATCGCAGGCAAGCCAGCTCCCACAGGTGATGTGTGGTGTTTTCAAGCGGGCAAAAAAAAACGCCCCGAACCAGTCGGGGCGTCAGATCAA
The DNA here is from genome assembly GCF_002742565.1 of Pseudomonas sp. 2995-3. Lineage (NCBI taxonomy): Bacteria > Pseudomonadati > Pseudomonadota > Gammaproteobacteria > Pseudomonadales > Pseudomonadaceae > Pseudomonas > Pseudomonas sp. 2995-3. The sequence continues at coordinate 168,985 of NZ_LJSB01000081.1, read as the reverse complement.
GCGGCAGTGCGGTTAGGTCTTCCGTGGGGCCGCACTGGCCGTTTACTCGCGACTTAGTGGAACTGCTCTTCTTCGGTCGAGCCGGTCAGCGCGGTCACGGACGAGGTGCCGCCCTGGATCACGGTGGTCATGTCGTCGAAGTAGCCGGTGCCCACTTCCTGCTGGTGCGCCACAAAGGTGTAACCCTTGGCGGCGTCAGCGAACTCTTGCTCCTGCAGTTTCACGTAGGCGGTCATGTCGTTACGGGCATAGTCGTGCGCCAGGTTGAACATGCTGTGCCACATGTTGTGAATGCCAGCCAGGGTGATGAACTGGTGCTTGTAGCCCATGGCCGACAGTTCGCGCTGGAACTTGGCGATGGTCGCGTCGTCCAGGTTCTTCTTCCAGTTGAAAGAAGGCGAGCAGTTGTAGGACAGCAGTTGGTCCGGGTATTCCTTCTTGATCGCTTCGGCGAAACGACGCGCTTCGTCCAGGTCCGGCTTGGCGGTTTCGCACCAGATCAGGTCGGCGTAAGGCGCGTAGGCCAGGCCACGGGCGATCGCCTGGTCGAGACCGGCGCGCACTTTATAGAAGCCTTCCTGGGTGCGTTCGCCGGTTACGAACGGCTGGTCATACGGGTCGCAGTCGGAGGTCAACAAGTCTGCCGCGTTAGCGTCGGTACGCGCCAGGATGATGGTCGGCGTGCCAGCAACGTCAGCGGCCAAGCGTGCTGCGGTCAGCTTTTGTACGGCTTCCTGGGTTGGAACCAGTACCTTGCCGCCCATGTGGCCGCATTTTTTCACCGACGCCAGTTGGTCTTCGAAGTGCACGCCGGCAGCGCCTGCCTCGATCATGCTCTTCATCAGTTCGTAGGCGTTGAGTACGCCGCCGAAACCCGCTTCGGCGTCAGCCACGATGGGTGCGAAGTAGTCGATGTAGCCTTCGTCGCCCGGGCCTTTACCGGCTTTCCACTGGATCTGGTCGGCGCGGCGGAACGAGTTGTTGATGCGCTTGACCACGGTCGGCACGGAGTCCACCGGGTACAGCGATTGGTCGGGGTACATGGATTCAGCGGAGTTGTTGTCCGCTGCCACTTGCCAGCCGGACAGGTAGATCGCCTGGATACCGGCTTTTACCTGTTGAACTGCCTGGCCGCCAGTGAGGGCGCCCATGCAGTTGACGAAATCTTTTTCGGGGCGGAAGGACGGCTTGGCACCCTGGGTGACCAGCTTCCACAGCTTCTCGGCGCCGAGTTTTGCAAAGGTGTGCTCAGGTTGAACCGAGCCACGCAGGCGGACGACGTCAGCAGCGGAATAAGCGCGGGTTACGCCTTTCCAGCGTGGGTTTTCAGCCCAATCTTTTTCAAGGGCTGCAATTTGCTGTTCGCGTGTCAGTGCCATGGGGAAAAACCTCGTCGCGTCTTGTTTGGAAAAACATCCGTTTTGCCAGCCGTGCATTCAATGCGTGGGCAGGGCTGCTCGCTGACCAGAAGCTTAGGCGGTCAAGTCGGGTTTGGCGGGGAAGGCGACGGGATAAACGCAGTGCGAGAGGGCGAGTTGAGCAGGTAAGGGCAAACTGCGAACAGTCTTCGGGCATCGTGGGCCTTGGTACGATCCATCAGTGTGTAGCCGGGTTACCTGGTTAGCTTCCGTCCCTCGGGACAACTTCGTTCCAGTCGCAACCAACGTCAAACACACCTTGTGGGCGGTACAGACACGAATCGGCTCAGGTGGGTAGCTTAGAGCGGCGATCCGAAGGCCCTTGCCAGGGCCTCTGATTAGCGGGAGCGAGGCCATCATGCACAGGCTTTTTTGGCTCGTCAAATGTTTTGTAGTGCTATTTTTAAGGCACTACATCTTTAGTCTAATGCGACTCGCCAGTCAGTTTTTGGTGCTTTAGTTCAGGGTGTCGACCTTGACCCGCAAAGTCAGGTCATCACGGCCCTGGGTAGAGTAGCTGCGGGTTGTAGAGGATTTATCGGCCTGGGTCTCGCGATTGATACCCGCCAGCGGGATCCATTCGCCCAGGCGGCCACTGACCGTTGTGTCGGTACTTTGAATATTCACTACATCGGGACGTTCCTGGCTCATGCGGTCACGGTTGGTACTGATAGCCAGGTGTACGGTCTCGCCAGTGACACTGGCAGTCACGTAAAAGCCCTGGGTGACGTTGCGGTACTGGGTCTGGTTCTGCGGGCGGCCGTAGGCGTCAGGCTGCGTGGTGGTCAGTGGCACGCTCTGGCCGACCTGAATCAGTGCGGGCACGCCTTCACTGGCCTGGATCTGCTGAATGCCGCCGTCGCGGCTGGCAGTGCCGTAGCTGATGATGCGGATTTGGCTGTCACCGCTGTTCTGCTGGTTGTTTTCGTTGCTGTCGACGGTGATCAACAGGCGCTTGGCGGGTGTGTCCAGTTGCGTGAGCAGGGCGCGCAGGTCCTGGATCTTGCCGGGGTCCGCTTTAACAATAAGCTGGTTGCCATAGGCGCTGACGGTGCCGTCCTTGCCGATAAAGTTCTGCGCGACGGGCAGCAGGTCGGCGCTGGTGCGGTTGCTCAGGTTGACGACTTCGGTGTCGGCCATGGCGCAGGCGCTGGCAGTGAGGAGCAGGGCGGTGAGCAGGGTGCGTAGGGACATGTCCGTTATCTCTGCGAGTCAATTAGGCTTGATAGTGCCAGTTTGTCGGCCTGGCGGGTCGCAAGTTGAATCGTAGACGGCAAAATGCCCTGGCAGGCAGGGCATTTTGGGTGTTGCTGATGGCGCTATCGCAGGCAAGCCAGCTCCCACATTTGGAATGCATTCCCCTGTGGGAGCTGGCTTGCCTGCGATAAGGGCGACTCGATCTCGAATCAGCCCTCGCGCACCATATCAACGTGCGGAATCCCGACTTCCAGGAATTCGTCACTGACGATCTTGAAACCCAGCCGCTCATAAAACGGCGCCGCATACACCTGCGCACTCAGGAACTGCCTGGTCTGGCCACGTTTTTCGGCCTCGCCGATCACCGTTTCCATCAGCTTGTCGCCGACCTTCAGTCCGCGCCAGTCCTTGAGTACCGACACGCGACCAATCTCGCCGCTGGGCAGCAGGCGAGCGGTGCCAATCGGAAAATCGCCTTCGAATGCAAGAAAGTGCATTGCGTCGGCGTCATCCGCATCCCATTCCAGCTCTGGTGGAACCGATTGTTCAGCGATAAACACCGCCTCACGAATGCGCCGAATCTCAGCGATATCCTTTTGCCAGTCCGCGACACTTACGTGAATCTTATTCATCGGCAAATCCCAGGCTTCCTTGCTTGACCAGTTCGCACAGCAGGTCACGACCGTCTTCGTCGGCCAGCCAGGTGCCGAGGTTTTCGCTGTGCAGGGCGTCGGCCGAGCAGACCAGTTTCAACAGTTCGCGCAGTTTGCCTGGCAGATAACGGCTCTGGCCGCTGGCAAACAGCAGTACGTCATCGTCCACTTCCGACCACGCCATGCGCGCGCTCGGGTTGCGCACCAGAATCGCGCCGTTTTCCAGGCTGCTGATAAAGTCTTCTTCGCCCAATTCTTCACCGGCGACCAGTTCCGGGTAGCGCGGCTCGGTCATGAACTGGCCGAACCAGGTCAGCAGCATGCGCTCGTCGCTCATGTGCTCGGCCAACAGACCTTTGAGGCGGTCGAGTGCATCCGCCTGAATCTGGTGCGGGTCGCTGACTGGTTGGGCGTCGGCGTCCGTGTAGCGCTCTTCATCGGTCAGGTACTGGCTGAGGAAGTCGGTGAAGTGGGTCAGCACTTCGGCGGCGCTCGGTGCGCGGAAGCCCACCGAATAGGTCATGCAGTCATCTTCGGCGATGCCGAAGTGCGCCAGGCGCGGCGGCAGGTAAAGCATGTCGCCCGGTTCCAGCACCCATTCTTCGCTCTGTTCGAATTCTGCGAGGATGCGCAGGTCGGCGTGCTGCAGCAGCGGGCTTTCGGAATTGCACATCTGGCCGATTTTCCAGTTGCGCTTGCCTTGGGCCTGCAGCAGGAACACGTCGTAGTTGTCGAAGTGCGGGCCAACACTGCCGCCGGGTGCGGCGAAGCTGATCATCACATCGTCGATGCGCCAGCTGGGCAAAAAGCGGAAGTGCCCGAGCAATTCGGCAACTTCGGGTACGAACTGGTCGACTGCCTGCACCAGCAGGGTCCACTCACGCTCTGGCAATGTGCTGAACGCATCTTCGGCGAACGGCCCGCGGCGCAGTTCCCATGGGCGCTCGCCGTGTTCGATTACCAGGCGCGATTCAACTTCTTCTTCCAGGGCCAGGCCGGCCAGTTCGTCGGCGTCGATCGGGCTTTCGAAATCAGGGATGGCCTGACGGATCAGCAGCGGTTTTTTCTGCCAGTAGTCGCGCAGGAATTCGCGTGCCGTGATGCCGCCCAGAAGTTGAAGAGGAATATCAGGATTCATGTGTAACCTATTGAAAAAAAGCACTTTTAAGACAGGAATAAAAACGCCCGGCGCGGCCGGGCGTCTCAAGAGGGCTTGCGCTAAATCAGATGCGCTTGGCTTGGGCCACCGCATTGCCGATGTAGTTGGCCGGGGTGAGCAATTTCAGCTCGGCCTTGGCGGCGGCTGGCATGTCCAGGCCGTCGATGAAAGTTTGCAGCGCCTCAGGGCTGATGCCCTTGCCGCGCGTCAACTCTTTCAGCTTCTCGTACGGGTTTTCGATGTTGTAGCGGCGCATTACGGTCTGGATCGGCTCGGCCAGCACTTCCCAGCACGCATCCAGGTCAGCGGCGATCTTCTGCGCGTTGAGCTCAAGCTTGCTGATGCCTTTGAGGCTGGCTTCGTAGGCGATCACGCTGTGGGCAAAGCCCACGCCGAGGTTACGCAGTACGGTGGAGTCGGTCAGGTCGCGCTGCCAGCGCGAGATCGGCAACTTGCTGGCCAAGTGCTGGAACAGGGCGTTGGCGATGCCGAGGTTGCCTTCGGAGTTTTCGAAGTCGATCGGGTTGACCTTGTGCGGCATGGTCGACGAACCGATCTCGCCGGCGATGGTGCGCTGCTTGAAGTAGCCCAGGGAGATGTAGCCCCAGATATCGCGATCGAAGTCGATCAGGATGGTGTTGAAGCGCGCAATGGCGTCGAACAGTTCGGCGATGTAGTCGTGCGGTTCGATCTGCGTGGTGTAGGGGTTGAAGCCCAGGCCCAGCTCATCTTCGATGAAGGCGCGGGCATTTTCTTCCCAGTCGATTTCCGGGTAGGCCGACAGGTGGGCGTTGTAGTTGCCCACGGCGCCGTTGATCTTGCCCAGCAGCGGCACGGCGGCGACTTGAGCGATCTGGCGCTCCAGGCGATACACCACGTTGGCCAGTTCTTTGCCCAAAGTGGTCGGCGAAGCTGGTTGGCCGTGGGTGCGCGACAGCATCGGCACGTCGGCGAAACGGATGGCCAGTTCGCGGATGGCGTCAGCGGTCTGGCGCATCAGCGGCAGCATCACGTCATCACGGCCTTCGCGCAGCATCAGGGCGTGGGACAGGTTGTTGATGTCCTCGCTGGTGCAGGCAAAGTGGATGAACTCGCTGACCTGGGCCAGTTCCGGCAGCTTGGCCGCTTGCTCTTTGAGCAGGTATTCGATGGCTTTAACGTCGTGGTTGGTGGTGCGCTCGATCTCTTTCACACGCTCGGCGTGCTCCAGGGAGAAGTTTTCCGCCAGGGTGTTCAATACAGCGTTGGCTTCGGCGGAAAACGCCGGCACTTCGCTGATGGCGGGGTGAGCGGCCAGGCGCTGGAGCCAGCGCACTTCAACCAGAACACGAGCACGGATCAGACCGTATTCGCTGAAAATAGGGCGCAGGGCCTGGGTTTTGCCGGCGTAGCGGCCGTCAACAGGGGAAACCGCAGTGAGCGAAGAGAGCTGCATGGGGTGTTCTCGGACAGTCGGGCAACGAAATGGGGCGCGTATCATACATGAAAAAATCCGCCGGTCCGTCGCCAACTGACCGGCGTATTACGCGTGAGGCTATAAAAAAACGGGTCGCTGCGACTTATTCGTTGCGCATCAACGGGTAAAGCTCTTTGAGCAATTTGCGTCGGCTGATCACCAACTGCCAGCGATGACCGCCCAACTGGCGCCACAACCGCGCCGAACGAATGCCGGCCAGGAGCAGGGCGCGGATTTTCGAGGCGTTGTTCGGTTGTTGCAGGTTGCGCATGTCGCCGTGCACCTGGATGCGTTGGCGCAAGGTGCTCAACGTGTCCTGGTACAGCGCGCCACAGGCGGCAATCACGTTTTCGTGGGCCGGGCCGAAGTGCTCCACCTGGGACTGAATCTGCGGCAGGCGTTTGCCGATGGTTTCGAGCAGGTCGTCACGCTTGGCCAGTTGCCGTTCAAGGCCGAGCATCGACAGCGCATAGCGCAACGGCTCACGTTGCAAGGTGCTTGGGTCGCGCTCCAGGGCGCCGATCAGCGCACGGTAGCCTTCGCGTAGCGCCAGATCATCACCGCCGTAGACTTCCAGTGTGTCCTTGGGGTCGCGAATCAGCAGGCTGCCGAGCATGCAGGTCAGGCCTGCCTCGGTCACCTGGCCGGTCTTGGCAATCTTGTCGACCAGCACCGCGGCGAGGAAAACTCCGCCGAGCGCCGTCAATTGCTCCTGGGTCGGGCTCATGCCGGGTTGCTCCAGGCTTCGGCGACTTCAATCACGCCGCCACCCAGGCAGATTTCACCGTCATAGAACACCACCGATTGGCCGGGCGTGACCGCGCGTTGCGGGTCATCGAACGTGGCGCGATAGCCGCTGGCGGTTTTTTCCAGGGTGCAGGGCTGGTCGCTTTGGCGATAGCGCACTTTGGCGGTCAGGCGGCGTGGCGTGCTCAGGTCGATCGGGTTGACCCAATAGATTTCCGAGGCCAGCAGCGCGCCCGAGAACAGCAGCGGGTGCTCGTTGCCCTGGCCGACGACCAGCACGTTGTTTTCCAGGTCCTTGACCAGCACGTACCAGGGTTCTTCACCGGCGTCTTTAAGGCCGCCGATGCCCAGCCCCTGACGCTGGCCAATAGTGTGGTACATCAAGCCATGGTGACGGCCGATCACTTCACCGTCGGTGGTTTTGATCTCGCCTGGTTGTGCCGGCAGGTATTGCTTGAGGAAGTCGTTGAAGCGGCGCTCGCCGATAAAGCAGATCCCGGTGGAATCCTTCTTCTTGGCGGTAGCCAGGCCGTGTTTTTCGGCGATCTTGCGCACTTCGGGTTTTTCCAGCTCGCCGACCGGGAACAGGGTCTTGGCGATCTGTTCACCGCCCACGGCGTGCAGGAAGTAGCTCTGGTCCTTGTTCGGGTCCAGGCCTTTGAGCAGTTCGGTACGGCCATCGATATCGCGACGGCGCACGTAATGGCCAGTGGCAATCAGGTCGGCGCCAAGGATCATGGCGTAGTCGAGGAACGCCTTGAACTTGATTTCGCGGTTACACAGGATGTCCGGGTTCGGCGTACGGCCGGCCTTGTATTCGGCCAGGAAGTGCTCGAACACATTGTCCCAGTACTCGGCGGCGAAATTGGCGGTGTGCAGCTTGATGCCGATCTTGTCGCACACGGCCTGGGCGTCGGCCAGGTCGTCCATGGCGGTGCAATATTCCGTTCCATCGTCTTCTTCCCAGTTCTTCATGAACAGGCCTTCCACCTCATAACCCTGCTCCATGAGCAGAACGGCGGAAACGGAAGAATCCACGCCGCCGGACATGCCGACGATGACGCGCTTCTTTTGTGTGTCAGAAGGGGCTGGATCACGCATAGGGTTTCAACGGGTGTCTTGAAAAAGGACGCGATTCTAACAGGCTCACGCCCGCAAGGCTAAAGAGAAGGGCGGATCAATTCGAGGCTATGGCGCTGGCCGGCCAGATAATCATCGATACAGCGGATGATCAGCTCACTGCGCCAGTCGTCGCGCAGGGCCATCAGCTCCTCACGGGTCAGCCAGCGGGCGCGGACGATGCCTTCATCGAGTGTGTAGTCGGGGTGATGTTTCAAGGCTTTGGCGGTAAAGCACACGCGCTGATAAGTCACGCCATTGCTGGGCGCGGTGTACAGGTAGATGCCGACAATGCCGGTGGCCTCGACGTCCCAGCCGGTTTCTTCGAGGGTTTCACGCACGGCAGCTTCGATGAGGGTTTCATGCGGGTCCAGATGGCCGGCCGGCTGGTTGAGCACGGCGCGGCCGCCCTTGAGTTCCTCGACCATCAGGAAGCGGCCGTTGTCTTCGACGATAGTGGCGACGGTGATGTGGGGTTGCCAGGTCATAGGTGCCTCAATGTGTAGTGACTGAAGAAACTCGTTCAGTGTGGGAGCTGGCTTGCCTGCGATAGCAGTCTGTCAGTTGACCCAGATGCAGCTGAACCACCGCTATCGCAGGCAAGCCAGCTCCCACATTTGATCGGGGTTGTTCAATGAAATCGGGGGCACAAACAGAAACCCCGGCACGGGGCCGGGGCTTCTTTGCATCCTTACAACCTTACTTCAACTTGGCAATGGCCGCGTTGAGGGTGTTGCTTGGGCGCATGGCTTTGCTGGTCAGCTCCGGGTTCGCCGCGTAGTAGCCGCCGATGTCCACTGGCTTGCCCTGTACGGCGTTCAGCTCGGCAACGATGGTTGCCTCGTTGTCGGCCAGGGTTTTGGCCAGTTCGCCAAACTGCGCTTGCAGTGCAGCATCTTCAGTCTGTGCGGCCAGGGCTTGAGCCCAGTACAGCGCCAGGTAGAAGTGGCTGCCGCGGTTGTCGATGTTGCCGACTTTGCGCGATGGCGACTTGTTGTTGTCCAGGAACTGGCCAGTGGCCTGGTCCAGGGTCTTGGACAGCACCAGGGCTTTCGGGTTGTTGTAGGTGACACCCAAATGCTCAAGGGACGCGGCCAGGGCCAGGAACTCGCCCAGGGAATCCCAGCGCAGGAAGTTCTCTTCAACCAGTTGCTGCACGTGCTTTGGAGCCGAACCGCCGGCGCCGGTTTCGAACAGGCCGCCGCCGTTCATCAGCGGCACGATCGACAGCATCTTGGCACTGGTGCCCAGTTCCATGATCGGGAACAGGTCGGTCAGGTAGTCACGCAGAACGTTACCGGTCACCGAGATGGTGTCCAGGCCCTTGCGGGTGCGCTCCAGGGTGAACTTCATCGCGTCGACCGGCGACATGATGCGGATGTCCAGGCCTTCGGTGTTGTGGTCTTTCAGGTAAGCCTGAACTTTCTCGACCACCACACCATCGTGGGCACGCTTAGGGTCCAGCCAGAAAATGGCCGGGGTGTTGCTGGCGCGAGCACGGTTGACGGCCAGTTTGACCCAGTCCTGGATCGGCGCGTCTTTGGTCTGGCACATGCGGAAGATGTCGCCGGCTTCGACAGCCTGTTCCATCAGCAGGTTGCCCTTGCTGTCGGTGACGCGGACCACGCCGTCAGCCTTGATCTGGAAGGTCTTGTCGTGGGAACCGTACTCTTCGGCTTTTTTCGCCATCAGGCCAACGTTCGGCACGCTGCCCATGGTGGTTGGGTCGAAGGCGCCATTGGCCTTGCAGTCTTCGATCACTGCCTGGTAGATGGTGGCGTAGCAGCGATCCGGGATCACGGCCTTGGTGTCGTGCAGTTGGCCGTCGGTGCCCCACATTTTGCCTGAGTCACGGATCATGGCAGGCATCGAGGCGTCGACGATAACGTCGCTCGGCACGTGCAGGTTGGTAATGCCTTTGTCCGAGTTGACCATGGCCAGGGACGGACGAGCGGCGTACACCGCCTGGATGTCGGCTTCGATCTGCGCTTGCTGATCGGCCGGCAGGGCCTTGATGCGGGCGTACAGGTCGCCGATGCCGTTGTTCAGGTTAAAGCCGATCTGCTCCAGCACGACAGCGTGCTTGGCCAGTGCGTCTTTATAGAACTCGGCAACGATCTGGCCGAACATGATCGGGTCGGAGACCTTCATCATGGTGGCTTTCAAGTGGACCGACAGCAGTACGCCTTGTTTCTTGGCGTCTTCGATTTCAGCGGCGATGAAGCTGCGCAGGGCATTCTTGCTCAGCACGGCGGTGTCGATGATCTCGCCAGCCTGCAAGCTGGTTTTTTCTTTCAGGACGGTAGCGGTACCGTCCTTGGCGATCAGTTCGATCTTGACGGCGTCAGCCGCTTCGATCTGTACGGCTTTCTCGCTGCCGTAGAAGTCGCCGTTGCTCATGTGTGCGATGTGCGACTTGGAGTCGGCAGCCCAGGCGCCCATTTTATGCGGGTGCTTGCGCGCGTAGTTCTTGACCGACAGCGGTGCGCGGCGGTCGGAGTTGCCTTCGCGCAGTACCGGGTTCACGGCGCTGCCCTTGACCTTGTCGTAACGTGCGCGGGTTTCTTTTTCCGCGTCGGTGGTTACGGTTTCCGGGTAGTCCGGCAGGGCGTAGCCCTGGGCCTGCAGTTCCTTGATCGCCGCTTGCAGCTGCGGGGTCGAAGCACTGATGTTAGGCAGCTTGATGATGTTGGCTTCAGGCGTAACGGCCAGGTCGCCCAGTTCGGCGAGGTGGTCCGGGATAGCCTTGGTGCCCAGTTGCTCGGGGAAGCTTGCGAGGATGCGCGCGGCCAGGGAAATGTCGCGGGTTTCCACGGCAATATCAGCGGAAGCGGTGAAGGCCTCTACGATAGGCAGCAGTGAATAGGTGGCGAGGGCTGGGGCTTCGTCGGTGAAGGTGTAGATGATCTTCGAGCGGGTGGGCATATTCGGATTAACTCTCTTCTTTGCTGAAAGCGTGCGCAGAAACTCGAGATGCGCCGGGTGGAGCGCGTTCGTTCAAAGTCATCCATGAGCGAAATGTCGAGGTTTCTTCGCGGTGATGTTGGGTTGCATCAGTCGAGCGTCAAGCGGGTGGACTATTGTATTAGTCCTGCTTTGTAGCGGAAGGCTTTGTTCTAGAGCGGTCCGCCGTCGTGACTCTTTGGTCAGCGGCGGCATTATACATAGGTCGCTATGCTTACGCTGAGCCTTCATACAAAAGGTGTGTCGTCCATTGGTCTAAAGGTCGCAGGGCCCAGACTGCGACCAAAGTCGCACGATGTGCTCAAGATTGGCGATTTTGTCTTTGCTTTCAGGCTTGTAGGCGACAAATTATGCTGTTTTCGATGCAAATGAGCATGGCGTGAGGTTTCAGTCGCCATTTATCTGGAGTAGGCTCGAACGCAGCCAGATGTTCAATCCATAGATGGAGTTCAGCATGGGATACAAGAAGATTCAGGTTCCGGCAGTCGGCGACAAAATCACCGTCAATGCAGACCATTCTCTCAATGTTCCTGACCAACCGATCATCCCTTATATAGAAGGCGACGGTATTGGCGTCGACATCAGCCCGGTGATGATCAAGGTGGTCGACGCAGCTGTTGAAAAGGCCTACGGCGGAAAACGCAAAATCTCCTGGATGGAGGTGTATGCCGGCGAGAAGGCGACTCAAGTCTACGACCAGGACACCTGGCTGCCCCAGGAAACCCTGGATGCGGTCAAGGATTACGTGGTTTCCATCAAAGGCCCGCTGACCACGCCGGTTGGCGGCGGCATCCGTTCGCTGAACGTGGCCCTGCGTCAGCAGCTCGATTTATATGTGTGCCTGCGCCCGGTGCGCTGGTTTGAAGGCGTGCCCAGCCCGGTCAAGAAGCCTGGCGACGTCGATATGACCATCTTCCGTGAAAACTCCGAAGACATTTACGCCGGTATCGAGTGGAAGGCCGGTTCGCCGGAAGCCATCAAGGTGATCAAGTTCCTCAAGGAAGAAATGGGCGTTACCAAGATCCGTTTCGACCAGGACTGTGGCATTGGCATCAAGCCGGTTTCCAAGGAAGGCACCGAGCGCCTGGCGCGCAAAGCCCTGCAATATGTAGTGGATAATGATCGTGATTCGCTGACCATTGTGCACAAAGGCAACATCATGAAGTTCACCGAGGGTGCCTTCAAAGAGTGGGCCTACGGTATTGCCGAAAAAGAATTTGGCGCGACCCTGCTCGACGGCGGCCCGTGGATGCAGTTCAAAAACCCGAAGACCGGCAAGAATGTGGTGGTCAAGGACGCGATTGCCGATGCCATGCTCCAGCAGATTCTACTGCGCCCGGCGGAATATGATGTGATCGCCACGCTTAACCTCAACGGTGACTACCTGTCTGACGCGCTGGCGGCGGAAGTGGGTGGTATTGGTATTGCGCCGGGGGCCAATCTCTCCGACACCGTGGCAATGTTCGAGGCCACCCACGGTACTGCGCCTAAATATGCCGGCAAGGATCAGGTCAACCCGGGTTCGCTGATCTTGTCGGCGGAAATGATGCTGCGGCACATGGGCTGGACTGAGGCGGCGGATTTGATCATCAAAGGCACCAATGGCGCGATTTCGGCGAAGACCGTGACCTATGACTTTGAGCGTTTGATGGACGGCGCGAAGCTGGTGTCGTCGTCAGGGTTTGGTGATGCGTTGATTGCGCATATGTAAAGCGCTGCTGTAAAAAAGCCGGCCATTCTGATGACTCAGAATGGCCGGCTTTTTTGTGCCGTATTGCTTAAGGCGTTATCAGGCCGTTTGTTTCTTTTTTGATGGGGTGGCCTGACTTGTCCTGGGCTTTGTTTCGTGCGTTTCGTCGTGGATTGTTCCCGATGTAACTGCGCAGGCTGCACAAATTTCGACGGCGTGCAGCCCTTTCGGCCCTTGAATGATTAAAAACTCCACAGGCTGGCCCGCTTTTAGGGTCTTGTACCCATCCATGGTAATCGCTGAATAATGCGCGAAGAGGTCTTCTCCGGATTTTCCATCTGCGTTGATGAACCCATATCCCTTGGCGTTGTTAAACCATTTGACCTTGCCACTGACCTTGACGCCAGACATAACCATATCCCTCTGCACCAGACTCCATCACTGGAGTATCATCCAGTTTATCCGTCCTAACCCGAATAAATAAGGTTGACTGCGCGGACCTTTTTTACCCACTGTGGGTTCTATTGGTTGTAACACCGTTTCGCCGATAGTCAAGGCGACCAACCGGTCAGTAGTTGAAAATCTGACAGGTCGCCCCCACCACTGTATTTGAACCACTGACGAACCTTTCTTTCCATGCATGCAAACAGCCAGATTCGACTAACATTCAATCAGGATCGCCCGGATCAGGAACACGATGACGACGGTTCTGCAGGCATTGCTGTCCAGGAGGCGAAGCCTGCTCTTCAGGCGCCGCCGATGTACAAGGTGGTTTTGTTTAATGATGACTACACACCGATGGATTTCGTCGTCGAAGTGCTCGAGGTGTTTTTTAACCTGAACCGCGAGCTGGCGACCAAGGTAATGCTGGCCGTTCACACAGAAGGACGGGCAGTATGTGGAGTGTTTACCCGTGACATCGCCGAGACAAAGGCCATGCAGGTCAACCAGTACGCCAGGGAAAGCCAGCATCCGCTACTCTGTGAAATCGAGAAGGACGGTTAACGCCGACCACTTGGGTATGAGGTGAAGCTATGTTAAACCGCGAGCTCGAAGTCACCCTCAATCTTGCCTTCAAGGAGGCTCGTTCGAAGCGTCATGAATTCATGACCGTCGAGCACCTGCTGCTGGCACTTTTGGATAACGAAGCTGCCGCCACCGTTCTGCGTGCGTGCGGCGCCAACCTCGACAAGCTCAAGCATGACCTGCAGGAGTTCATCGACTCCACCACGCCACTGATCCCCGTGCATGACGAGGACCGTGAGACCCAGCCAACCCTGGGCTTCCAGCGGGTATTGCAGCGTGCTGTCTTCCACGTACAGAGCTCCGGTAAGCGTGAGGTCACGGGCGCCAATGTGCTTGTGGCGATTTTCAGCGAACAGGAAAGCCAGGCAGTGTTCCTGCTCAAGCAGCAGAGCGTTGCCCGTATTGATGTCGTCAACTACATCGCCCACGGTATCTCCAAAGTGCCAGGGCACGGCGATCATTCCGAGGGTGAGCAGGATATGCAGGACGACGAGGGCGGTGAGTCTTCTTCTTCGGGCAATCCACTGGATGCCTATGCCAGCAACCTTAACGAACTGGCGCGCCAGGGGCGGATTGATCCGCTGGTGGGGCGTGAGCTTGAGGTTGAGCGTGTAGCGCAGATCCTCGCGCGTCGTCGCAAGAACAATCCGTTGCTGGTGGGTGAGGCCGGCGTGGGTAAAACCGCAATTGCCGAAGGCCTGGCCAAGCGCATCGTTGATAACCAGGTGCCTGATCTGCTGGCCAACAGCGTCGTCTACTCCCTTGATCTTGGCGCATTGCTCGCCGGGACCAAGTACCGTGGCGATTTCGAGAAGCGCTTCAAGGCGCTGCTCGGCGAGCTGAAAAAACGCCCGCAGGCGATTCTGTTTATCGATGAAATCCACACCATCATTGGCGCCGGCGCGGCGTCCGGTGGGGTGATGGACGCCTCCAACCTGCTCAAGCCGCTGCTGTCGTCGGGTGATATCCGTTGCATTGGTTCGACCACGTTCCAGGAGTTTCGCGGCATCTTCGAAAAAGACCGTGCCCTGGCGCGTCGCTTCCAGAAGGTCGACGTGTCCGAGCCTTCGGTTGAAGACACCATCGGCATCCTGCGCGGCCTCAAGGGACGCTTCGAGGCGCATCACGGCATCGAGTACACCGATGAAGCCCTGCGCGCTGCTGCTGAGCTGGCGTCGCGCTACATCAATGACCGGCATATGCCGGACAAGGCCATCGACGTGATCGACGAGGCGGGTGCCTACCAGCGCCTGCAGCCGGTCGAGAAGCGTGTGAAGCGCATCGACGTGCCTCAAGTCGAGGACATCGTGGCCAAGATCGCACGTATTCCACCCAAGCACGTCAACAGTTCCGACAAGGAACTGCTGCGTAACCTGGAGCGCGACCTCAAGCTCACGGTGTTCGGCCAGGATGCCGCTATCGACGCGCTGTCCACCGCAATCAAGCTCTCGCGTGCAGGCCTCAAGTCGCCGGACAAACCGGTCGGATCGTTCCTGTTCGCAGGCCCGACCGGCGTCGGCAAGACCGAAGCGGCGCGGCAATTGGCCAAGGCCATGGGTATTGAGCTGGTGCGTTTCGACATGTCCGAATACATGGAGCGCCACACCGTGTCGCGCCTGATCGGCGCGCCTCCGGGCTATGTCGGGTTCGACCAGGGCGGCCTGCTGACCGAAGCCATCACCAAGCAGCCACACTGCGTGTTGTTGCTCGATGAAATCGAGAAGGCTCACCCGGAAGTCTTCAACCTGCTGCTGCAGGTCATGGACCACGGTACCCTGACCGACAACAACGGGCGCAAGGCGGACTTCCGCAACGTCATCGTGATCATGACCACCAACGCCGGTGCCGAGACTGCTGCGCGAGCCTCTATTGGCTTTACGCATCAGGATCACTCGTCCGATGCGATGGAAGTGATCAAGAAGAGCTTCACGCCGGAGTTCCGCAACCGTCTGGACACCATTATCCAGTTTGGTCGCCTCAGCCATGAGGTCATCAAAAGCGTGGTGGACAAGTTCCTTACCGAGCTTCAAGCGCAGTTGGAAGACAAGCGCGTGCAGCTTGACGTAACGGACGCGGCGCGCAACTGGCTGGCCCAGGGTGGCTACGATTCGGCAATGGGCGCTCGTCCAATGGCGCGTCTGATCCAGGACAAGATCAAGCGGCCACTGGCCGAAGAGATCCTGTTTGGCGAGCTTTCCGACCATGGTGGCGTGGTGCACATCGACCTGAAGGATGGCGAGCTGACCTTCGAGTTCGAAACCACCGCCGAAATGGCCTGATAGCTGATCGCAACACAGTAAAAAGGCGCCCAAGGGCGCCTTTTTGCTGTCTTGAATACGTTGGAGATCTACTGTGGGGGCTGGCTTGCCTGCGATAGCGGTGGGTCAGCTGAAGAATATTTTCCTGATAGACCGCCATCGCAGGCAAGCCAGCTCCCACAGGGATTTGTGGTGTTGAACAAAATTGCGCACACACAAAAACGCCCGGTATAACCGGGCGTTTTGTATTGACTTGCTTAACGAGCGCGGTAAGTGATGCGCCCTTTGCTCAAGTCATAGGGCGTCAGCTCGACGCGCACTTTGTCACCGGTAAGAATACGAATGTAGTTCTTGCGCATCTTGCCGGAGATATGCGCGGTTACGACGTGCCCATTTTCCAACTCCACACGAAACATGGTGTTGGGCAGGGTGTCGACGACAGTGCCTTCCATTTCGAAGCTGTCTTCTTTCGACATGCAGTAAAGCCCTCGGTATCCAGTGAATGGCCCGGTGCAACTGCGCCAGGCAAAAGCGGCGTGCATTGTGCCCGAAAAAGGGTGTTTAAGCCAAGGGGTTCTAGTTAAGCGTTACCCATCTTTGATTAATCAGTAGCTCAATGGGCCGATATTGGGTCTTGTAGTTCATCTTTTTGCAGTTCTTGATCCAGTATCCGAGGTACACCGCCTCCAGTTCCAGGCGCGCGGCTTCACCGATTTGCCACAAAATCGCAAAGCGCCCAAGGCTGCGGCGTTCTTCGGCCGGCTCGTAGAAGGTGTAGACCGCCGACAGGCCGTTGGGCAGCAGGTCGGTCACCGCCACCGCCAACAGGCGGCCGTCCAGGCGGAACTCATAGAAGCGCGAGAAGGGCAGGTCGCGCACCAGGAAGGTCGAAAACTGATCGCGGCTGGGCGGGAACATATCGCCGTCCGCATGGCGTTGTTCGATGTAGCGTTGGTAAAGATCGAAATATTCTTCGCTGTACTGCGGCTTGGTGGCCGTGACCGTCAGGTCGGCGTTACGTTTGAGGATGCGTTTCTGGTTGCGGTCCGGCAAAAACTGCGCAACCGGGATGCGTGCAGGCACGCACGCATTGCAGTTCTGGCAATGGGGCCGGTACAGATGATCGCCGCTGCGCCGAAAACCCATCTCTGAGAGGTCGGCATACACATGCACGTCCATCGGCTGGCTGGGGTCGAGGAACAGTGTGGTGGCCTGCTCGTCAGGCAGATAGCTGCAAGAGTGAGCTTGAGTGGCATAGAACTTCAAGCGTGCCAGCTCGGTCATGATCAACCCTCGGGATAAGCTTTGAAATAAGTGTAAGCCAGGTACGAGGAAGTCGCCTAGGAAACCCACGGGCCAGAGCTGGGCTGGTCTAAATGGTTACGCAGGAAGCCGGCAAATTCACTGCGCGGTATGGCGCGGGCGCCGAGGCTGTGCAGGTGATCATTGGGCATCTGGCAGTCGATCAGTACAAAACCCCAGGCCTGCAACTGGCGGGTCAGCGTGGCAAAGCCGAACTTGGAGGCATTGTCGGCGCGGCTGAACATCGATTCGCCAAAAAATAACTGGCCCATTGCCAGGCCATACAGGCCGCCGACCAGCTTGCCTTCATCCCATACTTCGACGGAATGCGCGTAGCCGCGCCGGTGCAGCTCCAGGTAGGCGCTTTGGATACCTTCGGTGATCCAGGTGCCGTCTGCATAAGCGCGGGGCGCGGCGCAGGCCTGGATGACGGCGGCGAAGTCCTGATCAAAGGTCACGCTGTAGCGCTGCTGACGCAACAGTTTGCCGAGGCTGCGTGACACGTGCAGCTCGTCGGGGAATATCACCGTGCGCGGGTCTGGAGACCACCAGAGGATCGGCTGGCCGTCGGAGAACCACGGGAAACAGCCATGGCGGTAGGCCTGGATCAGTCGCTCGGCCGACAGGTCGCCACCGGCGGCCAGCAAGCCATTGGGTTCACGCATGGCTTTGGCCAGCGGCGGGAAAGTCAGGGAATCGCGTTGCAACCAGGTCAGCATGGTATCCAGGCTTACGGTAGGGGAGGGGAGTGGCAGGTATGACGCCTGCCGCATGTGGGATAATTATTGTCGACATGGCGCTGTGGGGCCAGCCCGAATCGGGCATCCGCGCGCAATAGCGTTAATAGGTGTTTCTGCAACTCTACCCTTTGGGCGCGGTCGTAATCGGGTCTGGGCCATGCAGGCCAATTGCCAAGCTTGCCTGCTTTGATAAAAACAGCGCATAAGCCTTTGTCAGCAAAGACAATGCGTGATCAAATTGAACAGGCTATGACACATCATCTGTGCAGGCCGTCGGGTGAGGGCAAGTACGTGGCATCGTCGACGCAAACCCGTACAATGCGGGCATTGTGGCGTTTTCGCCCTTTCACCTGTTCATCACCCAATGTTAAAAGTAGTTTCAGCGACATTCGTTCATTTTTCAGCTGCTCGGATTGAGCAGTGTGCAGTCATTCAACAGATGGACGCGCTAAAGGCGCAGGAATAGACCCGTTTTGAAGAAATCCGCCGCAACACCTAAAGCAGCAGTCGTGCCGGCCTGGCGCCAGCACCTGCATTACCGACTCAAGGAAGGCGCGCTGATCGCTATCGGCGCCCTGTGCCTGTTCCTGATGATGGCCTTGCTTACCTATGGCAAGGACGATCCGGGCTGGAGCCACAACAGCAAGATCGAAGACGTGCAGAACTTCGGCGGCCCCGCCGGTTCCTACAGCGCCGATATCCTGTTTATGGTGCTCGGCTACTTCGCGTATATCTTCCCACTGTTGCTGGCGATCAAGACCTGGCAGATCTTCCGCCAGCGTCACGAACCGTGGCAGTGGAGCGGCTGGCTGTTCTCCTGGCGCCTGATCGGCCTGGTGTTCCTGGTGTTGTCCGGCGCGGCGCTGGCGCACATTCATTTTCATGCACCTACCGGCTTGCCGGCGGGCGCGGGCGGGGCGTTGGGCGAAAGCCTCGGCGACCTGGCGCGCAAGACCCTGAATATCCAGGGCAGCACCTTGATGTTTATCGCGCTGTTCCTGTTCGGCCTCACTGTGTTCACCGACCTGTCGTGGTTCAAGGTGATGGACGTGACCGGCAAGATCACCCTGGACCTGCTCGAATTGTTCCAGGGCGCCGCCAACCGCTGGTGGTCGGCCCGGGTCGATCGCAAACGCATGGTCGCGCAACTGCGTGAGGTGGACACCCGCGTTAACGAAGTGGTGGCCCCGAGTACGCCGGACCGCCGCGAGCAAGCCAAGGTCAAGGAACGCCTTATCGAGCGCGAGCAAGCCCTGAGCAAGCACATGTCGGACCGCGAGAAGCAGGTGCCGCCGGTGATTGCCCCGGCACCGCCCAAAGCGCCGGAGCCGAGCCATCGTGTGCAGAAAGAGAAGCAGGCGCCGTTGTTCGTCGACAGCGCCGTAGAGGGCACCTTGCCGCCGATCTCGATTCTCGACCCGGCCGAAAAGAAACAACTCAATTATTCTCCGGAATCCCTGGCGGCCGTCGGCCACCTGCTGGAAATCAAGCTCAAGGAATTCGGCGTCGAAGTCTCGGTAGATTCGATCCACCCAGGCCCGGTGATTACCCGTTACGAAATCCAGCCGGCAGCCGGCGTCAAGGTCAGCCGTATCTCCAACCTGGCCAAAGACTTGGCCCGTTCCCTGGCCGTGACCAGTGTGCGTGTGGTGGAAGTGATCCCCGGCAAGACCACCGTCGGCATCGAGATTCCCAACGAAGACCGTCAGATCGTGCGGTTCTCCGAGGTGCTGTCGACGCCGGAATACGACAACTTCAAGTCACCGGTCACCTTGGCCCTCGGCCACGACATCGGCGGCAAGCCGGTGATCACCGACCTGGCAAAAATGCCGCACTTGCTGGTGGCCGGTACTACCGGTTCCGGTAAGTCGGTGGGCGTGAACGCGATGATTCTGTCGATCCTGTTCAAGTCCGGCCCGGATGACGCCAAGCTGATCATGATCGACCCGAAGATGCTCGAATTGTCGATCTACGAAGGCATCCCGCACCTGCTGTGCCCGGTGGTGACCGATATGAAGGACGCCGCCAACGCCTTGCGCTGGAGCGTCGCCGAGATGGAGCGTCGCTACAAGCTGATGGCGAAGATGGGCGTGCGTAACCTGTCGGGCTTCAATGCCAAGGTCAAGGAAGCCCAGGACGCCGGTACACCGCTGACCGACCCACTGTACAAGCGCGAAAGCATTCACGACGAAGCGCCGCTGCTGACCAAGCTGCCGACCATCGTGGTGGTGGTCGATGAATTTGCCGACATGATGATGATCGTCGGCAAGAAGGTGGAAGAACTGATCGCGCGTATCGCCCAAAAGGCCCGTGCGGCCGGTATTCACTTGATCCTCGCCACCCAGCGGCCGTCGGTGGATGTGATCACCGGCTTGATCAAGGCCAACATTCCAACGCGGATGGCGTTCCAGGTTTCCAGCAAGATCGACTCGCGCACTATCATCGACCAGGGCGGCGCCGAACAACTGCTGGGTCACGGTGACATGCTCTATATGCCTCCGGGCACCAGCCTGCCAATCCGGGTTCACGGCGCCTTCGTCTCCGATGATGAAGTTCACCGCGTGGTGGAAGCCTGGAAGCTGCGCGGCGCGCCGGAATACAACGACGACATCCTCGCAGGCGTCGAAGAGGCCGGCAGCGGCTTCGACGGCGGTAGCAGCGGTGATGACGATGCCGAAACCGACGCGCTCTACGACGAAGCCGTGGCATTCGTACTCGAAAGCCGTCGCGCCTCGATCTCTGCGGTGCAGCGCAAGCTCAAAATCGGTTACAACCGCGCCGCCCGCATGATCGAATCCATGGAAAACGCTGGCGTCGTAACCGCCATGAACACCAACGGTTCGCGTGAAGTCATCGCTCCCGGGCAGATGCGCGACTGATTCCGTGCTGCGTGACAACACGCAGCGCGCCCTGACGACTCAATGAGGATTCCCATGCGCTTTATCCGCATGCTGTTGTTGCCTGCACTGGCCCTGACTGCTGTTTCGGCCCACGCTGATCCGGCCTCGGTGGCCAGCCTGACTAACCTGCTGGACAAGTCCAAGACCCTGACCGCACGCTTCTCCCAGTTGACCCTGGATGCCGGCGGCACCCAGTTGCAGCAAACCGAAGGCGAAATGGCCGTACAGCGTCCTGGTCTGTTCTACTGGCACACCGAAGGCAAGGCCGAGCAGACGATTGTTTCCGATGGCCAGAAGGTCACCCTGTGGGACCCGGACCTGGAGCAGGCGACCATCAAGAAGCTCGACCCTCGTTTGAACCAGACGCCGGCGCTGCTGCTGTCGGGCGATGTATCAAAGATCAACGACAGCTTCGATATCACCTCCAAGCAAACCAGCAACGTGATCGAGTTCACCCTCAAGCCTAAATCCAAGGACACGCTGTTTGACAGCCTGAACCTGTCGTTCGGCAATGGCGTGATCAACAACATGCGCCTGATCGACAGCGTGGGCCAGCGGACCGATATCCTGTTCTCCGGCGTCAAGGCTAACCAGCCAGTGGACGCATCCAAGTTCAAGTTCGTCATCCCCAAGGGTGCCGACGTGATCCAGGAATAACCTGTCTAGAGGTTTCAAACGCTGCCCATGGATTTGTTTCGAAGTGACCCGATTGCTCAGCCTCTGGCGGCGCGTTTGCGCTCGACCAACCTGGATGAGTACGTCGGGCAGGAACACCTGCTCGCTCGCGGCAAGCCTTTGCGTGAAGCCCTGGAGCAGGGTGCGCTGCACTCGATGATTTTCTGGGGGCCGCCGGGCGTGGGTAAAACCACCCTGGCGCGGCTGCTGGCGAAAGTCTCGGATGCACATTTCGAAACGGTTTCGGCGGTACTGGCCGGGGTCAAAGAGATTCGCCAGGCGGTAGAAGTTGCCAAGCAACAGGCTGGGCAATACGGCAAGCGCACCATCCTGTTTGTCGACGAAGTGCATCGTTTCAATAAGTCGCAGCAAGACGCGTTTTTGCCGTATGTCGAAGACGGTACGTTAATCTTTATTGGCGCTACCACCGAAAACCCTTCGTTTGAACTCAACAATGCCTTGCTCTCGCGAGCGCGTGTCTATGTGCTCAAGAGCCTGGACGAAGCGGCGATGCAAAAGCTGCTGCATCGGGCTCTGAGCGAAGACAAGGGCTTGGGCAAGCGCCAGCTGAGTGTCAGCGAAGAAGGCTTCAAAATTCTGCTGGCCGCCGCCGATGGCGATGGTCGCCGCTTTCTGAACCTGCTGGAGAATGCCTCGGATTTGGCCGAAGACGGCAGTGAGATTGGCGTCGACCTGTTGCAAAGCCTGCTCGGCGACACGCGCCGCCGTTTCGACAAGGGCGGCGAAGCCTTTTACGATCAGATCTCGGCACTGCACAAGTCTGTGCGTGGCTCCAACCCCGACGGCGCGTTGTACTGGTTTGCACGCATGATCGACGGCGGCTGCGACCCGCTGTACCTGGCGCGCCGCGTGGTGCGCATGGCCAGCGAAGACATCGGCAACGCCGACCCGCGCGCCTTGAGCCTGTGCCTGGCCGCCTGGGATGTGCAGGAGCGCCTGGGTAGCCCGGAAGGCGAGTTGGCCGTGGCCCAGGCCATCACCTACCTGGCCTGCGCGCCAAAAAGCAACGCGGTGTACATGGGCTTCAAATCCGCCCTGCGCGCCGCTGCCGAATACGGCTCTCTTGAGGTGCCGATGCACCTGCGCAATGCGCCGACCAAGCTTATGAAACAGTTGGGTTATGGCGACGAATACCGCTATGCCCACGATGAGCCGGACGCCTACGCGGCCGGCGAAGACTACTTCCCCGATGAGCTTGAGCCCTTGCCGCTGTATCAGCCGGTGCCGCGTGGCCTGGAGCTGAAAATCGGTGAAAAGCTCAATCACCTGGCCCAACTCGACCGTCTCAGCCCAAAACAGCGGAGAAAGTAGTGCTCAAGACCATTCTTGCCGTGTCCGCCGCGGGCATCGCTGGTACATTATTGCGTTTCGCCACTGGCACTTGGGTCAGCGCCAATTGGCCGAAGCATTTTTATGCGGCCACTCTGGCGGTCAACCTGGTGGGTTGCCTGATTATCGGCCTGTTGTACGGCTGGTTCCTGTTGCGCCCCGAAGTGCCGATTGAGGTTCGCGCCGGCTTGATTGTCGGTTTTGTAGGCGGTCTTACGACCTTTTCATCCTTTTCACTGGATACGGTGCGCCTGCTGGAAAGCGGGCAAGCTTTGGTAGCTTTCGGTTACCTGGGCATCAGCGTGTTCGGCGGGCTGCTCGCCACCTGGGCTGGCCTGTCCTTGACCAAACTTTGATAAACGAGAGACCGACATGCTCGATTCCAAACTGTTACGTAGCAACCTTCAGGACGTAGCGGACCGCCTGGCATCCCGTGGCTTTGCCTTGGATGTTGCGCGCATCGAAGCGCTGGAAGAACAGCGCAAGACCGTCCAGACCCGCACCGAAGCGCTGCAGGCTGAGCGTAATGCGCGTTCCAAATCCATTGGTCAGGCCAAGCAGCGTGGCGAAGACATCGCGCCGTTGATGGCGGACGTCGAGCGCATGGGCACCGAGCTGTCCGACGGCAAAGTCGAGCTGGAAGGCATTCAGACCGAGCTGGATTCGATCCTGCTGGGCATCCCGAATATTCCGCACGAATCCGTGCCCATTGGTGAAGACGAAGACGGCAACGTCGAAGTGCGCCGTTGGGGCACGCCAAAAGCCTTTGATTTCGAGATCAAGGATCACGTTGCGTTGGGCGAACTGACCGGCGGCCTGGATTTCGAAACGGCCGCCAAAATGTCCGGCGCACGCTTTGCTCTGCTGCGCGGCCCGATCGCGCGCATGCACCGTGCCCTGGCGCAGTTCATGATCAACCTGCACACCGCTGAACACGGCTACGAAGAAGCCTACACGCCGTATCTGGTGCAGGCGCCGGCGCTGATGGGCACCAGCCAATTGCCTAAGTTCGAGGAGGATCTGTTCAAGATCAGCCGCGACGGCGAAGCCGACCTGTACCTGATCCCGACCGCCGAAGTGTCGCTGACCAACATCGTCGCCGGCGAAATCCTCGACGCCAAGCAGCTGCCGATCAAGTTCGTGGCCCACAGCCCGTGTTTCCGTAGCGAAGCCGGCGCTTCGGGGCGTGACACGCGCGGCATGATCCGCCAGCACCAGTTCGACAAAGTTGAAATGGTGCAGGTTGTTGAACCGTCGACCTCCATGGAAGCCCTGGAAGGCCTGACCGCCAACGCCGAGCGCGTCCTGCAACTGCTGGAGCTGCCTTACCGCGTACTGGCGCTGTGCACCGGCGACATGGGTTTCAGCGCTGTAAAAACCTACGACCTCGAAGTGTGGGTGCCGAGCCAGGACAAGTACCGCGAAATTTCGTCGTGCTCCAACTGCGGTGATTTCCAGGCCCGTCGCATGCAGGCGCGTTTCCGCAACCCGGAAACCGGCAAGCCGGAACTGGTACACACCCTCAACGGTTCGGGCCTGGCCGTAGGCCGTACCCTGGTGGCCGTGCTGGAAAACTACCAGCAGGCCGACGGTTCCATCCGCGTGCCGGAAGTGCTCAAGCCGTACATGGGCGGCGTTGAGGTCATCGGCTAAATGGAATTTCTGCCGCTGTTTCATAACCTGCGCGGCAGTCGTGTGTTGGTCGTCGGTGGCGGGGAGATTGCCTTGCGCAAATCCCGGCTGCTGGCCGACGCCGGTGCGTTGCTGCGGGTGGTTGCTCCCCAGATCGAAGACCAGTTGCGAGAACTGGTGCTGGGCAGTGGCGGGGACCTGATTCTGCGCGGTTATCAGGAGGCCGACCTTGACGGCTGCGTTCTGATTATCGCGGCCACGGACGACGAGCCGCTGAACGCGCAAGTGTCCAGCGATGCCAAGCGCCGGTGCGTACCGGTCAATGTGGTGGACGCGCCAGCCCTGTGCAGCGTGATCTTCCCGGCGATTGTCGACCGTTCACCCTTGGTGATTGCGGTGTCCAGCGGCGGCGATGCGCCGGTGCTGGCGCGCTTGATCCGCGCCAAGCTGGAAACCTGGATTCCGTCGACTTATGGCCAGTTGGCCGGTTTGGCGGCGCGTTTTCGCGCCCAGGTCAAAGGTTTGTACCCGGATGTGCAGCAGCGTCGGGCCTTTTGGGAGGAGGTTTTCCAAGGCCCGATCGCCGACCGTCAATTGGCCGGGCAGGGCGACGAAGCTGAGCGTCTGTTGATCGAAAAGGTCAACGGCGCGCCGCCGTACGCGCCGGGCGAAGTCTATTTGGTCGGTGCAGGCCCAGGTGATCCGGACCTGCTGACCTTCCGCGCCTTGCGCCTGATGCAGCAAGCCGACGTGGTGCTGTATGACCGCCTGGTAGCGCCGGCGATTCTTGAGCTGTGCCGACGTGACGCCGAGCGTATCTACGTCGGCAAGCGTCGCGCCGACCATGCCGTGCCGCAGGACCAGATCAACCAGCAACTGGTGGACCTGGCCAAGCAGGGCAAGCGTGTGCTGCGACTCAAAGGTGGCGATCCGTTCATCTTCGGCCGTGGCGGCGAAGAGATCGAAGAACTGGCGGCCCATGGCATCCCGTTCCAGGTGGTGCCGGGGATCACGGCAGCCAGCGGTTGCGCGGCGTATGCGGGGATTCCGCTGACGCACCGTGACTATGCGCAGTCGGTGCGCTTTATCACCGGGCATTTAAAGAACGGGACCTCGGACCTGCCCTGGCATGACCTGGTGGGGCCGTCGCAAACGTTGGTGTTCTACATGGGCCTGATCGGCTTGCCGATCATCTGTGAGCAACTGATCAAGCACGGGCGCGCGGCAGATACCCCGGCGGCGTTGATCCAGCAGGGCACCACGTCCAACCAGCGCGTGTTTACCGGCACCCTGGCGGATTTGCCGCGCATGGTGGCGGAGCATGAAGTGCATGCGCCGACACTGGTGATCGTCGGTGAGGTGGTGGTGTTGCGCGAGAAACTCAAGTGGTTTGAAGGCGCGCAATCCCAGGTCTGACATCGCCGCTGTGGTGAGTGATCTTAATGTGGCGAGGGAGCAAGCTCCCTCGCCACAAGGTGTTTTCAGTTCCAGACACCTTTACCGCTCAACCGCACCCGATCATGCTCGGCATCAAACCTCTGCAACGGCCCCTTCGGCACAATCCCGGTCGGGTTGATGGTCCGATGGCTCGCATAGTAATGCCCCTTGATATGCGCAAAATCCACCGTCTCGGCCACGCCTGGCCATTGATACAGCTCCCTTAGCCAGTTCGACAAGTTCGGATAATCGGCAATCCGCCGCAGGTTGCATTTGAAGTGGCTGTAATACACCGCATCAAAGCGAATCAGCGTGGTGAACAGCCGCACATCGGCTTCGGTCAGGTATTCACCGGCCAGGTAGCGCTGCTCAGCCAAGTGCTGTTCCAGGCAGTCCAGCTCGGTAAACACATCATCAAATGCGCTTTCATACGCCTGCTGCGAAGTGGCAAACCCTGCGCGGTATACGCCATTGTTCACCGCGGGGTAGATGCGCTCGTTCAACGTATCGATCGTCGAACGCAGGGCTTCGGGGTAGAAATCCAGAGTATTGCCGGTCAACCGGTTAAACGCGCTGTTGAACATGCGGATGATCTCCGCTGATTCATTGCTGACGATGCGCTTGAGCTTCTTATCCCACAGCATTGGCACGGTGACACGCCCGGTGTAATCGGCGGTGTCTGCGGTGTAGCGCTGGTGCATGAAGTCGAAGCCGTCGAGCTTATCGCCCGTCGAGCCGTGAGCCTTGTCGAAGGTCCACCCATTTTCCAACATCAGCCAACTGACCACAGACACGTCGATCAAGCTTTCCAAACCCTTGAGTTTGCGCATGATCAGCGTGCGATGGGCCCACGGGCAGGCCAGGGAAACATACAGGTGATAGCGATCAGCCTCGGCTTTGAAACCGCCGTCGCCGCTGGGGCCGGGCTCGCCATCGGCGGTCACCCAATTGCGCCGTTGCGCCTGCTCGCGCTGGAACGCGCCGTCTGCGCTACTTTCGTACCACTGGTCTTTCCAGTGTCCTTCGATCAGCAAACCCATGACTGGCTCCTTGGCTAATAAGCGTTGGAGCCCAGTCTAAAGGGATGAGTTCGAACTAAAAGCGCAAAGACCGGGCGGGAATCATCGATTAAATCGATTTGTCCCGCGCATCCCAGTATTGCTGGGCCAATTCGAACGCCTGTTCCCGAGCGTGGCCGAGGCCGCGCAGGGCCAGGGCCATGGTTGCGATCAGCGCGAGTTGCGGGTAACTGTCCTCGACATCACCGCGCCACAAGGCTTTTAAATGCTCGGGTTCCAGGCTGGCCGGTTTGACGTGCCGCTGGGCGGAGAGGGCGGGCCACTCTTCGTCCCAGCTCTGGCCGCCGGTGGTGCCATACAAATGGCTGAGGGTGTCCGGGTTGATCTCGACTTCGCCGCCATCACCCTTCACCACAATCACATTATCGCCCAGCAGGCCGCTGGCATCGCGGTGTACGCCCTGGTAACCGGGGTGGAAAATACTTTGCAGGCCGCAACGTGCATTCAGCGGGTTGAGCAGGCGCGCCAGGGAGTGAATCGGTGAGCGCAGGCCCAAGGTGTTACGCAAATCGATCATGCGTTGCAGTTGTGGCGCCCAGTCACCCAGCGGGATAAACGCCAGGTTGCCTTGCTCGAACGCCGTCTCGACCTGTTGCCAATTGCGACACAGCGGGATTTGCAGGCCTTGCAACAATTGCTCGGTGTACAAGCGGCCCGCCGTATGGGCACCACCGCCGTGCATCAGAATGCGCACCCCGTTTTGCGCCAGGCACTTGGCCGCCAACAGATACCACGGCAGATGGCGTTTTTTACCGGCGTAGGTCGGCCAATCGACATCCACATTCAGCGCTGGCGCATTCAGGCGCTCGCGCACGGCTTCGGTGAAACCGGCGAGCTCTTCCGGGCTTTCTTCCTTATGGCGCAGCAGCATCAGGAAGGCGCCGAGCTGGGTGTCTTCGACTTTTTCGTCGAGCAACATGCCCATGGCTTCGCGGGCTTCCTCACGGGTGAGGTTGCGCGCGCCGCGCTTGCCTTTGCCCAGGATGCGCACGAACTGCGCAAACGGGTGCTCGGCGGGGGTTTCAAGGGTCAGAGGGGCAAAGTCGGTCATAAGCAATTCGTCGGCCTGGGCAGGCCCGCCAGCTTGGCGGCAAGTTTGGCGGGGGTGCCATTGAAGAGTTTGTTGAGGTGCAGGCTGTTGCCCTTGTCCGTGCCGAGCTTTAAAGCGGTGTACTTGATCAGCGGGCGTGTGGCCGGGGACAGCTGAAATTCTGCGTAAAACCCGCGCAGCAGTTCGAGGATTTCCCAATGTTCGGCGGTCAATTCCAGGGGTTCAGCGGCGGCCAGGGCATTGGCCACGTCGATGGACCAGTCATCCAGGTTGACGAGGTAGCCGTCCTTGTCCAGTTCCAGCGTGCGTTCGCCTACGGTCAGGGTGTTCATAACCAGGTGTTGACCTTGTCGTAGTCGATCGACAGCTGCACAAAACCTGGGTAGTCGACGCTGTCGGCCCAGTCC
The DNA here is from genome assembly GCF_002742565.1 of Pseudomonas sp. 2995-3. Classification (NCBI taxonomy): domain Bacteria; kingdom Pseudomonadati; phylum Pseudomonadota; class Gammaproteobacteria; order Pseudomonadales; family Pseudomonadaceae; genus Pseudomonas; species Pseudomonas sp. 2995-3. The sequence continues at coordinate 140,725 of NZ_LJSB01000081.1, read as the reverse complement.
GGCAGGGGCAGGTTGCGTGCCTGCATGTCTTCGGCCAGGACAAAGACCTTCACGCCCCGGGTTTGCAGGGCTGCGTTGTGCAGGCCGTAGGCGCCATCGCCACACAGCAGGATAGCGTCCTCGGCGCCGCACACGCGCAGGCAACTGGCCAGGCGGCTATCGGTAAACGGGGAGTGAGATACCACGTGCAAAGTCGACATCAGAGGGTCATCACCTGGTCATAACGGTCAATCAATTCGGCGATCGCGGCGCTGTCCAGCGCCTGCGCGCTGGCAGGTGTTGCGAGGCTGCGTTCGGCAAGGCTGTGGCTGCAAGCAAACACCTCATCAATGCCGAACAGGCCCAACGCCTGCAGGTTGGCGCTGAGGTCTTTTTGCTGCACGGCCTTGGCATCCTGATGAGTTGCCAGCTGGAACACGCCATCGTCCATAAACAGCAGGCCGATCGGCAGGTCAAAAGCGCCACCGGCCAATACGATATCCAGCGCCTCGCGCGCACTTGGCCCGGACCACGGTGCCTGGCGGCTGATCACCAATAAAGACTTGGCCATCTCACGGCCCTCCAAAACAGATCAGGCGGTCGGCAGCCTGGATGGCGTCATGCAATTGCCCCAGGCCCGACAACGCCCACGGCGCGTCGAGGTTCACCGCGCTGCGTTGATAACGCGTGGCTTCCTCAGTATTGAGTACGCCACGGCGCAAGGCGGCGGCGATGCACACCACGCCGTCGAGCTGATGCTGGCTGACAAACTCACGCCACTTGCGGGCAATGTCTTGCTCATCCTGGGGCGCAACGATGTTATTGGCAGCGCTGTACACGCCGTCCTGATAAAAAAACAGCCGCACAATCTCATGCCCACCGGCAAGCGCTGCCTGGGCGAATAGCAAGGCGCGGCGCGAGGAGGGCGCATGGGCGGCGGAAAATACTGCAATCGCAAACTTCATGGAACACTCTGCAAGCAAACCTGAGCCAATGATAAAGCCGCCGCCGCGAAAAAGCCCGCCGTGATCAAAACGGTCACTGTCGCTGATCGTTCTGACGATTGCCGCCAGGCGCAAGGCTGCCTAGGCTGTGGGCAGTCGCTACCCAAATGGAGTCTTTATGTCAGGTCCCTTGGCGTCCCTCAAAGTGCTGGATTTTTCCACCTTGCTGCCTGGCCCGTTCGCGTCCTTGTTGCTGGCGGACATGGGTGCCGAGGTGCTGCGTATTGAATCGCCCACGCGTATGGACCTGTTACGCGTGCTGCCGCCCCATGACCAGGGCACCTCGGCGAGCCACGCATACCTCAATCGCAACAAGCGCAGCCTGGCACTGGACCTCAAGCAGGCCGAGGCGCTGCAGATCGTGCGTGAGCTGGTCAAGGACTATGACATTGTCCTTGAGCAATTCCGGCCTGGGGTAATGGAGCGTCTGGGCCTGGGTTATGAGGCGCTGAAGGCGCTCAACCCCCGGCTGATTTATGTGTCGATCACCGGCTACGGTCAAACCGGGCCTTATAAAGACCGCGCCGGGCACGATATCAACTACCTCGCGTTGGCTGGCGTGGCCAGTTACACCGGCCGCCAGGACAGCGGGCCGTTGCCGCTGGGCGTGCAATTGGCGGATGTCGGCGGTGGGTCGTTGCACGCTGTGGTGGGGGTGCTCGCCGCCGTTATTGCCCGCCAGCACAGTGGCGTCGGCCAATACCTGGATGTGAGCATGACCGATTGCTCGTTCAGCCTGAATGCCATGGCCGGTGCGGGCTACCTGGCCTGTGGGGTCGAGCCGGATTGGGAGAGCCATGTGCTCAACGGCGGCAGCTTCTACGATTACTACCGCACGCGTGATGGGCGCTGGATGTCGGTGGGTAGCCTGGAACCGGCGTTTATGCGGCAATTGTGCGAAACGTTGGGAAGGCCGGAGCTGGCCATGCAAAGCTTGAAACCCGAGCAGCAAAAAGCCCTGAAGCTGGCGTTACAGGTCGAGTTTGAGAAGCGCAGCTTTGACGAGCTGCGTGAGTTGTTCGCCGGGGTGGATGCGTGTGTCGAACCGGTGCTGAGCCTGAGTGAAGCGCTGGAGCACCCACAGTTGAAGGCGCGCGAGCTGGTCAGCCAGGTGCCCCGGGGTGATGGCTCGACCCAGGCGCAACTGGCTTGCCCGCTGAAGTTTTCCGAGGGGTTGCCGCAGCCTCGGCATATTGGCGTGGCGGTGGGGGCGCACAGTGATGAAGTGCTGGCTGGGTTGGGGCTCAGTGCTCAGCGGATAGACGAGTTGCGGCGGGCCAAGGTTGTTGGGTGACTGATCGGGCCTGCGATGAGGCCCTTACTCCACCCGAGTTTCCCCGGTGAATACCAAGGTGTGCCGACACCGCCTGCACAAATACCGCCGCCCCTGATTCACCAGCCCATGCCGCTGGGCCGAAAACGGGAAATCGCTGTCGGCACACGGGCAGCGATAGATATACCGGGTCACCTGGCGGCGCTTGATCTCATAAGTGTGGCAACGATCCGGCGGCAGTTCGTAAACCCCGCGCATGATCAATTGCCATTCCTCGCCATGGGGCTGGATGCGCTCGCCAAACAACTGGTGGGCGATCAGATGCGCCACCTCATGGGCCACGGTCTGTTTGAGGAAGTGCTGGCTGTTTTCGCGGTACAACTGTGGGTTGAAGCGCAGCAGGTTCTCGTGCAAATGCGCGACACCGGCCTTCTGGCCCCGCAGCTTGAGGCTGACCTGGGGGCGTTTGAAGCTTCGTTTAAAAAAGGATTCGGCTTGTAGGAAACAATCTTCGACGCGGGTATTGAGTTGCTCGGGCATGCTGACCATATCTCCAGAGACGTCCAGTATGCCGCAAAAGCAGGTGTTTCCGAATCTGTCAGGCGCCGAATGGTCATGCATGACGCACAAAGCCACCTTGCGGTGGCTTTGCCTGCGGTTGATCAGCTTAGTTGGTGTAGATCGGGCCTACGCCCAGCCCCCAGACGATCACGGTAAACGCCATGATTGCCACCAGTACCACCAGGCCCACGGCCAAAACCGAGCTGGAAAACAGAAAGCCCTCGTCCGGGTCGATGTTCATAAACGTCGGCAGCCCCACATACAGCAAGTACACCGTGTAACAGATAGCCGCCGTGCCCACGACCATGCCCAGCCACATATGCGGATAGAGCGCCGCCAGCCCGCCGATAAACAGCGGGGTCGCGGTGTAGGTGGCAAACGCTACGCAGCGCGCCATGCTGGGGCTGGCGTCGTAGGTGCGGGCCATCCAATGGATGAATGCGCCCATCACCGCCACGCCACCGAGCATCGCCGCGTAGGACATGAGGGTCATCCACAACGCACTTTCCTGGGTCAACATGACCGGGGCGCGGCTGCCGATCACCCAGCCGACCCGGGTGGTGCCGATAAAGGCCGATACGGCGGGGATCGCCGCGAGAATCAAAGTGTGAGTGAGGTACATGTGGCCGATACTTTCTTCCTTATCGCCACGAATTTCCCGCCATTCCTGGTCGGGATGGGTAAACAGCCCCACGACGTGATGGATCATGCCAGTCACTCCTGTCGTTATTACCATCGCCCCCCATCGGAGCGCCCACGGGCCAAATGGCCACATAAGGTCCTGGATAGTTGTGCGACCTTACGTCGCAGTATAGGAAGTGATGACCGGAAAAACTGTAGGGCTTTAGAGCAAATTGCGCTGTAAACATGGGCGCTAATCGCGCTGAGGTCTGTCAGTGACCACTGGTCCTACTGTGGGAGCTGGCTTGTCGGGTCGCCGCATCGCTGCGATAGCGGTGGATCAGTGATGTATTAGTTGCTGACACACCGCCATCGCAGGCAAGCCAGCTCCCACATTGGATCGGCGTCGCCCATTGAAGTATTTTTGCGTAAAATGCTGCGCTTTTCGTCACACACCTCTAGCGGATCCAAGCGCCATGGGCACTCTTACGGTCAACCAGAACAAACTGCAAAAACGCCTGCGTCGCCTGGCCGGGGAAGCGGTCGCCGATTTCAACATGATCGAGGACGGCGACAAGGTCATGGTCTGCCTCTCCGGCGGCAAAGACAGCTACACCCTGCTCGACGTGCTGCTGCACCTGCAAAAGGTCGCGCCGATCCAGTTCGAGATCGTCGCCGTCAACATGGACCAGAAACAACCGGGCTTCCCCGAACACGTGCTGCCGGCCTACTTGAAAGACCTGGGCGTCGAGTACCACATTGTCGAAAAAGACACCTATTCGGTGGTCAAGGAGCTGATCCCCGAGGGCAAAACCACCTGCTCGCTGTGCTCACGCCTGCGCCGTGGCACGCTTTACACCTTTGCCGATGAGATCGGCGCGACCAAGATGGCCCTGGGGCATCACCGTGATGACATCGTTGAGACCTTCTTCCTCAATATGTTCTTCAACGGCTCGCTCAAGGCCATGCCGCCCAAGCTGCGTGCCGATGACGGGCGCAACGTGGTGATCCGCCCGCTGGCGTATTGCAACGAGAAAGACATCCAGGCCTACTCCGACTTCAAGCAATTCCCGATCATCCCGTGCAACCTGTGTGGCTCCCAGGAAAACCTGCAGCGCCAGGTGGTCAAGGACATGCTGGTGGACTGGGAGCGCAAAACCCCAGGCCGCACCGAAAGCATCTTCCGCAGCTTGCAGAATGTGCAGCCGTCGCAACTGGCCGACCGCAACCTGTTCGATTTCAGCAGCCTTAAAATTGACGAAACCGCCGCTTCGCGCTTCGTCAATGTGGTGAACCTCTAAGACGTTTCAACGCTCTGAAAGACGGCGCTTACGGGCGCCGTTTTCAATTCAACTGCCAGGAGAGGGCATGCGCGATTACAAGTGGCTGCACGAATATTGTCTGAACCGCTTTGGTTCAGCGGCCGAACTGGAAGCCCACCTGCCTGTACCCAAGACCCCGGCGCAATTGCGCAAGATCAGTGATGATCGCTACCTGTCGACCCTGGCGTTGCGCGTATTTCGCGCGGGCTTGAAGCACAGCGTGGTGGATGCCAAATGGCCGGCGTTCGAGCAGGTGTTCTTCGGTTTTGACCCGGAAAAAGTCGTGCTGATGGGCGCCGAGCACCTGGAACGCTTGATGCAGGACACGCGCATCATCCGCCACCTGGGCAAGCTCAAGAGTGTGCCGCGCAATGCGCAGATGATGCTGGATATCGAGCAGGAAAAAGGCAGCTTTGGCGCGTTTATCGCCGACTGGCCGGTGACTGATATCGTCAGCTTGTGGAAGTACCTGAGCAAGCACGGCCACCAGTTGGGCGGGCTGTCGGCGCCGCGCTTTTTGCGCATGGTCGGCAAGGACACGTTTGTACCGAGTGATGACGTGGTGGCGGCCTTGAATGCACAGAAGATCGTCGACAAGGCGCCGACCAGCCTGCGGGATTTGGCGACGGTGCAGGGTGCGTTTAACCAATGGCACGCCGAGAGTGGGCGGCCGATGTGTCAGTTGTCGATGATGCTGGCTTACACGGTGAATCATTGAGACTGAGTTGATCCGATCGCAGGCAAGCCAGCTCCCACATTTATCCGCGTACATACTTTGGAATGCGGTCGAATGTGGGAGCGGGCTTGCTCGCGAAGACTGACTGTCCGGCGCCAAATTCCTATCAGACTTGCGCCAACCGCCGATTCAACTGATGCCGCCACCGCACATACAACAGCGCGGAACAAAACACCGCCAGACTCGCCAGCATCTCCAGCACCCCGAACCACTGCCGGTTCGGGTCATATGCCGCCAGTGCGCCCTTGATGAAATACAGGTTCACCACAAAGCACATCCACGAATGCCCGCGCGCACTGCCTAACAGCATGCCCGGCGCCAGCACCAGCAGCGGCACCAGCTCGATCAGCAGGATCACCCATGGGCGCGCACCGTGCAGGTCGGCGATGAACAGGTAATACACGCACAGCAAGCCCACCAGCCCTAAAAAAGCCACCAGGCTCAGTACGCGTGCCACCTTGACCCGTGGTTCCAGCCACGCCTGGGGCGGCAGGACCTTAGGCTTTCTGGCCACGGCCGTTCTCCAGCAGCGTGGCGGTGGTGGCAAGACGCAGGCCGAGTGCCCGGCACAGGGTGATTTCGTGCTGATCGAGCATGCGTTTGCCGTCCGGCCCGGAATGGTGGCTGGCGCCATATGGCGTGCCGCCGCCCTGGGTGTCGAGCAAGGCTTGTTCGCTGTAGGGCAGGCCGGTGATCAGCATGCCGTGGTGCAGCAGCGGCAGCAGCATCGACATCAGTGTGGTTTCCTGGCCGCCGTGCAGGCTGGCGGTGGAGGTGAACACGCCGGCTGGCTTGCCGACGAGTGCGCCGGTGAGCCACAGGTTGCTGGTGCCATCGAGGAAGTACTTGAGCGGCGCGGCCATGTTGCCAAAGCGCGTCGGGCTGCCCAGGGCCAGGCCCGAGCAATTCTTCAGATCATCCAGGCTTGCATACAACGCGCCTTCGTCCGGGATGCTCGGCGCCACGGCTTCGCACTCGGTGGAAATCGCCGGTACGGTACGCAGGCGGGCTTCGAGGCCGCCTTGCTCGATGCCCCGGGCAATCTGCCGAGCCATTTCGCTGACCGAGCCATTGCGACTGTAATACAGCACCAGCACATAGGGCGCGGTCACGGCAGCAACTCCAGCACGTTTTCCGGTGGGCGGCCGATGATGGCTTTTTCGGCGGTTGCCAGGATCGGGCGTTCCATCAGCTTCGGGTGCTCGGCAATCGCGGCAATCAACTGCGCCTCGCTGAGGCTGGCGTCGGCCAGGTTGAGGGTTTTGTATTCGTCTTCGCCGGTGCGCAGCAGTTGGCGTGCGCTGAACCCCAGTTTGCTGAGCAAGGCCTTGAGTTGCGCGGCGTCCAGCGGCGTTTCGAGGTAGCGCACAACGGTCGGGGTCAGGCCGCGGGCTTCCAGCAGTTCAAGCGCACCGCGCGATTTCGAGCAGCGCGGGTTGTGATAAAGCGTCAGATCGGTCATGTGCGGGTCGCATCTTGCGTAAGGTGGCGGGTATTCTACCTGCGCGGCGACCCGTCCTTAAACCGTAAGAGGCGATAGGTCGCAGCCAACGTTCATTTTTTGCGAAGGATTTCCCCATGACTAGGCGACTGATCGGTGCATTGGCGATCATCACAACCCTGCTGCTCAGCGGCTGCGGTAACGATTACGGCGTTGACCAATATGGCAAGAAAGTGGCGGCCGAACGCCTGGACAAACAATGGGTGGTGGTCAATTACTGGGCCGAATGGTGTGGCCCGTGCCGCACGGAAATTCCGGAACTGAATACCTTGGCCGAACAGTTGAAAGGCCAGAACGTGGGCGTGTTCGGGGTCAATTTCGACAACGTACAGGGTGAAGAACTCAAGGCCGCCAGCGAGAAGCTGGGGATCAAGTTCACGGTGCTGGCGCAGAACCCGGAAGAGATTTTCGATATTCCGCGCAGCGAGGCGCTGCCGGTGACTTACATCATTGATGACAAAGGCAAGGTGCGTGAACAGCTGATGGGTGAGCAGACGGCAGAAGGCGTGTTGGCCAAGCTCAAAGCCCTGCGTGGTTAAATCTGTGGGAGCAGGCAAGCCAGCTCCCACAGAAAAGCCGATCCAGTCTGACTTTGGATCAGCCTTCTTCCAGCCACAGTCGAATCGGCTTGCCTTCAGCCGGCCAGAACCGGGTTTGCTCGATCGGTGAGATATCCCAGCGCTGCACACCTTGCAGGGCCTGGAAGAAGCGGTGCTCCTGCTCCATCAAGGCTTCGGCGCAGAGTTTGCGGGTGCTGCCGATCTTGCCGAAACTGAGCGTCCGGCCTTCGACGGTGTACGGCGCAAACCAGTGGTTGCAGCCGCCATTGCCGTAGGCGCGGCCATCGGCGCCGAGGGTGACGGTCAGGTGCGCGTAATCCATCAACGGCCGTTCGCCAATCCACTCCACCACGTAGCTGTGGTCTTGCTGCAGCTTTACCGCGTCACCGGCACAGCCCGTCAGGGCTACACCGAGGGCGGCGAGCAGCAGGCCTTTCATTGCGCAGCCTGCTGGCATTTCGGGCAGCGGTGCTTGTCGCCTTCGCTGGCCCAGCCCAGTTCCTTGATGCGCGCATTGGCGGCCGGTTGCAGCGGCTCTTTGGCCAGCTTGGTTTCCACGGCGAATTCAAACTCCAGCAAGCTGTCGCAGCTGTCGCAGTTGACCTTCCAGGTGTGAATTTCCAGCTCGCCGAATTTCGGCCCCTGGGCCATGGCGACCCACTGGCCCGCCGGGCGAATGGAATAGCGCGCGTCACCTTCGACGGTCAGGCGCATCGACAGGGTTTTACTGCCGCGCAGGGTGACGATCAAGACGTCGCCATGCTTGATCGAACCACCGTTGCCGGTGACCTGGTAACGGCCCGGCACCAGGGCGCGGCATTCGATCAGGGTGTGTTGCGGGCTCAGCAAGCTGAAGCGGAAATCGTGTTCGGCCATGGATCCTCCAAATAGGCGCGGCATCCTATCACGGGTGCCGGCCTATCATGAGCCTGGTATATGACCGCTGATCAACCTTGCACAAGGTTCTGCGGCTGGCCATCGGCCCACGCGGCAATGTTGGCCAGCGTGGTGGCTGCGATTGCCGCCAGGGCTTCACGGGTCAGGAATGCCTGGTGGGCAGTGATGATCACGTTGGGAAAGGTCAGCAGGCGTGCGAGTACGTCGTCCTGCAGCGGCAGGTCGGAGCGATCCTCGAAAAACAACTGGGCCTCTTCCTCATACACATCCAGGCCCAGGTAGCCGAGTTGGCCGTTCTTGAGGGCCTCGATCAAGGCTGGCGTGTCCACCAGGCCACCGCGTCCGGTGTTGATCAGCATGGCGCCAGGCTGCATCTGTGCCAGGGAACGTGCGTTGATCAGGTGTTTGCTGTCGGCGGTCAGTGGGCAGTGCAGGCTGATGATCTGTGCCTGGGCCAATAGCTCTGGCAGGTTTACATAGCGGGCGCCAAGGGCCTGGACCTGCGGATTGGGGAATGGGTCGTAGGCGAGTAACTGGCAGCCGAACCCGGCCATGATCTTGGCAAAGGTGGCGCCGATCTGCCCGGTGCCGACCACGCCGACGGTTTTGCCGACCAAATCGAACCCGGTGAGCCCGTGCAGGCTGAAATCGCCATCGCGGGTGCGGTTATAGGCGCGGTGCAAGCGGCGGTTGAGGGCCAGGATCAGCGCAACCGCATGCTCTGCCACCGCGTGGGGCGAGTAGGCCGGTACGCGCACGATACTCAGGCCCAGGCGCTGGGCGGCGGCCAGGTCGACATGGTTGTAACCGGCCGAGCGCAGGGCAATCAGGCGCGTGCCGCCGGCGGCCAGGTGTTCCAGCACCGGTGCGCTGAGGTCATCGTTGATAAAGGCGCAGACCACTTCGTGGTGTTCGGCCAGGGCCACGGTGTCGAGGTTCAGGCGGGCCGGTTGGAATTGCAGCTCTACACCTGCCGGCAGCGGCTCGCCGAGAAAGCTGTCGCGGTCGTAGGTCTGGCTGCTGAAAAGAATGACGCGCATTAAAAATGCTCCCTGCAGTCACTGAGTTTTAGGTAGGCCGATGTGGGCACCGGGCTTTTTGTGGGAGCTGGCTTGCCTGCGATGCGGGCAACTGGGTCTGGCTGTTCACCGCGTTGATGCTATCGCAGGCAAGCCAGCTCCCACACAAGCCCGCTCAACACAGGCCTGGAGAAGCCTCAGGCGCTGACCCGTGCCTCACTGGCCAACCGCGCAATCGCCATGTCCAGTTCATCCAGCGCGGCGATGGCCTTGGCGTCGTCTTGCTTGAGCAAGGTTTCCGCGCGCTGGCAGGCGGCGCGCAATTGAGGCACGCCGCAGTAGCGGGTGGCGCCATGCAGGCGATGCACGCGTTCAATCAGCGCATTGTTGTCTTTGGCTTCACGGGCGGCGGTGATCGCCAGGCGATCGGCTTCCAGCGAGGCCAGCAGCATGGCGAGCATGTCGGCGGCCAGGTCGGCCTTGTTGGCCGCCAGGCGCAGGCCTTCCTCATGATCCAGTACCAGCAGTTGCACGCCGGGTGCCAAGCCGTCAGTCGCGCGCTCCGGCCCTTGATTGCGCAGGGCCAGGCCGGTCCACTTCAACACTACTTGGGCCAACTGCCGCTCGCTGATGGGTTTGGTCAGGTAATCGTCCATACCGCTTTGCAGCAGCGCGCGTTTTTCGTTGGCCATGGCGTGGGCGGTGAGGGCGACCACCGGCAGCGGCGTACCGTGGCGTTCGCTTTCCCATTGGCGGATCGCCTCGGTGCTTTGGCGCCCGTCCATGCCGGGCATTTGTACGTCCATCAGCACCAGGTCGAAGGTTTCCTGCTTCACCGCGTCAATGGCCGCATAACCGCTTTCGACCGCGTGCACCTTGGCGCCCATGTCTTCGAGCAACGTTTGCACCAGCAACAGGTTGGCCGGGTTGTCGTCCACGCAGAGTACGCGCGGCGCTCGGCTGGAGAGCGGTTCGCCGGGTTCGCTGCGCAATGGCCGCGGGCTGATCAAATCGGCCAGTGCACGGCGCAGTTTGCGCGTACACGCAGGTTTGGCCTGCAACTGGCTGTTGGGGTTGGGCACTGACTGGTTGAACAACATCTGTTCGGTGGTCGGGCACAGCACCAGCACCTTGCAGCCCAGGTGTTCCAGGTCCCATAGATGCTGGTTGAGGCGTTCGGGCGGAATGTCATTGGCGGTGACACCGAGCACTGCCAGGTCGATTGCCTGTTCAGTCTGGTGTGCGCTGGTGATGCCGTTGGTCAGGCTTTCCAGGGTATTGAACGGTGTGACTTGCAGGCCGCAATCTTCCAGTTGGTGCTGCAACGCCTGGCGCGCGAGCTCGTGGTTTTCCAGCACGGCCACACGACGGCCGAGCAGCGGCGGGGAGGGCAGGTCTTCGGCGTCGTCGCGGGTTTTGGGCAGGCTCAGGCTGATCCAGAACTCCGAGCCTTCGCCCGGTGTGCTGTCGACGCCGATCTCACCGCCCATTTGCTCGATCAGCCGCTTGGAAATCACCAGGCCCAGGCCGGTGCCGCCGGGTTGGCGCGACAGCGAGTTGTCGGCCTGGCTGAAGGCCTGGAACAACGCACGCACGTCCTGGTTCGACAGGCCGATGCCGGTGTCTTGCACACTGATGCGCAGTTGCACGCTGTCTTCCTGTTCGTCTTCGACCATCGCGCGGGCAACGATAGTGCCTTCGCGGGTGAACTTGATCGCGTTGCTGATCAGGTTGGTGAGGATCTGCTTGAGGCGCAACGGGTCGCCCACCAGCGCCAGCGGCGTGTCGCGGTACACCAGGCTGACCAGCTCAAGCTGTTTGGCATGGGCGGCGGGGGCGAGGATGGTGAGGGTGTCTTGCAGCAAGTCGCGCAGGTTGAAGGGCACACTGTCGAGCACCAGCTTGCCGGCTTCGATTTTCGAGAAGTCGAGGATCTCGTTGATGATACCCAGCAGGTTGTCGGCGGATTTTTCGATGGTGCCCAGGTAATCCAGCTGACGCGGCGACAGCTCGCTTTTTTGCAGCAGATGAGTAAAACCCAGGATGCCGTTGAGCGGCGTGCGGATTTCATGGCTCATGTTGGCCAGGAACTCCGACTTGATCCGGCTGGCCTCCAGGGCCTCCTTGCGCGCCAGGTCCAGCTCGATGTTCTGGATCTCGATGGTTTCCAGGTTCTGACGCACATCTTCGGTGGCCTGATCGATACTGTGTTGCAGTTCTTCCTGGGCATTTTGCAGGGTTTCGGCCATGCGGTTGATGCCCGAGGCCAATTGGTCCAATTCCTGGCTGCCCAACGGCGGCAGGCGGGTTTCGAGGTTGCCGTCCTTGAGTTGGGCCACAGCTTGCTTGATCTGGCCGATGGGCGAGTTAATCGTGCGGCTGATGCGCAATGCCAGGGCGGCCGTGCAGATCAGGCCGATGGCGATCAGCAGCAGGCTGGCAAACAGGCTGCGATAACCGCGCAGCAACATGCCATTGTGCGACAGCTCCACTTCGACCCAACCCAGCAGGCGATCGGCTTCATCGGGGATCAATTCGCCCGCGAGGTTGCGATGGCGACCGAACACCGGCAGCAGGTAGCGCGTGGCGTCATTGCCACTGCGCTGCAGCAGGTGCGAACTGTTGCCGACCGGCGCGAGGTTAAGCATGGTCGGGCCGGCGTGGGCCAGGGACGAGCGGTCCGGTGCCAGGAACGACACCGCGCGCACGTCCGGTTGCTCCAGCGACTGGGTGGCGATGCGTTCAAGCAGGTCGGTGTTCTTGCTGCTCAACGCCGGGGCCACCAGCGGCGCCAATTGCTCGGCGATCATTTCGCCGCGTTGCAGCAATTGGGTCTGCAACTCCGACAGCTGCATCCAGGTGAAATAGCCCCCCAACAACAGGGCCATCAGGCTAGTCGGTAATAAGGTCAGCAACAGTACGCGGCCTTTTATCCCCATTCTTCTAAGCACGCCACTCTCCTGCTACCACACTGTTTTCGTTTATCTGCGCGGGCATCCGGCCCACGCCACCTGCGCAGTGTAGCCATTTGCGCGGTGTGGAACCTCGCAAATTAATGATCGACGTCAATCTCCGACGTCAATCGCCGAGCGCAATCTTCGAACCATTGGCAGCCGGGTGGCGATTGCCTGTCACCGTTTAATCTTGAATAATCAGCGATTGAGAATGACTTGCAGACGCTAATGAATCCCGCAGTTGGCCTACCCAGTATCCTGGCAATCGAAGACGACCCTGTATTGGGCGCCTATGTGCATGAGCAACTGGGCCGCTGTGGCTTCCAGGTCACCTGGTGCCAGAACGGCCAACAGGGCCTGCAGATGGCACGTGACCAGGCGTTCGACGTGGTGTTGATGGACATCCTGCTGCCGGGCATGGACGGTTTGTCGATTCTTACCCATTTGCGCCAGCACCATGCGACGCCGGTGATCCTCATGTCTGCGCTGGGCGCCGAGGCCGATCGCATCAGCGGTTTTCGCCTGGGTGCGGACGACTACCTGCCCAAGCCGTTCAGCATGGTTGAACTGCGCGTACGCATCGAAGCCATCCTGCGCCGCGTGGCCCTGGACCGGCGGCCGTTGCCGCTGCGTTTACCGGCGCATGACGATGCCCGCAGCCTGCGTTTTGACGATGAACTGTACGACGTGTTCTTTCAAGAACACTGGGCCGGGCTGACGCGCAGCGAGTATCGCTTGCTCGAGACCTTGCACCGTAGCGCCGATGAAGTGCTCAGCAAAGCCTTCCTTTACCAGCATGTGTTGCAGCGCGGTTACGCGCCTCACGATCGCAGCCTGGACATGCATATCAGCCAGATTCGCCGCAAGCTCAAGGCCATCGGCTACAGCGAGCGCGAAGTGCGCACGGTGTGGGGCAAGGGTTATGTACTGAGCGGCCATGATGAAGGGCTTTGAGCGGCTGCCCGGCCGGCACTCGTTATTCTGGAAGCTCGCCTGCCTGCTGATCGCCTTCTGTTTGCTGATGATCTGGCTCAGTTGGTCCTGGGGCCGCTATATGGAAGAGCAGAGCGCCTATGTGGCCGAGGAGTCCCGCGAGATTTTGCGCGGCTATGCCGCGGGCGCGGAATTGGCCTGGAGTACCCAGGGCAGTGCTGGCGTGGACGCCTGGTTGCAGCTGATGGCCACGCGCGAATCGACCTGGATCGGGGTGATCGGCCACGACTTGCAGTCGCTGAGCAGCCTGCCGCTGAGCGACAAGGAAAGCCAGCGCCTGACTTTTCTGCGCGGGCTGGAGTGGCCGGTCAGCCGACACGTCAAAGGCCTGCCCTGGGTGAAAATCCCATTCCCGGTCAACCCTGGCGCCGGCTCGCTGGTAATCGAATTACCCAAGCGCTTTATGCCGGGGCGCTATCAGGTGTTCTGGCGCGTGGTGACCAACGGCGTGATTCCCGGCCTGTTTACCTTGCTGCTGTGCGTGGGGCTCTATCGGCTGCTGATCATGCCGCTGAACCAGTTGCGCGAGCAGGCCAACGCCTGGCGCGCCGATCAATTGAATACGCGCATGTCCCGCGAGGCCACCAGCCGCCAGGATGAATTGGGTGAGTTGGGCCGCGCCTTTGACCACATGTCCGAGCGTTTGCAGGGCACGGTGGAGTTGCAGCAACAGTTATTGCGGGACATGTCCCATGAGCTGCGCACGCCGTTGAGCCGTTTGCGCGTGGCCTGTGACAGTGAGCAGGATCTGGCGCAGTTGCGCGAGCGCCTGGGCCGGGAGATTGACGCCATGCAGCGCCTGGTGGAAGACAGCCTGCAACTGGCCTGGCTGGACAGCGAGCGAACGCGGTTACCCGAGGAAGCCATCCAGCTTCCGGCCTTGTGGGACATGCTGCGGGAAAACGCTTGTTATGAAAGTGACTGGCCAGCAGCGCGTTTGCCGTGTCTGTTGCCCGTCGACTGCTGGGTGCGCGGCAACCTGAATGCGCTGGCCCAGGCCCTGGAAAATATCCTGCGCAATGCCATCCGACATTCCCCCGCTCAGGGGCAGGTGACGCTGGACGGCTGTCGCGAGGGCGATGATTGGCATATCTGGCTGCAAGACCAGGGCGGCGGTATTGATGAGCAGGACTTGGAACGTATCTTTGCGCCGTTCACCCGCCTCGAAGGCTCACGGCCGGGTGATGGCGGTTTTGGTCTGGGCTTGAGCATCGCCCGCAATGCGGTACAGCGCCAGGGTGGGACGTTGTGGGCGCAGAACAGCGCGCAAGGTTTGTGCGTGCACCTGCGGCTGCCAGCGCGCTAGCTGTCAGGTGCGTCGTTGTTTGCGCTTCTTCCACTGATGCGCGACCCACCAGCGCCAGTAGCCCATCGTCAGGCAATAGGCCAGCGCGGCCAGCACCAGCCCGCACACCACGGAACCCAACAGGAACGGCTGCCACAGTGTGCCCAGTTGGCTGCTGATCCACTCCCAGGTCAGGTTGTCGGGCAGGCTGCGCGGCGGCGTGTTCATCAGCCAGGCGCCGGTCAGGTAGGTGCAGAAGAACACCACCGGCATGGTGATCGGGTTGGTCAGCCACACCAGGCTCACGGCAATCGGCATATTCCCGCGCACAGCGATCGCCAGGACCGCCGCCAATAACATCTGCAACGGAATCGGGATAAACGCCGCGAACAGGCCCACTGCCATGGCGCGGGCGACGGAATGGCGGTTCAGGTGCCAAAGGTTGGGGTCATGCAACAACGTGCCGAGAAATCGTAAGGACTTGTGTTCCCGGATACTCGTGGGGTCGGGCATGTACCGTTTGAATAAGCGCCGGGGCATAAGGGGTCCAGGTCAGTTCGAGGGGCAAGTATGCCCGCATTCTATAAACAGAAAATTCAGACTTTGTGACAAAACATCAGAGGCCGCGCGGGGTATCCGACTAAGACTAGTGGATCACTGGAAAAGGATGATTCATGAGAACAGGGATGTTCGCGTTCGGAATGGGCTTGTTGTCGCTGCGATTTTTACCCGCATTGCCCGCCACCGCGTGGCTGCTGGCCATGTTGGTAGTGGCCTTGATGTTGCTGCCGTTTCGTACCTATCCGCTGGCGTTTTTGCTGTTGGGCGTGAGCTGGGCGTGCATGAGCGCGCAATGGGCGTTGGACGACCGATTAAGGCCGGCTCTGGACGGTCAGACTCGCTGGGTTGAGGGGCGCGTCATCGGGTTGCCGCAAACTACCAGCACCGGCGTGCGCTTCGAACTGGCCGACAGCCGGTCACGCAAGGCCCGGCTGCCCAAGCGTATCCGGCTGTCCTGGCATGGCGGCCCGCAGGTTAACAGCGGCGAGCGCTGGCGTCTGGCGGTTACGCTCAAGCGGCCGGCGGGCCTGCTCAACTTCCAGGGGTTTGACTACGAGGCCTGGCTGCTGGCCCAGCGCATCGGTGCCACCGGCTCGGTGAAAGATGGCCAACGCCTGGCGCCGGCTCGCCATGCCTGGCGTGACAGCGTCCGCCAGCGCCTGCTGGCGGTGGATGCTCAGGGCCGCGAGGCGGGGCTGGCAGCCTTGGTGCTGGGCGACGGCTCGGGGCTGGCAACCGAGGATTGGCGGGTGTTGCAGGACACCGGCACGGTGCACCTGCTGGTGATTTCCGGCCAGCACATTGGCTTGCTGGCCGGTTTGATCTACGCGTTGGTGGCCGGGCTGGCGCGCTACGGTTGCTGGCCCCGCGCCTTGCCCTGGCTGCCGTGGGCCTGCGGCCTGGCATTTACTGCCGCGCTGGGGTATGGCCTGCTGGCGGGGTTCGGTGTGCCGGTGCAGCGGGCCTGCGTGATGGTCGGGTTGGTGCTGCTGTGGCGTTTGCGGTTTCGCCACTTGGGTGTGTGGTGGCCGTTATTACTAGCGTTCAATGCGGTGCTGGTGCTGGAGCCGCTGGCCAGTTTGCAGCCAGGGTTCTGGTTGTCGTTTGCCGCCGTGGCCGTGCTGGTATTGGCGTTCAGCGGGCGTTTGGGCGCGTGGAGCGTCTGGCAGGCCTGGACCCGCCCCCAATGGCTGATCGCCATTGGTTTGTTTCCGGTGTTGCTGGTGCTGGGGTTGCCCATCAGCCTCAGTGCGCCGGTGGCCAATCTGTTTGCCGTGCCGTGGATCAGCCTGGTGGTGCTGCCGTTGGCACTGCTGGGCACCGCACTGTTGGCGGTGCCGTGGGTGGGAGAGGGCCTGTTGTGGTTGGCCGGTGGCGCACTGGATGGCCTGTTCACAGGCTTGGCGCTGCTGGCCGGGCTGCGCGCAGCGTGGGTGCCCGCCGACGTGCCGTTGGGTTATTGGTTGATCAGCGTCGCGGGCGCGGTGCTATTACTCTTGCCCAAAGGCGTGCCATTACGGCTGCTGGGCTGGCCGATGCTGCTGTTGGCCGTCTTTGCCCCTAAACCATTGGTGCCGCACGGGCAGGTGGAGGTGGTGCAATTGGATGTCGGCCAGGGGCAGGCGGTGATCCTGCGCACGCGCCATCACGCCATGCTCTACGACGCAGGCCCGCGCTCGGGGGTGGTTGACCTGGGCGCGCGCGTGGTGCTGCCATCCCTGCAAAAGGTTGGGGTGGCGGCGTTGGACGCGATGGTGATCAGCCACGCTCACGCTGACCATGCCGGCGGTGCCGCAGCGGTTGCCCGTGTGCTGCCCGTCGGGAGGGTTATGGGCGGAGAGACCGAAGGGCTGCCGGCTTTTCTCGCCGCCCAGCCCTGTAACAATGGCGAGCGCTGGGAGTGGGATGGCGTGTCATTCGAGGTGTGGCGATGGCCTGGCGCCACCAGCAGCAATCCGAAATCCTGCGTCTTGCAGGTACAGGCCCGTGGCGAGCGGTTGCTACTGACGGGCGATATTGATGAGGCGGCTGAAACAGCCTTTCTCGCTTCGCCCTTGGCGGTGCCGACCGATTGGCTGCAAGCGCCGCACCATGGCAGTCGCAGTTCCTCGTCCTGGGCGTTTTTACAGCGGCTTGCGCCCAAGTCGGTGCTGATTTCCCGCGGCCGTGGCAACGCATTCGGGCATCCCCATCCGCAGGTGATGGCGCGTTACCAGGCGCTGGGCAGCCGGGTCTACGACAGCGCCGAGCAAGGTGCCGTGCGTGTGCAACTGGGCAGTTTTAGAGCACCGGTTGTTGCGCGCAGTCAACGGCGATTCTGGCGCGAAGCGTTACCGTAATACAGGCTTACCAAACACCTGGGCCTGCGACAGGCGGGCCTGGCGCCTGCGAACCACGCGGGTGAACCTATATGGTAAAGTGGCGCACTTTTTCGAGGGGACATTCACTGTGTGGGAATTGGTCAAATCCGGCGGCTGGATGATGTTGCCGATTATCTTGAGCTCCATCGCCGCACTCGGCATCGTTGCCGAACGTTTGTGGACCCTGCGCGCCAGTCGCATAACCCCCGAGCATCTGCTGGGGCAGGTGTGGGGCTGGATCAAGAACAAACAGCTGGATAAAGAAAAACTCAAGGAGTTACGCGCCAACTCGCCGTTGGGTGAAATCCTCGCAGCGGGCCTCGCCAATTCCAAACATGGTCGCGAGATCATGAAAGAATGCATCGAAGAGGCCGCTGCCCGCGTCATCCACGAAATGGAGCGCTATATCAATGCTCTCGGCACCATCGCAGCCATGGCGCCGCTGCTTGGTTTGCTGGGCACGGTGCTGGGCATGATCGACATTTTCAGCTCGTTCATGGGTTCAGGCATGACCACCAACGCTGCCGTCTTGGCCGGTGGTATTTCCAAGGCCTTGATCACCACGGCAGCCGGCCTGATGGTCGGTATTCCGTCGGTGTTTTTCCACCGCTTCCTGCAGCGTCGCATCGATGAACTGGTGGTCGGCATGGAGCAGGAAGCCATCAAGCTGGTGGAAGTGGTGCAGGGCGATCGTGATGTCGATTTCGTTGAGGGTCGAGCGTGAAATTTCGCCGCAAGCAACGGGAGAATGTTGATATCAACCTGGCGTCGCTGATCGACGTGGTCTTTATCCTGCTGCTGTTTTTTGTCGTGACTACCACCTTCACCCGCGAAACCCAACTGCGCGTTGATTTACCCGAAGCAGTGAGTGGCTCACCGGCCGAAGACCAGGAAATTAAGCAGCTGGACATTGCCATCAGCGCCGACGGGGTGTTTTCGGTAAATAACCAATTGCTCGAAAAAAATGACCTTGCCAGCCTGATGGATGCCCTGCAGAAAGAGTCCGGCGGCGATACCAATATGCCTCTTTCCATCAGCGCTGACGGCAAAACCCAGCACCAAGCCGTGATCACCGCCATGGACGCCGCCGGCAAGCTGGGCTTCAGCCACCTGCGCATGACCACCGTCGAGGCGGCGAGCCCGCCCTGATGGCTATGTCCGATCGTTTGCTCAAGGCGTGGTACGAGGGCCATCCGGCACTCGTACTGTTGCGGCCGCTGGAATCTATGTACCGTCACGTTGTACAGCGCAAACGCGCGCGCTTCCTGGCGGGCGAGGGTGAGATTTACCAACCGCCGGTGCCTGTGGTGGTGGTGGGCAATATCACCGTCGGCGGCACCGGCAAGACGCCGCTGATCCTGTGGCTGATCGAACACTGCCGGCGCAGCGGCCTGCGGGTCGGCGTGGTCAGCCGCGGCTATGGTGCCAAGCCGCCGCAGTTGCCGTGGCGGGTCGAGGCCAGCCATAGCGCCGAAGTAGCGGGCGATGAGCCGTTGCTGATCGTTCAGCGCTGCGGCGTACCCCTGATGATCGATCCAGACCGCAGCCGCGCCGTCAAAGCCTTGCTGGCCAGTGAACCCCTTGACCTGATCCTCTCCGACGATGGCCTGCAGCATTACCGCCTGGCCCGCGACCTGGAACTGGTGCTGATCGACGCCGCCCGTGGTTTGGGCAACCGCCGTTGCCTGCCAGCCGGGCCTTTGCGCGAACCGGTGGAACGCCTGCATAGCGTGGATGCGCTGTTGTACAACGGCGCCGGAGCCGATCGCGAGGATGGGTTTGCCTTTCGCCTGCAACCCACGGCGCTCATCAACTTGAAAACCGGTGAGCGCCAATCGGTGGAGCACTTTGCCGCCGGCCAGCGGGTCCATGCCGTCGCGGGTATCGGTAACCCGCAACGTTTCTTCAATACCCTCGAAACGCTACACTGGCAGCCGATTCCCCATGCATTTGCCGACCATGCGCCGTACAGCGCAGAGGTGTTGAATTTCACACCGTCATTGCCGTTGGTGATGACCGAAAAAGACGCGGTGAAGTGCCGCGCCTTTGCCCAGCCCGACTGGTGGTACCTTGCAGTGGATGCATTGCCGTCACCGGCGTTTGTGGCCTGGTTCGACACGCAATTGATGCGCCTGCTGCCCGCCCGACTTTTGCCTTAAACCGCTTTTTCCAGGAAATACTCATGGACACCAAACTGCTCGACATCCTCGCTTGCCCGATCTGCAAAGGCCCGCTCAAGCTCAGCGCCGATAAAACCGAGTTGATCAGCAAGGGCGCCGGCCTGGCTTATCCGATCCGTGATGGCATCCCGGTGATGCTGGAAAGCGAAGCCCGTACCCTGACCACCGATGAGCGCCTGGATAAATGACCACCGCCTTTACCGTTGTCATTCCTTCGCGCTACGCCTCCACGCGCCTGCCGGGCAAGCCGCTGCAATTGATCGGCAACAAGCCGATGATCCAGCTGGTGTGGGAACAGGCCTGCAAAAGCAGCGCCGAACGCGTGGTGGTTGCCACCGATGACCCGCGCATTATCGAAGCCTGCAAAGGTTTCGGTGCTGAAGCAGTGCTGACCCGTGAAGACCACAATTCCGGCACCGACCGCCTGGCCGAAGTCGCCACGCAGTTGGGGTTGGCGCCCGACGCGATCGTGGTCAATGTGCAGGGTGACGAACCCTTGATCCCGCCGTGCGTGATCGATCAGGTCGCCGCCAACCTGGCCGCCCACGGCGAGGCGCGTATGGCGACCTTGGCCGAACCGATCGAAGACATCGACACCCTGTTCAACCCGAACGTGGTCAAAGTGGTCAGCGATATCAATGGCCTTGCGCTGACCTTCAGTCGCTCGACCCTGCCTTGGGCGCGGGATGCGTTCGCCAAACAGCCCGACGTATTGCCCCAGGGCGTACCGTACCGTCGCCATATTGGCATTTATGCCTATCGCGCCGGTTTCCTGCATGACTTCGTCAGCTGGGGGCCGTGCTGGCTGGAAAACACCGAGTCCCTGGAACAGCTGCGTGCCCTGTGGCACGGTGTGCGTATCCACGTGGGCGATGCGCTGGAAGCGCCGCCAGCCGGTGTCGACACCCAGGAAGACCTTGAGCGCGTCCGTCGCCTGCTGGGGGCCTGATGGAGGTTCTGTTCGTCTGCCTGGGTAATATCTGCCGCTCGCCCACCGCCGAAGGTGTGCTGCGCCATAAATTGCGCGAAGCGGGGCTGGCCGGCCAGGTTGAAGTGGCGTCTGCCGGCACGGGTGAATGGCACATCGGCAACCCGCCGGACCAGCGCAGCCAGCGCGCGGCGCTGGTGCGCGGTTACGACTTGTCGGCCCAGCGTGCCCAGCAGGTTTCCCGTGCAGACTTTGCTCGATATGACCTGATCCTGGCCATGGATCACAGCAATCTGCGCAACCTCAAGGCGTTGCATCCTGGCCAAGGTAAAGCCGAGCTGGACTTGTTCCTGCGTCGCTATGACGCCGAGGTGAACGAAGTGCCAGACCCTTACTACGAAGGCGAGCAAGGCTTCGAACGGGTTCTGGACCTGATCGAGCGGGCCTGTGATTTATTGGTGATCGAATTGAAGGGGCGGTTATGACCTTGCAAGTGCTTGCGCAGGTATCGCTCAAGCCATTCAACAGCTTTGGCATCGACGTGCGCGCCCAGTGGTTTGCCGAGGCCCGCAGCGACGCCGATGTGCGTGAAGCCCTGGCCTATGCAACGGCGCAGTCATTACCACTGTTGGTGATCGGCGGTGGCAGCAACCTGCTGTTGACCCAGGATATCCAGGCGTTGGTGTTGCGCATGGCCACCCAGGGCGTTCGGGTGCTGCAGGACGACGGTGTAAACGTGGTGGTCGAAGCCGAAGCGGGCGAAGCCTGGCACCCGTTTGTAGTGTGGACCTTGGAACACGGCTTCTGCGGCCTCGAGAACCTCAGCCTCATCCCAGGCACCGTCGGTGCTGCGCCGATGCAGAACATCGGCGCCTACGGTGTGGAGATCAAGGACGTGTTTGCCGGCCTCACCGCACTGGATCGCCACACCGGCGAACTGCGCGACTTCAGCCTGCAAGAATGCAACTTCGCCTACCGCGACAGCCTGTTCAAGCACGAAACCGGGCGCTGGCTGATCCTGCGGGTGCGTTTCGCCTTGAGCCGCGCCAGGCTCCTCAAGCTCGACTACGGCCCGGTGCAGCAGCGCCTGGCCGGGCAGGGCATCACTGAGGCGACGCCGAGTGATGTCAGCCGTGCCATTTGCAGCATCCGCCGTGAAAAACTGCCCGACCCGGCAGAACTGGGCAATGCCGGCAGTTTCTTCAAAAACCCACTGGTGTCCCATGTGTTGGCGGCTGAGCTGAAGGCGCAGTATCCGGATCTGGTGGCATACCCGCAGGCCGATGGGCAGATGAAGCTCGCCGCTGGCTGGTTGATCGATAAAGCCGGTTGGAAAGGCTTTCGCGACGGCGATGCCGGCGTGCATAAACTGCAGGCGCTGGTGCTGGTCAACTATGGCGCGGCCACTGGGCATGACATTGCCAACCTGGCACTGCGCATCCAGCGTGATATTGCTGAGCGTTTCAAGGTCGATCTGGAAATGGAACCTAACCAGTACTGAGCGTTTGCAATCCCGTGAAAACAAAAATGCCCCGTATCTTTCGATACGGGGCATTTTTTATTGCGCTAGCAATCAGTCATCGCGGCTCATGATGCCGAAGATCTGCAGCAGGCTGATGAACAAGTTGTAGATCGACACATACAGGCTGATGGTCGCCATGATGTAGTTACGCTCACCGCCGTGGATGATGGCGCTGGTCTGGAACAGGATGCACACGGAGGAGAACAGCACAAAACCCGCGCTGATCGCCAGCTGCAAGCCGCTGATCTGGAAGAACATGCCGGCAACCACTGCCGCCAGCAACACGAAGAAGCCTGCGGTAATGAAGCCACCCAGGAAGCTCATGTCCTTACGGCTGATCAGCACGTAGGCCGACAGACCACCAAACACCAGGGCCGTCATGGCAAATGCCGAGCTGACCACTTCCGCGCCGCCGGCCATGCCGAGGTAACGGTTGAGGATCGGGCCAAGGATAAAGCCCATGAAACCAGTCAAGGCAAACGCCGACACCAGGCCCCAGGCCGAGTCACGCAGTTTGTTGGTCAGGAAGAACAGACCGTAGAAACCAATCAGCACGACAAAGATATTCGGGTAGCCGACGCGCATCTGCTGCGCCACATACGCCATTACGCCGCTGAACGCGAGGGTAAGGGCGAGCAAGCCGTAGGTGTTGCGCAACACGCGGCTGACTTCAAGCTGCTCAGCCTGCGCGTTACCATTCAGTGCGTAATTCTGTTCGCGCATGGCGACACTCCTTCAGTTTTGAAACATTCAGTCGCAAGGATCATAACAGACGCTCTGTAACAAGCCATGGCAAGAGTTTGACAGTGTGTTTCATTCGGGTATTATGGCGCCCGCTGACACGGGATGGGCTATCATAATCCTGTGAAGCAAAAGGGAAATTGGCAGAGTGGTTGAATGCACCGGTCTTGAAAACCGGCGAACGTTAATAGCGTTCCCAGGGTTCGAATCCCTGGTTTCCCGCCAAATTAAACGATAAGGCCTCGATTAGTCGGGGCTTTTTCGTGTCTGGGGTTTGAGAAGGTTTCTTTCGCTTTTGGCAGGCGTTCCGAAACTTTCGGGTAGGAGTTCCGAAACTTTGCCTATCTGGACGGTTTCGCGGTGGCGCCAATCCTCCTGTAAACCCGCTTTGTGATCTCCTGTTTGCTGTGTCCCAGCAGCAGGCTGGCATCCCCGATATCTATGATTTCCGACGCGGCCTTCGGCCGGATGTCGCGGAACTGAAACCCTCCGATCTTGGCCGCGAGCAGCGGGTCGCCTTGTTCGATGGCGTTCTGCTGGGCTTTTTCCCGCGCCTTGTCCCAGCGCAAGCGCAGCATCCCCTTCGTCATCCGCTTTCCATGCATGTTGATCAACAAGTACTTGGACGGATGCGCGACATTCCTTTCACCGATCTCCCTGACCAATCTCCCCAGGCTATTTTCCCCTGCATCGGTACGCATCAGGATTCGAAGCTTCTGGCCGGTCTTGCCCTGCGTTACCAGGAAGTAGTCACCCTCAGTATCGTCGCTGCGCATGATCAGCACGTCAGCAGGCCGCTGTCCGGTCAAATAGCCCAGGTCCATGGCTTCCTTGAGTTCTTGTTCGGCAACCGCGTAGACGGCATCCCAAACAGCCGCGTTGGCGTAGTAATCACGCGGCGCCTCCTTGTTCTTCCTGATGCCCTGGCAAGGGTTCTCCCGCTCAGTGAGCCCCCACTCCCTGGCCATGTTGAAAACGTGGGACAGGAGCGCGATCTCGCGGTTGGCACGAACCTTTGCTGAGCGGGCATCACGGTAACCGGCGATGTTGAACGGTGTAATTGAGTCGATGGGCGCCTCATCAAACGTAGGACGAAGCTGTTTCAGTTCGGCCATGTTGTCCTTCTGGGTCCGCTCCCCCTTTTTTGGGATGACGTCGCGCACGTATCGGTCGAAGATGCCCTTCATCGTTTTCAGGTCGGCAGGCTTTTCTTTGGCCTCCAGTTCGGCCCACTTCAGCCGGGCTTTGCTCAGGTCTGTTCCAAGCGGAATCTCTTTTCCTGATGAGTCACGGTAGTAGTAGCCGATCCAGACCTTGCCATTTTTCCTTGGGCGCTTGCGGCGCATCATTCCTGGCGGCAAGTCCCTGTTTTCCGTGTTCCGGGGGCGCATATCAGTTCACTCTGGAGAAATCAGGCGTCCAAGCCGGACGCGCCGGCGGCGGGTTTGGGTCAATGATGGTTGCGTTGATCATGCCCAGCTTCATACGGGCAAACATGCGGCCCACCAGCGGCCGGCCACCACGGCTTTCGACGTAGACCCAGTTGCGGTCTTTGAGCCACTTCCGCTGGTGGGCTCGGTGCTTGTAGCCCGTGAGATGAATAAGGTCATCATCTGATAAAATTTCGGTTTCCATAAATACCTTTAGAGTGGCGTTTTTTGAGGTGAGTTTGTCTCGTTGAAATTTCTTGACGTGAGAGGGCATTCGTAGGAGAAAAGAGGCCAAAGTGAAATTGGCTAAACTCAGCGTACCCGGGAGGAATTACAGGCAACTGAAAAGCATACGGACAAAAGCCGCAATGAGTTGATAGAGAGTCTTTTGGTGTAAAGTGTTGTTGTGTAAATGCTCTAGCTTTTGGTTTAGACGGTTTTAAGTTTTAGTTGGTGCTAGTTGTGTCTTGATATGATTATGTCTAATGTAGATAAAATACTAAGGGATTGGGATGAAATATACAGTTTTAGATGATAAGAAAGAGTCTGGCAGGACATGTTTTTTGATAAGGGCGACTTTGTCAGACTATCTGAATACACTGCCCCCTGATTATGCTGCATACGATATACAGCGAGCAATTATAAATAATGTATATCTAGATGGTTTAGTACATACGGTTTTGGGTAGGGGGCATATTCCTTCTATTACCCTTATAGCTAATGGTGAAGATTTTAAAGAGGGTGAGAGCTTAGAGAGCTTCAAGATACTGGATGGTCTGCAACGTACTCATCGTTTGAAGATGATCAGGGATACGAAGGATTTATATCTAGATCGCTTGCTTGATGTTACTCAGGGTATGAGTGACTTCCAGATAAAACGAAAGTTTAGGAGAGAGATTTCCGAAATAGGATCTACGGGGAATATACTTGTCGCCATTAAATCTTTTTATGAGAATCATGGCGAAGATCAGCTGAAGGCATGTTTCGATGATAATTATCAATGGTTTGAGTTGTGGAGGGATTTGACACCTCAGGACGAAGTTAGAAAGATGCTGTTGTTGAATGCGGGTCATAAGCCAGTTAATATCAAGCATCAGTTGGAGTTGCTTTTTAATAATATACTTCCAGTGATGGAGCAGGTGAAGTCTAGATCGGTATATATAATTAAAGAAAAGAATGTATCCTCCTCTAATTTTAATAGTAAGCGTGCTGTCGGCGAGTACCACTTTTCTCACCTTATATCGGCGCTTCTCTCATACGTCCAGAAACGGCCAGTGACTACAAATTCTGACCTCATTCAGAAGATGCAAAATGACGAGGATGGGTACGCTGCTTTAATTGAGTTGTTTACTTATGATTTTTTAGATGGTTTTTTAAGGGCTGTTAAGTTTTTAGATGATCGCGTCTCGGCAGTTTTTGGGGAAGAAGGTGTTTTGTGGTTTGGTCGAGAAGTGACCTTGGCAGCCTTGTTTGCAGCGATTGGAAGCGAGGCGAAGGATCTGAATGATATTCAAAAAATTGTTGAGCCTTTAGGTCACAAAATAGAGCTTTGTAACTTATTGGATTACGAAAGGTCACGTAAAAATTTAGACCCGGCCAAGGTTAATCTTGGTGGGGTTAATAAAAGATATATATTCAATGCTTTCTCTGGTTTTATAAGGTCAGGTTTTCACGATCCTATAAATTGGGTGTCTGTGTTTAAAGGGGCATCCAATGAAGAAGATTAATGCGTTGTATGATTTTTTGATATCTCAGCTTGATATTTTATGTTCCGATAATATCGCAGATATTGAGAGGTATTACGAAGATTTAAGTGATAATGATGCTTTGCTGTTTGATGCATATTTTGAAAAATTAAGTCTTCATCGGGATGCTCTTTGCGCTCATCGAGATGACGCGAATGATGATGGTCACCGAAAAGTTTATCCAGGATTTTCCGAGCTTCTCCTGGAGTTTGAAGATTTTTCATCGAACTTTCAAATGTGCCCGTTGTTGGAGTTTGAACGCATAGGCTTCGTTGTGAAAGTTGCAAAAAAAATTGGTGATCTTACAACAGATATAAATGACCAGGATGTTTTTGGAGGGTTCGATTTTTTTGTCTCGCAGTTAGGGTTTGAGTCAAAAGCATTTTGCTCTAATGTTTCTGATTTAGAACGAAACGTTATCTGGTTTAGAACCTGTGATCAGGAGTCTCTTGATGCGCTGCTGTCCAAAGCAGTTAACTCAGAGCTTCTGTATGTCATTCTGATGATTTCTTCCCGACTGGATTTTACACGTGGTTGCGACGTTGTTGTCTGTCGGGCAGATGGCGCCGTAGAAGCATCTCAGAAGAACGTAATCACATTGTTGAAGCTGTACATGGTTTCATGTGGTGAAAAGATCAATAAGATTAATAAATACCCTTCAAGGCCTGTCAACTCGTCAGTAAGTAAGTTTGACCCGTCTCATAATTACGCCCAGTTTGTTGAAGTAGTTGGGATACTTGGTGAATATATTGAGCGTGAAGATGCTTTATCTAAGTTTTTGTCGATATATCATGTTGTCGAAAATTTTATGTTTCGTGCTCCGATCGTAAAGCTCGAGCGATCTAATAATGGAGCAATGTTTTCTATTCGTGACTTTAAGAGACTGTACAAAGGTGTTGATGTAAATGAGCTTGGTGCATTGGAGTACCTAGTTAGGTCTTCTTTCTCGTTAATCCATCATGTGCCTGAGCCTGTAGCGGTGCCAGCGGTGCCAGCGGTGCCAGCGGTGCTAGCAGTGCCTGTAGCGGTGCCAGCGGCACCTGTGAGTTTTGGACAATTCGCCAAAACCTCTTGGGTAGGTTTTCTTGCTACAAACGTCCAGCAAAAAAATCTGATTGATGATTTTTTGGCGAAGGTTGGTTCCTCATACAATGGAGTGTCCTTTGATAAGTTTTTTGCTTCTCTAATTTATAGGATTAGATGCTCTATAGTTCACAATAAAGAAACTGAATATCATATTTCTTCTGAGAACTATTTTGGCGCTTGCTGTCTGATATTTGAAGGTTATCTTTTACCGATGCTTGAGGAGTTTGTGTTCTTGCTTCTTTGTGAGGATAACTCTTTGGTATGGTATCGGTCTTCTTCGATTGCTCTATGGGACACCGCGTAACACTCATAGCTTGGGCATCGAAAGCTCCTTGGAAAAAGTGCGTTGTTCATCCTGAGATGCTTTCACGTGCGGGTAAGATCTAAGAATGAGTATTTTGCCACTCTTGGAACTTGCCCATTCCCAATGGCTTTAAGTCTGTCCATCCTATAGGCCACCCCATCAGCCACTCGACCCACGCTGGGTTCAGGTGGCCATGGTCGGATGCAAAAACCGCGTGATCCAGTCGATCGTTTACCCTTGATGTTCCGGATTTGCGCGTCAACGTCCCGTTCGAAGATCCTTTCGCCATGCAGGCTACTGGCGTTGGCCACCGGCGGCCGATGTAACCCCAATCCGACGTTTTCTTCATTTCGAAGAATTGCAACGAGCCAAGTCCGATCTCGCTTGTGGGGCGCTCCGCAATCGGATGCTGAAACAATGCACCACTTCGCGTCATACCCCATTTCGGCAAGGTCACCAAGGACCAATGCAAGTCCTCTTCCCACAAGCAGCGGTGAGTTTTCCAAGTAGACGACCTTAGGTCGAACCTCACCGACGATTCGAGCCATTTCACGCCAGAGGCCAGAACGGGCTCCATTGATGCCATCACCGTTCCCCGCAGTTGATATGTCTTGGCATGGGAATCCGCCAGAAACCACGTCAACAAGGCCTCTCCATGGTGTTCCGTCAAAATTACACACGTCAGACCAAATCGGGAAAGTTGGGAGGGTTCCATCGTTCTGTCGTTGCGCCAGAACTTGTGCGGCGTAGGCATCACGCTCAACTGCACAGACGATTCTCCACCCGAGCAGGTGGCCGCCGAGTATTCCGCCACCAGAGCCTGCGAAAAGAGCCAGCTCATTCATTTATCCTCCGTGCTGCCGACATCTTCGCCGGCTGGCGTGATTCGTTGATATGGGGTATTACGGGTGACCGGCATGGGGCCGGATCAAGGAGTGACTGATGCAAGAGATTCGATTGGCGGAAGACCATCTGAGGCCGGCCAAATTTGAGTACAAGGGGATCATTCTGCGGATCAGGTTTAGCTATCCTCAGGGAAGCAATGTGCCGTTGGGTGCTACCATCACAATAGATGACGCACCCAAGCTATTGGACGCCCTTGAGTTGAATGAGCCCACTTATGAGGCGGCGCTTTCTGTCGCACAGCAAGCGGCCAAAGATTGGATCGATAACAATCCATCTACTTAAGCCGCCGCACGCTTTACCAGTACCTGTTGCCGTGCCGCTTCGAACTCGCTGCCGAGGATCTCGGCGGCGCCCTCGATGTTCTCGTTTCCATCTTCAAGCCTGATGCCAAGGTTGAGGTAAACGACCCCATCCAGTTCGAAGAAAACGCCGCCACACATCCATAGGGCGCCTGCGCTCAGGCCGATCGCCTCCCAGGCTTCGTCCATGTCGATGCTTGCCGGGCAATGCTCCTTCCACAGCGCCGACAGGCGCTCATGCTCGGCGGCCTGTGCGGCGCGCGCTTCCTTTGGTGTTCCTTTCGCCGGCTTGGCGCTTGAGCGCAGGGCGCGGTATTCATACTGGTCGGGGCGGCACCAGTGCACATCCAGTTCGCGGCTATCACTGATCTTCACACCGCCGACGTAGCTTCGATTGCCTGACCGCATCGGCGAGGCCGCACCACCGAACACCTGGCCAAGTTTGGCGCGCTGGGCGTCCCACTCTTTGCGTTTTGCTTCCCAGGCTATTACCGCGGCAACCACGGCCGGGGCGGTGGTCTTGTACATGTAGTTGCTCATGGATTATCTCCAGTCAGGCGCCGCCCCCAGTTACCGGTGGTGGCTATGTTTGGGGTGGTTGTGTTTTATAGTGCGACTGACAGCAGCCAAGGAGTAACGGGGCATGAACCAAGTCACAGTCGATGACTTAAATCAGAAAGGCTTTCTATCCCAGGCGATTGAAGTGGTAAGGACGAACCTGAAGGTGACTTACCAAAAAGCGTTCGATGAGGCGGAAGCTGCATCTGGTATTGCTCAGATTTTGGTTATGGGCGCCGGTGCCAAGCGAGATGCCCCTCATCAGATGGCATCACTCGTTTTTTTTCATAAAACAGTTAGGAGCTGCCAGGCGGCAATTTTACTCTGTGAAAGAGGGCTTGTTGTTGATGCTCAAACCTTGAGTCGGTCAGCTGTCGAGGCTCTGTTTCATGCTGCGGCTCTGATCAACGATCCCTCTGTGTTTGCTCGCATGGGTAGGGCTGGGGATATCGAAGACCGAAAGCAGGCAGAGGCTATGATCAGATCATTAACTGGGCTGGGGCTTACTGATCAAAATATCCAAGACTTGAACGAAGTTATCAGTCGAGCTGAAGGCGAAGGCCCCGGATTTTCGACTTATGACGCAGCCCAAGTTGCTGGCTTGACACCTCTTTACGAGACCATGTACCGAGGGCTTTCATCTGTAGCTAGCCACGCAACCTTCAGATCAATGGATTCATCGCTCCTGGTGAGGGATGGCGAGCCTGTGCTTGTCACCGGCCCAACTGAATATCACTTGGAGTTTACACTTGGAATCCTTAAGACCTGTTTGGAAATCGCAAGCAATAGGTTGCGCGATAATTTCGTCTATGAGCAATGAGGCGCGCTTATAAAACCTATGCAGGCTCGATGATCTCGTCGCCCGGGTCTTTCTGGATGGCGAGCAGGCTTTTATTGCGGAATTCCCGCGCCACACTTTCCGTAGGTTCGAAAACGTGGCGCGGCGGATTCAGTAGTGGCTGACACTTCGCGGAGCCCAGCGCATGCAGGTGATGAATCATCAGCGTCATCGCCTCGCCCTGCTCAGTAATGCCTGACCACTCCATCAGGTCGGCCAGCGCCTGCCGCGTACCGGGACGAACCCTGAGCCTCAATTCCTCTTCGGCAAGTGCCACACGCTTCCTGGCGGTTTTCGCCGAGCGCTCCTGCACAGTCTTGGCCATGGCCTACCTCTTCTATTCCGCTGGCCGGCAGTGCGAGCCAGGTTTGTCGTTTACGTTGCTGGGTGCGGGCTATCCGGCGCATGAAGTGCTGCCACGTTGCGCTTTGGGGTAGTCGATGCCGTGGGCGGCAATGATCCGCTCGAAGGCCTTGTTGCCGATCGCCAGCCTGCCACAGCACTGGCGACGGGTGATCCCCAGTTCCAAGAAGGCGCGAATCCGCTCGGCGTACTTCGCGTCGCGGGCCTGAACCTGTTCGCTTCGAACTGCGCCGTTGGCGCCGCCCCGGGTTGGCTTCTTGAAGGTGATGCCGTACTCCTTCGCGAAGCTGTAGAGGGTGCGCCGGCTCAGGCCCAGGGCAACAGATGCCTCCGTCTGCGTGTGAGTGGCTCCCAGTTCCCGAATACGTTCGGCGAGCTCGTCGCGTTCCTGCTGGCGAATATCTTTCGAGTGCAGGGGCAGGGGAGTCGCCTCAATCCGACGACGAACAAATGGCTTCGGCGCTGGCGGCATCTGGTTGCTGTAGGTGATGGGCTTGGGCTTGTAGCCGATGGGCGCCGCTTCTTCAATCTGGCCTCCGGCCGCCAGGTACTGCTCGACCTGCGCGGCCAGTTCATCCGAGACCGGGCGAGCCTGCTCGACCATGCTGAGGTGGTTGCTGATCATGCTGCGATCCCCAAGACCCGATTCATCCGGTCGTCCAAGATTTCGTAGAAGGTGCTGACCCGCTCCGACAGCTTGCGGATCATCGCCTCGTCACGGTAGGCGCGCTTGATGAACAGCGGCATGCCGGGCCAGTAGCAAACGAAGTCGATCCACTCACGCTCCGACACCCATAGCCCCCCCTGGCATTGGGCTACGTGTTCTTTTGGAATCTCGCCGGAGAGGATTACCTCGACCTGGAATTTCGGCAGCTTGGTTTTGATTTCAGTCAGGCCCTTTGCGCTTACCAGCGAGTCAGGCGAGTACCCGGCGCCGTGGTTGAGGATGATCGCTACCTGTTTGGTCTCGATCTCTTCACGCTGTTCGTACAGCTTTCTGGCAACGCCTTCCAGCTCATGGCCGCGCTCGGTGTGCCGGTTGCCCGTGAACGGGTCAGCAGCTTCGCCGGTGATGCGCTCGCCGATGAGCGTGTTCATGTAGGTGAAGGCTCCAGCGCCGAAACCTGCCTCGCCTTTTCCGTTGACCAGCAGGCATTCCAGCTCGGAGCAGGTGACGATACCCAGGCGCAGGGCCAGCCATTCCGGTGAACCCTGTTCTACCTCAGTGATTATCTGCATCAGTATTCTCCTGAGAGGCGGCATGCTGTGCTGCCGACTTGGTGAGCATGCCCAGCACCTGGTCAAAAACTGATTTCTCCACGGATGCTGGGGCGCCGTGGATCTTCTTGAATGCCTCCTTGGCCTTGTCGCTGCACTTTTCAAGCAGCGTCGCCAGTTGTGTGGCCTGGGCCGAGGTAACTCGAGGCGTTATCTGCGCCGCCGGTCCATTGCCATCATCATCTTCGCCAGTGGTGGTGATGTTCAGCAGCAGCCCGGCGGTATAGCGCTTGCCGTAGCTGACACTAGAGGCCACGGCCTGTACGCCGTTTTTGCTGCCAGTGGCATCTACAGGCAGGACGATTGAGGTCACTTCACGGTGCCCGGCGCGGTGACTGAGAACACCCTCAACCTCGATGCCTCGCTCGTTGCGCGGCGTGCGAAAGGTGATGGCGAACCCGTGTTTCGCCATTACCGGCTTGATCATCTCGTTTACGTCCTCCCAGAGCGCATAAGTGCTCTGGATGCGTCCGTTTTTATCCTTGATCCCGCCTCGCTCGCCGATTACGGGCATTTCTTCCTGCATCTGTGCCAATGCTTCGTCGTACAGCTGCTTTGCACTGTGCGCCTGCATGCGCTCATGCATTTCCATCAGGCGTTCAAGCTTGTTGATGTCACAGGAAGGATCGGAAGCCGCACGGCTAATGACAGCCATGATGCTGGTGTCCATTGCGGCCGGGGCGGTCACCTGGCGGCGCGGCTCCGGCATGATGATGTCGGTGGACATGCTGAATACCTCAGAATTGAATGGATACGTTCGGGACTTCGCCGCGAGCGATCTTCAGGACGATGGCCTTGGCCAGCTCTTCGCTGATGTTCATGTCGATCAAAGCCTGCTTGGCTTCGCCCAGGATTTTCGACTTGTGCGCCATGTCGGCCTGGCGCTCCTGCTGTTGGCGCAGGATTTCGTCTGCCGCTGCGTTCGCCCGGGCAACCTCAGCCAGTCGAGCCTGCTCCACGGCTTCCTCTTGTCGGCGGATGGCCGCGAGTCGGTCTTGCTCGGCTCGCTGTTCGGCAGCGACACGGCTCGCTTCTGCCTGGGCCGCCGCTGTGCGTGCCTGTTCGGCCTGTAGCTCCAGTTGCAGGCGTTGGCGTTCGGCGGCTGCCTCGGCGTCCAGTGCCGCCTGTGCAGCGGCGCGCTGAGTGGCAGCGGCCTGGTCCAGCAGTTCCTGCTCACGTCGTGCGGCAGCTTCGCGCTCCGCCTGGGCCTGCTGGTCGGCTTGGAGCCTGGCTTGTTCGGCGGCGACGCGGGCAATCTCTGCATCGCGATCACGCTGGGCCTGTGCTTCAGCCTCGGCGCGCAGGCGCACCAATTCAGCCTGTTCGGCTTCGTACTGAATGCGGTCAGTGTGCAGTGTGCGCAGCTTGACCAGCGTTTCGTCCTTCACCTGGGCGGCCTCGGGCAAAAACTCTTCCCAACTGTCGTTAATCGCAACCAACTCAAGGATGGCAATGATGTGGCCGACCTGATCGGCACTCGGTGCGCCTTCGAAAATTAGAAAGTCCTTCATGGCTTGGATGCCATCGACGTGCTTGTCTTTGCGGGCCTGATCGGCATCTTCCCAATCCGTCAGAGGCTTGCGGGTGGCATCGCGTAAGCTGTCCATCTTGATCACGAACTCTCGCAGCTCAGCCTCGACCACCTTCGGCATTTCCTTAAGGCGCTTCAGGTAGTCGCGGCCAGGTGTCTCGACTGCCTTTTTGGACTTACTTACGGTTGCTGCCAGGCTGGCGATGCGGGCACGGCCTTTAGCGGTCTTGAGGTCTGGAACCTCGGTAGTTACTTCGGCCTTCACCGCATCGAAGAACTGGCTCAGGCCACCGGCTACGTAAATGGCCGGCGCGTTGTCGGCGCTGATGTCGTCGATGGTGATTACTTGCTGTTGTGCGGACACGGTGACTCCCTGCCGCGATGCTCGCAGCGATTGAATGTGTTGGTTATTGAGTGATTCGATCAGCGAGGGCGCTGAGCAACATCAGGAAGGTGCAGATGGAGAGGGCAGAGAAGGAGCCGCGCCAGATGAGTAGGCGCCGGGTGCGCTGGCGGGTGGTCATGGCATGCACCATTGGCTGCCGCAGTAGTAGCGACCATCATCAAAGTTCGGGGGGCCGGATTTGCGCCCGCACCCGCACTCAACTTCCGCCTCGATTTCTTCCTCTGCCTGATCTGGATGATCGGCCAGTTGGCAGTTGGTACCGCCGCAGTGAGGGCATTTGGTCCCGGTGAGATTTCCATATGGCCCAACCCAGTGGATGCCGATCTTGTTGCAATTGCCACAGATCATCACGGCCGAACCCTCACCGCGATCCGTCCGCCCTTGATCGCAGCAGCAAGCTTTGGCGGCAGTGCCGACACAGGCAGGTCGCGCGGCAAGCCGGCGCCGAGGATGATCAGGCTGCGTTCGATCTCGGCGATCTGCTCGTCGATTAGCGATTTAACCGGTGCGGTAGTCATGCGTCCTCCTTGCGCTGCGTGGTGATCTTCAGCAGCCGCTGGCAGTAATGGTTGAATTCTTCGACGGTGATCGCGTCGCCGGTGAGCATGTTGGTGATCATTGGTTGCACTACCACCTGGGCGCCCGGCTCGCTGGCAGGGTGCTCAAGGCATTCAAGCGCCTCATCGATCAGGATGTGCGGGCTCATAGGTCTGCATCCACGTCGTCTTCGCGCTCTTCCCGTTCCGCTGCTACAGCGTCTTCGGCATAGGGCCTCAGCAGCGCCACGGCGATCTTCTCGACCGCTTCAATGGGCCGTTGCTGGCCCAGCAGGTCGGCAGCGTGGGACCGGGCATCGCTCTGGCTGCCGAGCATCGCCGACAGCAGCAGGCGGGCAAACGAATCACGCTGATCCAGGCCGTCTATCTGGCGCTGGTTCAGGTGGCCCTGCAGGACAGTGCAGAACCGGTCGAACGTCACAACCTGCGGCTGGCCGTAGCGCCGCTTCCACTTGATGTCGACGCCGCACACCAGGCGCTCCGCCGAATGCTCAAGCCAGTCAGCCACCTCATCGCTCTCGCTGACCTCTGGAGGCAACTCAGCGTCGAAACGCTCCTGGCAAATATTCAATGCTGCGTTCATGGTCGCCTCCAAGGTGGCGGGTTGTTCACCTGTATTCGTCAACACTCATGCCTCCCGCTGGTTGCCGATGGGCGCGGGGGAGGAGTGCTGACGTAATAGAGGTGGGGAAGGGTAGGTGCCGGTCTTTCCCGGCTGTCATGGGGCTGGTCGTCAGGCTGCGGCCGTGATCACCACCAATACGGTGTTGACCATCGTTCCGGCTTGCTTGAATGAGGCTTCTGGTAGGGTTTCGATACTGCCCCCGCGCTGCTCTACGATCCCGCGAAAGTCCCGGGTCAGAGCGTCATCGCGGAAGGTCACACCGGAAGGCATGATCGCCACAAGCCGACCACCGGGCTTGAGGAACTTCAGGGCGTGAACTACGTGGTGAATGTCGCTGCGCTTCTTGTCGAATGGCGGATTCATCAGCACCCGGTCATAGATGGGCTTCGGCTCGACCTGCAGGAAGTCGCCGGGTTCGAAAACTCCCGACAGTGGCAGCTTCAGCTCGATCAGAGCTTTATGGTTGTCCGGTAGTAGTTCGTGCATGTCGACCATGACGCCTACCGCTGCACCGTTGGCGGCCACCGCCAGAGCGCCGCGCCCTGCGCTTGGCTCCAGCACCATCATTCCGTCACCGATCATGGCGAGATCAGCTGCCTGTTTTGCAACGTGTGGCGGAGTGGGGAAGAAGCCGAAGTCCTGCGGCACGGTAACTTCACCAGTCATCAGGATGTTTTCGATTGCGTCTGCAGCGTCACCGGCGAACAGGTGTGCCTTTGCCTTGGTATTCCACTTGCCGCCGGCGGCCTTCAGCGTCTTATCGAGGCGCTGGTACAGGCTCTTATCGAGCTGGCCGCCCGTAATGAACAGCTTGTTGTCTTCGGTGCGCGAGGCGCTGAGCAGCGCCATTACTTCGTTGTCGACTTTCATGTGTTGCTCTCCGTTGATTTCCAATGCCGCCTCATAGAAGCGGCATCAGTAAATCTGTGGCGCCGTGACCCGCTACTGGCGTCGGTCACTGGCTTGAATCAATTGTTCTTCCAGCCGCGGGCCTTTCGGCTTGTTCTCCCGCTGGATAACTGTTCTTGGCGCTTTACGCTGCACGCCCGGGTCAGTTGCCAACCCTCTGAACCGTTTAGGCCGGTTCATCGCTGCCTTTGAATCTGGGCCGGTGGTGATCCGGCAAGGGGTGTCGCTAAAGAGCGGCGCAGGTTTAGCTGCTGGCCGGCGTTCTTCGTAGCTGGCTTGAGTTGAATTTAAGCAAGCTGAAATTAACGTGTCAAGCATGCTTAATTAAATAATTCAGATTGCTGAAATTTACAGGCGATAAAAAGCCCGCTCATCGGCGGGCTCTTTTATGAGTCGCAGTACTCGCGCCAGCCGATCCGGACGGCTCCGCCTTCCAGGTGCTCGACCCTTATGCCGGCGGTGTCGCCGATATCCTGGATGACCTGGCGCCACGCTTCAGGGCTTTCGTCGTCGCGTCTGGATACCTCCACCAACTGAATCCTCTGGACCCGGGGAGAAGTGATCAAGCCTTGCAGGCGGCGGCCAACAAGCTCGTAGGAGTTTCGTGGTTTTGATGCGGAGTAGGGTGCCTGGTTCATGCGTCGCTCCTTGCGAATACTGTATACATACACAGTATTTGTACTGACATATCTTGGCAAGAGGCCGGCAGCAAGTTTCATGCATAAATGCATATTTTGACGTAAAGGCGAGAGTCGCCAAGGATGCCTGAGCCGCAGGCAAAGAAAAGCCCGCGATGGGGAGTAGCGGGCTTAAAGGGATGTTCACTAGGAGCTGAGGTAACCATAGGTCCTCTACTGTGAAAAGGTTGTGAAAGGTGGCGCTCAGTAGGACGTAGCGATTGCATGAGCCAGTTGCATGTCAGACATCAGTGGCGAGCTGAAGGTCGAGCGATAGTACCTAGATGCTTGCTCAAACTGAGCGCCGCGAATCTCGCCGTCCGATCCGATGAACGCAAGGGCGTCAGCCTTTGCAGGCTTGAAGTTATTCGATGCGAGCATGGTGAACCCGGTAGTGCCTGCAACGGTGTAGGTTGGAGCCATCAGTACAGACAGCATCGAGTTGTTATAGGAGTCATCGGACCCCTCAGAGGCATGAGCGTTGATCGATACCAGTAGGGCTACCGTCATAATCTTCCATGAATCCATTCTTCGTTGCTTCCATTGCGTTTAAAGTAGAGCGCGATCGGGTTCCAGCGGGGGGGAGCCAGAAGGCCGTCACTCAGGCATCTTTAGGTCGACATCAGAGCGAGGTCGCTATCGCCTGCGCCAGCTGCATGTCGGACATATGAGGCGATGTGTAGGCCGAACGATAATACCGGGACGCCTGCTCAAACTCCGCACCGCGAATCTCGCCGCCTGAGCCGATGAATGCTAAAGCGTCGGTCTTGGCCGACTTGAAAACCTTTGGCGGCTCGGTCGTGAGGGATGTGGTCGCCCCAATTAAAATGGTTGGCGCGGAGATTGTGAGAAATATTGCTGCAGCGATAGGGTTAGCGCCATCACCTGATACGGCCTGCGTGCTGACCGATGCCAGTAAGGCGATCGCCAGGGTCTTCCATGAGTCCATGCTTCGTTGCGTCCACTGCGATCAGAGGGGCCACCATAGCAGAGGAGGGCGCTTGGCAGAAACAAGAAGCCCGGCGCTGGGTCGGGCTCGATGATGGCTGCTTATGCTGCTACCGCCAGGGTAACAGCTCTCACAAGCACCAGGATCTTCACAAGGCGGCCTTCAGAAGGACTTTGCATTCGGCGTCGTATTTTTCACGCAGCTTGGCAGTGCTAGCTGGCGTCATCCGCCCTGGTGTCTCTTTGTGCAATTCCACCATTTTTTGCGCAACTTCTTCCTGAGCCTGCGGGGTATAGCCAGCATGCACCAATAGTAAATAGGAGGCTCTTGAGGACTGACTGCGGCTTATGTCTGGCTGGTCACCAGCTACTGAAAGCACTTCGTAGTAGGCCGCGCAGTGGAGATCTCTCTCTTTTGGGGTTTCTGCTTGAGCGGTTAAGGAAATGCAGGTGAATATGGCGCAGAAGGCCAGTGGCATCGAGGATAGGCGCATGAAAACGAGTCCATTCGAGAGGGGCGAAGATTTTATCAGCTCAGATGACAGATACAAGAAGCCCGGCGCTGGGCCGGGCTCTTAATACTCGCAGCAGGGCGAGCAAGAATTACAGAATACTTACAAGATACTTAAGCTCTTTTTTGTAGCGCTCTGCCGAACTATTGACCTGTAGGCGCTTGCCTTCAACATTATGGAAGCTACCAACTTTTAGCTTTTCAATTGGAATACTCTTTGCGCCACTAATTCGGCCGGTAGATACAAAGTCATCAGTAATCACGATGGATTCTGCCGGGTCGCCAAAATCAAAAAGATCAGGGTATTTTTCTGCAACTGAGAGGGCTCTCTCTATATACATGCGAGAGGCACTGTCAGGGGTAGACTTTAGCCTGCTTTTTGCGCCAGCCATAGTTATTACAATGGCCGCCACTTTAGGGGATGATCTGCCTCCGGCCCGATGATTCCATACGGAAAAGTCTTTTTTAGGGTTTGATAGATGATCGAGTGTCAGATCGAGAGAATCTATAGAGTGCTCATCCACCCGAACCGGAATGATAACTGCGTCGGCTGCGCACCACGCCAAGTGAGTACCACCAGCGTAGAAAGGGCTGGTATCCATCAGTATTTTTTCTAGCTTCCGCTCCTTAGCCTCCTTGTCCAGTACAGCCCTGAGGATCTCAAGGAGATTCTTAATGGCCTTGGTGTTTTGCTGGGCATTTGCAATCTGCAACTGCTGGTAAAGAGTCGATGGGAACGCAAACATTTCGGCGTCACCAGGTATTACATAAGAGGTCTTGCCGCCTTTAAATGAATCGCAAGACTGGCTAGCTCGGTATGAAATATCATCTGGCACGTCACCAAACGCCGCGCCTAGTAGCGCGGGCTGCAAGGCGTCGAGCAGCGTGTACTCTGGTTCTATACCTCGCATCAAGTTTTCTGTCAGATTACGTTGCGCACAAAGATCTGCAATCAATAGCGAATGTTTTCGAGAGATTTCATAAGCCAAGTTGAATGAAAGAGTTGACTTCCCCACGCCTCCGCGAAGGGTGGTAACGGCATAATTCCTATATTTTAAATCGCCCTCGCGGACAAAGCCCTCTTCAACCACAAGCCGGTGGTTTTCCAAAATCGTATCAATACTTGAAGTCAATTGAATATCCTTTCGCAAGAGGGCTCGAAATGAGCGTTTCGGCGAAATTAACACGCAGGCGGTGCAGGTGCAACATGATCGTGCAGGCGCAGCAGGTCATGCAGGTGTGGCAGGAGCTGAATAGGTGTGCAGGTGGTGCAGGTGGTGCAGGTGGTGCAGGCGATGCAGGTTAATCCAGTGCCCGTACAATCTTTCCCGCCTTCACCTCATCCGCACGCCATAGAAGTGGTTCAGCGCTATCAGCTCAACCACAGCCACGATGGTGCAAAGCACAACGAAGCCAGGGCTGAACACCCGCTTGCGATTAGATGAACTGTCGTCCGGCCAAATGCCAGCTTCGGCTGTGAAAACCACCATGAGCGCCAGCAGAGTATAGGTCCACACCTTGCTCCAAAAGCTTTGCTCTCTCCATGCGGTCATTGGCACATCCTGGGCAGCCGCATCAGGAAAACCAGCCATACCCAGGGCACTTCATGGCTCTAAGGCGACGCGAAAGCGCTAGAGACTCTGTAAATTGAAAATACGAGGCGCCGAGCTTGGATCGCTGTGAGTACTGCAAAATATCCAAAGTCCGCTGGTAATCTGCGCTTTGCTTGAAGTTACGACACTGCTCAACCCGTTCAGCTTCCGTTACAGGCATCGGTACTGCGTCGATCTGTTTTTCGTACTCAGTTTTTTCTTTTGGCGTGCTGTAGCAGCCGGAGATGAAAAGCGGGGCGACTATTAGAGTCGCGATCCGAAAGGCATTCATTACCACATTCCCTTGTGTATACGAGCGCTAATCAGCTCGCGATATTTCGATTTAGCTTGCCGCTCGGGCATATCCCCCGGGCACACTTGCGGATCAGTAAAACTTCTGCAGCGCCTGCACAACCACGCCCACGATCCGGCAGTGCTCGTCGACGGCCTCGATCGGGTAGCTTGGGTTCAGCGGCTTCAGGAACAGCCGACCACCATCACTGACCAGCTTCTTGAATGTGGCTTCGTTGCTGTCCGGCAGCTTGGCCACGACCAGCTTACCTGGTGCAACCTCAGCCTCAGTGTCCACCAAGATCAGAGTGCCCTCAGTAATGCTCTGGCCGGCGGGCGCCGTCATCGAGTCGCCTTTGACTGTCAGCCAGAACGCAGGGCCTTTGGAGTCGTACTCCGAAAACTCGTAGGTGTCCGAGATACCGGCCGGGTAGGGCTCCACTGCTTCCGCCCAGGCGCCGGCGGCAACCCAGCTCACAACCGGGTAGCGGAATGATTTGGTGGGCTGGGCGGCAGGGGAGACGTTCGACTCTGAAACCTCACGCTCTTCCCCTTCGCCAATAGCAAGCCACTCAGCCCGGAAGCCGGTCGCTTTCGCCAGGGCGTAAAGATTCTCCGGCCGGAGGCTTTTGCTCTCACCAGTGATCCATTGAGTGACGGCAGAGTTTGCAACACCACATAGCGCTGCAATCTCGCCCTTCTTTTTCCCGCTGAGCTGTATGGCTCGGGCAATACGTTCGTGTCTTTCCATGGACTCAATATTAAGTTAACTGAATTTAAGCATGCAGTAGGCAGAAAACGCCGTTGACTCGATAACTTAAGCATGCTGAAATTGCGTCAGAGTCGAACGAGGATGCGCAATGAATACGCATGAAGTCGCCGAATTCTTCGGCAGCAAGACAAAGCTGGCACTGGCCTTGGGCATCCGCCCGAGCGCAGTGACCATGTGGGGGGAAACCATTCCCGAATCCCGGCAGTACCAGATTCAGGTTCTTTCCAAGGGCAAGTTCAAGGCAACAAAGAAGGCCCAGGCCGCCTGACATCCATGTCCGCCGATCCATTGAGCAAATGATCGCTTCTGCATCGGCAGGGCGCCACGGAAACAAATTTGAGGTTTTACGAATGGAAGACTTTTTGGATGCGTGCCAGGCAGCAGTGAAGGGCAACGAGCCCAAGAATCTGGCTGCAAAGATGGGTGTTCCACACGTTGGCCTGCTTCAGCGCGCGAACCCGGACAACGAGGCTCATCACCTGACCGTGGAGCATCTGTTCGGGATCTTGCTGCACACCGGCGACATGCGCCCATTGCAGGCCCTGGCCAATGAGTTCGGCTTTGACCTGGTATCGAAGTCGGCGCCGGAGCCGCAAGCGCTCACCAAGTCGCTGATCAACGTAGGTAAGGAAGTTGCCGACCTGACGATCGCGGTGCACGAAGCGCTGGACGACAACCACGTCAGCTCTTTCGAAAAGAGCCTGATCCGCCAAGAGATCAATCACGTTCGGCAGAGCCTGGACGTGATGGATGCGTCGGTGAAGGCAGCCTGAATAGCAGGCACAAAAAAGCCGACGTTCGAGGTCGGCTTTTTCTACAGCGGTAAACAACTGGAGCGAATCATGCACCAACACACAGAATCGATCAATACCCCCAACATTCCCGCGCCACGTTTTTCGCAATCGCAAAACGTGGCGCGGACAATGTCATCTCGGGAAATCGCCGATCTGGTCGAGGCCCGGCACAACGATGTGATCACCACCATCGAGCGTCTTTTTGCCAAAGGGCTTTTACGATCAGATCGTAAAACTCGTCGTGAAGCCACCGGCGGCCGACCGATTGATGTCTACGACCTGACCGAGCGTGACACGCATCTGGTTGTGGCTGGCTACAGCGACGAGCACCGCGCACGAGTTATCGACCGCTGGCAGGAACTGGAAGGGCAGGTTGCGCAACCACAACAGCTTTCCACCATCGAAATCCTGCAGATCGCCATGGAGTCTGAGAAGGCCCGCTTGATGCTCACCGCCCAGGTCGAGCAGCAGGCGACCAAGATCCACTCCCTGGAGAACCTGTTCAAGGAAGGCATGACCCACACCCAGTTCTGCAAGGGCCTCAATGGGGTCAACGTCATGCAGGTGGGCAAGTACCTGGAAGCACGCAGCTGGCTCTACAACGAGAGCAAGTCCGGCCTACGTCACCGTGTTGGCTCCTATGCGCGCGACAAGTACATGACCGAGCACCAGGTCGAAGTCACCCCGCACGGTAAAGACCCTTTCATCTCCTACACACCGGTTCTGCTGAAGAAGGGCGCCACACGCCTGTACGACCTGTACCTGGCTAGCGAGCTGCCCATGAAGAAGACCTGGGACGGCTTGTTCACGCACGAAAAAGCAATGCGAGGTGCTGCGTGAGCATGGGTCTTATGGTCGCCGCGATGAAGCTTCGCGTCGGCAATCCATTGCGCAAGCTTGTCCTGATCA
This sequence comes from Pseudomonas sp. 2995-3, assembly GCF_002742565.1. NCBI lineage: Bacteria > Pseudomonadati > Pseudomonadota > Gammaproteobacteria > Pseudomonadales > Pseudomonadaceae > Pseudomonas > Pseudomonas sp. 2995-3. The sequence goes on along the minus strand of NZ_LJSB01000081.1, from coordinate 98,399 downwards.
AGCTGGCCGACAACGCTAGCGACATCGGCGAGTGCTGGCCGTCCTATCAGCACGTTGCCGACCAGTGCGAAATAAGCAAGCGTTCTGTCATGAACCACATCACTGCCTTGTGTGAGGCGGGGCTGTTGCGCAAGGAGATCCGGAAGGGTGGCCCAAAGGGGAATTCGTCAAACGTTTACTTCCTCACCCTCGACGGTGGTGGTGCACCTCCTGCACCAGGGGTAGTGCAGCAGGTTCGCCAGGGTAGTGCAGCAGGTTCACCCCCTGGTGAATCTCCTGCACCAGGGGGTAGTGCAGCAGATGCACCCAGAATCAGTAACTCTCTTGAACCAGTCATGGAACCGGTCATTGAACCAATTACGCCCCAGGCTGCCGCCAAGGTCGTGACGGGGCAGGTCTTGCCATTCGCTCCCCAGCAACCACGAGTTGAGATTCCCGCCGACATGCCGGGGCCGAAAGACCAGGCCTGCAAAACCTTTAAGGTCTGGGCGAACTACGCCATGGCCTACCGCAAGCGTTACGGCGCCTGGCCGGTGTGGAACGCAAAGATCGGCAAGCAGATGGCGCTGCTGGTCGACCGCCTTGGTGCTGACGTCGCACACCACGTCGCCGCCCACTTCCTGAAAGCCAGCGATGCCGCCGTTCTGCGCAAGTGCCACAGCGTCAACGAGCTGTTGGTCAATGCCGAGAGCTATCACACCCAGTGGGTAACCGGGCAGCGCATCAACGGCACAACTGCTCGCCAGATGGAACGGACCGAGGCGAACCATTCCGCAGCCGAGCAGGCCGCCCAGATGGTTCTGGCCAAACGCCAAGCAGGTGACCGCAATGAATACCTTTGAAATGAACGACCAGCAGGTTGCCGGGCTGGCCGCCGCGATCTGTGCCACCGCCGAGGCCATGGGCCAGGAAATGAACCCAGGCACTGCCGCAATGATGGCCGAAGATCTTTGCGCCTACCCGGTGCCGGTCGTCAAAGCCGCGTTGAAGGCCTGCCGCTTTGAGGTGAAGGGCAAGCTGGCGATGGCCGACATCCTGCAGCGCGTCCAGTCCTCCGATGGGCGCCCCGGCAAGGACGAGGCCTGGGCCATCGCCATGACCACCAACGACGAATTTGAAACCGTGGTGCTGACCGACGAGATCCAACTGGCCCTGGCTGCTGCGAAACCCATCTTGGATGGCGGCGACAAGATCGGTGCGCGCATGGCGTTCATTGATGCCTACCAGCGTTTCGTAGGGCAGGCCCGCGAGGATGCGAAGGCAGTCAATTGGCACGTGTCGGTGGGCTTCGACGCCAACCGCCGCATCCAGGCCGTCACCAAGGCTGTGGAACTGAAACGCATTCCCCAAGAGCACGGCCAGAAGTACTTGGCTGACCTGAGCATTGTTCCAGTTACCGAGGATGGCCGCGCCATTGCTGGATTGCTCACAGGCACCGTCACCCAGCCAAAGCCGCTGCTGCGCGCAAAGCTCGAGATTGTGAAGAGCTCGATGCTGGAAATGCGGAATGCCAGCGCCGTGAGAAAAGACGAAATGCGGATTGAAGCTGCCAATGAACTGGCGGATCGCCGGGCGCTGCTGGTCAAGCAGGCCCGGGAACTGGAAGCGAAGAGGGCGGCGCAATGACCGACAAAATCAGCGTCAACTGCCAGGCCAAGCTCTCCGAGGTCATCACCAAAATCAGCGCCATGTACAAAGACAAGAAGTTTGTCGTGGTGACCCTGCGCCCGGGCAAGGACCGCACGCTCGACCAAAACCGGCTGTGGTTCGGGATGTACAAGCGCATCGCCGAGATGACCCAGATCGGCGATGCGGCCGACGCTCGCCGTTACTGCAAGCTGCACTTCGGCGTGCAGATCCTGCTGAATGAAGATGCTGGCTTTCAGGCCGAGTGGTACCGGGTAATGCGTCATCTGCCCTACGAAACGAAACTGGCCATGATGGGCGAGTGCCACTTGTTCGGCCCCGACGGCTTTCCGGTGACCAGCCTTTTCAACCGCGCCCAGGGCATCAATTACACCGATCGCATTGCGGCCTATTTCACAGGCCAAGGTGTGGTTTTCACTGATCTACTCAGCAAGGAGGCTGCATGATCGCCAAGCAACCCAAACCGAAGAAGTGTAGGAACCCAGCATGCGGCATCAGCTTTCCGCCGCAGCGCCTGGGCCAGGCCGTATGCAGCCCGAAGTGCGGCCTGGCCATCAAGGACGTGAACCAGGCGAAGGCGCGCAAGTCGCTGGCCCAGGTCGAGCGCCGCGAGATCAAGATCCGCAAGGAGAAACTGAAGAGTCGCGGCGAACACATGCGCGAGGCTCAGCAGGCGTTCAACGAATACATTCGCGCCCGGGACCAGGCCGCCGGGCACCTCTGCATCTCCAGCGGCAAGCCGTTGGACTGGAGCGGCAACGCAGTCGATGCCGGCCACTACCGCAGCGTTGGCTCCGCGCCGCACCTGCGCTTTGATGAGCGTAACTGCCACGCCCAGAGCAAGCAGGACAACCGATTCCTTTCGGGCAATGCCGTGGATTACCGGATCGGCCTGATCGCGCGAATCGGCCAGGAAGCGGTTGACGCCCTGGAAGCCGACCAGAGCGTGCGCAAGTACTCCGTCGAGCAGATCAAGGGCATCAAGGCCTACTACAGGGCAAAGACCAGAGAACTGAAGAGGGCTGCAGCATGAAGATCAATTCAGCACGCCAGGCGTGGCATGACTGCAACTACAACCCCGCGCCGGGTCAGTCCTCAGATGCCGCGGAGCTTGGGGTGGTGGTGCAGAGCAGCGAACGGGGCCCTACGGCAAATCATGCGGTGCACGGTGCTTTGGCCGGCCATATCCAGTCAGCGATAGCGCGTCTCCACTACCAGTTGCGGGCCTTCGGCAACGCCATGTACGCGGCAGAGCCGACCGATGATGATCGGGAGGAGGCGGAAGATGCGGTTTTCAACCTGGCGTGCTCTCGGGTAGAGCGCATGACTTCCAGTAAGCGTGAACGTGCCGCGTACGTTGCAAAGGGCGTGTTTCGCCGCTATCGCTACATGCACCAGGGGGGGCAGTCTTCCAACCCTGATCCGCTCATCAAGCCAGAGGTCTTTCGTGCATGGGTGGAAGGTCAGTACGGCATCAAGCTCTCCTCAGCAGCTTGGGGGAGGGATTGGGAGCCTTTTGTGCAGCTCTGCTTCGATGCCTGCTACGACATCGACGCCAAAGCACTGAGCCCAATTGGCGGGATAATTTACAAGATGAAAGAGGCCGCTTGACTTCCCGCACGGCTGAGGGCATTATTTCCCCATAGTTAGTATTTTGCCTTCGGCAACTTGCACTGGAAGTTCAAGAAAACCCGGCCATCGAGTCGGGTTTTTTATTGCCCACGGAAAGGGCGATTCAGCAAAAGGAATTTGCAGATGTTGAAAGAATTCAGATGCGGTAACTGCAAAAGACTTCTCGCCCGTACGGGTGGGTTTACAGAGCTCCAGATCAAATGTTCCCGATGCGGGACGTTGAATCATGTGAAGGCCACGAGCCTCGAGCAATCGCCTTTGAGCGACATGAGTGCGGAATCCTCCGCGAACAATCAGTCGACTCAATAGGTAAACAATATGAGTTTTCAATTTACTCCGTTCACAGCCAATGGCAGCTCCGTGCTTCCGCCGCGAAACCTCATGAGCGCTGGCCAGTTTCTGCAGTCTCCTAATAAGCGCTTCCGACTGGTTTATCAGCCGGACGAGAATCTGGCGCTATACGATGGCGAATCAATCGTATGGATCGCAGACGCAAGTAATGCGTACGTGACCCAGATGATTTACAAGTGGAAGGCCGTTTCGACGCCTCAGCTTTTCATGAACTACAGCCTGGTGCTGAACGACTTTAGGCGTCAGCGCATTTGGCAGACAAAAAACAGCGACGTTCCGGGCGGCGATAAGTACTTCGATACCCTTGCACAGCGAACTCATCTTCAGCTGCAGGATGACGGCAATATGGTGATCGTTGAGCTGGCTCCGCTTTGGACCACCTCCGGCCTGCCAATTGTTTACGATCAGCCTTCATACATCTTCCCTCCCAACACTTTCCTTGAGGTCGGCAAGATCTACAGCGTTGGTAGCTATGGCGTGGTATTCCAAAGTGATGGGAATCTGGCTGTCTACGGCCCAGGCAACGCTCTTGTTTGGGCGAGCAACACCCAGGGCAAGGGCGGTACCAGTTGCTTGATGCAGGGTGACGGCAACTTGGTGATTTTCAACGCCAGCGGTGTTGCGTTGTGGCATACGAATACAGGCGGGAATCCAGATGCGGTTCTGAGCCTTCAGGCAAACGGCCGCCTCACCATCACTCAGGCGCGTCCCGCTTGGGCTCGATTTGGCTACACGCCGACGATCCGCGCTCGCAAAGTGTACTACCCGAACAACGCTGATCCGGAGCAAAACAGCACCAGTCCGTACCCGACTTATGGCCATATCGGCTATGAGTTCTAAACACTGACGGATGTGCCTATTCAGGCCTTCGGCATTGCAGTGGGCCTGATTACAAGAAGGTCGAGAACCTCACCTCATCGCCTCTGAGCGACATGAAAGCGGAATCCTCCGCGACAAATCATTCGACTCAATAGGTGACAATATGACTGTACGTACACTCGGTAAAAAATTTCAAAACATCACTATCAACGGCAACGCGGTCTTTATCGCAACATTGATCGCGCCGCAAGACAACCCGCATGGTCTAATTCTGCGATCCTTAACTAACGGCCGCGAAATTACCTATGGCACAAGTCGCCCAACCGGCGACCGGTTTGACTTGACCCAAATTCGAGTTCCGAGTGGGTATTTGCTTACGAACGATCTATTTGTTCCCGCAGGAAATGGTGTATTCATGAATACAAGTGCGGATTTCGTGATCCCAGTCCAGATGTCTTGGGATGTACTAAGCGCCGACGGTACTGTTGCATAAGTTACGACGAAGGACGAGCCCTGCAGCGGTGTAGCGATGCAGGGCTTTCAAGCAATACCGCGCGGCTAAGGTCGCGCACCCATTCAAGGCCCAGCCATCAAGCTGGGCTTTTTCGTTTTCGGCCCCGCCACACCCTTCGCTCTAAGCAGGGAGTGCCGTCGGGGCTGACCTATTTCAAACATGCCCCACGGAGTCGAGCGCATGGAGTATCTACAGCGCCTGCTCGACAAGATCGACAGGTTCGAATTACTGATCGCGGGCCTTGTTGGGGCTGTGATCGCCAGCTGGTGGCACAAGGACGACTTGAACGACTGGCGTGCCTGGATGATCTTCCTCATCACCGGTATGGCCTGTTCGATCTACCTCACCAGCATGGTCAGCACTTACCTCGGCGTGACCGAGCCGAAGATCGTCGCCGGCATCGGCTTCCTGCTGGGGGCATTCGGCGGCTCGCTCCTGGCAGCCATCAATCGGGCCATCAAATCCGCTGACCTCTGGGCGCTCATTCGCCAGCGGTTCGGGGGAGGCAATCCACCATGAATCTTGAACTGATCAACTCCATCGCCTGCGGCCTTATCGCGCTGTGGGCAGCCTGGTGCGTACTGAGTGGGAAGGTGAGGGATGGCATCCTCGGGAAGCTGATTTATTCGGCCATCGCCATCAGCGGTTTTGTCGTTATGGCTCGCAGCCAGAACATCTTCTTCGGCCCGACCAGTGCTGGACTGACGCTGCATGTGTCCCTGGCCCTGGCCGGAGCCCGGCATGTCTTCATGGTCACGTACTGGCAGCCGGTAAAAGCCTGGCTGTGCCGGACGCTGAACTGCGAGCACTGCATGAGCTGTGACAAGGCGCCAGGTGGTGTCGAGCGCCGAGGCAAGTAATCCGCGCCACGTTTTCGAATGCGCCAAATCGTGGCGCGCAATCATGAGGGTTTCAGATGACGACCATTGCCTACAAAGACGGCGTGATCGCCTATGACTCCCGCTGCACCCGTGGCACCACCATCCTGGATGACGACGCCAACAAGCTGTACGCGGTCAAGGGCGTCTCCTTTCTCTGCACTGGTGCGAACTGCGACTTCCCGGCGCTGATTGACGCCTTCTTCGGAGGTGAGGCCCCAGCCGCAGTAGAGGCTTCAGCCTTGGCTTGGGATGGGTGCACGCTTTGGCTGGTCGGGCACGATGACAAGACTGGCGGGTGGAAAGATGCCCTTGAGCTTGATCGGCCATATGCGATTGGCAGCGGATCAGCTCACGCCTTGACTGCTATGGATATGGGCGCCACTGCATCTGATGCGATTCGAATGGCGAAGAAGCGCGACACCTGCACTGGTGGGCGAGTTCGCAAGCTGATGATTCGCAAGGCAGGGTAGGTGTGCCGCAGGTGAGTGCGGCACGCTTTGAGGTTAAGACTATTTGATCACTTTCACCGTGGCGGTGATCTCGTAGGTAGAGAAACCCTTAGCCTGGAAGTCATCCCAAACAGTTTGGGGGTCGAAGCCGATCAGTTTTTCGGATGTATCGAGCTCTCTGAGCTGCTCCTCCACTTGCGGGCCTATCCAGAGCTTTTGTTCATCCGATAGATCGTTCAGCGCTTTGTCTTCTGGAATGGCTAGCGCCCGATGTTTTGACTGGTTGTAGTAAGCCCTTACCTTGAATTTCATCGTCTTGCTCCTTGAGTGTTGGAGCAACATCAATACTGGTAAATGTTCGCATCATCAAGTTACGCGGAGCTTTCAAGAGGGTGATATGACACTAGCTCGCCCATACCCACCATCGACACTGCTGGAGCTGTCCGACCTGAGCGACTTCGGCATCCGCCTCACTCCAGCACCCGAGGCATGGGAATGGTTCCAAACCGAGATACTTGCCGACACCGGCAGCATTCACAACGAAGACCATGCCCATCTACTGGATGCAGACATCCGGATTATGTGGGCGTCGTCGAGCTTCGAGAAGCAGGGCCGCACAGTCCTGGGTCAGGCCGAGCAGGTAGCGTTCCGCGCTGGTGGCTGGCAGAAAGCCCGAATGGAACAACAGATGCGTGATTGGTTCGGCGACGTGCCTGCCTTCATCATCACGTTGGCTGCTGACTACTGCGCCCAATGCAGCGACACCGACTTCTGCGCGCTGGTAGAGCATGAGCTTTATCACATCGCACACGCCAACGATAAGTACGGTCAGCCAGCCTTCACCAAGGAGGGGGCGCCGAAGCTAGAGATGTGTGGACACGACGTCGAAGAGTTCGTCGGTGTCGTCCGCCGCTACGGTGCAAGCCCTGACGTTCAAGCGTTGGTGGATGCTGCAAACAGTCCTGCTGAGGTGGGGAAATTGAACATTGCGAGGGCCTGCGGAACCTGTCTGCTCAAGTCGGCCTGATTTTTGACAGGCATTAGACGGAATTCAACCTATGGCAGCCCTGAAAAATGAGGTGAAAGGCTTCATCGTTCAGGCGTTGGCGTGTTTTGACACTCCCTCCCAGGTGGTGGAGCAGGTCAAACAGGAATTCGGCGTTGAGATATCTCGCCAACTATGTGAATCGCACGATCCCACCAAGCGCGCCGGGGTGAACTTGGCGGTCAAGTGGGTGACGCTGTTCCATGACACCCGCAAGCGGTTCCGCGAAGAGACTGCTGAGATTCCAATCGCCAACCGCGCCTATCGCTTGCGCGCGCTTGGACGCATGGCTGTAAAGGCCGAGAACTCAAAGAACATGGCACTCACTGCCCAGCTACTGGAGCAGGCCGCCAAAGAGGTCGGCGACGTCTACGTGAACCGCCGCCTTGAACCTGAAAAACCCCTTGGCTCCCATGCGGACCAACAGCACGCCGTTGCTGAATACACGCTGGAGCCTGATGAGAATGTCCCGACTACCCCGCACCTTTGATGCTCCGGTCAAACTGACGCCCAAGCAGGCGAACATTTACTGCTGGGGCTTCCAGCCTGAGGCCCGATTCCGCGATGCGGTGTGTGGCCGCCGGTTCGGTAAAACGTTCCTGGGCAAGGCGGAGATGCGCCGCGCGGCTCGACTGGCAGCTGAGTGGGGCGTGAGTGTTGAAGACGAGATCTGGTACGGCGCACCGACCTTCAAGCAGGCCAAGCGCGTGTTCTGGCGGCGCCTGAAGCAGGCAATTCCCGAGGCATGGCGTGCACACCGCCCAAACGAGACGGAATGCTCGATCACGCTCAAGTCTGGCCACGTCATGCGCGTGGTGGGGCTCGACAACTACGACAACCTGCGGGGCTCCGGCCTGTTCTTCGTCCTGGTGGATGAATGGGCAGACTGCCCGTGGGCGGCGTGGGAAGAAGTGCTGCGGCCGATGCTATCGACTTGTCAGTACCAGATTCCAGGCGTTGGTATGCGCAAGGGCGGCCATGCGCTGCGCATTGGCACTCCGAAGGGCTTCAACCACTGCTACGACACTTATTTGGACGGTAAAACAGGCGGCGAGCCGGATCACAAGAGCTGGCAGTACACCTCGTTACAAGGCGGCAACGTTCCTCCAGAAGAGCTTGAAGCTGCCCGCCGCAAGATGGACCCGCGCACCTTCCGGCAAGAGTACGAAGCTGGCTTTGAGAACTACGCGGGTGTCGTCTACTACACGTTCAATCGCGACGAGTGCCGAACCAGCGAGCGAATCAAACCGGGCGAGGCGTTGCACATCGGTATGGACTTCAACGTCATGAAAATGGCCGCCGTCGTCTATGTCGTGCGTAACGATCTGCCAATGGCCCTGGATGAGTTTCACGGTGTTCGGGACACGCCGGAGATGATCGAGAAGATCCAGGCACGGTTCCCTGGGCACTCGGTGGCGGTCTATCCCGACGCTAGCGGGCAGAACACCAGCAGTAAAAACGCGAGCGAGTCCGATTTGTCGCTGCTTAAAAAAGCAAAATTCACGGTGATCGTCGACTCCACAAACCCAGGCGTGAAAGATCGCGTGAACTCGGTAAACGCCATGCTCCTAAACGCCTACGGCGAGCGACGACTGAAGGTCAACATCGATCAGTGCCCTCAGCTCACCCTGTGTCTTGAGCGACAGACCTACACCGACAAGGGTGAGCCGGACAAAGATCCGAAAAAGGGTCATGACCATATGAACGATGCCGCCGGCTACTTCATCGCCAAGCGCTATCCGATCAAAGCGATCGTCACTTCTATCAAAATGGGATACGCCCGATGAGCAACGACGTCTCCTTCAAGCGGGCGGAATACACGGCAGTGCTGGACCGCTGGGCGACCGTTCGCGACGTCTGCGCGGGCCAGCACCGTGTTGTCGATCGGCTGCCGTACATCAACTCGCACGACAAGTCGCCGGAGAACGAAGACCGGAACCGGGCTTACCGCGAGCGAGCAGTGTTCAAGAATGCCACCGGGCACACCCGTAACGGTCTGCTGGGCCTTGCCTTCCACAAGGACCCGACGCTGACAGTGCCGAATAAGCTGGAGTACCTGCAGGACAACGCCAACGGCTCCGGAGTGAGCATTTACCAGCACTCACAAGGCACGCTTGAGAAGGTGCTTGAGGCTGGCCGTCACGGCCTATACGTCGACTATCACCAGGATGACGGCATCGGCGGGCACTCGGTGATCCTGTCCTATTGCGCCGAAGACATCATCAACTGGCGTACAGGCATGGTAAACGGCCATAGCGTGCTGACCCTGGTGGTGCTGCGCGAGTCGCCGGAGATCCCGGAAGGGTTCGGCTACAAGACGGCTGAGCAGTACCGGGAGCTGGCGCTTGAGGATGACGGTTTCGTTTGCCGTGTTTGGCGCCGGTCCGGGCCGGAAGGTGGCGGGCCGCTGGCGGTCATCGAAGAGTTCAGGCCGGAAGGCGTCACCGGGCGCCTCAAGGAGATCCCGTTCACCTTCGTCGGCGCGCAGAACAACGACCCAAGCATCGACGAGTCACCGCTCTACGACATCGCCATGATCAACCTGGGCCATTACCGGAACAGCGCCGACTACGAAGACAGCGTCTTCTGGTGCGGTCAGGCCCAGCCGTGGATCAGCGGGCTGGATGAGCCCTGGCGCGACTGGATGGAGAAAAACGGCATCTATGTCGGTTCCAGAGCCCCGATGATGTTGCCGGTCGGAGGCGCTTTCGGCTACGCCCAACCTGCACCGAATACGCTGGTCAAGGAGGCCATGGCTGACAAGAACCAGATGATGATCGAACTGGGTGCGCGGATGGTGGTGGCGTCACTTGCCACCAAGACCGCTACCGAGTCACGCGGTGATCAGTCGGCCTCCACATCAGTCCTGGCTGGCTGTGTTGCCAACGTCAGCGAGGCCTACACGCGAGCCATTATGTGGTGCTGCATGTACATGGGTATTGCCGACAAGAAGGTCGCCTATCAGGTCAACCAAGAGTTCGTCGAACTGACGGCTGATCCGCAGATGATCACCGCACTGGTTGGCTTGTGGCAGCAAGGCGGTTTCGCCAAGGCAGACCTTCGGGCCTACCTGCGCAAGCTGGGCCTGATCGCACCAGAGCGCACTGACCTGCAGATTGACGGCGAGCTGGAAGAGCAGGGCGACGGCCTGGACCTGGACGACGAGGACAAACCAAATGGCGGCAAACCAAGCAATCCTTGATGCCACCATCCGGCACGCGGTCTTCCTCGAAAAACTCAAGGCGGGGGAGGTGGGCAAGTTTGCTCCCTTCCTCAAGGAGATTGACCGCTCGATCCGTGACAGGCTCACTCAGTCCGACCTGACCGAGTACAACGTCAAGCGTCTGGAAGCGCTGCTGAAGGAGGTGGATAGCCTGCTGCTGGGTATCTTCGACCGGTACAGCGCGCAGTTGAACCTCGACCTGGTGGACATCGCCAACTACGAGGCCGATTTTGAGGCAACCAGTCTTGCCAGATCGGCGCCGGTTGGCGTGTCGCTGGATGTGGTCGCGCCGACGGCTGCTGCAATCCGTACCGCAGTACTGACCAATCCGCTCAGCGTGCGCGGTACAGGCGGCGGGAAGCTGCTGAAGGCCTTCATCAAAGGCTGGACCAACGCAGAGCGTGAGCGTGTCACCGGCACCATTCGGCAAGGCTTCTTCGAAGGTCAGACAAACTTCCAGATCACCCGCAACATTCGCGGTACCAAGGCGGCAGGTTACAAAGACGGCATCTTGGCCGTCACCAACCGCAATGCCACCACGGTCGTGCACACCGCGATTCAGCATGTGTCGTCCCAGGCCCGAATGGAGGTGGCCAAGGCCAATACGGATATCGTCGAAGAGATCCAGATGGTGGCGACGCTGGACAGCAAGACCAGCCAGCAATGCCGCTCTATGGACAAACGCAAGTTTCCGGTGGATTCAGGCCCAAGGCCGCCGTTTCACCCGAACTGCCGCACCACGTTCATTCTGCTCACCAAGCTCAGCGAGATGTTCTCCAAGGGCGCTACGCGTGCCTCGGTGGGTGCTGATGGTGGACAGCAGGTCAGTGCCGACCTCGATTACTACCACTGGCTCCAGCAGCAGCCGGCCTCGTTCCAGGACGTCGCCATCGGGCCCGTCCGGGCCAAGCTGTTCCGTGAAGGTGGCTTGACCGTGGAGCGATTCGCCGAGCTTCAACTAGACCGTAATTTCACGCCATTGACTTTGGTACAGATGAAAGCGCTTGAGCCTCTGGCGTTTGAAATGGCAGGGCTCTCGAAATAATGGCACTCTGGTGGCGTTTTGTATCTCAGCGAGAAGAGAGCCATGGAGTTTCAAAAGGACAAGCGTCATTACCTAACCGATGAATTCTTAGGGACAGATGAGGGTTGCGGTATCTTCATCCCGGCTAACAAGGCGCTGTATAGCTTTGTCAGGGAGAACTCAAGTCACACCGATCCAGCGCAGGTCGCATCTAAGGCGCTGATCATTGGTCGAAGCTTGGCGGCATCAGTGGAACGTCGAAAAAAGGATGACGATGATGACTATGAGGGATCGACGGGAAGCTTCTACGCTCGACTTGCTGAGTCTATTTGCAGTTCGGACCTAGCACTTGAAGCATCTTTTTTACCAGTCGGGAAAAGGCTTACTGGAAGCGCCACGACTGCGGTTAACAAGGTGCATTCTCGGCTCTGCGACGCAATAACCAAAGTGACCAAAAAAGACGCTAGTAGCTTTGCTTCCAAATATCTTCATTTTCATTACCCGACGTTGTTCCCGATGGTCGACTCGCGTGCTCGCGAAGCTCTCAAGTGGATAGCTGATGAAGAGTCCATGGTTTTTGCTCCCACAACAGCTGGTATGTCGAAGAACTACGCAGTCTATATGGCGTTTTACTTAAAGGTTCGAGACCTCTTTGAGGAGGAGTTGGGTTACGAAATCAGTCTTAGACATATCGATAATATTTTGCTCAATCGCTACGACAGTTGGATTTAGAGAACAAACAAATAGACCCGCCTCGGCGGGTTTTTTTACGCCTGCAAAGCGGGCAACTCATACCCAAGGGGTGCATCAACGTGGCAGAAGAAAACGAAATCGACCTGGAAAACCCGGCAATCAAGGCCGCTATCGCGACTGCCGTTGAAGCCTCCGTTTCCGGTTTGAAAACCAAGAACTCGGAACTGCTGGGCAAGCTGAAGGAAACTTCCGGCAAGCTGACCCAGTTCGAAACCCAGTTTGAAGGCATCGACATTGATGCAGTGAAAGGCCTGCTCAGTCGTGCTGGCCAGGACGAAGAAACCAAGCTGCTGACTGAGGGCAAGGTCGACGAGGTCTTCAACCGCCGCACTGAGCGCCTTCGCGGTGACTACGACAAGCAGTTGAAGACCATCAGCGAGCGCGCCGAGAAGGCTGAATCCTTCGCTGCCAAGTTCCAGGGCAAAGTCCTGGGCGACTCGGTACGCGGCGCAGCGCTGAAAGCCGGCGCTCTGCCAGAAGCAACAGATGACATCATCCTGCGCGCCAAAGGCGTGTTCACCCTTAACGAAGATGGCGATGCAGTCGCCGTTGATGAATCCGGCCAGGTCATCCTCGGTAAAGACGGCAAGACCCCTCTGACTCCGCTCGAATGGGCGGAATCTCTGCGCGAAAGCGCACCTCATCTGTGGCCTAGGGCTTCAGGGACATTTGCCCCGGGCGGGGGTGGCGGCAAGGCTGCATTCAAGCGCTCCGAAATGACCTCCGAGCAGAAGCGCGACTTTCAGCGCAAGCACGGCCAAACCGCATATCTCGCATTGCCAAAGTAAGGGGATTGACCCATGGCTACAACCGTTAACAGCGACCTGATCATCTACAACGATGAGGCGCAAACTGCATACCTGGAGCGTGTCCAGGACAACCTGGATGTATTCAACGCATCGTCCAACGGCGCAATGGTGCTGGACAACGAGCTGATCGAAGGCGACTTCCGCAAGCGCGCTCTCTACAAGCTGAACGGCTCTCTGGAGCACCGCGACGTCAACTCTGACGGCAAGGTAACTGCCAAGAAGATCTCCGCCGGCGAAGCTGTTGGCGTCAAAGCTCCATGGAAGTACGGTCCATACCAGACCACCGAAGAGGCGTTCAAGCGCCGCGGTCGTCCGGTCGAGGAGTTCTCCCAGATCGTCGGTGCCGACGTTGCAGACGCGACCCTGGAAGGCTTCATCCAGTACGCAACCGCCGGTCTGCGCGCCGCCATCGGTTCCAACGCTGACATGGTGGTTTCGGCCAACATCGAAACCGACGGCAAGAAGACGCTGACCCGCGGCATGCGCAAGTTCGGTGACAAGTTCGGCCGTATCGCTCTGTGGGTCATGCACTCCAGTGCTTATTTCGACATCGTCGACGAAGCGATCACCAACAAGATTTACGAAGAAGCCGGTGTCGTGATCTACGGCGGCCTGCCTGGCACCCTGGGCAAACCTGTACTGGTGACCGATACCGCGCCGGCGGACGTGATCTTCGGCTTGCTGCCAAACGCGGTAACCATCACTGAGTCTCAGGCTCCGGGCTTCCGTTCCTACGAAGTGAACGACGAAGAGAACCTGAGCATTGGCTACCGCGCTGAAGGCACCGTGAACATCGACGTGCTCGGCTACAGCTGGAAAGCCACCACTGGCGGTTCCAACCCGACCTTGGCTGCCGTCGGTTCCGCTGCCAACTGGGTCAAGCATGCGGGCAGCAACAAAGTCACCGCCGGCGTGATGATCACGCTGACCGCAACGCCTCCTATTACTGGCGGCTAAGTCTCAAACTCAACGCGTGGCCAGCAATGGCCGCCTTGGAGAAACACATGGAACTGACTTACAGCAACCAGCTGAGCGGCTTCGACCCGGAGAAGCGTTACCGCAATCCGGAACACTTCGATAAGCCCGAAGCGGGTGTGACCAGCGTGCTGGTGATTGGCGATTGGCCGAGCGTGGTCAATGCGTACGAAGCATCCGGCATCGATGTGTCGGTGAAGGAGGCCAAGCGTGCGCAGATGGTTGGCGCGGGCAACCAAGCCGAACTGGAAAAGGTGATCGCTGCTTTGCGTGCTGAGCATGGATCGATCAAGATCCTTGTTGACGGCCTGGAAGCTGGCGAAATCCATCGTCCAGAGTCCGGCGACCTGTCGTTGCGCTTGTTTGAAGTGATGGGCGCCATCCATGCCTCGGTTGGTGAGTTGACCACTGAACGTGACGACCTGGCCTTGACTGTCGACGCACTTCGCGGAGAGGTTGAAGCGCTGAAGAAGTCTGCCCTCACGCCGCCGGCTGATGAGGCCGGTGAAATCGCGGCGCTGAAAGCAAAGCTCGACGACGCCAAGGTCCAGTATCGGGCAAACGCCTCAAAAGAATCCCTGGAAAAGCTCGTAGCTGAACTGCCCAAGGAGTAATACTGATGGCTGTCGGTGATCCGGCGGCCAATCTACAAACCATTCCAGCGAGCTGACGCATGACACTCATCATCGAGACCGGACAAGGGCTTCCTAACGCCGAAAGCTACGCGAGCGCCGAGGACCTGGTCATGTATGCCGTGAAGTTCGGCACGGTCATTCCCGAAGGTGTTCCATCGCAGGAAGCGTTGCTGCGACGGGCCGCGCTAGCGATGGATGGCATGACCTGGAAGGGGCGCAAGACACACAGCGAGCAGGGGCTGGCCTGGCCGCGCCGGGAGGTGCGGTTGGATCACGAGATCAAACCGAACAATTACCTTCCGGCGCGGATTCAGTACGGCCAGATGGCCCTGGCCGCCGAAATCCATCAGGACGACATTGACCCTGTGGAGAGGCGCAAGGGGGCGGTGCTGCTCGACCGTGTTGAGGGGGCGGTGACACGGCAGTACGCGGCGATCCCCAACACCAGCAACCGACTGCTGCCGGCGGCACCGGATCGGCCGAGCGTTACGCAGTTTGCCGACTACCTACAAAAGCGTGGTCTTTTCGCTGTGCGCGCTTAGTGCTAAGTTCATTGCTCATTGAAACGGAGCATCATCTTATGAGTGAAGTCGAAGCATGGAAGTACTTTGCAGGTCAGGCGGTAGCCGGATATATGGCAGGTAGAACTGGAGCCGTAACTGACGAAGCCGTTGTCGAAAAAGCAGCAAGCGTCGCAGATGAAATGACCAAGCTATACAAAGCGAAATATTTGGCGATCACTCATACACAACTCCCTAATAAATAGTTCTTTAGAAGCCCAGCCATCGTGCTGGGCTTTTCACATCTGGAGCCACCATGGCCTTTTACGACGAAATGGCCGTGATGGCTCTGGAGATGATCAAAGAGTTCGGCCAGCCCGTGACTATAAGCAAGACGGCACCGGGCGAGTACGACCCGGAGACGGGCGGCGAAGCACCGGGCAGCACTGTCGAGCAAACCGCACGGGGCATCCTGCTCGACTTCACCGGCCAAGAATTCCAGAACAACAGCCTCATCCGGCAGGGCGACAAAAAGCTCAAGATCGCCGCGCAGGGTTTGACGTGGGTGCCGGGTCTGCTCGACAAAGTGGTTGCTCAGGGTCGCACCTGGTCAATCGTGCCTCCGCTGAAAGAGATCAACCCGGCTGGCACGCCGATCTTGTATGAGCTGCAGGTGCGGTCGTGACGAACAAGTACGCGAGCATGAACGGCAGCTTTGCCGAGAACATCCGCGACTTCGCTGAGCGCGCCCAGGCTGGTATTGACGCAACCATCCGAGAGATCGTTATCGAGATCGGCAGCAGCGTTATCCGCATGTCGCCGGTGGGCAATCCTGAAATCTGGGCGGCGAACCTTGCACACCGCCAAGCGAACACCCGGGCAGCCGACGACTATGACTTCAAGGTCGCGGTGCGCAACACGATCATCAACCTCAATGAATCGAACTTCACCAAGACCGGCAAGCTGCGGCGCGGCGTGAAGTACGCCAAGCCCCTGACAAAGACCGAGCGCGACCAGAACTTCAACGTGAACGGTTTGGTGGCAGGCAAGGACTACGTCGGTGGGCGGTTTCGGGGGAACTGGCAGTTTTCCATCGGTACGCCGGCGGAGGGCACTCTTGATCAGGTCGACCCGGCTGGTGGTGTGACGCTGGCCAAGCTGCGACTACAGGTCCAGGCACTTACGGCCGGCGAGACAGCCTACATCGTCAACAACCTCCCGTACGGCATCCCGCTTGAGTACGGGCACTCGACCCAAGCACCCGGCGGCATGGTCCGAATCACCCTGGCCCGATTCCAGCAGATCGTCGATGAAGCCACAAGGAACAACCAGGTATGAGCCACGCCATCATTGCGTCCATTTACGAGACCAAGCTGATTGCCTGGAGCAAGGCCCGGGCCGAGCCGATCAAGGTTGTGTTCGAGAACGTCCAGTACGACCCGGCCGACGGCGAGACCTATCTGCGGGCGTTCTTGCTCCCGGGCGATACCGCGAGCAGCACGCTTGCCGGCGACCACCGCGCTTTCATCGGCGTCTACCAGGTCAGCATTGTGGCTCCGGCCAATACCGGAAAGACCAAGACGAACCCGCTGGTAGCTGAGCTGACCGCGCTGTTTCCTCTGTACGTGAGAGACACGAAAGCGGGCGTCACCGTCGTCACCATGTCACCGGTCGACCCCGGCCCTGGCATTCCCGATCCACCCACGTTCACCGTGCCGGTATCGTTCGAATATCGAGCCGACACCGCCTGATTCCGCCCATTGGGCAAACCAAGAACCCGCCATTTAGCGGGTTTTGTCATTTCTGAAAAGAGGAAACACCCATGGCCGGCATCCAAATGCCCAACGGCGCCACCCTTGAGATTGCATCGACTTACGGCGTTGCAATCCCGTTCACTGCGCTGACCAACGCCAATCCGGCTATCGCAACGGCTGCGGCGCACGGCTTGGCCGAGGGCGACATCATCGCCGTAAACTCCGGCTGGACGCGCCTCGACGGTCGCGGCGTTCGAGTTGGCGTGATTGCCAGTGGTACCTTCGCCCTGGCAGGCGTGAACACCACCAACGCTCAGCAGTACCCAGCGGGCTCCGGCATCGGCTCTGTCCGTGAGGTGACTGCCTTCACCGAGATCTCGCAGGTCACCGAAATGAACTCGGCCGGTGGTGATCAGCAGTTCCTTACCTTTGGTTTCGTGGCCGACGACAACGACCGCCAGATGCCGACCACCAAGAACCCGATCACGCTGACTTACACCGTCGCAGACGACCCATCCAAGCCCTATGTGGCTGTCTGCGAGGCAGCGGACGACGACAAGCAGCCTCGCTTGCTCCGACTGAACCTTCCGGGGGGTAGCAGCATTATCTACAACGGCTACGTGTCGATCACCGCGACGCCAACCATGTCGCGTAACAACCTGATGACCCGTGTAATCAGCGTTGCTCTGACTGGCCTTCCAACTCGCTACGCGGCCACGGTGTAACCAATGGCCAAGTTCAAGCTGATCCAAAAGCCGACGTTCAAGGCAACGGTGTTGATCCAGCGGGCTGGCTACAACGCCGAAAAGGTGGAGTTCGAGTTCAAGTATTTGGACCGTACCGCGCTCGCTGAGCTGTACACCGGTTGGAACGAGCGGCACGACGAGTTGGGTAAGCAGGTCGGGGATATGGACCTCAAAGCTTTCACCGCCGCCCAGATCGCCCTGCAAGCTGACCAACTGCTGGATGTGGTGGTGGGCTGGGATATCGAAGAGGAATTCACGCCTGAGAACGTGCGCATCCTCGTGAATTCGATCAACTCGGCGCCGAAGGCAGTACTGAACGCGTACGCCGAAGCTTTTAGCGAGGCCCGCCTGGGAAACTCCTAAGCGCCTCGCGCGCGCTGTATGAGCCAGGGCTCTCAGACGCTGATCTGATGGCCTTTGGTTTGTCTCGCCAGGACATTCCCGACAAGGAAGTAGGTATCTGGCCAGACAACTGGGACGCCTTCAAGGTCTTCGAGGCCATGAGCACCCAGTGGCGCACAGGCGCGTGCGGCGCAACTGGCATGGATTACAGCGTTCTCTCCGGTGTGATTCGGATGTGTGGCGTACCGATCAGGCAGCGACAAACCATTTTCAGCGACTTCCGGCGGATGGAGGCTGAAGCTCTGCAGGTGATGGCGGAGCAGCGGGAGAGCGCGCGGGGCGCTTGATCCTCAGGCACAAAGACGCAAGACAACCAACATGACGCGGCGTGGCCGCAGGCGGATTATATGAAAATCGTTCTTGTAAAAACCACGAATGGATGTGTGGCTGTTGCGGGTATCGGACTTGGAGAAGCGCGGGCGCAGACGCGAAAACAACCGACGCCCGACTCCAAGTTAGGAGATGTTAGATTGCAGGATGGACATAATCTGTAGGTAGTTGGCTTGATGGCCGTTCACGACTTGAACGGATTTTGCGCCCTCTAAATCATCCCAGAGGGCCTGTCTGTCGATTGAATCCAGCTTGGTAACAACCTTGATAATTGAGCCAAGAGCATTAAGTGTGGCGGCGGACATGGTGTTTGCCGCTTGCTCAAGTGCTACTAGGCGTTGATCTACAGTTTGCATTTGACCTCCAGGTCATAAACGCGCCGATATTGGCGCAACCCCAGTCCTTGGGCTTGCAGGCGAAGGACTGGGTAATCCTTGCGTGTGGCAGGAGGCTACTACTGGCCGATGTTCGGGTGTTACTGGGGATTCGTACAGCCGATAGGGTTAGCAGAACTATCTACGCCCCCAGAAAATCTATCAGCTCCATGGGTGTGAGGTTGCTTTTTTCGTCAAGAGTAGTCTCATCATTTATGTGGGTAAGTAAGTGACCGATGGTGTCACGAGAGCTTTTTCGGATAGGTCGTCCCCAGGGAAGTAGATAATCAGCGACCCGGTATTTTTCGTTTGGCCAATCCTCTAACGCCTCAAGCAGCAAACCCCGCATCTTCTCGATGGCGTAAGGGCCGTCGGCCGGATCGTCAAGAATGTGCTTCAACCTCGTGAAGTCTCGTTTCATAAGTTGGCCTCCATGCGTTGTTTGGGGCATAACGCTACTACGACGAACTCGAGCCCCGCCACTGGCATTCCATCCACACTGGATGCCTGGACAGGCTAGCCTGGATTAGTGGCTCATTGCTATCCTCGGATTTTTAAAGCCGAGGGAATAGAGCTCAATGCAAGGATATGATCGAGAGTCCAGCTTTTACAAAGTTACATTTCATTGGGTTGATACAGCCACTGGCCAACCTGTCATTCATAAAGCTTCGGAGTTTCACCCTGGGCAGAACATTGGGATAGTAAGGCAGTATTTTGCTGGAAATACTGGAGTTATGATCGAGACCGAACCTTATTGGTATGATCTACTTGAGATCGTGGACGCAGATGTTGGAATCGGATTTCAATTTGCGATAGGGACCTATGATTCGTCCAGGCCCGGATTTGTATATCTTCAGGCGCGCTATGAAGATTTCGTAATAGCGCGGGAAAGAGCATACAGAGAGAGCTTTAATTAGCATTGTCCTCACTAAGTCCGGCCCCGCGCTGGGCTTTTTGCGTCTGAGGGGCATGAAAAAGCCCGGACGGGTTGGTGGTGACGCCAGCCTTTAGGCGCTTGCGATCATCGAAAGACTTTTCTGACGTCGAAGTTCGATAATAGAGGTGGCGGCAAGCCACACAAAAGAAAGCATCCAAACGTAAAATCCGTAGCTGTAGCTAGTGATGCTTATCCTTCCTGCGCCATCGTTCCAGATGCTGGTGTAGGAGAACGAGGTCAGGCCCATCGCGATTGCTATGATTGAGCAAATCATCGAGTTTCTTGCATTCCTGTATAGATACGCTGGTATGAACGCGATGTTTGCAAGCCACGCGATACCTCCGTCCATCACGGCAAGAATACCTAACAGTAAAATTTCCCAGCCATATGAGTTTGGACTTACGTCGAAAACCTCATGATGCTCGTTTGTAGCTGGCAGCATCAGGCTCAAGCCGTACAGTGCAAGGGCGAAGTCTTTCAACTCAAACTGAAATGGGCGTATTTTCATCGGTAATCCGTATTTCACGGTATGAAGAAGCCCGGCGGGCCGGGCTTGGGTTCAATCGAGCACTGGTCTCAAGAAGGTTCTCTCGGAGCTGACGATGAATCGCTTCTCCGCTGCCAGCGCGAAAGTACTAACGCACTCGGGGTCAGTTTTGGACTCTTCGCGATAACGCTCGTACTCCGCAAGGCTCGGAAAGCTGAAAAGGCAATAGGCGACGTTGCTGGCGCCCTCGGCAGGAAGGAAGTACCCGTGGTGGGTGCCTCCCATTCGGTTGACTATGCCAATCCAAAGTCTCGAGTAGTTTTCAAAGGCGTCGATTTGGTAAGGGTCAATCTGATACTTCAGATGGCAAGTGATCACGCTGGCTTTCCTTGCTTGCTGGGAGGAAGGGTAGGCCCGGCGGGCCGGGCTTGGGTTATTCGGCGGCCTCTTCAGGATAAAAGGTAATGTCGATCTCGTAGAAGCTGAAGCGGTCAGCACCGTAACCGGCCTCGCGGAGCTCGCGGACGACATCACTCATGATCGCTTCATGTGCCTCGACATCAGGGTCCAGCCCGAGGTATTGGCCTGAGACAACAACGCCGCCAGCTCCACCTTGCGCGGCAGAGTAGATTTCAGCTTGGAAAGCATCCCTCAGCTTCTTTGGGAGGTTTCTTTCGACAATATCCGAAAGCTCTCGGGCGCGTTCGGCGCTTATGAACTCAGTCAGCCGCTGCTCTGCAGCCAGGCTCAGCTCAAGGCGACTAATGATTTCCGCATTGACGGAGCGCTTTGACTCATGAGCGGCTTGCTCTACGGCCTCCCGGAGCGATGGCGGCATCCTGAGTGGGTACGCTGCCTGCTGCTTTTTGTCGCTCATCTATTTGGTGTCCAATTTCGTATTGAAGGCAGTATGCGAAAAGATTCTGTTTGAGATCAAAGAATCTATTTGACATCTATTTATCCGGTGACATCTAATAGAATCATTCTAGGGGGGGGAAGACATGCAGAAATCAAAGCAGAGGCCGTCATACCCGCTTCGGCTGCCTATTGATGTACGAGGGAAGGCGGAAGGAGAGGCTCAGGAGAACCATCGTAGCCTAAACGTGGAACTGGGTTTGCTGATTGAGGATGGACTGAAATGGCGAAATATGAAGAAAGACCAGGCGGAAGCATGAAAACGAAGAAGCCCCAGTGCTGGAACACTGAGGCTTCGGGAAACGAGATCAACTTCGGAGAAGAAATCGTCATGAGCGATATTAGCACAGCTACATCCAATGTCATCCCCTTCAAGTTCGGCAAGCAACAGGTCCGCACGCTGCTGATCGACGATCAGCCTTGGTTCGTGGCTAACGATGTTTCTGCTGCGCTTCAGTATAGCGAAGCGTCGGCGATGACTCGCCATCTGGACGACGACGAAAAGGGTCTGTCTATT
The DNA here is from genome assembly GCF_002742565.1 of Pseudomonas sp. 2995-3. NCBI lineage: Bacteria > Pseudomonadati > Pseudomonadota > Gammaproteobacteria > Pseudomonadales > Pseudomonadaceae > Pseudomonas > Pseudomonas sp. 2995-3. Next base: position 76,680 of record NZ_LJSB01000081.1, on the reverse strand, counting down.
GTGCAGACCCTTGGCGGCGATCAGGAGATGCTGGTCATAAACGAATCCGGCCTTTACTCGGCGATCCTGCGCAGTCGCAAGGCCGAAGCCAAGCGCTTTAAGAAGTGGGTCACTGCTGAGGTTCTTCCGGCGATCCGCAAGCACGGTCGATATGAGGACCACGGCAAGATGGCGACCCTCATGGACGAGCTTATCGGCATGAGCGAGCTGAATGTCATCAAAGGCTTGATCCGCGACAAGTCTAAGGTGGTTCCGGCTGATCAGCGCCAAGGCTTTCAGCTGGTGATGCATAACCGGCTGCATACCCGCTTCAATGTTCCGCGCACTGAGCTGATCCCTGCTGCCCAGTTCGATCAAGCCTGCAACTTCATCGGTGCCTACGCGCTTGAGGGCGAATTCATCCCTAAGCAGTTGGAAGCCTCGATCAAGCTGACGAATGAGTTGGCGATGAAGATTCACCATCTTGCTCACCACGCCGCACTGGTCTCGCACTACTGGCACACAAGCATCGGTCCGGCACTTAAGCAGGTACGCAGCGATATCTACCCAGGCTGCAATGAGCATTTGGAGTGCATGGATCGCCATCGCCGATTTCTTGATGCTGAGCTTCTGCCAAACATCCGTGAGTATCTGTCACCTTCTTTGATGCCGAGCTACGGCTGGGGCGTTCGTCCGGAGAACAAGGCTGTGGCGGCATGAACTTCACCCTCAAAGCAGGCGGTCGCGCTCTGATCCTTTCCCCGGAGCGGCCAAATCTGGTAGGCCGCTCCGGTCAACTGATCCGCAAGGTCGAAGAAAACTGGCTGATGCTGGTCGAGGGCAAGCGCTACTCGGTAAGCGAGAAGAGCCTGATGCCGCTGGACGGCTTCAATCCAAATGTGGCCGCGTCGATTGAACTGAGGAAGATGGCATGAATTCGAATGTGATCCCCTTTGATTTTGATGGTCAGCCAGTTCACTTCAGTCTTGATGGCTGGCTGAACGCGACAAAGATCGCTGGTCGCATGGGTAAGGAGCCGACTGCTTGGCTGCGTCAAATCGAGACGCTTGAGTATATTTCCTTCATGGCCGAAGCTCTTGGATTCAATTCTGTCCCCAGGACAGAATTGGAAGAGATCAAGGCATTGGGCACATCTGCGCCAGGTGCCAAAAAAAGGATTCTTGAGCTTTCGAAGTCGACCGGCATGGTGCGAAGCAAGGCAGGTGCCAACGGCGGCACTTGGCTGCATCCGAAGCTGGCGATTGTTTTTGCCCGCTGGCTGAATACTAAGTTCGCAGTTTGGTGTGATCTCAAGATTGAAGCCATCCTGCACGGCGGCATGAGCGCCCGCGAACAACTTGATCGCGCCTGCAAGGCTCTTGATGACCGAAAGTCTCAAGCAAGCGAGGACGGAAAAGGCCTGTCGTCTTGGCGCTGGGATAAGCCGCCGCTCGAGCAAAGTGTTGAGTACTGGCTTGGCCAAGTGCAGCTGACGCTCGGCCTCGACGCAGCCTAGCCTCCCACGAACCCGAAGAACCCCGCCCATGCGGGGCTTTCGTGTTGCTCTCTCGTTGGTGATAAAGTCTCCGCATATCTCAACGAGGGAACGCTATGAAAATGTTCGTGGGGGCGCTGGCACTGGTAGCACTGGCGGGGTGCCTGGAGCAAGGAAAGACAAGCGATGGTCTATCCAAGGCTACAAAGTTAGTAGAGTCGACACCAATTGCTGCCAATTCTCCTGATGCGGCGGTTAAGTCTTGGTGGGCGGTAAAGGACGCAAGCATCATGCTTGACCGACAAATCTGTACTGAGTATTCAAGGATGAAAGCCCCTGTTAAGGAAAAGCTGGGGGCGCTTGCCTCCGACAGTTTTCCCAAGGTCAGCGACTGCTTTGATGGAATGATTTCGTTTGATCGGAAAATTGCAAAGGTCGAAATTGAGTCAGATACCAGGGCGGTGGTGAATGCAGTTATAAAGAACTCTGCGCCGCCTGAGCCGGGAGCCGTTCTGGATGATGGCGACCGATCAGCCAAAGAGGCTGGCGAGCGCTATAGGTATACGCTGGAGAGAAAAGGCCCAACAGACAGCTGGAAAATATCTTCAATTGAGAATTATCCATCCTATGCGCGTGACTGGGAGAGTGCTTACAAAGCGCCGAAGCCGTCTAACAATCGCTATGTCTACGAGCAGTTTCAGTGATTTTCAGCTTTGAATAATTCCAGGGCATATCAGTCGGGCATCGCTTGGTAACGAGCAAATAGATAAATTTTTAATCAGACCGCCTCCGGGCGGTTTTTTATTGTCCGGAGAAAACATGGCTACCAATTTCGCCTCCTTGGGTATTTCTGTTGAGTCTTCTCAGGCGGCGAAAGCGGCTGATGACTTGGATAAACTGGTTGATTCGGCGGAGGGTGCTCAGAAGGCAATTGACGACCTAGGAAAGTCCGGTGAAGGCCTGGCGAACACCGGCAAGAAGATCACGCAGGCAGAGAGCGAAGTAGCTCAGGGCGTTGAAAAGTCGACTAACGCAATAGATCGGCGGTCCGGAGCAAGTCGCAAGGCGGCCGACAGCGCTGTTGCTGAGATAAATGTAATCGCCCAGCTCGATCGAGCTATGACCGGCAACATTACCAGTATGGAGTCGCTGATTCAGGCGGAAGGCTTGCTTGAGCGCGCGCGCAAAGGCGGGCTGGTCACCATTGAAGAACAGGCGAAGTACCAAGATCAACTGGGCCGAGCCTATGACAAGATCGAGAAGGCCGAGGCGAAGGAGCTGACTCAGAAACAGAGGCTGATCGAAGCCGAAAACCGGCAGATAGAGGCACTGAAGCGGACAGTTAACGGAATCGATCCTGTCACTTCCAAGCTGGCGAAGTTGGAGGCTCAGGAAAAGGCTGCTCATGAGGCTTTTAAGGTCGGCGCAATCAATGCTGATCGCTATGCTGAGTCACTAGCAAAAATCGGGAAAGATCGTGCGGGACTGACCGAGACCAACGGTGCCTTTGACAAGCTAAAACTCAATACCCGTCAAGCTCAAGAAAACGTAATGCAGTTGACGAACGCCCTCCAGTCAGGTGATTGGGGGAGCGGTGTCAGAGCCGTGACTCAGCTTGGGGTAGGTGCTGGCGCTTCAATTACCAGTATGGCAGCTCTCGCTGCGCCAATCGCACTTGCAGTCGCCGCTATCGGAACACTTGCTTATGCATATTATAAGGGCGACCAAGAGCAGCAAGAGTTCAACAAGTCGTTGATCCTGACTGGCAACGCCGCCGGCACTACCAGCGGGCAACTTAGTGATATGTCCCGTCAAGTTGGCGCGACGATAGGAACAACAGGAGATGCCGCAGCAGTATTGGCGACGCTTGCAGGTAACGGCAAGATCGCGAGTGGAAGCTTCATCGAGATCGCTGAAGCGGCCATTTCAATGGAGAAAGCTACAGGAAAATCTGTTGATGCAACCATTGCCGAATTTATAAAAATTGCTGAGGATCCCGTCGCCGCAGCGAAGTCGCTTAACGACCAATACCATTTTTTGACTGCGAGCGTGTACTCGCAAGTCGTTGCCTTGAAAGAACAAGGCAATGAGATTGGTGCCACAAAATTATTGACTGACACCTATGCAGAGACGGTGCAGACACGCTCAAATAGCGTTCTTAACAATCTGACCCTTTGGGAAAAAGCTTGGCGAAAGATCAAAGAAACCACCAGCGAGGCAATTGATGCTGTTGGAAACTTTGATCGGGAGAAGGGCTTAGAAACTCAGCTAAAGGAAGCTCAGGACAGGCTCGGGCAATTAACCGCTAACGGCAGAAATGCCGAAAGGGAAGACCCTTACCGATTCAAGGAAGTGACGGCCGAGATCAATTTTCTTCAACTTCAAATTGAGGGAGAGAAATCCAAGAATAAATACGTGTTCGACCGCAGAAAGATCGAAGACGACGCGGTGGATGCAACTGCTCGCGCTGACGCCAGGCACTTGGCCAACCTGTCTAATGAAGGAAAGCGCGCCCTCGAAATCAAAAAAATCAACGAGGATACTGCGAAGATCCGCGCGGCGAACCCCAACGATAAGAGGGTAGATCCGAAGTACGTCGCCGAGCAGATAAAGGACGTCAACGACAAGTACAAAGACCCCAAAGCAGCCTCCACCCAGATCGATCTGACCAACTTCAACAACGCCAAAAACAACCTTTCCGACATCGTCAATGAATACCGGAATGCCCAGAAGGAGCTGGAGGCCGAGCAGAAGGCTGGTGTGGTATCGCTGTCGGACTATGCCAAGCAACGGTCGGCCCTGATCAATCAGGAAAAGGACGATGTTACCGCGGCGTACCAGGCTGAGATTGATGCCCTCGAGGCGGCGAAAGGTAAGAAGTCCACGACAGCAGCGCAAAGCATCCAGCTTGACCAGAAGATCGCCGATGCTCGCACTGGAATGGTTAAAGCTCAAAAGGATGCCGACAGTCAGCTGACGATCATCGCCACAAGCGAGAAGGGTCGCCTTGAGCAACTGACGGCCGCCTCGGAGGCGTACGTCAATCAGCTGGAGCGACAGCGGGCCGCACTGGAAGCGGCCGGCTCCCGCGCAGCAAACGGGCTGGGCCTGGGTGACCGGCAAGCAGCACTGCAAGCGAATCTCGACGCAACCACGGACAAGTTCAACGACGAGCGCGCCAAGCTTCTGGATCGCCGCAAGACAGCGCCTGACAAGTACAGCCAGGAAGACTACTTGCGCGACCTAGCCAGCCTGGAAGATGCGGAGAGGAAGTACCGCGACACCGTGGTCGACAACTACGACAAGATGTCGGAAGCCCAAGGCGATTGGCGCAGTGGTGCTTCGTCAGCTTTCCAGAACTACCTGCAGTCTGCCAATGATGTGGCTGGCCAGACCAAGAGCCTGTTCACCAATGCCTTTTCCAGCATGGAGGACGCGGTCGCGAATTTTGCTGTCACCGGCAAACTTTCGTTTTCCGACTTCACCAAGTCGATCCTGGCGGACATGGCGCGCATCGCCACTCGGCAAGCGGCGTCCAGCATTTTTTCAAGCCTGGCCGGCAGTGCCTTGGGGGCATATTTCGGTGGCGGAGCTACAACCAGCTTCGGCTCAAGCATCGGCAGCGCTCTGGTCGAGGGAAGGGCGTCTGGCGGGCCTGTCGATCCGAACACCCTGTATGAGGTGAACGAGAAGGGGCCTGAGCTGTTCAGTCAGGGTGGCCGCTCGTACATCATGACAGGTGCTGAGGGTGGTAGCGTCACGCCTCTGATGACGGGTGGAGGGTCTATTGCGGCGGCTTCTGGTGCCGGTGGCGGGGGAGGCGGCAACACCTACAACTTCCCCATATCGGTTTCCGTGCAAACGACGGGCGACGGCGGCACAGCCACGCAAGAAGACACCACGCAGCTCGGCAAGGGTATTCAGCAGGCAGCGAAGACCGAGGCGGAAACCGCAATTGCCAAGGGCCTTCAGCCTGGCGGCTCAATCTGGCGAGTCATCAACGGGAGATAACCATGGCGATTGAGACATTCACCTGGGCCACCCAGAACGGGGAGGCGCCCGATATTACCTATCGGGTGCGCACCTCGCAGTTCGGGGACGGCTACAAGCAAGAGGTCGGGGACGGCATCAACAACAAAGTCGATTCCTACCCGATCACCCACACGGGCGGACAGGCCAGAGCGCTGGAAATTATGGCGTTCTTCGACCGGCACCAGGGCGCCAAGGCTTTTCTATGGACCACGCCCCTTGGCCAGCTTGGCCTATTCACCTGCAAGAACCCAACCCCTACCCCTATGGGTGGTGGCGTTTTCAAAGTGACGGCGACGTTCGAGCGCGCTTTCCACCCGTAAAGGTCAATCCATGTCGCTGATCAATGCTATCCAGACTCTTGAGCCTGGGAACGAAGTCATGCTGTTTGAACTGGATGGCAGTGATTACGGCGCAGATGTCCTGCGTTTCCATGGCCATGCAATCCCGCATACGCCTGCCGAGCTGATCGCCGCCGGCGTCGACGCCGACCAGTTACCGGCCAAGTCGATCTGGTGGAAGGGTGAAGAGTACGGCGCCTGGCCGATGCAGTACGAGGGCAGCGAGGCGAACGGCGACGGAACGGCGGTTAGGCCGAAGCTGTCGGTCGGCAACGTCAACGGGCGCATCACAGCCTTGTGCTTGGCCTTCGAGGATCTGCTGGAGTTCAAACTGACGATACGCAACACGCTGGCTGAATTCCTGGATGCGGTGAACTTCGAAGGCGGCAACCCGACGGCAGACCCTACTCAGGAATCGATTGAGGTCTGGTACGTCGACCAGAAGACCAACGAGGATGGCGAGACGGTTAGTTGGGATCTTGCCAGTCCGGGCGATGTCGGCGGCGAGACGATCGGCCGGCAGATGACCACGCTATGCCACTGGGCTCTAACCGGAGGGTACAGAGGGCCGGATTGTGGCTACACCGGGCCGTACCGGGACAAAGATGGAAATCTCACGGATAACCCAGAAAACGACATACCTGATGGGACGCTAGGGCGCTGCTGCATTCCCCGCTTCGGTGAGGGCAACCCTTACCCGTTCGGGGGATTTCCCGCTGTGTCACTCATTGCCCGGAGCTGAAAAATGCGCAAACACATCATTGCGGCCATCCAGGCGCATGCAGCAGCCGAGTACCCGAAAGAGTGCTGTGGGCTGGTGCTGGCCGTGGGCCGGGCGCAGAAGTACTTCCCGTGCCGGAACATCGCTACGGAGCCGAACGAAGAGTTCAGGCTTGATCCAGAGGACTACGCAGCAGCGGATGATCAGGGAGAGGTGATCGGCATCGTTCACTCGCACCCAGACGCAACCAGCAGGCCGTCATCGCGCGACCTGGCCATGTGCGAGGCCACGGCCTTGCCCTGGCACATTCTGTCGTGGCCCGAGGGAGATTTGCGGACGATCACGCCAACCGGCAGTACGCCGCTGCTCAAGCGCCCGTTTGTACACGGCGCCTGGGACTGCTGGCAGGTTTGCGCTGATTGGTATCAGCGGGAATGGGGTCTTGATTTCGAAGCCTTCCAGCGCACTGATGGCTGGTGGGAGAGCGCGGAGAACGCCAGCCTGTACGAACAGCACTACGAGGCCGCCGGGTTTTTTCGAGTCGACCGGCCAGAACGCGGCGACCTGATCGTCATGCATGTCGGGCGCTCGGTTCACCCGAATCATGCCGGGATCTACCTGGGCACTGATCCGACGCTGCCAGGGGAAGAGTCTGGTGTGTTCGGCCCAGGGCCTTTCGTCCTGCACCACCTGTATGGCCGGCCGTCAGAGGTGATCGTCTATGGGGGCCCCTGGCTGCATCGCACTCGCTTAATTCTTCGACACAAGGAGGCCCGATGAGCGCCATCACTTATTCGCCGATGACCACTATCAAGATGTCGGGCTCGCTTGCGCAGAAGTTTGGCCGCCTGCACCGGCGCCAGGTTGGATCGGGCGACACCTGGGAGAGTTTCCGGGCGCTGAACGCAACCATCGACGGATTCGAGGAAGAGATCCGCCGCCTTGACCGCCTTGGGATGCGCTTTGCCATATTCCGCAACCGAAAAAACGTCGGTGCCGATGAGTTCGGCATGGGCGGTGCCAGGGAGATACGCATCGTTCCGGTCGTAGAAGGCAGCAAGCGCGGGGGCATTCTGCAAATTGTGCTGGGCGTCGTGCTCATCGCAGCCAGCTACTTCGGTGCGCCGACGGCGCCCGCCGGTATCGCGCTGCTGGCGGGAGGCGTGATCCAGATGCTAAGCCCGCAGGCCGCGGGCCTCAAGCAGAGCGCATCGCCAGAAAACATGCCCAGCTACGCATTCGGCAGCGCCAAGAACACCACGGCCAGTGGCAACCCCGTCCCGATCTGCATCGGTGAGCGCCGGTGGGGCGGCGCAATCATCTCGGCATCGATCTATGCCGAGGACAAAACGTAGGCACAACGCACCAAACAAGCCGGCCATGAGCCGGTTTTTTATTGCCTGGAGGAAAGCATGGGCGCAGCACAAAAGCTGGATATTCACGGCGCCAAGGGTGGCGAGAGCAAGCCAAAGTCGCCTGTAGAGTCACCCGATAGTCTGCGCTCAACCAACGTGGCCAAAATCCTGATCGCCGTGGGCGAGGGCGAATTCGACGGCACACCCACTGCGCGCGATATCTTCCTCGACAACACCCCAATCCAGGATGCCAGCGGCAACTACAACTTCACCAACGTGAAGTGGGACTGGCGGCCGGGTTCTGTAGAGCAGACCTACATCCCTGGTATTCCGTCTGTCGATAACGAGACCTCACTGAATATCGAGTTGCGCAGCGGCACGCCGTGGGTTCAAACGCTGACCAACCTGCAACTGTCGGCGGCACGCATCCGTCTGGCCACGCCGCGGCTTGCGAGCCAGGACGCAGAAGGGAACATCGGTGGTTACAGCATCCAGTATGCGGTTGATGTGGCGACCGATGGCGGGGCCTATCAGGAGGTATTGGTTGGTGCAATTACAGGCAAGGCCACCACTCGCTACGAAAAGTCCATGCGCATTGATCTGCCGCCGGCAACCAGTGGCTGGCTGATCCGTGTTCGCCGCATTACCCCAAACCAGAACACCGACAAAATAGCGGACAGCCTTTTCATCGCCGGCTACACCCAGGTGATCGACGCAAAGCTGCGATATCCAAACACTGCACTGCTATTCGTCGAGTTCGACGCTGAGCAGTTCACCAACATCCCGGCCGTCACCGTTAAATGCAAGGCCCGCCGCTGGCAGGTGCCGAGCAACTACGATCCGGTGGCCCGCACGTACTCTGGCGCTTGGGATGGCACCATGAAGGAGGCGTGGACGAATAACCCGGCTTGGGTAACCTATGGCATTTGCACCCAGGACCGCTTCGGCCTGGGCCGCCGCATTAAGCCGTGGATGGTGGACAAGTGGGAGCTGTACCGCATCGCGCAGTATTGCGATCAGATGGTGTCGAATGGCGCTGACGGCGTTGAGCCGCGCTTCCTGTGCGACATGAACCTGCAGGGCAAGGCCGATGCCTGGTCACTGTTGCGCGACATCGCCGGTATTTACCGCGGCATGACGTATTGGGCGCAGGGCCAGCTGGTCATGCAGGCCGATATGCCTCGGTCGCAGGATATCGACTACGTCTTCACTCGCTCCAACGTCATCGACGGCAAAATCTCCTACGGTAGCGCTTCGGCAAAGACGCGGTTCACCCGATGCCTGGTCAGTTACGACAACCCACTGAACAACTACGACACCGACGTCACCGTTTATGCTGATCTGCCGCTCCAGCGCCGCCTGGGTGATAAGCCGACGGAGATCAGTGCTATCGGCTGCACTCGGGCATCTGAGGCTCAGCGTCGCGCTAAGTGGCTGGTACTGAGCAACAACCAGGACCGCACCATCAGCTTCCGGACCGGCATGGAAGGCCGAATCCCGCTGCCAGGATTCATCATTCCCGTGGCTGACTCGCTGCTGGCGGGCCGGGAGATCGGCGGGCGGATAGCGGCGGCGTCGGGGAAGGTCATCACCCTGGACCGCGATACCCAGGCCAAGGCTGGCGACCGACTTATGATCAACCTTCCCGGGGGGCGGGCAGAAGGCCGGACAGTGGAAAGCGTGAACGGCCGCAACGTAACCGTGACCGTTGCCTACAGTGAGGCACCAGCTGTAAAGCTTCAGTGGGCAATCGACGCTGACGACCTGGCAATCCCTCTATACAGGGTGATGAGGACTGCACGCACGCCTGAGGGCGATTACGACATCAGCGCTTTGCAGTACGAGCCAAGCAAGTTTGCCAGTATCGACACCGGTGCTCGCCTGGAAGAGCGTCCAATCAGCGTGATCCCGATCACCGTGGTACCGGCGCCAGCCAGCGTCACGTTGACGTCGAGCTACGCCGTGAACCAGGGCATCGCCATCAGCACAATGAACATTTCTTGGCCCGCCGTGGCTGGTGCTGTCGCGTATGACGTGGAGTGGCGCAAGGACAGCGGCAACTGGATCAAGGTGCAGCGTACCGGCTCGACGAGCGTGGACGTCACCGGCATCTATTCGGGCGCCTATCTGGCCCGTGTGCGGTCGGTGAGTGCGTTCGAAATTTCGTCGATCTGGAAAAGCTCCAACCTGACCAACCTGGAAGGGAAGGTAGGCCTGCCGCCGGCGGTGTCGTTCCTGACCACCACCAGCCTGGTCTACGGCATCGGCATACAGTGGGGTTTTCCACCTGGTGCAGAGGACACGCAGCGGACAGAGCTTTGGTACAGCCAGTCAGCCGACCTGGCAACCGCTGCAAAACTTAGCGACTTCAGCTACCCGCAGGCCAAACATGAGATGCACAGCTTGCTGGCCGGTGCGAGCCTGTTCTTCTGGGCGCGCCTGGTTGACCGGACTGGCAATGTCGGGCCGTTCTTCCCAGTGCCCGGCGCGGTCAACGGCCAAGCCAGTTCGAAGCAGAGCGACTATGAGGCGTACTACGCCGATAAGATCGGCAAGGGTGCGCTCTACCAGAGTCTGCGCGAAGAGATTGAGTTGATTTCGGGTGATGGTCCAGAGTCGGTTAATGCGCGCCTGAAAGAGGCCAAGGCGGAGCTTGAGGGGCTGCTCGGCCAGATCACCGGCGCCGCGCCATTCGATCCGGCAAAGCCATACCTTGCCGGCTCATTCGTTCAGCGGGACGGCCGCATCTACCAAGCCACCCAGGCGGTGCCGGCAGGCGTAACACCTCCTAATGCGACCTACTGGAAGGACATCGGCACGATCCTGGAAACGACCAACGCGCTCACCCAACAGGTTGCCCTGGTCAGCAACAAGATCGAAGAGATCGACGGAAAGATCGTGGCCACCGCCACCTCGGTGGAGGCTTTGCGCTCTGCTGCTCGTGGTGATGACGGCGCCGGCGACCTGGCCGGTGCAATCAAAGGATGGAAGTCCACGGCGGATCTTGCTGTCGAGCGTAAAACCCGGACCAGCGAAAACGATGCGATGGCCCAGCAACTGCTTACCCTAGGGGCTCAGGTAGGCGACAACAGGTCATCACTGGTTGTCCTTGAACAGGTGGTGGCCAGCAACCGCGAGACGTCCGCCGCGCAGATAACCCAGCTCAAGAGCGATCTGTCTGCGGTTGATACAAAGGCGACCGGCAACGCCCAGGCGCTCACCAGCCTGGATACAAAGGTTGCCAACCTCGACGGGAAGATCACATCCCAGGCGTCCAGCAATGAGGCGCTGCGGGCTTCCGTTCGTGGGGACGACGGTTCCGGCGAACTGGCTGGGGCGCTTAAAGCGTGGGATTCCACCGCCAGATTTGCAGCAGAGAAGGTAGTACAGGCAAGCGCCAACGAAGCTCTGGCGAAGACCACCGAAACGCTGCAGTCGAGCATCGGCCAGACAAGTGCATCGGTGCAAACGGTGAGCGAGACGGTCGTGCAGCTCAACGGCAAGGTACTGGCTCAGACAACCATGAAGGCGCAAACAATTGTCGACGGCCGACGGGTTGTGTCTGGCCTTGCTTTTGGTGCAAACGGGGATCAGTCGGAATTCCTTATCTTCGCGCAGAGGTTCGGCGTCGTTAACGAGGTAGACGGCAAGATCGACCCCATGTTCGTCATTGAAAACGGCCAGGCCGTGTTCAACACGGCGATCATCAGCAAGGCGATCATTCAGGAAATTGTTCTGGGGATGGTGCTTCGGTCGCCGGCAGTGGACTCAAAAGGCCGGCCTTTACTGGAAATCAATATTCCGGCGGGTACTTTCACACTTCGTGGTGAAGGTACTGATGGCTCAACCCTGCTCGACAGTACTGGCCTGGCTGTGTACGACGGAAACGAGAAGCGGCGCGGCAAGTTCGGGAGGATTTCTTGATGGAGGAATATGGCCTGGGAACGTGGGACGGAAACGGCGTTCAGCTGCTCGGCCCCGCTTCATTCACGATGAGGGTGGTGTTATCCACCCTTGTTACTTTCACTGGTGGCGGGGGAGCCTCGACCCAATCATTCAGCGTTCCTGGCTGCACGCCGGAAAACAGCTTTGCGGTAATCGTGCCTATTGCTGCGTACAACGCAGGCAACCAATTGCACCAAGTTCAATTTGAGCCAGAGATATTGAATGGTTCGGTGCGAGTTTGGCGAGGGCATCGAACAGCTGTGAATGGCTTGTATGCCTTCGGAACTCAGCGACTTATCGTGGCGAGGTTCAGGTAATGCCCTACGGGTTTGAGTTCATCAATAATTCCAATGCAGTGACGGTTGACTCGGAGTTTGCTCGCATTGTCGTTCTGTCTAAAGGCCGCTTTATCCCAACCCAAGAGTCAGGAATGGGGTCGATGACTTACTTCGAAAAAGTAGTCACCACTCAGGAACCGCCGTTGGTTTTCGTAAAGCCGGATCGTGTCGCTTCGGTCGCTGGCCTTTGCAGGGTTCTTATCACGGGATCGGCGGGTAACTGGACGGGCTTCTACCTGAGGGCTTACAGCAATGCTACGGCGCAGCCAAATGGCAGCTACTTTGTGGCCGCATTTCAGGTGAGCCCCAGTTCTGGATATGGCGCCCAACTATTTGATGCGAATGAAAGTCTGATATTTGACTCCGATAGTCCCGTCGCTGTGTTCACGAAGTCCTATCAGTCTTGGTCATTCGTAATGTCGGGCACGGACTCTCAGGGAATACCCATGGCTTACTTCAGTGTGCCGTTTGATTTTTCCTCGCCCGACTACATGCTGCTTAACAATTTCGGCATGGATATGGCTGGAGCACAAACGCGAGATGTCAGCCTTTATTGCTGGTGGGACTTCCCCGGTAACCGACTATGGGCGATCACAATCGGCGCAACAGTTATGAGCACTCTCTACCTGCCCGCTGTCTTTGCACGCAGCCAAGCGTAGGTCTTAATTGATATAGAACCCGCCAAGTGCGGGCATTTTTTTGCCTGGAGAAACCTATGGCTTCTTGGTACACAGAAGGAACGGTTACGGTCACGAACGGCAGCACCGTAGTGGCAGGCGCTGGCACAAAGTTTTCAAACTGTCGTTCTGGGGACTTGTTCGCCGGGCCCGACAACGGCATCTATCAAGTGATCAATGCGGCGAGCGATACATCTGTATCAATCTCGCCGGCCTACCGCGGCCCTACTGTCGCCGGCGCGGCTTACGGCATCGTGCCCGTCAACGGCTACCCTAAAGCGCTTGCAGACGCGGTAAACCAGATGCTGCTTCAGTGGGGCGAAAAGCTCGCCGCTTTGGGCACGACCGGCAATTACGACACGCTACCGATTTCAAAGGGCGGCACTGGAGCAGCCACGCAGGCTGGTGCAAGAACTGCGCTTGGGATGGGAACTGCAGCAGTTGCCACTTTGGTAGGAACGCCATCCGACTCTGCTTCTGGTCGAGTTCTAACAGTTGGCTATGGCGGGATTGGCGCCAAAGATAATGCCGTATTTGAAGGGACGTTCTTGGGAACTGAGTACTTCCGCACAGGGGGCACCGTAACGGGGAACTTCAATATCCTGGGTGGGGCCTTGACCGGATCGCTCACCACTCACGCTGGCAGTAATGCAAGCGTGGGCACTCATGTTTTTTTCGATTGGAATGACGGGCAGCAGTACAACCAAGTGATGAATAATGGCGCGTGGAAGGCCTGGACTAAGGTTTACACCACCGCCAACACCACCCGCGCAGCTGATGGCACCCTAAAGGCGATTTGATCATGGCAAGAGCAGCAATAAACGTACTCGGCGCCACTGGCGCGACTTATGACTTTGTGACCGCCGGGGCGGGCGTGGTGGCTTCTTCGCGCAAGTCGACGGGGGTTTACCAGATCACCGGATGCCTGGGCATGGTTCCGTTCCCACCGATTGATGATGGCTGGGGCTACACGGTGAACCAGATCGACAGTCGGGCAGACGTGGAAATTCAGTTTGAGGATGGAGTGATGACAGTCACGGTGACCAAGGACGATAAGCCGTATGACCTAAAGCACATGATTACTTTGCACATCCTTGTGCCGGATGCTCCCGAACTGGAGATCCCGCAACAGCCGGCAACAGAAGAGCCCGGCGTAATTGCAGACGCCTGATTCCATCTGCAACGCCATCGTCGCCTTGAGCGGTTTTTTTTCGCCTGTAGAAAGGATTCGGACCGCTGCAAGCGTTAAAAGCCACCACCACGAATGAAAAAATGGCTTGGTAGCATGCTCCACCAAGAGGGTGGCGGGGAATAGCAGCCGGGCTGATTCACCGGGGCTTCATCGCAACGGATCTGGAGTCCTGCGGCCTTAATGTCGGGGCCGTCTTGTCCGCCGTTGTACGTTTCACAGCCGCCAAGAGTAAAGACGGTTAAGAGAAGTATTCCGTATTTCATGGGATCCATTCCTGTTCGCTCCGATAATTCACCGCAGTATATAGAAAGCGTATCGCCCGCCAAGTCGCGGGCTTTTTTTCGCCTGGAGAAAAGTATGCCGATCACTGAAACCCGTGGGGTACGCAACCGAAACCCCGGCAATATCGATTACAACCCGGCTAACCAGTGGCAAGGCCAGCTTGGCATGGAGGTCGGCGTACCGAGACCACGCTTCGCCCGTTTCGATACGCCCGAGAACGGCATCCGAGCCCTTGGCCGGGTTCTGCTGACCTATCAGCGCAAGCATGGGCTCAAGACCGTGAAGGCCATCATTGGCAGGTGGGCGCCGTCGGTAGAGAACGACACGGCGGCATACGTGCGCGCCGTCGAGGCGAACACCGGCACCAGGCCGGGCGCCGAGATCGACTTGAGCATGCCATCGCTCATGGCCGGTTTCGTCAAAGCGATCATCCATCATGAGAATGCGGGATATGCCTACCCTGATGCAGTGCTGGCCGAAGGCGTGCGGCGGGCGCTGGCATGACGTCGGTGCAGAAGCTGGCCGGTCTGGTGTTGCTGGCGCTTGTGTTGATGGCCGGTACAGCCGTTGCCACCTGGGAGGTGCAGGCCTGGCGCTTGGGCAAGCAACTCGCCGAGCAGCTCACCGAGCAAGGTGCCGCGCACCAGAAACACCTCGACGCAATCACCAGCGAGGCCTGGCGTCAGCAGCAGGCCGAGCAAGACAAGCGCTTGGCCACCGAGCGTCAGCTCGCCACCCAGGACCAACAGCTCACCAAGGAATTATCCGATGCCCAGCGCAATCAGACTCGCGTGCGTGACCAGCTTGCTACTACTGAACTGCGGCTGTCAGTCCTTCTCACCGCCACGGATTCAGCCAGTGGTTGCAACGTGCCTACCGCCCCCGGCGCCGCCGGCGTGGTTCATGCAGCCCGTCGAGCCCAACTTGACCCAGCGCATGCTCAAAGAATTATCGCCATTACCGACGACGGAGATAACGCCGTAATCGCGCTGCGGGCGTGCCAGGCTTATGCCAAGGCGCTATCAGCAGGTGGTTGAATGATGAGTATCAGTGACCAGCCGATGCTCGGTGAGTTTGACCCATCTCAAATTTTGAAACGGCTTGAACCCAATAGCGGCGATACTTAGTCTGATCAGGTGGAATTGGCTCTTGAAGAGACCAAGATCTCTCGGCATTCAAAGCATCTCGGTAGGCCTGCCATTCCTTCGCTTCTGCGATGTCGGATGCGTTTTTTTTGTCGTCAAACCATCCTAAAATATAAACCTCACCCTGATCACGGCCGTGTTCTACAAGTAAATAAATATCGTTCATAACCTAAAATCCGCCGAAACATTTCTCAATTTTCTCAGCACTGGGTGCTTACTCCATGTTATCGGCTCAAGCATCTGATTGTTGAGACTTCTTTACGTGCAATATGCCTCAGTGTGCATCTGCGCCTGCTGTTGCGCGCTGATTCATATGAAGTAGTCTTTGCCGGGGCGTTCGTATTGCGATCATTGAGTTTATTAACGGGGCACCATGGATAAGCGGCTTGCTGGCCTTTCATTTCTGCTTACCCTAGGCTGGGTCGTCACCGTTGTGTTCGTCATGTGGTTTTTCAGTTGATGGTGCAGGCTCTATAAGTTCTGACCCCTGATTTCTGACGTTGCCAATGGCCTTCCCAACGGGAAACCACTCAAACTCTTCAGTAGGCTGACAGAACTCTTTCGCCATTTCCTCGGCTCTGGCCGGTGGAAATTCTGGATCAAGCCATTCATTGGCGTGTTTTGGGATGAGTACGAGAGGCCGGCGGTCATGGATGTCGACCATGCCCTGATCGCTCGCGGCGGTGATGATGACGAAACCGTCATCTTCGTGTGGTTCAAGGCCCGGATGTACCTGGCCCAAGGCACCAAAGAACATAGGTTTTCTGCTTTTCAGTCGAATGAAGTAGGGCTGCTTCTTTTTCGGGTCGTTTGGGTCTTTCACCCATTCATACCAGCCTTCGCTGGGCACGATTGCTCGGGCATTTGGCCAGAGCTGCTTGAAAAATTTGCCAGTGGTGACGGTCTCGACTCGAGCATTTATCGGATCAGGTCATTTTCCTTTTGCCCAGAACGGCGCCCACCCCCAGCGCACGGCATCAATGTGCAGCCCATCCTCTTTGCTGTGCAGCAACTGCACACGCGTCGTAGGCGCGACGTTAAACCGATTGATCGGCTGTGCGTCGTAGCCACTGAACAATTCGATCTGAGGGCTCAACTCCTCGATGTAGATTGCCATGCCCTCGTACTGAACAAATCGGCCGCACATAGAACACCTCCGCCTGTCGCAATCCCCTACAGAGAAATTGACCGCAAGCCGCTTACAAAGTTAACTGTACATTCGTACAGTATTTGCATAAGGCATTGCCATGAGCTTCAACATCTTGGGTCCAATCGCTAACGGGGGCGTCAAACTGCCTCTGTGCTCGTTCCACGTGCCGGCTGGCTTTCCATCGCCGGCAGCGGACCACATTGAGCAGCATATTTCCCTGGATGAAGTACTCAATATCAGAGCCCCTCACGTGTACCTGGTGATGATCACAGGGGAGAGCATGCAGGGTGCCGGGATTTTTGAAGGTGATTTAGCAGTGGTAGATCGCTCGATAGAGCCCGCCCACGGGCACATTGTAGTAGCGCTCTTGAACAACGACCCGATGTGCAAGCGCCTCTGCAAGCGCGGCAAGGAAGTGATCCTGCTATCCGAAAACCCTAAGTACCCGGCGCGCTATGTTCTGGAGGGTGACGAGCTTTCGATCTGGGGTGTGATCACAAACACAGTCCGCAGTCATGTCTAACACGCCAGTTTTCGCACTGATCGATTGCAACAGTTTTTACGCCAGTTGTGAGCGCGTATTCCGCCCCGATCTGGCCAAGACGCCGATCGTAGTGCTCAGCAACAACGACGGCTGCGTGATCGCCCGCAGCTACGATGCAAAGCCCTTCATCAAGATGGGCGAGCCGTATTTCCAGATCAAACACAAGCTCAAGCAGCACGGCATTGTCCCGTTTTCCTCAAATTACGCCCTGTACGGGGACATGAGTGAGCGAGTTATGACACTGATCGAGAGCATGGTGCCCGCCGTCGAGATCTACAGCATCGACGAAGCCTTTGCCGATCTCACCGGAATTGGTGGGCTTGACGCACTCGGGCGGCAGATCCGAGCCCAGGTGCTTCGATGCACGGGCATCCCTGTAGGCGTCGGCATTGCCAATACGAAGACCCTGGCCAAGCTCGCGAATCACACTGCGAAGCGCCTTCAAGCGCAGACCGGCGGTGTGGTGAACATCACTGATCCGATCAAGCGAGACTGGGTACTTCGCAACACCGACGTTTCTGAGGTGTGGGGCGTTGGCCGAAAAATGAAACTCCACCTCGACGCTCTGGGCATTAAGTCCGCTATGGACTTGGCTAAGGCGGATCCCTGGACGCTCCGCAAGAAGTTCAGCGTTGTTATCGAGAAAACGGCGCGGGAGCTTGCGGGTACATCGTGCCTCGAACTGGACGAGCCAGACCCTCCGAAGCAGGAAATTTGCTGCAGCCGGATGTTCGGCAAGCGGCTGACAGAGTTGGCACCCATCCAAGAGGCGGTGGCCACCTACATGATGCGAGCCTCGGAAAAGCTTCGAGCTCAGAACTCACTATGCAAAAAGGTCCGAGTCTGCATCCGCACCGGGATGTTCAACCCGGAGGAAGCGAAGTATGCCAATGGGGTGGTGGTGGATATGCCATATCCAACAGACGACGTGAGATTGCTGACAAAGGCTGCCGTCGATGCGCTCGACCGCATTTTTCGGCCTGGCTTCAACTACAGCAAGGCAGAAGTGATGCTGCTGAACCTTTGTCAGCCAGGTGAATACACAGACGATCTGTTCGCGATATCGCAGCCGGCAGAGGCAACAAGAGTTATGACGGTGCTGGACCAGATCAACGAAAGGTGGGGAAGGGGGACGCTACGTTCGGCCAGTGTGCCGACGAACCCCGACTGGGGGATGCGCCGGGAGATGATGAGCCAGAGCTACACCACCAAGCTGGACCAGCTCTGGTCAGTGGCTTGCAAGTAGTGATTACTCGGGTGCCATTAGTACCGCCAAGGTCAGCTTGATGAACTCTTCATTCTTGTCGATGGTATTTAGGGCACCTCGAACGTTCTCAGCCACGTCGGCCGAGCCGCGCTGCTCAACCCAATTCGATATCTCGATGATGGACGCTTCAAGGGCCAGCTGGTTTTCGTAAAGCTTCGAGAGCAGGGAAGGGATCAGATCTGAGTTTGGCATCGGCGTTCCTCTGGTAAAGTGAACAGCGGAGCAGCAGAAGTTTGGTCGCCTGCTCCAAAGTTATAAGTGTACGCTCTCGTCCCAGACCTACCCCCCACGAAGGGCTGGAATCGGCCAGTAGCTGCCGGTCGCTATGGGCTGTAACCGGCCCAAAGCCGTCGTAGGCGGTGAACTGCTTCCGGCCAAAAGTGGTCCCGCGAGCTATGTCAGCATGTGAAGCATGTCCATGAAAATCGGACCTGAGAGATCACGTATTTCTCCCTTGTCAGCAACCAGGCTACCTACAGCACCGGCGAATGACGTTTGGTCATGCGCTGGGATGTCCAAGCTGCCAATGATCTTGTAGCGAAACAGCCAGCCGCAAGCGACGCGACCTAAGTGTCCGCCCAGTACACCTTCCCGAGACATCATCGCCAATGGCAGGGACGCCAGCTATAGCATGTTCCTGCCGGTCGGCAGCAACGAGATATTCTCGTTGAAATTACTTCACCCCTGATCACGCAAGGCCCTGTTAGCCTTGGCAGTTTTCCGGCTCTACGATCATTACGACTTCACCGCCTTGAGCGCCGGTTGCAAGGCAAGGAAGAAACGCCTACACAGGAACCTCCGTCCTGATCAGCGTACCGCCTTCGGCCAGATTGCGGGCAGTAATGGTACCGCCATGGGCCTGGCAGATCGCACGGGCGATGGACAAGCCTAGCCCGCTCCCCCCTGAGTAACGTGCCCTGGATCGTTCTGCCCGCCAGAAGCGGTCGAACACGCTGTCCAGATGCTGGGCTTCGATACCTGGCCCTCGGTCACCGACTTCAATCACCACCGAACCGTTAACCCTGCGCGCCGTCATATTCAACTCGCCTCCCCCAGCCGCATAGCGCAGCAAGTTATCGACCAGAATGTTGATCACCTGGCCCAGGCGATCACGATCGGCGTGCATTCGAAGCCCATCGGGAATACTGACCTGCGTTCGCACGCAAGCCTCATCCAACTGTGGCTGGAACCAGGCCAACCGCTCCGCCACCAGAGCGCCCAGAGAAAACTCGCTGCGCTCCAGCACCATCCGGCCAGCACGGGCCATCGATAACAGATGCAGGTCATCCACCAGTTTTCTGAGTTGATCGAGCTGACGTTTGACCATGCCCAACTGCGTGGCATCGCTGGGGAACACCTCATCGAGCATACCCTGCACGCGCCCCATGGCGGCGTTCAATGGCGTGCGCAATTCGTGGGCAATGACCGCGCTGGATTCACGCACATCGCGTTCATAGCGCTCCAGTCGCATGGTCATGCTGTTGAAGTCGCTGACCAGTCGTCGCAGCTCGTCGGGGGTATCGCGGTGCACAGGCAGGCGCGTAAGGAAATCACCGCCGGCGACCCGCCGGGCTCCCTGGGCAATCGCAGAGAACTGGCTGGACAATGGCCGCGAAAACCACAGGCCGCAGGCTATGATGGTGGGGATCGCGGCCAGCACCAGGCCGATCAGTATCAGCCAGTCGCGATTGGCGATAGCCGGCTGGAAATAGGCCAGCGGATAGTACTGGGCAACCAATTGACGCAAGCGTGCCTCATTGAGCCCTGGCTCGGCACGCAGCGCCAGCAACTCATCGCGTGGCCCCGGCGGAAGATGCTGCACAAAATACCAATCCGACAGTGTGACGTTGATCCACATGCACACAGAGATCACTACCACCGCGCCAATTGCCAGCAGGCTCATGCGTAGGCCGATCCAGCGCCACATCGGTTTGTCGTTGACCTGCGGTTGCTCAAGCATGTGAGTTACCTGAATCGATAGCCGATAGAGCGCACCGTTACCAGTACGCCGGTGATGCCATGGGTTTCCAGCTTGCGGCGCAGGTTGTGCACGTGGGTGTCGACGACGCGGGCCAGGGCTTCGCTTTCCGGCAGGCAGATTTCCAGTAACTCATCGCGGGTGAAGGCCTTGGACGGCGTCTTGAGCAACGTCACCAGTAGCTTGAACTCCGTTGGGGTCAGGTCCAGCCATTCCGGTGGTTCATCGCCTTGCTCGATGGCCGCGGTAAAGGCGACAAGATCCACTCGCAGGTTTTCATGGCGAAGTAAGTGTTCCACCGGTTGGTTGCCGGTGGTGCGCCGCAACACTGCGTGCACCCGCGCCACTACTTCGCGCGGACTGTAAGGCTTGACCACATAGTCGTCCGCGCCATAGCGCAAGGCACCCAGCTTTTCCGGTTCGTCACCCATGGCCGTTACCATGATCACCGGCGTGTCACTGCTGCGGCGTACGGCCGACAACACCTCGGTACCACTCAAACGCGGCAGCATCACGTCGAGCAAGATAAGGTCGGGCTGCCAGCTTTTGTGCAGGTCGAGCCCGCGCTGGCCGTCTTCGGCCAGGGCCACCTCATAGCCATCCCGGAGCAAGTAGGCTTCAAGAATGCTGGCGCTGTCGGCGTCGTCTTCGACGATGAGAATACGTTTTCCTGACACAAAGAAGCCTCTTGATGAAATCTTGATAATTTACGAACGGTTTATTGAAAGTGTGCTGCCAGTATTGCCCTACGCCCGCTTTCGCGAGCCGATCCTATGCCGACCACTGTATCGCTGTCCAAGCCTATCAACGTGCCTGAACAGCTCGATAAGGGAGAGGCGCCGTATCGCTCGCCGGCGGGCGCACTGCTGTCTTCTTTTGCACAAAGGGCTTGACCATGAACTTCACCGCTCCCCCTACCCGCAAGGTCCTATTGGGCGCCGCCACGCTGATGTGCTTCGCGCTCGCGCCCCAGGCTTACGCGGCCGACGCCAGCCCGGCAGCCGATGAAACCACCATTACCCTGGGCCTTGGCATGGGGGGCACGCCTCGCTACATGGGCGCTGACCGCTATCGTCCGCTCGTACTTCCGATGCTCAGCATCCAGCACGGAGCGTTGTTTGCCGACACCACTCGCGGCGTGGGCCTGCAATTTCAATCCGACAGTGGTTTCGGCACCAGCGCGGCGATCAATTACGACCTGGGCCGCAAGCAGCGGGACACCACAACCAGCCCCGGCGGCGACGAGCTCAGAGGTATGGGCGATATCAACGGCGCAACCGTCGCCAACTTTACCCTCAGTCAACAACTGCTTGATTGGCTGTCGGTCAACGCTGAAGCCGACATACGCATGGCCGGCGAACACCGTGGCAACCGTTACCGATTTGGCCTGGAAGGCATCCTGTTGCACACAGGCCGCGACACCCTGAGTCTGGCCGTGGACGCCCATGCAGGCGACAGCCGCTACAACCAGACTTTCTTCGGGGTCACACAGGCACAGAGCCAACGCTCGATCTACAGCAAATACTCCGCAGACGCTGGGATCTTTGCTTATTCCGCCAGCTTGAACTGGCAGCATACCCTGGATACGAACTGGTCAACGCTGGCCAGCCTGACGGTGACTCAATACGACGACCAGGCCAGCGACAGCCCGCTGGTAAGACACCGAAGCTCAGGCCTGGGCCTGTTTGCAATCAACTACACCTTCTAACAACAAGATCCCAGGTATGCAGGCGCCAGATGAACTATCCCAGGGGCAGATTCTGACTCTGAGCGAATGGCTTTTCGGACCGCGCAAGGTTCTACCCATCCGGGTGAACACATGATGATCCGTTTGAAGCACCTATCCAAAAGAGCCGTGCTGCTCGGCGCGCTATTGATGAGTATCGGCAGTCAAGCTTCCCCCACCCTGCATACCGAAGCGTTCGTGCATCCTGGCCTGCTCCACACTCAGGATGACTTCTCACGAATACGCGAAAAACTAGCCAACTATAACCAGCCGTGGCTGGCCGGCTGGCAGAAGCTGATCGCCAACCCCCATGCCTCATTGGCATGGCAGCCCAACCCGGTGCCGGTGGTTTACCGCACTTCAGAAGAACCGAATAACCACAGCATGCTGTTCAGCGATAACGCCACCGCGTATGCACTGGCCCTGCGCTGGCAGATTTCGAACGACCCGGCATATGCCGACAAGGCGGTGAGCATTTTGAACCGGTTGTCCTCAACCCTCACCGCGACCAAAGGCAAGCCCGTCAAAGCCTTGGCGGCAGGCTTGCACGGTTATCAACTTGCCAATGCGGCCGAACTGCTGCGCACCTATCCGAAGTGGGAGCCGGCAGACTTCCAGCGCTTTCAAAGCCTGATGCTCACTGTCTTCTACCCAATCAATCATGACTTTCTGGTGTACCACGATGGCACCCCGCCTGATCACCATTGGGCCAGTTGGGATTTAGCCAACATGAACTCGATGCTGGCCATCGGCGTACTGACCGATCGCCGCGACCTCTACAACGAGGCTGTCGACTACTTCAAGCACGGCAGGGGTAACGGCGCCATCGAACACGCGGTGTGGAAGATCTACGGCCGTGGCTTGGGTCAAGTCCAGGAAAGCGGGCGTGATCAGGCACACGCCATGCTCGACATCGCGTTGCTCGGCAGTTTCTGCCAAATGGCCTGGAGCCAGGGCGACGATCTGTTCGGCTACCAGAACAACCGCGTGCTGCAAGCCGCCGAGTATGTGGCCAAGTACAACTTGGGCCAGGAGGTGCCGTTTACTCCCGTGATCCGCCGCAGTTTCAAACAGGCGGCCATCTCGACTAAACACCGGGGCGACACCCGGCCGATATGGGAACTACTTTACAACCACTACGCCGTGCGAAAGGACCTCAGCGCGCCGAACGTGCAGGCCATGGCAAATAAAGTACAAGTGGAAGGAGGGGGCGGGGATTATGGGGCTGACAACGGTGGCTACGAGCAACTGGGGTATGGGACGTTGCTGTATTCGTTGGGGGAATACGGTTTGTCGGAGATGCAATTGATGCCGTAGAGATATATCACCAAAGTTGCACTGCGCATTACACAGCGTCGTTTTTACCTATCAATACGCAAAGGTGCGTAGTCAACGAGGAACGTTAGCAGGCGCGCCAAAGAACAAAGACACCGACAGGGGTTGGGCACCGTGGGCCTGCACAGGCTATATGCCGTACTGCCGGTGGATTGCCTCGGGAGTATTCGTTGTTCATAAGCACTGGAAATGGCTGGAACAGCAGTCGATTATCTACCCGTTTGGTTTGAATGTCTGGGTATTTGCTTTGAGTGGATTTCGGACCTCGCGACAGGCAGAGATCGGCCGAACGCGGCCATACGATTGTCTCACGACTCGTGGGCTATTGGTGGTTTGTGTTCGGTCGGCAGGACGCCGGGGAGGGGTGAAAAAGAGTTCCAAAACTAAAACCGCACCCCTTGTAGAATGCGGTCTGTAGCCCGGTCATTTTTCCTGAGTAATGGAACTCCGCAGGCCTTCAACGCCCCGGCCCGCTGGAGTTTGCAAAGCGGTCTTGAAAACCGGCGGACGTTAATAGCGTCTCCAGGGTTCGAATCCCTGGTTTCCCGCCAAGATTTACACGAAAGCCCCGCGAAAGCGGGGCTTTTGCGTTTCTGGGGGTTGGTCGTGGCGGGGTTGTTTTTTTTTCGCGTTCCATAGCTATTATGGAAGTGTTCCAGAACTTTTCTATTTTGACGGCTTCGCAGTGGCGCCAAGCCTTCTGTAAACGCGCTTTGCGATTTCCTGATTGCTATGCCCCAGCAACAGGCTTGCATCGCCAATATCCACGATTTCTGACCCCGCTTTGGGTCGAATATTCCTGAACTGATACCCGCCGATCTTTGCGGCAAGCGCCGGATCTCCCTGCCCAATTCAGTCACTACGATCGCCTCGTTAGCATCTGTGTAAAACAGTAGCGATGACATAGCTCTTCCTTGAATTGACAGTAACTGCCTATATGCGCGCCTCAACACCCGGCAAACTGCACGCCTGCCGGGTTCAAGAGCGTTTAAGGCATCAAGACCGAGTCGATAACGTGGATTACGCCGTTGGACTGCATAACGTCTGCGATGCTGATACTCGCCTTACCGCCTTTGGCATCGACAACCCAAAGCTTGCCGTCGTGCAGCTTAATATTCAGCGACTCCCCCTGAACTGTTTTCAACACAACGGTGCCGCCATTCTTCTTGGCGTCGGCCATCAGCTGTGCTGATGTATGTGTGCCAGCAACTACATGGTAGGTCAGAATTTTAGTCAGGTCGGCTTTGTGCTCAGGCTTGACCAGAGTTTCGACGGTGCCTGCTGGCAGCTTGGCAAAGGCTTCGTTTGTCGGAGCGAATACGGTAAAAGGACCTTTGCTGTTGAGTGTATCAACCAGGCCGGCAGCTTTGACTGCCGCTACCAGTGTGGTGTGGTCCTTTGAATTGACTGCGTTCTCCACGATGGTTTTGCTTGGGTACATCGCTGCGCCTCCGACCATCACAGTGTCGGCAGCAAAGCTGAGTGTTGCAGTAACGGAGAGAAACGCGAAGCAGGCTGCAGCAGCAATTTTTTTGTAAAAGGCGTGCATGATGAATCTCCTTGGCTCTTGTGCCCTCCGAGTGAGGGTATTGAATCTACGAGCCAACGATCAAAGTGGATGCACCTTTTCAGAAAATAACTTTTTAAGCGCAACGCCTGCCGGTTCAAACCTGTCGGTCGCTGTTCCTGACATTCCATCCACACTGAATGCCTGGGCAGGGGCGCAATTGTGATTTGTCCGTTCTTGGTCAAAAATGGTCATTCCACCTGCCTGCCAAATCAGCGACGATTCAGTATGAGTAGTTTAAAAAGCCCGAGATTCAAAAAAATCAGGTCTGTAATTGCGACAGTGTTGGTCGTCGTGATAGCAGGGTTTGTGCTGAGATACTACGAGGCAAAGGATGAGGCGAATATTGCGTTTCAGGAGTATTTACGTTCAAACCAACAGGTGACTACTCAGATAGGTAATGTTGCTTCCTTAACCTTGTTGAAACGGTTTGTATACGATGAAAGTGACACTGGGCCAGGTTTTCATCTTTACCTTTACTTGGTCAAAGGCGAGCATGGGAGCATGACTGTAGAAGTCAAAAGGATCGAGGGGAGCTCGCAGATTGTGATCAGTGATATACAGCAGTAGCTGAATCGCCCCGAATTTCGTAGGCACTCCTGGTGGTCGGCCATTTGCCGATATCCCTGACTCGATATCCTTTCGGCAGGTCGCCAGGCTATTCGACTTTCTCGCCTGGCAGACGGATGACAACGGATCAACGATGACTCGCACCGCTGAGTGCTGGCTCGTCGAAGGCACAGATCTGCGCAAGATTCAGATCGCTCTCAACCTCGAGGTTTACCCGTTTGCGGACGAGCATGAGATGTACCGCGTGTTGTCTGATGTGGCTGTATCCCTCCCGCAGATGGCGGGTAGATGCCAGTTGCTGATTAGCGCTCGGAAAGTCGGTAGATAGCACCTGGTCACACAGTCAATTCAGCACATTCAGCCCGCGCAATGGCGGGCTTCAAGCCAATGCCGTGAGCGGCGCCTATCCCGCCACATGCAAATCGCCACGATGAGCGATGTGCACCTTGTTGCCATCTGGATCACGCAGGTACGCACCGTAGTAACCGTCACCATAGTGAGGGCGTTGGCCAGGTTCACCCTCATCAGATCCACCTGCAAGAAGCCCGGCTGCATAGGCGCTATCTACCGCATTTGGAGAGGGTGCAGTGAAAGCCACCATGCTGCCATTCCCTGCTTCGGCCTCATTGCGGTCATAAGGGCTGTACACATAGAAGCGAGGGAGAGCGTTATCTGGCTTGATCCAGCATGCCGAAGGTGGCCCGCCATCAGGGGTTACAGGCCGACGACAGAGCCCCAAAGGGATCAGCACCGCGTCATAGAAGCTAGACGCCTTATCAAGATCGTTTGTCCCAACGGTTACGTGACTGAACATCCTGTATTCCTGCTTACGAAGGCAAGGCGTTATCGTGTCATTTTGAAGGTGGGCGTGTATAGCGGTCGTCGGGTAAGACGTCGAGGGCACGTCTCGGCTCTCCAAATCGCAGACAAAGAAAAGCCCGCGATGGGGATTAGCGGGCTTAAAGGGATGTTCTCTAGGAGCTGGGGTAACCCTAAGCGCCCGAGTGTGAAAGGGATGTGAAAGGATGCGCTCAGTAGGACGCCGCGATCGCCTTGGCCAGTTGCATATCGGACATGAGCGGTGATCTGTAACTCAATCGATAGTGTCGGCAGGCTTGCTCAAACTGTGCTCCGCGAATCTCGCCGTCCGAACCTATGAACGCCAGTGCGTCAGTCTTGGCTGACTTGAATATCTTTGGCGGCTCGGTGGTGAGGGATGTGGTTGCCCCAATTAAAATGGTTGGCAAGGAAATGGTGATAAATATTCCTGCAGCGACAGGGTTGACGTTGTCACCTGATACGGCCTGTGTGCTGGCCGATGCCAGTAAGGCGATTGCCAGAGTCTTCCATGAATTCATGCTTCGATGCTTCCACTGCGATCAGAGCGGGCCACGATAGCAGAGCAGGGCGCCTGCCAGAAACAAGAAGCCCGGCGCTGGGCCGGGCTTCGATGTAACAGTGTCAGAACCTAACGATGCTTGTTCTTGTGTTTATGCTTGTTGTTGCCTTTGTGCTTTCTGCCATCGGATCGATGATTGCTCTCATCGTCCGCCAGGTTGTTTCCCAGCGCGCCACCCGCCGCGCCGCCGAGACCTGCACCGATAGTCGAGCCGGTTGTACCGCCGAGGCGATTACCAATCAATGAGCCACCCGCGCCGCCAATTCCTCCACCTAATGCAGCTTCCGCTCTATTGCCTTTTTGAGCACCGACAGCACTGCCGGCAGCACCACCTACGCCTGCGCCTACCGCCGCGCCCGTTGAGCCACCGAGCTGTTGACCTACGATGTTGCCAAGTGCACCACCAACGCCGCCTCCAAGGGCGGCTGTGCCATCTCCGGCAGCCATCGCTCCTTGCGAAATGAGGACGCCCAGAAATAGGGCGGGCAGTGTCATTTTCATTTTGTGAACCTCTATGGGTTGTCAGCAGGCGCTCACGGTTTAAAGCACGCCTGGCATTAGGACTAGGACAAAAGTTTGAAGTTCTTTGCGGGTGGTGCCTGCGGGCAAATGGTTGTAACAAGATATAAGCGTACCGCCTTCACCTCATCCTCGCACACCATAGAAGTGGTTCAGCGCTATCAGCTCAACCACAGCCACGAAAACGCACAGCGCAACGAAGCCAGGGCTGAAGACTCGCTTGCGATTGGACGAGCCTGCGCCCATCCAGCCTGCGTCGCAAGCGCCAGGAATGACCATGAGGAACGTCAGCCAGGCAATGACCCCGACCTTGCTCCAGAAGCTCTGATTTCGCCATACTGTCATGCGTTATCTGTTATCCATGAATGTCATCGCCAGTCCACTTTTGGCGTCTACGGCTCGTGATACAAGAACATTCCCTTCTCGTTACTTTCATCGGCAGCGCTGAGCGCTCGAGCCGCCAAGGCCATCGTTTCACGGTATTGAAAGTGATGCCGGGGCGGCAGTACAAGCACGCTTGTCCACGAGGGGTCGCCTTCTATAGCCAGCGGTAGATTATGGCAAATCAGCTGATGCTCAGCAGATCTATTGCCCAGCGCGGCTCTTAATTCCTTAGTCAGATCCGATGCGCCGGGGCGGGTGTAGTAGTTAGCCAGCACCAGACCATAGGCCTTCAGCGCGCCTAAAATCTCACCTTGGTCTGACTCATCATTCAGCACAGCTACCACTGGCATATCGCGCTCCTTGCAATGCAGATTTAAGACTCTCGACTGCCGAATGGATGTCGGCGTTACTGGAACTCCATCCATGCTGGATGGGCCCACAAGCCAATGACAAGTTTTCTGACACAGAGATCACACTTACATACCAAGAGTAGGCATGATTACCCGGCCGCACTCTATGAGTTGGCCGGCTGTTACTTGAAGTTCGCGGGTGGGTTTCGCTGCATACCCGGCAAGGAAGCCAGCGGCGACAAGCGCAATGTACAGTAAGGTGTTTCTCAAAATCATGCTGGGCGCTCGCTAATTGATTGATGTAAAAGCAAGCAGCACTGATTCCAGATTATGGAAAAGGTTCCTGATGGTAGCCCTCATTGAGCTATGGTAATCACTGACGCTGGCGACCAAGGACTGATCATCAGGCACGTGATATTGCACACTGAGAACACTCAACTACTCTGATTGGATGCGTTCGTATTGCCGTCATCCGGTTTTTGATAGGGCACAATGGATAAGCGGCTCGCAGGTCTATCATTTTTGCTTACCCTAGGATGGGTTGCCACCGTGATAGCTGTAATGTGGTACTTCTACGACAATTAGTCTAAAGGCCAGTATCCACTTCTGGCTCCTCAGAACGCAGCGCCGGAGCGCCGCGCTTTACATCACGCCACGATGTCGCTGATGGCCGCCTGGCCCACGGTGGTGACGAGGAAATCGGCCACGCCGTGCCCGGAGAAGTCCACCGCCAAGGTGCCCAGGTTGGTACCCGAGGCATAGCTCAGCACAGCATCGCCGGCATGCCCGGTGAATGCATTGACGAAGCTCAAGCCTGCACCTTTGGTAATGCCCGACAGGTCGATCTTGTCGGAGCCCGAGGTGAAGTCGAAGATCGTATCTGCAGCCCCTGGCCTGGAGTCGGAACTGGCACCATACACGAAGGTGTCGTTACCGGCGCCGCCCCACAGCTGGTCCGCACCGCCACCGCCGTAGATGATGTCGTTGCCGGCACCGCTTTTAATGATGTTGGCAGCGTTGTTGCCAATGATCAGGTCGTTGCCCGCGCCACCAAAAGCGTTCTCGAGGGTAACGCCCTTGGCGATGGACACGTTACCCACCAGGCCGCCGACGTCGGAGAACGCGCCTTCAGTGAGGTTGATCTTCTGGTTCTGGGTGAAGCCGGAGAAGTCCAGGGTGTCGTTGCCGCCACCGTCCCATACCGAGAACACCAGCTTGTCGGTATTGGAGGCGGCACTGTAGAAGTCCCGTCCGGTATTGGAGTTGAACCCGTAAGTGGTGTCGCCGGCGCGGGTGGCGTAGTTGGCGCCGTAGAGCTTCTGGATCGCAGCGATGTCGTCGATCAGCGGGCCGGCTGCATAGGCTTCGCCCCCGCCTTTACTGAAGTTTTGATGGGTGTTGCTCTCGTTCCAGTAACTCATCACGGAGTAACCGTGTGTATCTTCGGCATATTTCACATCCGAATAGGACGGCTGACCCACACTGGCATCGTAGGTGCCTGGGTGTTGCAGGCCAAGCGTGTGACCAATTTCATGGGTTAGCGTTTGACGGCCGTAATTGCCGTTCGCTGGCGTTAAATTTTCCTGGTAGCTTTTATTGGTATAAAACAGGGCGTCACTGTTTCCACTGTTGTTTGGGTAGAACGCGAAAGCCGACCGGGCACCACCATGCTGCAGATCATTGCTATAGTTACCCAAGGATATATGTCCGTCGCCTCCGCTTTTAGATTCACGGAATGAGATATTAGCGACGTCCGACCAGGACTGGAACGAAAGGGCTGCCTGGGACTTTTGTTGTGCGTTGAAAGCGGTGAAGCCGGAAACTTTCTCGGCGGCGTAAGATTTACTTTCTGAGGTCAGAAAGCTGTAGGTGAAATTGTATTTGCCGTTATGGTCATTGTCGCCCCAATAGTAACCGCCTCGGGTTATTTCATCCGCTGCCTGCGTAATGGTGTAAGACGGCTTTCCATTTAAATTAAATCCTCCTCGATCATAAGCGTGTGAAAAATTCAGGAGGCTTTGGTAATCTTCACTCGTCTGGATTCCTGCCGAAGAGGCAGTTGGATTAACAAGATTTTTCGTTGAGACAGTCATAAGTTTACATTCCTTCGTGTCCATTGAGCGTGGAGTGCTATAGGCTTATCACGTGTTCGCTGTTTTCTTGTTGTGTTGATCTTTATAAAGGAGTTATGCGTTTAGTGTTATTTGAAAATTAAATATAATATATAACGTATTGAAATATCCTTAAATATTTTGAGAGCCTCAGTTTGGTGAGAGGTCGCTGACCATGGAGTGGGCGCTCCGTTAGATAAATATGAGCGGGTGGCAATAACTTCCAGCGCTTACTTGTAAGCCTCAGGAAACCAGCGTTGTGCCAGCTTCACCTTGATCGCCAGGTCCTCTTTCGACTTCTGGCATTCGAGTGCTCGCTGCTCAACGCTCGGGATGGCCGGCCAATTGCGCTCACCCCGGGAGACGACTTGCTCGTAGCCTTCATCGTATTCCGCGCTTGGCCCTGCAATCAGCTTGGATGCCTTTACGTAATCGGCGACGAGATCGGCGGGCAGCGCCCCGCAGGTGAATTGCGCCCGGGAGTACATCAGGCCATCGCTTGCCCCGAGTACCTTCCCGTCGGCAGGTTGGGTGGCTGCAACGGATAGCGTGGGGTGGGCAAGCAACATAACGACCAGCAAGGTGCGTCCGTTCATTTGAAATATCCTTAACACTCCGAGCACTGGAGGTATTTTCTCATCGGGCAATTCCCTTTGCAGGGTGATAGGCGTGCATTAAAGCATGTCTACCTCCTCGGGCTGCACACGGCAGATAGCCAAGTACCGGTCGTAAAAAAGCCCGCAACCGCGGGCTCTTCTCACATCAAATTTCGACTTACTTGAACAAACCACCAATGGCATTAATCGCATCCGCAGCCTTGTTCACGTTTTGCTGGTGTTGTGGGTTGGTATCCACCTGCGCCTGGGTGTTGTAACGCGCGTTACTGCAGCTTTTGTTGGTTTGCGTCAGGGCCGCCTGAAAGGCTGTCGCGCGCAAGGTGTCGCCTTTGGCGTTGGCTGCATTGATGTTGGCCTGCAGATCGCGGATCTGCTGCTGGCAGGACGCGTTGTTGGTCGTGGTGTTGACGGTGTTGTTGCTGCTGCCACCCAGGGCGGAGGACAGCGCGCCCGTCAAGGCTGTCAGGTCGGCGGCGTGGGCGGGCAGGGTAAACAGGCTGAACAGGGCGGCGGCGGGTGCGAGTTGGGTAAGACGCATGGCAAACCTCAATGTTTGATTGCCTGCACACGTGTCAGCGCCCGAGCTGGCGCAGAGCAATATCCGTATAAAGTTGGGCGCTCGGGTGGAGGGAAATACTATTGGGGCAATTTTTGTGCTTCAACACTGGCGTTGCGGAAGTGTGAATGCCTTCACGTTGTTGGCGGGGCATGGCCTGGGCTGTCTACACCTCTAACCGCTCGGCACGCAGGTAAAACCAGACAAAGAAAAGCCCACGATGGGGGCGCGGGCTTAAAAGGTGTTCACTTAGGAGCTGAGTTCAGGCTAGGCGCGCCACTGTGAAAAACGCGTGAAATCTGCATGTGAATTATGTTTTTTGCACCCAGGCATCACGCTCAAGTACTGTGCTGCTTCCTTATCCAGCCTAAGTGACGGTGTGTTCATGCCAAATGAAGTGCGGCTTGTCGTGATGATCAATACCCAGCCCGGCAAGGGCTTGCAGCAGTTGGCAGCGTTTCAGGCGCTGGCACCTAAGGTGCGGGCCGAGCACGGGTGCCTGAACTATGATTTGCATCCCGTGGTGGGCAACCCCGACAGCTTTGTCCTCATCGAAAAATGGGCTTCAAAGGCTGCATTGGACGCCCACCATGTCGCCCCTCATATGGTGGAAGCGGCCCAACACAATCCGTCGTTTCGTGCGGGGCCTGCGACCGTCTTGCTGCTGGAGGACGCGGTATAAGGCCGCTTTCAGAGCCAGCGCTTTCAAGGTCTTTGAATAACCCGCGATACCCTTTAATCAAGGACGAACACTGTCACTGTGGCGAGCAGGCTTGCCCTGCGTTGGGTGGCGAAGCCGCCCCAAATCAGGCGACTCGGTGAGCCAGTTACAGCGGGCTGGGGCTGCTGCGCAGCCCATCGCAGGGCAAGCCTGCTCGCCACGGGTTGCTTTTCTTCAGCTCGATTTCTGATTCGACTTGCTTGACTGCGTAGGGCATGGTTTCAAAGCGGCACCCGCCTTATCTTGCCGCTCAATGGCACCACTGTGTTGTAGGGCGTGGGGATTGGCCGCCCGGCCAGGCCCATGCCTTCGCTGATCAGCACGGCGTCCTGTACCACACATAAGTTGGACGGCGTATCCAGGCCGCGCACCAGTACTTCGACTTCCCGGGTGTGCAGGTTGCAACGCAGCAAACGCCCACTGAATCGGGTAAAACCGCCGTGCAGCGGTTCGCCGCTCCAGTCCGGCAGCAGCGGTTGTTGCAGGTGGCTGCACAGTTCCAGCACCAGCAGCCTGCCGCGCGGGCACAACGCCAGGCCCGTGGGCAATTGCAGGCCGCGTATCACCACTTCCATCTGCCCGGTGGCCGGGTACACGCGGATCACTTGGCCGGCAAAGTCGGCAAAGTCGATGCCCTTGCGCGCCGGGTCGCCGTGCAGCTCGCCAGAGAACAGGCTGATCAGCACTGCATCCGTCTGCGGTTCGTACACCAGGGTCACGGGCACGGCTTCCTGGCCCTGATCGAGTTCCGGCAGTTGCGCCAGCACCCGTTCGTCCCTGCCTTGTGTGAACTCAACCAGTTGATTGGTATCAGGCTTTACCGCCAGCCAGCTGCGGCGCGTGGGGTGGTAGCACAGCGCATTCAAATTGCCCCGGCTGTGGAACACCGGCTCAGGCGGGTTGTATTGCAGGTCGAGCAGTTGCGAGCCGCCGACATAATCGGTCAGGCTGGCCAGGCAACGCCCATCAACACAGGCGATGTCCGACACGCCCATGATTTCATCGCGCAGCATGCGCGCCTGCATGTTCATGCTGCGAAAGCCTTGGGCGATGACTTTGCCGGGCAAGTATTCACCAGGCCGCGCAGGGTCGGGTTGAAGTTGGCTGATGCGGCCGCTGAAGGGCTGGTCCGCCAGGCCGGAGCCGGCTTCGGCCAACAGCAGGCTGCCATCGTCTTGCAGGCACAGGCCGCGTGGGTTGAGCAGGCCGTCGGCGATCAGTGTAATGGGGTGCAGTGCCTCAATGGGCTGCGCCGGAATATGCAAGGTCATGGGGTGTGCTCCTATTGTGGCGGCTGCCATGGGCTGCCGGTGAGGTAGGCGCGCAGCAACGCACGCTGGGCCGGCGACATCGAGCGCACGACCGGCATGAACAGCGTGGTGCCTTTGTAGGCGTCCGAGGTGCGCGCCAAAATCGCGTTTTTGGCGCCCATGATCGCGTCGGGCTGGTTGAGCGGTACGTAGCGCGACATGGCGGGGAAGGCCAGGTAGTGAAAGCGCAACACGTTCGGGTAAACCTGTGCCCAGGTGATGGTGCTGCCCTTGGCTATGCCGAAATCAGTCTGGGCGTATTTGCGCAAGTTGGTGAAGAAGGCGCCATCGTCCACGCCGTTGGCCGTGCAGGTCAGCGCGACAAAACCGGCCTGGCCGGCACTGCCGCTTTTGAGCGTGACCGGGAAGCTCACCGTCTGTTGCCCGGGATTCACGGTCAGAGACGTGGGGAAGTTAAGGAAGTCAAAATACTGCTTTTGATCGTAAGCCCCCGGCGCGCTGGCTGCGAGGCTCACCTTGATGGCGTTGGGCACTGGTCCGCCCAGGTAGCTGACGCGCAAGGTGATGGTCAAACCAGTGGGGTAGTCCTCCAGGTACACATTGCGCTGGTCGGCATACACCCGGTACGTCGCTTCGGTGGCGTTGAGTTTTTTACCGTTTACTGCATTGGGGGCGGTGATGTTCAGCGCCGTGGTCCTCACGGCTTGCTGTTGGCTGGTATTCAGGGGCAGGTCAACGATACCGCCATACACGTAGTAATTGACCAGCGGGCTGGCGGTGGGATTGAGTGTCGTCAGCGGCGCGGCACCGGCGGCAATGGTCACCGGCCCGTAATTGGCATTCGGCCCGATGGGGCTGGTGATGTCATCGCGCACGGCGCGGAAGGTTTGCTTGGGGATGACGTTGACCATATCGAGGCTCAGCAAACCGTTGTTGCCCAGCGCCGCATAGGCGGCGTTGCCCGTGGCCTGGTTGACTATCTGGCGGCCTGGCTGGCAGCCCGGCAACTCGCCGGCAAACGCCGGGGCCAGGGTGCCGATCACCCGGCCGATGCTCGGGTTAGGCGTATATTTACCGGCGGCGTAATCGGCGTCCAACTGCGCCGTGGTCATCTGCGGGCACATCTCAAACATCACAAACCGCAAGACAATGCCCGTCGCCCCCGGCGCCTGGATAATCGCCTTGAGGCCGGCGCTGTTCTGGTTCCAGCTGACGATACTGCTCAGCGGGAAGGTCAACTGGAACGTGCCACTGGCATGGAACGAGCCCGGTGCGTCCATTTTTGCCGGGTCGAGCACGCGGCCGGTCACGTCGTAACTGCTGCACACCGCATTGTTGCGGATCAGCAACTGGATGTTGTCGTTGCCACCAATTTGCAGGCCACCGACAAAGATCTGCGTGGTGGTCGAGGCGCTGGGGTCCAGGTCCACCATCATCGGGCCGGAGACCGGGCCTTGGCCGGTCACGGGGTCTACCGAGCCGAGCAGATACACCGGCTGGCCAATCAGGTCGCCGGTGGTGCTGATGTTGCCCGGCACACCTTGGGAACTGATCAGGGCGTTCTGCATGTCCACCACATGCTGGCCATAGTGGTTCCAGCCGCCGGCGGTGTAGTAGTTGCCGGCCGGCGCGTTGATCATGTTGTTCAGTTGGTCATCGGTATAAGACTGCGCACCCGGCGCCAGGGTCGAGGTGGTCAGGTCGAACAGCGGCCAGTTCGGGTTGCCATTGAACGGGATGGTCGGCGAGTTGTTCGGCAAGCTCACGTCGGTGCGGATGCCGCCCCAGAAATTCAGTCGTGGTCCATTGAGGATGCTCATGGTCTATTCCTTGTCCGTGGCGTGTGGGGTGACGGGCGGGTTGGCAAATTTGAACAGGTACGAGAAGTCAGACTTGAACGGGCTCTTCACCGGCGTGGCCATGGAATGGCAATTCATGCAGCTGCTGTTGGGCTGGATATAACTCTCCATGGTCACGTTGGCCGACAGCGCCGGTGTCGGCTGGCCCAGTGGGTTGCTCGGGTTGTTGGGCATCAGCGGGCGCTGGGTGGTGATCAGCTGGTAGTACTTCAAGACGCTGCGTTGCAGGCCGGGGTTGGCTTGGTAATTGGCATTCACCCAGCCTGTGGCGTCGGCAATCGGCGTTACGCGGTTAAGCGGGTTCGGCGTCTTGAACGTGGTGCCGGGCTTGGGCACACAGACCAGTTGCGTGCCCTGGGTCTGCCAGTTGCACGGCGACTGGTTGAGCGTGGCGGCCGGGGCCAACGGGGTGTAGTAGGAATACGCCGTACCGGACACCGGCTGATCGACCCACTGGCCATTGACCTTGGCCTTGGGCGGCACGTTTTCGATCTGCTCGAAGGTCGACCAGATCCACTGCGGGTAGCCATTGACCTTGGTAATGATATGCAGGCCCACCAGCCCCAGATACGCCTCGGTCACCCCGGTGCGTTGGCCCTGGCTGTTGAAGGTGGCCACGCGCGCAATCTGCGTCAGGTAATGGCTGGCGTTGTCCCTGGGCGTGAGGATACGCCAGCTCGATTTGATCTCGATCACCCCATTGGGGAAGCTGATGTTATTGGCTTTGGACACCACATTCGCGTTGTAGAAGCGGTTGCCGACAATGTAGTTATAGGACGCCTGGTTGGCCGAGATATCGTAGTAGGTCGGGTTGCCCGCCTGGTCGATCAGCCAGCCACCGACCGCCTGGTCGATGGAGTTGACCAGCGAACTGTTCTTCAACGCAGCGATATTAATGATGCCCAGGCTGCGGGCCGTCAGCGGGCTGTTCCACGGCCCAGGGTTGGCGGCGCCCGGCAGGAAGATCTCACTGACGGTCTTGTAGGTCTGCCACACGGTGTAGCCAGAATCCCCAGGCTGTTTGTTGCAGTTGGGCGTGCCACGCTGCCCGTCCTGGGCCGGCCAGTTCAGGGCGACGAACATCTGCCAGCTGTATTGATCGAACTGGTCCTGCGGCGCATTCGCGGCGGGGGCGCTGGTGGGTGGCTGGCAGTTGAGCTGCGTGGCCAGTGTCGACGGCTGCGGTGCTTCGCGCGCCAGGGCCGGCAGGCTGACCAGCCCCAGCAGCATCACACTCAGTAGTGTTTTCATGATGATCTTCCTCAAGGCTTACGCTGCATCAACTGGTTCCATTGCGCCTTATGGCCGTTGCTCTGGGAGGCCGGCGGCTCGAACAGCTGGCAAGGCGGCGGGTTGGACGGGCACATCGCAGCCACTTGGTCCCAGGTCTGCCTGGGGTCGGGTTTGGCGATACGGAAGTTGGTGTAGTTCTGGCTCACGATCGGCGCATTGGCCACGCTGGTGTCCCCGGAAAAGAAGAACGACTGCGGCGAACGGTAGGGTGGTGCGCCGGTCTGGCGCTTGTTGAAGGCATAACCAAACAGGATCGGCCCCGACGGTGATTGCAGGTCCAGGGCATAGGCCTGCACGCTGGCGTTGAGGTTTTTGCTGCGCTCGGCGCTGTAGGGCAGGTGCTCGATAAAGTCCTGGCGCGGTGGGTGGTTCATCGGCGAAAACATGCAGCAGGCCGGCATGTCTTTCGGGCGGTCCTGCGGGTAAGTCAAAAAGTACGCCTTGTTGCCCAGGGACACGAACGAGCAGGTGTAGTTGTTGTTCTTGATCGGGAAGATCGGCAGGCAGTACTTCTCGTAGTGCTCCATCATCGCGCCGAAGCCGTCGCCATCCGGCGGGATATACGTGGTGTCGTAGTAGCTCGTCCCGCGCGAGACCGTGTAGTCGGCAGGTGTGAGGGTCGAGGGTGGATTGCTATAGGGCGGCGGGTTTTTCGCGTAGTTGTTCATGACCCGGTACATCGTCCAGTCGCTGATCCATTGCGCCGGGAAAAACGGATCGGACGGCTCGCCTGGCGCGCGTTTGGCGATGCAGTTGCCGTTCTGCGCGTTGCACCCTTCGCTGTTGTGTACACCATTGGTGAAGTACACGGCGCCGCTGTCGTCGGCGGCAAACGCGGCGGGGCTGAGCAGCACAAACAGCAGCAACAGTCGGCTCAAAAGGCTGGTGTTCATAGGACACTCCTGTGGGGGGCCGGGCAGCCGTCAGGCCACCCGGCGCTCCTGCGTGTGGCTTAGTGGTAGTCGCTCATGCTCAATTGCACGGGCGGGTAGT
This sequence comes from Pseudomonas sp. 2995-3, assembly GCF_002742565.1. Classification (NCBI taxonomy): domain Bacteria; kingdom Pseudomonadati; phylum Pseudomonadota; class Gammaproteobacteria; order Pseudomonadales; family Pseudomonadaceae; genus Pseudomonas; species Pseudomonas sp. 2995-3. The sequence continues at coordinate 38,971 of NZ_LJSB01000081.1, read as the reverse complement.
TGCGTTTCACCAAGGCTTGCGCCCACAACTCCAGTACGGCTCGACGGCTTTGCGGCATGTCTCGCGTAATGGGCATCGCCAGGGTGCTTTCTTCCTGATAGGGCTTGCTGATCAACACAATCAGTTGGTCCACCGCGCCCTCAATGCGCGACAAGGAGTTGAGCGGCATGAACTTGCTCATGATCGGGTACAGGTAATAAAACGGCTGCAGGATGAAGGGGTAGATGAAGGTCTCCCAGATCAGCTGGCCGGCGTTTTCGCGTTGATAAATCAGGTTCCAGGCGTTGACGAAGTTCTGCTGCAACTGCGGTTCCAGCGGCAGCACCCGCAGCGGCGCGAGGAAGTCGGTGAAGGCCGTGGGCAGCGGGAAGCTGAACGGGATCGCCGGTGCCTGCTGACCTTCCTGCACAAAGAAACGCAAGGTCGGAAAACCCGGCGCCTGGGCGGTGACGGTCAGGTTGGCGATGCCGTTGGCGTCGGTCTGGATCTTCGCCAGGCTGTATTGCACCGTATTGTTGAGCGGGTCTTGCAAGGTGCCTTGCATGGCGATCGGGTTGGCGAACGTGAGCGTCGGGCTTAAGGCCACTGCCGCAGGTGTCGGTAAAAATTCCTGGTAGGTCACCGGCGTCATTTGATCGGCCGACACCGCCAGCCGCGTGGCCATCAATTGGCGACCGGTGCCCTCGGTCACGTGGCTGCGCAGCGTTGTTGCGCCTTGAAATTGCGGCCAATTGGCGCTGTTATTGGCCGGGTTGGCCGGGTCGTTGTTGAACAGGGTGAAGTTGGCCGCGTTGCTGAAGGCCAGGTAATAGTCGGTGGTACACAGCATGTAGGCATTGCCGTATTCGGCCACCCACAACGTGGTGCCGGCAGGCGCGGGCAGGCCGTCGTATTGCACCATCACCTGCAGGGTTTTGGTGTCGCCCACGTCGATAAAGCTCGCGCTCTCGACGACTTCGGCGGTCCACATCTGCTGGGTCGCGGCGATCACGGGCGTGGTGCCGGGCTGTTGCAGTTCCAGGGTGCCGGTTTGCAGGAGTGCCTGGGCGTCCACGCCCAGCGGCAGGTCGAGGATGCCCGAGCGTTTGTCGAAGGCCGCCTGTTGATAATCGTCATAACCAAAACTGGCCAGCGGGCTGAATTGCGTGCCCTGGCGGATGCCGATCTGGTAATTGCCGGCCTGGAATTTGGCCGCGACCGGGATGTCGGCCGTCTTGTCGATCGGGTAGAACGGGAAGGCATTGCCCAGGTCCAGCGACAGGGTGTTGTCGTGGGCCTGCGCCGAGATCACCCCGAGCTGCGCCTGGGTGGCCGTGCCCGGCGAGGTCTTGTAGATGGGCACTGCACCGGCCGGTACCAGGCGCCGGCCGGCGGGGGCGGTGGGGAACTCATCGTCGAGCCACAGGCCCAGGGTGCCGACCGTGCGGCTATAGGCCGGGTTGAAGAAGATATCGCCGACGTTATCCAGCCCCTGTTGGTACATGGCCTGCACCTGGGCCTGGGCCGCCGCGCTGGAGGAGTGGGTGTCGATCGGCGGGTAGTTGTTGAGGATGCCGTTCTTGTCGTAGCACGTCAGGTAGGTCGAAAAACGGAACATCAAGCCCTTGGCATTTTGCTGCGCCATCTGGGTCTGCAGGTTTTGCAGCAAGGCGGAATTGCCGATCACCCATTCCAGGTTCTCTTTGGGGAAACAGGTTTGCCAGGTGGTGGTCACGTAGGCCAGGCCACCGAGGTTGGCCCAGTTGAAGTTGAGGAAACGGTCGAGCATGCGGAACTGGCGATTGAGCGTCAGGCCGCACTCGGCGTTGCCCAGCACCAGCTTGTCGAAGTACAGCGCGGTAAAAGTGTTCTGCCAGGGGCTCACGTCGACAAAGCGCGCCGGCGAGCTGGGGGCACCGCCGAAGGGGTTGCCGAGCAACTGGAAGCTCTGGTTGATCAGCGGGTCCTGGTCCACATAGCCACCGCCGGGTAACTCGCCGCCGGTGATCACCGACTGGGTCTGGTTGTAGCTCACGGTGCCGCAGGCATTGTCGCCGAACAGGTTCCACTCGCCAGGGATCATCGGCGTGGTCAACTGCCCGGCATTGCCTGGCACCTGCATCACGTAGTCGGGCACGCTGGCGGGCGGCAGCGGGGCGATGGTCCAGGGCAGCAAGGTGCTGGCGGCATTCAGTGGCGTGATGTCGAAGGCCTTCAAGAACGGCCAGTTCATCTGCATTTTTACCGCATCGTACAGCGGGTACATGTCGTTGTTGTTGGCGGTCGGCGGGTTCCAGAACATATGGCCGCCCAGGTAGATACGCGGGAAATTCAAGACGCTCATGTGAGGCTCCTTAACGTTGCCACTGGGCGCGTTTGAGCGACCAGACAAAGTCCAGTTTGTGGTAGCCGACAAAGTCGGAGGCGGGCAACGGCGCGGTGGGGTAGACGATGCCGCCGTCTTTGTTCAAGGCGAAATTGAAGTAGCCCTGCTTGGGCGAATAGGCCGCGGTGCCATGGCAGGCAAAGCATGAAGATTCACTTTGGAACGCCGATTCCAGCTGGGAGTTGGCCAGTAACGTTGGCGTGGTGTTGGATTGCACGCCTATCAGCTCGTACTGCGCCAACGCCGGGTATTGAGCCTGGAAGGTGGCGTTCACCGGCTGCGCCGCCGCTGTTGGCCCGGTGCTGTTGGTCATCGGCGCGGCGGGTGCGGCGTTGGTCACCGTGTACTGGCTGTTGTTACGGTTTTCGAAGGTGGTCCACACCCAATCGGGGTTCAGCTTGTTGATCACATGCAAGCCGCTCAGCGCCGCATAGCCAACCTGATACTGCTTGCCCTGCTGGTAGTAGGCCTGGGCAATGTAGTAACCCTGGCTGGCCAGTTGTTGCTGGTAGGCCGTGTCGTTACCGATCCACAACCACGCGGCTTTCAGCTCCCAGGCGGTGGAGGGGAAGTTCAGGTCGCTGGTGAGTGCGGCCTGGCCGTTCACGTTGTAGACCTTCTGCTGCACGATGTACTCGAACGTGTCCTGGCCCATCAGCAGTTGGAAGCGCACCGGCTGGCCTTTCTCGGCTGCCGGCACCTGGCCGCCCATTTGCAGGATGAGCCCGTCCACCTGTTGCGTGGCGTTGAGGTTATGCAAGATTCGGTTGGGGTTCATGCCCATCGCCTGGGCCTGGCTCAGCACGGCGGCGGGTGGCGGCACGCTTTGGCCATACGGCAGCGGTTGGGCGCCGTTAGGCAGGTAGACCTGGTCTGACGGTTTGAGGGTTTCCCAGACCCGGTCAGGGCTTTGTGCGCCGGCAGGCTGGTTCAGGCAGGCAAACCAGTTCCAGGCGAGGGTGTCGGGGCCTTGGGTGAAGGCGGCCCGGGTGGCGTCGAGATTGCCTCCAAACTGCAGAAAGTTGCTGCAATCGAAGGGGGTGGGGTCCTGTGCCTGGGCCAATCCGGCCAGTGCGCTCAGGACCGTTATAGATAAGGCTCGCCGCATGAAAGCTCCTTGGCATTCGCCAGTTCGAGGTGAGGGCGCCCCAGGAAGTGCTCCAGGAGCAGTTGCTTGACTGCCGTCGCCGCCAGTTGCTGCGGCAACGCCAGGTCGCAATTGGTGATCAGCAGCGGGCCGGTCTGCGCACTGCTGGGCAGACGACCATGGCTGCCACGGACTAACCCTGTGTCCAGTGGGATCAGGTCCATGTAGTAGCGAAAACCGAGCTTTTTTTGCAGCAGGCGGCGCGCCACTTTGAGCTTGGGCAAGCGAATGGCCGGGTCGATAAACAACTCGACCGGGTCGTAGCCGGGCTTGCGGTGAATGTCCACGGTGCGCGCAAAATCCGGCGCTTTGCGTTCGTCCAGCCAGTAGTAGTAATCGAACCAGAACCCGGCGGCGGCCACGGCCACCAGCTCGCCGCTGCGTGGATGGTCGAGCTGCCAAACGCGTTGTTCGGCTTTGTCCAGCACCTGCTCGATGCCGGGCTGGCGCTGCAACAGGGCTTTGACGCGCGGGATGTCTTGCGCGTGCTTTACGTAGATATGCGCGACCTGATGGTCCGCCACCGCAAACGCCGCGCTGGCGCCGGGGTCGAGCAGTTCCCAGCTCAAGGATTGGCGCACCTGCAACAGGCCTTCGGCGCGCAGCACGCGGTTGATCGACACCGACTGCGCGACGGCTTCGATGCCGTACTCAGACAGCAGCATCACCGCCGCACCCTGGGCCTCGGCGAAGGCCAGCAAACGCCCGACTTCGTGGTCGATGGCGCGCACTTCATCAGCAATCGACGGGTGCTCAGGCCCCACGCGCTGCAAGCTGTAATCAAGGTGCGGCAGGTAGATCAATTGCAGGTGCGGCCGGCTGATCTGGAACTCGGCCATGGCGCACTCGACAATCCAGCGGCTCGACGCGATGCCCGCCGCCGGCCCCCAAAAACCATGGAAGGGGAACTCGCCAATCTGTGCCTCGATCTGCTCATGCAACCCGGGCGGCGACGAATACAGGCCAAATTGCTTGCGCCCATCGGCCGGGTAATGCGGGCGCGGTGTGATGGAGGCGTCCACATCGGCGTACATGTTGTACCACCAGAACAACTGGCTGCAGCGAAAGCCCGGCATTTCACGCTTGAGGGTGTGCCAGACCTTTTCGCCCTGGATCAGCGCATTGGGTTGCAGCCAGAAACGCACTTCGGCCTGGTCGCGAAAGTACCAGCCATTGCCGACGATCCCATGCTGCGACGGCGGCGCGCCGGTGAGGATCGAGGCCTGCACCGTGGACGTCACGGCAGGGAACACCGGTTGCAGGCTGGCCATCTTGGCGGTCTTGAGCAGCGCGTTGATCTGCGGCGTCGCCTCGCCCAGCAGCGACGGCGTCAGCCCGACCACATTGATCAGCAGCAGCGGTTGCTCAGAGCGCATCGGCATACGCCTCCTGCATCAGGGTTTGCAGCAGGTTGCGCTGGCGCAATTGGCTCTCGACCCAACGCAGCTCGGCGGCGATGCCTTCCAGCTGCGCCTGTTGCGTGGTGGGCCGCAGTTGCGCGGGCAACACGCCCCAGCTGTAGGTTTCCACCTCCAGCACCGGGCGGAACTCAGTGTGGGCGGCCAGGTAGTCGAAGGTCTGGGCCAGGGCCGCCTGGCTGCCGCGCAGCTCGGGCAACAGCAAGTGTTCGCTGAACAGCGGGATATGGAAGTGAATGCGCAGTTCAGCGAACCCGGTGCAACCTTGCAATGCCGCCGGCAGATCGGCCCAGGCCACGCGACGGCCCTGTGCATCGAGTGCCTTGACCTGGTGCAGGTAGGTGGCTTCGGCAAAGCTTGCGAGGGTGTCGAGCACGGCTTCGCGCCGAACGGCATCGTCGGGCGGCAAGTGGCAGATCATCGCATTGGACAGCTGGACCTTGCCCACCGGCACGCCGGCGGCACGCAGCCGTTCCAGGGATTGATAACAATCCTCGAACATCACCGCTTGGTGGCACACATCAAAACACAGCGCCAGGTAGGCATGGTTCGGGTCCATGGCCTGCCGGTGCTGGAAGAATGCGAGGGTCTGCTCGGTATTTTCCAGCACACAGTCGGGCTCCATCTCCAGGCAGAACACAATTTTCTTGCCGGTTTTGTGGTGCAGCCTGGCAAGTGCGGCTGTGAGTTGGCTGAGGTGTTCATCGGCGCGCAGTTGCCGCGCTTTGCTCCAGGTTGCGGCATAGCCCAGCGGCACCGTGGAAATCACCCCTTGGCGGCAATCGTCGGGCAGGGCGTGGGCAAGGATGCGCGCCAGGTCCAGGCTGTAAGCCAGCCGTTGCGGGTCGGCCCAACTGGGCAAATACACCTCGGCCTTCACCGCGCCCTGGTGGAAGTCGCCATAGGGAAAACCGTTCAGTGAGGTCAGGCGCACGCCGCTTTGCTTGAGTAACAGCACAAACTGCGTGCGCGCAGGGGCGTGCTGTAATTGCGCCGCCGCCTGGGCGCAGATCCACAGGCCGCTGTCTTGTTGGGCCAGCCCGCGCAAGGTGCGCACGCCCTGAAAATGCTCGGTGATGGAGGCGCGCAGCCCGGCCAGGTCGCGTGCCGGGTGTACATTGCTGCAATAGCCGATCTGGCTGGCCGCCCAGCCCTTGGCGGCGCTCATTTGACCACCGGGTCCTGGCCACGCAGGGCCGAGTTTTCTTGCCATTGCTTGCGTTGGTCGATGGGCAGCGGCGTGCTCACCAGGGCCTTGTCGAGTTGGCCGCTCTGGGCAAAAAAATCCACCGGGTTATGGAACAGCACCTGTTCCACCTGGGCTGCACTGAAGCCGGCCGCGAGCATCGCCTGGCCGGTCTTGGGCACCTTGAGCGGGTCGCTGATGCCCCAGTCCGCCGCGCTGTTGACCACCATTTTTTCGGTGCCGTATTCCTGCAGCAACGCGACCATGCGCTGCTCCGACATCTTGGTGTTGGGGTAGATCGAATGGCCGCGCCAGCAGTCGCTGTCGAGCACCAGCGGCAAGGTCAGTTCGTTGAGGTGGTCGATGATTACCAGGTGTTCGGCAATCCCCACTTCGCGGATGACGGCGAGGGTGCGTTTGGTGCCGCCGATCTTGTCACGGTGCGGCGTGTGCACCAGCACCGGCAGGTTGAATTGCTTGGCCAGTTCCAGTTGCGCGGCGAGGAAGCGGTCCTCTTCGGGGGTGATGTCGTCGTAGCCGATTTCACCCACCGCCACCACGCCATCCTTGACCAGGTAACGCGGCAGAATCTCCAGCACTTCATTGGCAATCGACAGGTCATTGGCCTCCTTGGGGTTCAGGCCGATGGTGCAGAAGTGATGGATGCCGAACATGCTCGCGCGAAAGCGTTCCCAACCCAGCAGCGTGTCGAAATAGTCGACGAAACTGCCCAGGCTGGTGCGCGCCTGGCCCTGCCAGAATGCCGGTTCGATGACCCCGGTGATGCCGGCGGCGGCCATGTTCTGGTAGTCGTCGGTGGTGCGGCTGACCATATGGATATGCGGATCGAAGTACTTGAGCATGGTGAATCCTCGTCAAGGGAAGGCGATGTGCATCAGTTCAGGTTGGCGTGCCATTCGGGCGGCAGGCGCAGGCCGCGCAAGCGCTGTAGTTGCGCCGGGCTGAGCAGGTCAAAGGCGATCGCTTTGGGTAAGCCTGGGGACACGGTGCGTGAGGCCGCGAGCTGTTCGTCGAGCAGGTCGAGGGCGAGCTGGTTGAGGGTCACGCTGTGGTGTTGCGCCAGGTTCACCAGGCGCCCGATGTCGAGGCCCATGCCGAGCGCCTTGAGCACCAGTTGGTGAAAGGCGCGTTCCGGGTAATGACGTGACGGGTAGGCGGTGTCGAGGGCGAGCGCGGCAAACACCTGCGGGTTGCTGGTGCGCCCGGCCTGCAACGCCAGCTCCAGGCACAGCCCGTCGCGGTCGAGCCAGTCGAGGGCGCTGAGCAGGGCGATTTTTTCCTGGTCATCGCCCCACAGGAACAGTTGGCGCAGCAGCGGCAGGTGATCGTCTGCCGGCGTGTGTTCCAGCGCCTTGGCCACCACCAGTGCCCGGGCTGGCGCGACAACGGCGGCAGGCAACTGGCGTTTGCACTGGTCGCACAGCAGCGCCGCCGTTGAAGCATGCGGTTGTTCTTCAAGCTGTGCATGTGCCTGCAACCACCAATGCAGCTGCGTGGCATCCAGCCGTTGGGTGAGGCTCAAGCGAAGGTCGGCGAGGTTATCCGGGCGCATGTTCATGTCGGCTTGATCCAACGCTGAAAGTGGGGAAGCAGGAAAAACACCAGCACACACACCAGGCTGCCCAATGGCTGATTGGCCACCGCCAGCACCAGTGCATCGAACAACGGCAGAGCGGCCAAACCTGCGCCGATAAACGCGCGCACCTGGTGCTGTTGCGGGTGGGCCAGGTGTTTCCAGTAATGCCAGCCCAACCAGCCCAGCCACAGCAGCAATACCGGCCAGAACCACAGGTTGTTGGAGTAGAGCGCCAGGGCCAGCGGGCTGAGCATCAACAGCAGCGGCAGGCGGCTGATCAGTTGGTTGCGGTGCTCCTGGCGGGCCAGGTAGGTCAGGCCGCTGATGTACACGCCAAGCAGAATCGCGCACAGCCAGATCGGCTCCGGCGGCACCGCCAGGCTGGCGGCGGCGGTGAGGTACAGCGCCGAGCGGCAGGCGCCCATCAGCCACACGCTGTGCGCATATTTTTTGTGCAGCAGGTTGTAGCCGAAGATGCAGCCCACCAGCAGCACCACGCCGCCGAGCAACCAATGCGGCGTGTCGATCAAGCGGCTCAGGCCCAGCACCGCCGCTGCCGCGAGTACCAGCAGCAAGGTTGTGGCCAGGCCGACTTGTTGACGGCTGGCAAGTCCCAGGGTAATGGGGCGCGGGTTGTGGTGTTGCTCGTCCCAGTCGGCATCCAGCAGGTCATTCAAGAACATGCCGGCCAGGTACAGCAGCGACAAGGTGGTCAACAGCAGCACCCACACCAGCGAGGAGGGCGGCGCCAAGGCCCCGGCACTGCTGGCGAGCAGGGCGGCGGCCAGGGTGTTGGTCCACACCGTCGGCAGGTTGGACACGCGGCCGAGGGTCATCCAGGTTTTCATCGGGCTCATCGCGCGTAGTCCTCGGTGGCCGCCAGTGCCGGGCTGCTGTGGGCCGCCAGCCGTTGCAGCGCCGTTTGCATTTTTGCGCTGTCGATTGCATGCAGGTCCACCGATTGGCCGATGCAGGTGAGCATGGGGATCGACAGTTGCCCGCCCAAGTGCTGGCGAAATTCCTCCAGGCCGAGCAACAGCGGTGAGCGGCCCTGTGCGTCGGTCACACTCAGTTCCGGCGGGCACAGGTTGAAGCCCAACGTGTGCAGCAGGCTCATCACCCGCTCAGTTTCGGAATCGCTCAACAGGCCCAGTGCGTTCGCGTAAAGCCCATCCAGCGCCATGCCCACGGCTACTGCTTCGCCATGGCGCAGCCGGTGGTGGCTAAGGTTTTCCAGTTTGTGCGCGGCCCAATGCCCATAATCCAGCGGGCGGCCGTTACCGCGCTCGAACGGGTCACCGGCGCCGGTGATATGCCCCAGGTGCAGCTCGGCGCAACGGCGAATCGCGTAGCGGCTGGCCGCGTGGTCGAAGTGGGCGAGGGCGCTGGCATTGGCTTCCATCCACTCGAAGAACGCGGCGTCCTTGATCAGCGCCACTTTCACCGCTTCGGCCAGCCCGGCGATCTGGTCGCGGCGGGTGAGGCTGGTGAGCAACTGGAAGTCGTTGATCACGGCGGTGGCGGGGTAGAACGCGCCGAGCAGGTTCTTCTGGCCAAAGGCATTGATGCCGTTTTTGACGCCGATACCGGCATCGTTCTGGGCCAGCACTGTGCTGGGGATGCGGATCAGCCGAATGCCCCGGTGGAAGGTCGCGCAGGCGTAACCCACCGAATCCAGCACCGCGCCGCCGCCCAGGGCGAGCACGTAGCAATGCCGGTCCAGGCCGTGTTGCAGCATGTCGCTGTAGAGCTGCTGCAACACCTCTGAGGTTTTACTCAATTCACCGGCCGGTACGGCGATGGGCGCGGCGAGCAACTGCAGATCGGCATGGGCCGCGAAGTAGGCGTCGATCTGGTCGCGCAACGCGGGCGCGCTGTGCAGCAGTTGCTCGTCGGCGAACACCATCACTGTCACTTGGCCGCTGTGCGCTGCGGTGAGTTGCTGGTGCAAGCATGGGTTGTGCGGGTCGAACAGGTGGTCGGTGAAGATCACCGGGTAGTCATAAGCGACCGTGAACCGCCCACGCAGAGGCTGATCCCCACTTGGCTTGCGTTTGAGCAGGCTGTAAATCGCCACAAACGCCAGCGGCAACACCATGCTGGCCAGCACCGTGACCAGCAATGAATTCTGCTCGATCAGGAAGGTGCCGATGGCCGTGTAGGCCAGCGCCAGGCCGGCATTGGCCAACGTGGTGATCAGCAAAAAGGCCCGCAGCGGGTAGCGCTGCATCCCGGCGGCCACCACCGAGGTTTCCGCCAGCACCGGTACACCGCGCAGGCAAATCAACGACAGCGTGCCCAAGCGGTACGCCAACTGCCCGGGCGAGCGCTGATGCAAGCCAAGGCGGCCGGACAGCAAACGAAAATAACCGGCGCCCAACGCATACCCCAAGCCTGCACCCAGGCACAGACCGATAAAAATCACCAGGTAACCGCCAATGCTGCCGAGCATGGCCACCGCCAGCAACGCCACCATGCTCGACGGCACCGGCAACACCACGTCCAGCGCGAGCAGGGCGACCAGCAGCAGGGCCAGGTTGAACGCCTGGGCAGGCGAGGACGGTTGGTACAGGTTGAGGTGAATCAGGAAGTCTTGGATTTGTTGTTCAAACAACAGAAAGCTGGCAATCACCAGCGCAGAAAAGCACACCAATGACAGCCAAAAGTGTTCGGCTGGCGCCTTTTTCGAGCATGCACGATACCACCGGCTGCGCTTCATCAAAGCATCCCTTTTGAGTATTGAGACTTAAGTTCCGTGTCTGTGTTTGCGCCGTTTTTAGAGCAATAAAACCCCTCACCTGGCTGGCAGGTTTTGTGCGTAATGGCTGATGGCTTTCACGGTATTCATGAACGTAGCCGGTTGTGGTTGTTTTGCAAGTTTGTGCGGGCGGGAGTTTAAAAAGGGCGCTTGAGTGGAGCAGGAGTGGCGATGATTATTCAATATTTACAATTAGTTGTATGGCTTTTTTGTCGGCGTCAAGAAGCTGTTGGTGAGGGGCTTTGAAAGTAACAAGTTGATTACATAACGGTGGGGTTTGTTTGGTTAATTATTGCGGCTGGCTATAACAAGTTTATGCGCGCGTAGTTGTCGAGAACTATTCCGTTTAGTGGGTGCGACGATGGTCAATTGTGGGAGCTGGCTTGCCTGCGATAGCGGTGTATAAGTTAGAAAATCAGGTGCAGATATACCGCCATCGCAGGCAAGCCAGCTCCCACATTTTTTTACCGCGTTTAAGCCATTGCCTTGGTGGGTTTCAGGCACTCGATAGAGCGATCCACCGTGGTGCGGGCAAGCTCCAGCAAATGCCACACCGCCAGAATCTTCGCCCGTTCGGGGCTGGCGAGCATTTCACTGCAATTGAGTGTGGTGGCCGAAGCGCTGTCGAGCAGGCTGGCGGTGTAGAGCAAGGCGTCTTCAAAGCTCAGGTCTTCGATCACGCTGTGAACGCCGGGGGTGGGCAGGTAATGGTCGAGGGCGCGGTTGAAGGCGGCGCGGTCTTTGGCGCAATTGCGGGGTGGGTCGGGAACAATTTTCTTCATCGTTTAGTACCTGTCTGGTCAAGGAGCCGACACGCTTCGCGACTAAACGAGGGTGGCGGCTGTACGCAGGTTAGTCGACCGGTCAGAACAGGAACCCGGCGCGCCCGAAGGCGCCCTGCGCACAGCCACCATAAACTTCGGAGGACGATGCGCCTGTTCTGAAACCGGGCGACTAAACCCGATCACTGATGAGCAGTGACGGATCGCAGACTAGCCATCGATTCCAACAGGCACAAGGCGGCAGGGATTGTCTAGGAAACGTCCTGCAATTAAAAGGGACGCGCCTTGCTGGCCCTTTACAAACCATGTCGAAAGGCCACTGACTGATCAGCCACACGGAGCAGCAGCCACACGATCCAATGTGGGAGCTGGCTTGCCTGCGATAGCGGTATATCTGCACCTAATTTTCTGTCTGATACACCGCTATCGCAGGCAAGCCAGCTCCCACATTTTTGACCGTGTTTAAGCCATTGCTTTTGCAGGTTTCAGGCACTCGATAGAGCGATCCACCGTGGTGCGGGCAAGCTCCAGCAAATGCCACACCATCAGGATCTTCGCGCGTTCGGGGCTGGCGAGCATTTCACTGCAATTGAGTGTGGTGGCCGACCCTTATGAGGTGCTCTCTCGGTTGATCAGGCTATTCGCTAATTCGATATACCTATTTTGGGCCTCACGTTGTGACGTACCTTTTAGTTTGTTCCAAGCTTCCCATTTAGCTTTTCCTGCAAAATCAGTGAAGCCAGGCCTTGCAGAGTCATTGTCACCCTGTGTGGATTGTTTGTATAACCCATACAGTTCAACAAGTTCATCGTCGGCTGGTCGTTTTGATAACCGTTTGACCGCTTCCACTGCTGAGTCGAAATCTGCAATGCTCATGGTGCCTCCAAGGTATTTAACCGGGTTAGGTGTGCGCTTCAAATAGTAAGTGGCAGGCGTAAACGATACGCCTGGTATAAATGACAGTTATCAATACCTGTTGGCTATAAGCGCCACGCTTAATGGCGCTGATTTATTCGCGCAACCTCGCCTCATCCCACAAACCGAAACCCACCCGACAGTTTCTCCTTCAGGTACCCCACCAACGCACTCACCGACTTCGGCACATGGGGCGAATACGGGCGGATCAAGTAAATCTCATCGGCAAACGCGCCCTTGAGCGTCCAGCCCTTGAGCACTTGCACCAACGTGCCGCTGGCCAGCGCCGCCTGGGCGCTGAAGTCCGGGAGCAGGGCGATGCCCAGGTGGTTGAGCGCCGAGTCGCGCAGGGCTTCGCTGTTGTTGGTGGAAAAACTGCCGGCGATGGGCACGGTGACGCGTTCGACTTTTTTGCCGCCGCGCTCGAATGTCCAGGCCGGCTGGTCGGCGCCGCGTGGGTAGTAGAGGCAGTTGTGGGCGCTGAGGTCGGCAGGCTCGCGGGGTTCGCCGTGGCGCTGCAGGTAGTCCTGGGTGGCGACCAGCACCGAGCCGGTGTCGCACAACTTCCAGGCCACGTGGGTTTCTGGCACCTGAAAGCCGTGGCGCACCGCCAGGTCGTAACCTTCGGCTGTCAGTGAACTCAGGGCATCCGACACGTCCAGTTGAATACGCACTTGCGGGTATTGCTGCAGGAATTCCGACAGATGCGGCACCAACTGCTGCCGGGCAAACGCCACCGGCGCGGTGAGGCGCACCAGCCCGCGAATCTCTCCGGCCGAGTCGCGCACCGACGAGAAACTGCGGGCGATATGTTCGTAGGCGCTGCGCACTTCGCGGGTCAACGACAGCCCCGCATCGGTAAGCCGCACACTGCGCGTGGTGCGGGTGACCAGGCGGGTGCCGGTGGCCTTTTCCAGGTCCGAGATGCGCTGGCTGACGGCCGACTTGCTCACCCCCAGGCGCGCTGCGGCGGCGGTATAGGTGCCTTGCTCCTCCAGCACCGACAACCAGTGAATATGGGTCCACAGCCCTTCGATCTCGGATTTTTCCATGATGCTATTGTTCGCTTGCAAGGACAATAAGTTCAGGATTCTGCTCTGGTTTGGAACAAACTGAAAGCCTATCGTGTGCCTCAACGCTACCCACCTGGGATCACCTGCCATGACCAGTACGATCGAGCACTACATCAACGACCAACGCGTGAGCCGCGATGATCGCTATCAGGACGTCTACAACCCAGCCACCGGCGAAATCACCGGCCGCGTCGCCCTGGCCAGCCGCCAGACCGTCGGTGAAGCCGTCGCCGCTGCCCAGGCCGCGTTCGCCGGTTGGGCCGATACGCCACCAATCCGCCGCGCTCGCGTTTTGTTCGAGTACCTGCACTTGCTGCGTGAACGCAAGGACGACCTGGCGCGCATCATCGTCGCCGAGCACGGCAAAGTCTTCACCGATGCCCAGGGTGAAGTTGACCGTGGCATCGATATTCTGGAATTCGCCTGCGGCATTCCCAACCTGCTCAAGGGCGAGCATTCTGACCAGGTTTCCCGTGGTATGGACAACTGGACGATGCGCCAGCCGCTGGGCGTGGTTGCCGGCGTCACGCCGTTCAACTTCCCGGTGATGGTACCGATGTGGATGTACCCGATTGCCATTGCGGCAGGCAACACCTTTATCCTCAAGCCAAGCCCGACCGACCCGAGCGCCTCGCTGTTCATGGCCGAGTTGCTGCGTGAAGCCGGCCTGCCCAAAGGCGTGTTCAACGTGGTGCAGGGCGATAAAGAATCGGTGGATGCCCTGCTCGAACACCCGGACGTCAAGGCCATGAGCTTCGTCGGCTCCACGCCGATTGCCCAATACATCTACGAAACCGGCGCGCGCAACGGCAAGCGCGTACAAGGCCTGGGCGGCGCGAAAAACCACATGGTGGTGATGCCCGACGCCGACATCGAAAAAACCGTGGATGCGCTGATGGGCGCCGCCTACGGCAGTGCCGGCGAGCGCTGCATGGCGATTTCCGTCGCCGTGTTGGTAGGCGATGTGGGTGACAAAGTCATCGCTTCCTTGACCGAGCGTGCCAAGCAATTGCGCATCACCGACGGCCGCGATTTGAAGGCTGAAATGGGCCCGATCGTGTCCCGCGCCGCATTGGAACGCATCAGCGGCTACATCGAACAAGGCGTGCAAGCCGGCGCGCAATTGCTGCTCGACGGGCGTGATTACGTGCCAACCGAGGCAGGCTTGGAAAACGGCTTCTGGCTCGGCGCGACCTTGTTCGACCACGTGACCCAAGACATGAGCATCTACCGCGAAGAAATCTTCGGCCCGGTGCTGGCCTGCGTGCGCGTGAATGACTTTGCCGAGGCGATCAAGCTGGTCAACGACCACGAGTTCGGCAACGGCGTCAGCTGCTTCACCCGCGACGGCAACATCGCCCGCGAATTCGCCCGGCGCATCGAAGTGGGCATGGTCGGCATCAACGTGCCGATTCCGGTGCCGATGGCCTGGCACGGCTTTGGTGGCTGGAAGAAGAGTCTGTTTGGCGACATGCATGCCTACGGCACGGAAGGTGTGCGTTTTTACACCAAGCAGAAGTCGATCATGCAGCGCTGGTCGGAGAGCATTGAGCAGGGCGCGGAGTTTGCGATGCCGGTGTCGAAATAACTTAAATACACTGCAGGTCAATGGTGGGAGCTGGCAAGCCAGCTCCCACATTGGCGCGACCCTGTCAGCGCCGCCCCGTCCGCGTACTCACATCCACCCACACCGCCAGCACCAGAATGCTGCCCTTCACAATCATCTGCCAGTAGCTGTCCACGTCCAGCATCGACATGCCGTTATCCAGGCTGGTAATCACCAGCGCGCCGAGCAACGCGCCATACACCGTGCCCGAGCCGCCGCGCATGGAGGTGCCGCCGATAAAACACGCGGCAATCGCATCCAGTTCGCCCATATTGCCCGCCGACGGCGAACCCGCAGCCAGGCGCGCGGTGTTGACGAGGCCGGCGAGGGCGCACATCACGCCCATGATGCCGAAGATCCACAGTTTTACCGCCTGCACGTTGATGCCCGACAGGCGTGTGGCTTCCATATTGCTGCCCACCGCGTAAACGCGACGGCCGAACACGGTCTGGCTGGTGACGTAGCTGAACACGCCGAGCAGCACCAGCAACAGCAGCACCGGCACGGGGATGCCGTCGTAACTGTTGAGGGTGGTGACGAAGCCGGCCAGCACTGCGCCGATCACAGCCACGCGCAACAGGTCACGCACCAACGAATGCGCCGCCAGGCCATGCAGTGCGCGGTTGCGCCGTTGCTTCCAGGTCAGGAACAGGGTCAAGGCAAACAGCAACACGCCCAGCCCCACACCGACGGCATGCGGCAAATACCCCTGGCCCACATACACCAGCGACGGCGACACCGGCGCAATGGTGGTACCGCCGGTAATGCCGAGCAAAATCCCGCGAAACGCCAACATGCCGCCCAGGCCGACAATGAACGAGGGGATGCGCAGGTAGGCGGTCATGTAGCCGTTGGCCAGGCCGATCATCAAACCGCACAGCGCCACCAGGCTCAGGTTGGCCAGTAGCGGAATGTGGTAGACCACGTCCAGAATCGCCGCCAGCCCGCCCAATAACCCCAACAGTGAACCCACCGACAAATCGATCTCGCCGCTGATGATCACCAGCACCATGCCGCACGCCAGGATCCCGGTGATCGACATCTGCCGCAGCAGGTTGGACAGGTTGCGCGGCGTGAGAAAGCCGCCTTCGGTCTGCCAACTGAAAAACACCCAGATGATCGCCACTGCGATCACCAGGGCGAGCATTTTGTAGCGGGTAAAAAGGTGTTTGACCTGGTTCATCTACGCGGTTTTCCCATTCTTATTGTGTTGGCTGAGCGCAGCGGCGAGCACCTGTTCCTGGGTGAGCCCCTGGTTGATGAAGTCTCCACGCAACTGGCCGTCGCCAATCACCAGCACGCGGTTGGAAACCCCCAGCACTTCGGCCAGTTCCGAGGAGACCATGATGATCGATACACCCTCGGCGGCCAGCGCGCCCATCAGTTTGTAGATCTCATACTTGGCGCCCACATCCACGCCGCGTGTGGGCTCGTCGAGGATCAACACCCGTGGCTTGGCCATGAGCATTTTCGCCAGCACGGCCTTTTGCTGGTTGCCACCGGACAGGCTGGTGACCGGCAAAAACGGGCTGGCGGTCTTGAGGTGCAGGCGCGCGATTTGCTGGTCGATGCTGCCAAGCTCGGCCTCGGCGTCGATGCGGGTCATATGCGCGTAGCGGTCGAGCACCGCCAGGGTGATGTTCTGGCCCACGCCGAAGTCGGGAATGATGCCTTGGCGCTTGCGGTCTTCGGGCACCATGCACAGCCCGGCGCGGATCGATTTGAGCGGCGTGCGCGTGTCGATCAGTTGGCCGTCCAGCCATACTTCGGCGCTGTAGCGGCCGGGGTAGGCGCCGAACAAGGCCGACACCAGTTCCGTGCGCCCGGCACCGACCAGCCCGGCAATGCCGAGAATTTCCCCGCGCTTGAGCACGAAAGAAACATCGTCCACGCGTTTGCGCTTGGGGTTGTCGACGTCATAGCAGGTGACGTTGCGCGCCTCGAAAATCACCTCACCGACTGCATGGGGCTCGGTGGGGTAAAGGTTGCTCATCTCGCGGCCGACCATCTGCGTGATGATCTGCGCGATATCCATGTCGGCCATGGCCGTGGTCGCGATGTGCTTGCCATCGCGAATCACTGCGATGGTGTCGCACACGGCCGCCACTTCATCGAGCTTGTGAGAGATGTACACGCAGGCCACGCCCTTGGCCTTGAGACCTCGGATAATGTCGAGCAGCACTTCGATTTCCGAACGGGTCAGGGCCGAGGAGGGCTCGTCGAGGATCAACAGGCGCGCCTGTTTGTTCAGCGCCTTGGCGATTTCCACCAGTTGCTGGTAACCGCCGCCGTATTGCGACACCGGCAGCGCCACATTCATGTCCGGCACCTTGAGTTCGCGCATCAGCGCTTCGGCGCGCTGCAGCATGGCCGGGTAGTTCATGCGCCCGCCGGGCAGGGTCAATTCGTGGCCCATGAAGATGTTTTCGGCCACCGACAAGTCCGGCACCAGGGTCAGTTCCTGGTGAATGATAACGATGCCGGCGGCCTCGGTTTCGCTGATGGAATGGGCTTTAAGCGGCTGCCCGTCCCAGAGTATTTCCCCTTCCCAGGTGCCATACGGGTAGACCGCCGACAGCACCTTCATCAAGGTGGATTTGCCGGCACCGTTTTCACCGCACAGGCCGACGCATTCCCCCGGCCGTACCTTGATATCGATGCCGTTCAGAGCGTTGACACCGCCAAACGTTTTGACGATGCCGTTCATTTGCAGCAAGTAGTCGGCCATGGCGGTCACTGCCCGGCAATCTGCTCTTTGGTATAGAAACCATCCTTCTCCAGCAGGTCGATATTGGCCTTGGTCAGCGGGGTCGGCGTGAGCAGGATGGTGTCGACTTTTTTGCTGCCATTATCGTATTGCGAGCTGTAGGTAGGTTTTTCATTACGCGCAAGCTGTACCGAGAGCTTCGCGGCTTCGGTGGCGATCAGCTTGAGAGGCTTGTACACGGTCATGGTCTGGGTGCCGTCGATCACGCGCTTGACGGCGGCGAGGTCGGCGTCCTGGCCGGAAATCGGCACCTTGCCTGCCAGTTTCTGCGCGGCCAGGGCCTGGATCGCGCCGCCGGCGGTGGCGTCGTTGGAGGCCACAATGGCATCGATCTTATTGTCGTTTCGGGTCAGGGCGTTTTCGACGATGCTCAGGGCCTCGGTGGGGTTCCATTCCTTGACCCATTGCTGGCCGACAATCTTGATATCGCCCTTGTCGATGGCCGGTTGCAGCACCTTCATCTGGCCTTCGCGCAGCACTTTGGCGTTGTTGTCGGTGGGCGCGCCGCCGAGCAAAAAGTAATTGCCCTTGGGCGCCGCTTGCAGCACGCCGTTGGCCTGCATCTCGCCGACTTTTTCGTTATCGAAGGAGATATAGGCGTCAATATCGGCGTTGAGAATCAGGCGGTCATAGGACACCACCTTGATCCCGGCCTTCTTGGCTTCGGCGACGGCGTTGGTCAGCACGGTGGCGTTGAACGGCACGATGACGATCACGTCAACGCCGCGAGAGATGAGGTTTTCGATCTGCGAGATTTGCTTCTGCTCGTTGGCATCGGCCGACTGCACAAACACCTTGGCGTCGAGCTTTTCGGCCGCGGCGACAAAGTAATCGCGGTCGCGGGACCAGCGCTCCAGGCGCAGGTCGTCGATGGAAAAGCCGATTTTCGGGTGGGCCGAGTCGGCCATCACCGGCAGGGCGAGCAGGGCCAGGGCAGTGGCGAGCAGGGTACGTTTGAATGCTTTCATGGTGGTGCGTCCTTTTATTGTTGTTGGAAAGACACTGATTTGATGAATGTACCGTACCTGTGGCGAGCAGGCGGTCAGGTGTAGATAAACCGGTTGACCACGCCTTCGAGCATCTCCTGACGGCCGCTCACAGCCTGCGGGTTCAGCTCATGGGCAAACGCGTGCTCGGCCAACGATGCCAGGCTGTACTCACCGGCCAGCACCGCCTGGCCCAAGGGCTGCTGCCAGCCGGCATAACGCTGGTCCTTGAACTGCTGCAATCGGTCGTTTTGCACCATGGCCGCCGCACGCTCCAGAGACAGGGCCAGCACATCCATGGCGGCGACATGCCCGTGGAACAGGTCAACCTCATCCAGGCTCTGGCGGCGCACCTTGGAATCAAAATTGTAGCCGCCGTTCTTGAAGCCCCCGGCCTTGAGGATTTCATAGGTGGCCAGGGTCATCTCCTCGACACTGTTGGGGAACTGGTCGGTGTCCCAGCCGTTCTGCGGGTCGCCGCGGTTGGCGTCGATGCTGCCGAAAATCCCCAGGGACACGGCGGTGGCAATTTCATGGTGAAAACTGTGCCCGGCCAGGGTGGCGTGGTTGGCCTCGATATTCACTTTGATCTCGTGTTCCAGGCCGAACTCATGCAGGAAGCCGAACACCGTGGCGCTGTCGTAATCGTACTGGTGCTTGGTCGGCTCCTGGGGCTTGGGTTCGATCAGCAGGTCACCCTTAAAGCCGATCTTGTACTTGTGCTCGACCACCATGCGCATAAAACGCCCGAGTTGTTCGCGCTCGCGCTTGAGGTCGGTGTTGAGCAGGGTTTCATAGCCTTCGCGACCGCCCCACAGCACGTAGTTGGCACCCTTGAGGCGCTGGGTGGCGTTCATCGCGCTGAACACTTGAGCGGCCGCGTAGGCGAATACCTCGGGGTCCGGGTTGCTGGCGGCGCCAGCGGCAAAGCGTGGGTGGCTGAAGCAGTTGGCGGTGCCCCACAGCAACTGGATACCGGTTTGTTCCTGATGGCGCTCAAGGTGGTCGACCATCTGCGCGAAGTGGTTGCGGTATTCCTTGAGCGAGCCGCCTTCGGGCGCCACATCGGTGTCGTGAAAGCTGTAGTAATCAATGCCCAGCTTGGAGAAAAACTCGAACGCCGCTTCAGCCTTGCCGATGGCCACGTCCATCGGCTCGCCGCTGCGCTGCCACGGGCGCTTGAAGGTGCCCATGCCGAACATGTCCGCCCCCGGCCACACGAAGGTGTGCCAGTAGCAGGCGGCCATGCGCAGGTGTTCACGCATGGGCTTGCCGAGGATCAGTTTGTTGGCATCGTAGTGGCGAAAGGCGAGAGGGGCGTCGCTGTTGGGGCCTTCGAAGCGAACCTTCTCGACACCTGGGAAGTACGGCATGGTGTTTTCCTTATTGTTCTTGGCGGTGCCCCGATACTAGCAACGGCATCGGGACTGCCGATTATGAAAATCACCAAGACGTAGTGCGATTTTGACCAGCCAGGGCTAGTCTGTAGCGACCGGCCCCAGGATAAAAACAATGAAAACCCTACCGCCCGTGCACCGCATTGCCCTGTTGTTCAACGGCAGCAAAATCTACGATCGCGGCATCATCACCGGCATCGGCAATTACCTGAGCAGCACGCGTGTGTCCTGGGACTTGTTTCTGGAGGAAGACTTTTTGTGCCGTTTAAGAGGCATCGAGCGCTGGCAGGGCGACGGCATCATTGCCGACTTCGATGACCCGCTGATCGGTGAGGCGCTGGCCGATATTCATTTGCCGGTGGTGGCAGTGGGCGGCTCCTATCAGGATGCACGCGCCTACCCCAAGGGCATTCCCTATGTGGCCACCGATAACCATGCACTGATCAAGTTGGCGTACGAACATTTGATTGAGGCGGGGCTGACCCGCTTTGCCTGCTTCAGCCTGCCCGAAGCCCAGGCCAACCGCTGGGCGCAGGAGCGCGAGAAAGCCTTTCGCCGCCTGATGCAACGCGATGGTTTGCAGGTTGAGGTTTACCGTGGGCTGGGCACCAGTGCGCCGCTGTGGGACAGCGCGGTGGAGCAGCAAATCGCCTGGCTGCAAGCCTTGCCCAAGCCCATCGGCATCATCGCCGTCACCGACGCCCGCGCCCGGCAATTGCTGCAAGCCTGCCTCACCGCCGGCATCGCCGTGCCGGAACAGGTCGCGTTGATCGGCATCGACAATGACCCGCTGACCCGCACCCTCACGCGCGTGCCGCTCAGCTCGGTCATCCAGGGTACCGAAACCATGGGCCGCACGGCCGCCGCGTTGCTGCACCAGATGCTGCACGGCAAACCCTGCGCGGGCACGCAGATTTTGGTGCCGCCGGATGCAATCAATGTGCAGGCCTCCAGCCTGCATCAACCGTTGGGCAACCCGTATGTGATGCAGGCGTTGCTGTTTATTCGCCAATACGCCTGCCAGGGCATCAAGACCGCGCAGGTGGCGGCGTATGTGGGGGTGTCGCGTTCATCCCTGGAGTCGCACTTTCGCAAGGTGCGTGGGTGCAGCGTGCATGACGAGATTCTGCGCTTCAAACTTGCGGCGGCGGCCAAGGGCCTGGAAAACCACGCCCTGGCGATCGCCGACATTGCCCAGGGTTGCGGCTTCAAATCGGCGCAGTACCTGCATACAGTGTTTCGGCGAGAGTTTGGCTGTACGCCGCGCGAGTACCAGCATGGCGCAAGTGTTCCTTGAAGTGAGATCGTTCCCACGCGGAGCGTGGGAACGATCCTCATTTCATGCTTTTAGAATACGGCTTTGACCTGCAACCCCAGTACCAGCGCGTTATCGATGCTCTCACCGGAGAACGCCCCAGGCTCGATGATGTATTGCACATCCGGGCGCAGCGTCAGCCACGGCGTGGCCTGGTAGCCATAACTGAGTTCGATCAATTGCTCGGCATTGTTCAGGTTGGGGTAGTCCGTCCCCGCATTGAACGCCGCCAACTCCTGCACGTCACGGCTGCGTGGGTTGGGCACCGCACGGCCATAACCCAAGGCGATTGTGTCGCGTGGGCGGCCTTCAAACGGCTTGTACAGCACCACGCCCGCGCCATACCACTTGCTGAACGGCGAGGCGGCTTCGCTGGCGGCCGAGTATTGGCCGAAAGCGTGCAGCACACGGCCTGCGGATGTGCTGGAGGCCCAGACGGCCTGGTCGATCAGCAGGTAGTGACCGCCGCGACCGTTCACGTCTTTGTTGCTGCCGATGCGCTTCACATCGGAGCTGTCGTAGTAATAACCCAGCTTGTACTCACCCGGCAGCGTGCCCGCGTGTTTGTACACCAGCTCGATCGGCACCACGGTGCCGGTGGTGTGTTTGGGGTCCAGGCGCCAGGCGCGGCTGGAGTTGCCGTTGCTGTCGGGGTCGACATTGAATGCCGCCACACGCAGCTGCCAGTTTGGCGAAAAGTCGTATTTCACCCGCGCACCCAGGCGTGCATTCGGGTAGTTGGTCCAGCCGCTGCCGCCGGACATGTTCAGCGGGTGCCCGCAGAAACCGGCGTTCATGAAGTTGCACAGGATGCCGCTGTCGAGGCCGCCGAGGTCGTTGCCCATCGCCATGTAACCGAGCTTGATGTTCAGCGCGGGCGTGAACAGCGTGCGCTCGTAGCTCAGCTCGGTAAGGCGGGTGTAGAGGCCGCCATAGTTTTCCTGGATCGGCAGGCGGTTGCCTACCAGGTCTTCGGAGGCGCTGTTGCCGCGCCGGTCGTTGATGGTCAGCTGAATGCGGTCGCCGTTGGTGAAGCCGTAGAGCTTGCCGAGGTCGAACTGCACACCGAGCTTGATGTTTTGCGAGTAGCGCGCCGAGCGGTGTTGACCGCCGTCGGCGTTGTAGGCGGTCTCGCCGCTGTAGTCGCCGGTGAAGCGGATGCCTTGATCGTCGAGTTCACGGCGCAGGCCGCCCCAGTCGCCGGTCAGGGTAGTGTCGTCGGCTTGAACGGGCAGGGCGGCAGCCAAAGCCAGGCCCAGCGCCAGGCGGCCGAAGGGCATAGGAGAAGTGAGGGTCATGCGGGGTCTTCCAAACGGCATGTATAGAAAGGCGCGCGCGGTGCAGGAGAGCACCGCGCGAACAGAGGGGCGTTACGGCAGGGCGTAGGCGATTACGTAGTCGCCACGGTCAGTGGACTGGCGAGCACCGCCGGCGGTGATGACGATGTACTGCTTGCCGGTTTTTGGCGAGACATAGGTCATCGGGCCGCCCTGGCTGCCCACTGGCAGGCGGGCTTTCCAGACTTCATCACCGTTGCCGCTGTTGAAGGCGCGCAGGTAGAAGTCCTGGGTGCCGGCGATAAAGATCAGCCCGCCCTGGGTCGACAAGGTGCCGCCCAGCGTCGGCAGGCCGACCTTGATCGGCAGGTGCATGCGGATGCCCAGCGGGCCGGTGTCCTCAACAGTGCCCACCGGCACTTGCCAGGCGATCTGCTGAGTCTTCATGTCGATGGCCGTCAGGGTGCCGAACGGCGGTGCCTGGCACGGGATGCCAGCCACGGACAGGAAGCGGTTTTTGTTCACCGCATACGGCGTGCCCTTGAGCGGCACGGCGCCCATGCCGGTGTTCAGCGCTTCACCACCGGACGCGGCCTGGGCCTTGTTCTGCGACGGCACCATCTGGATCCACAGGCCCAGGCGCATGTCATTGACGAAGATAAAGCCGTGCACCGGGTCGGTGGAAATACTGCCCCAGTTCATGCCGCCCAGAGAGCCCGGGAAACTCAGCGATTTATCCGTGCCCGGCGCGGTGTACAGGCCTTCGTAGCGCATGCCCTTGAAGTCGATACGGCACAGCAATTGGTCGAACGGCGTGGCGCCCCACATGTCCGATTCGGTCAGCGTCTGCGCGCCGATCTGCGGCATGCCCACCGATTTAGGCTGGGTCAGCGAGTAAGGCTCGTTGGGAATGTTGGCGGCCTTGACCGGTACTTCCTTCACGTCGGTCAGCGGCTTGCCGGTGGCGCGGTCGAGCACATAGATCTGCCCGGCCTTGGTGCCGATCACCACCGCCGGCACGGCCTTGTCGCTGCCCGGTGGGGTGAAGTCGATCAGGCTCGGCTGCATCGGCAGGTCGAAGTCCCACAGGTCATTGTGGACGGTCTGGTACACCCACTTTTCTGCACCGGTAGAGGCGTCCAGCGCCAGCACCGAAGCGCCGTATTTGTGGTTCAGTTGGGTACGTTCAACGCCGTAGATGTCGGTGGACGAGCTGCCCATCGGCAGGAAGACTGTGTTCATCAGCGGGTCATAAGACATCGGTGCCCAGCTGTTCGGCGTGCTGCGTACATAAGTGCTGCCGGCTGCCGGGGCCTGCTTGTCTTCGGGGTTGCCCGGGTCGAAGGCCCAGCGCATCTGGCCGCTGATCACGTCGAAGCCGCGGATCACACCGCCGGGCATATCGGTTTGCACGTTATCTGCCACGCGGCCGCCGACCACTACGGTGGTGCCGGCGATCAAGGGCGCAGAGGAGAGCTGGTAGTAGCTGTCGGGCACATTGCCCAGGCCGGCTTTGAGGTCCACCTGGCCGTGGGTGCCGAAGTCTTCGCAGAACTTGCCGGTGTCGGCATCCACCGCGATCAGGCGCGCATCAATGGTGTTGGTCAGCAAGCGGCGTTGGCATTGCGCCCCGGCCGGTACGCTGGCAGCAATGATCGGCGAGCTGTTTGGCTGGGTTGGCTGGGCAATCGGCGCAGTGGCATCGAAATACGCCATGCCACGGCAACGCTGCCAGACCGCCGATTTGGCGTTGACTTCGTTCTTCCACAGCTCTTTGCCGGTGTCGGCATCCAGGGCGATCAGGTTGTTGTGCGGGGTGCAGATGAATACCTTGTTGCCGATCTGCAGGGGCGTCAGTTGGTCTTCGGCACCGTTGCCGTCGCTGATCGCCACGTCGCCGGTGTGGTAGGTCCACGCCACTTTGAGCTTATTGACCGTGTCGCGGTTGATCTGGTCCAGCGCCGCAAAACGGCTGCCGCCTTCGGTGTTGCCGTAATGCGCCCAGTCCTTCTGCGCATCGGCGGCGGCCACTGGCGTGACGCCAGGGCCTTTGCCGGTGGGCGCAACGCTTGGGTGTGCAACGAACATATTGCTCGCCGCCACCGCCACGCCGACGGCCAGCACGGCGGCAACGCCATAGGCGCCACGCGCCGGTCGGCCGGCCAGCAGCGGATACACCAGCGCCACCACCAGGCCGATCACGGCAAACATGAACAGCCGCGAGAACAGCGGCCAGTACACCAGGCCCACGTCCGCAATCGCCCACACGGCGGTGCCAACCAGGAACGCGGCGAACAGCCAGGCGCCCGCCGGCTTGCGCCGCGCGATCAACATGCCGGAAACGGCCATGGCCACGCCACCGACCAGGAAGTACCAGGAACCGCCCAGGCTGACCAGCTTGGCGCCGCCCACAGCCAGCGCTACGCCGAGCAGGGCGATAACCACGCCCAGGCCCAGCAGGAGAAATCTAGAGGCGCCAGCGGCGCGCGATGCTCTTTTCATGTCGACAGGACTCGAAGGTGAGAGGGCAAAGACGCGATTTTAGCAATATAAGTAACCAGTTAGTACATTGTGCTGCGTAATAGTCTTTTACAAATGTGGGTACAACAGCAAAACCCCGGTTCGCAGGGCGCCGATGCGAACACAGATGTCCCCAGCGACAAAAACCAACTGTGGGAGCTGGCTTGCCTGCGATGCAGACACCTCGGTACATCAGGTACACCCAGTTGATGTCATCGCAGGCAAGCCAGCTCCCACACCAGCCCCATTCCACATTGGCTTTAGTGTAGAGCGTCAGCCACAAAGCTCAATTTGGCTATTTGGCTATTGCTCCACGTGCGCCAGAAACGCCCCCACACACGCCATGCACGCCTCACGTTCTTCGACATGCGGCATATGGCTCGACTGCTCAAAAATCTGCCAGCGCACGTCGCGGATGCCATCGGCAAACGGCTGTACCGTGGCGGGTGTGGCTTCATCAAAGCGCCCGGAGATCAACAACGTCGGCACCTGGATGCGTGGCAGTCGCTCGATGATGCTCCAGTGGCGCAGGCTGCCGATCACGTGGAATTCAGTGGGGCCGTTCATGGTGTGATAAACGGTCGGGTCGTCTTCGATGGCGGCATTGGTGCGCAGCACTTCGGCGGGCTCCGGCTGGAGGCGGCAGACGTGGCGGGCGTAATACACATCCGAGGCTGCGCGGTACTCGGCGCTGTCAGTGGTGCCTGCCGCCTCATGGCGCAGCAGTGTGGCCTGCACTTCGGTGGGCAATGCCTGGCGCAGCTCATTCGCGGCGGCGCACCACAGGTCCATGGAGGCGGGCGAATTGGCGATGATCAATGCCTTTAACCCGGCGGGTTGGCGTACCGCGTGTTCAGCCCCAAGCATGCCGCCCCAGGACTGGCCCAGCAGCGCGTAGTCGCTGATGTCCAAATGCTCGATCAGGTTGTCCAGTTCCGCCAGGAACAACGCCACGTTCCAGAAGTCAGCGGATGCGTCGCGCAGGTGAGTGGAGCGGCCATTGCCCAATTGGTCGTAGTGCACCACCGCGCGCCCCGTTTCGGCCAGGTCCTTGAAACTGTCGACGTAGTCATGGGTGCAGCCGGGGCCGCCGTGCGCGACGATCAAGGGCAAGCGCCCGGAACTCAAATCGCCGGTGACCCGGAACCATGTCCGGTAGCCACGGAAATCGGCATAACCTTCGCGAACCTGCATGCTGTGTGCCTCCTTGGATAGATGCGCTACAGGCTAGTCAAAACCGCGCGTCAGGGGCACTGGTAAAAATGATAGGTTCTTGAATTAAAAAGCACCTTGAGCTTAAGCCAGCGCATCCCGCTGCATCGACTGCAGGTTCTTCTCGATGGTTTCGCAGATGGTTTCCATCTGGATCTGGTGTTCGCTGGAGTGAAACGGGCTTTGCAAGTCGGTGCCGATGCGTTCGATCGCCAGCAGCATAAAGCCCACCACGGTCGAGGCCAGCGGGGTGAACCAGCCCAGGGATTCAACCAGGCCCACCGGCACGATCAGGCAGAACAGCGAGATAAACAGCCGCGGGAAATATACGTAAGGGTAGGGCAGCGGCGTATTGGCGATTCGCTCCATGCCGCCTTGGGCGTTGGACAGGTCCACCAGTGTCGACTCCAGCCGCGCCAGGCGAATACTGTCCAGGTGCCCGGCCTTGTATTCGCGGGCCAACAACGTCGCTGAACCGGTGAGGATGTCATTGGCAAAGTTGTTGGTGGCGCCATTGCGCGCAAACTCTTCGGCGGGGATAAACGCACGTACTTCATCCGGGCACGGGCGGCCCTTGAGGTGCGCCGCCAGGCAATTCACATAGGCCACATGGCGGCGCAACAGGGTGGCCTTGACCGGGTTTACCTCGCCCTCGGGGTCATCCAGCAGTGTCAGCACCTGGCGGGCGAAACTGCGCGAGTTATTCACCATCGCGCCCCACAACGTGCGTGCTTCCCACCAGCGGTTATAGGCGCTGCTGTTACGAAAGCTGATCAACACCACCAGCGCCGACCCCAGCAGGGTCAGCGGCATCAGCGGCAAGTTGATCTTGGTGGTCAGGAACAACATGAAATCGACCGTGACGGCCACATCCCACAACAACAGCCAGAACAAGGCCCAACCCACATAGCCCATGGTTTTGATAATCAGGCGGTACTTTTTGATGATGGCGGCTTTCAAGCGAGGACCTCACGGCGAGCAATAGGCAATAAATACCCTAGCTCGGACGCCCGGGGGCGGTGAAAGGTTCGCGGTCATATTTCTGGCGCCATTTATTGGCTCTGCTTCACACGCAATCTTTGCACTGCTATTTCAAGCAAGTTCACCGCTTGCGCGTTAGCAAATAGCCCAGGAAGTGCAGTTGGAACAACTTTGGTAATGATGCTGTGCCACGCGGCAATCACTGTACATTGACCCCAAAGGCAAAGCGCCATCAGGGGCCGTTTTACGACGTGATTTGTTTTGGGACCTGACTACGTGAACTTTGTAGTCTAGATCAGTGGGATGAAGTTGGTTGATCAGGGTTCTTTCATGCGTGTCAGTTCGTTAAAGTTGGATATCGGTAATACTGCACAAGCACTTGAACGTCATGAGGACTTTGAATCTTGTATTCGGGCACATTATCAGGTGCTTCTTGGCCCTTACTCGAAACGCCCGTTTTTCTACAAAAGTGCAATGAAATACAGCCGTTTGATGGTCTCATTTGCACTGTTCAGCGAGTACTTTTCCAAACCGACAGCCTTGCTTTGCGAGGTGAAAGCCTTTTGTGTGGCGCGGGGGTATTGCTCAAGAAACAGCCTGGAGTCGATCTTCCTGCTGTTTCGGGCGCTGGGGTTCATGGTGGTCGACGCACACCCGGAGGACAGCCGGTTCAGGGTGTATGCGCCCTCGGATGAAGCCTGCCGGGAAGTGCGGCTGATGCTGACGTCCATTACCGACTCACTGGCGCTGATGTGCCCTGAGAAGGAGCGTTTTCGCACAATGCGCGAGATGGACGACCGCAGTTTTCTAGCCCTTTATTTCAAAGGCTTCGCTCAGATCCTGGCCGACGAAATGACCGTTGATGTGTTGCTGCCCGACTGTTTTTGGCTGGTGAAGAAAGATGCAGGCCATTTGTTGATGCTGGCGATATATAACGATGCCTTTTCACCGGAAAACGAGCGCATGACCTTCAAATCGTCATCTTATCTTGCGCTCGCCCAGCAGCTGTCGGTATCAAAAACCCATATTATTAGAATGGTCCGGGAGGGTGTCGAGAAGGGCTATTTCAAAGTGCATGCGAAAAAACAGCTGGAAGTGCTGCCGGCTTTTGTTTGCCTGGTAAGACGGTTTATGGCGTTTTCATTTGCGGTTGGCCTGCACGCGGTTGAAAGAGGGGAAAGGGATGCCTGCTAATTTGAAGTTAAGGCCACGGATGCGCCGGTTACTGTCGCCAGCGGTCACCCAGGCCGAGTTAATCGGGATTATTGCCTGGCTCGGGGTGTTGTTGATTCATCCGGACATGCAGCTGGATATATATCTGGTGGCGATCAGCCTGTGCCTGATGGCGGTGTGTCGACTGCACCATATGACCCCCCACTTTTACCTGTGGCGTGCGCTCGGGGTTGTGTATGTCGTGCTACTGTCCGTGGGGTTTGCCTATGTCATCAGCGCGCATGGAGAGTTGCGCCTGTTTGGCTTGCCGCTGGCGGTTATCCTGGTGATCAGCAGCGCCATCCTGTTTATCAGTGTGCAGGATTATCTGGTCTGCGCCACGTTGGTCTGGTTGATTTTATGGCCGTGCATCCAGGCGGACATTTACGGCGATGCCCAGGTCTATCTGTATATTTTTTGCGTCGCGTCGGTGGCCATCGGTTTTATCCTGAGTTTTTCCTATTTGAAGAACCTGCGCTCGGTGTTGCTGGTAGAAAGTGAGTTTCGCGAGCTGGCAGAGACGGATTACCTGACCTCCATTCTCAACCGGCGCGCCTTCATGCAGGGCTTTGACGCGTTGATCGCCAGCGGCCACAGCGGCTATTTCATGATGTTGGATATCGACAGTTTCAAACTCAAAAATGACCGGTATGGCCACGATGTGGGCGACAGCATTCTTTGCGCCATGGCCACCTGCCTGAAAACCGCCAAAGGCAGCCACAGTTTCGGCAGGATCGGCGGCGAAGAATTCGGCGTGCTGCTGTTGGGCGACGACCCGGCTGTCGCCTGCGAGTTCGCACGGGATTTGTTGCAGGCTATCCGGCACAGTGTGGCGGCGCCGCACAATTACACGTGCAGCGCGGGAATGGCGCGGTTTTCGGCGGGGGACCAGATGTCGGCAGTGCTTAAGGACGCTGACCGCAACCTGTATGGCGCCAAGCAAAATGGCAAGGACCGGGCCTATGTGGAGGGCAGGCCGATTAATCCGCACGGGTGTGCAGTCGCCCAATGAGTGCTCAGCGCGGCTGGATCAACGCTGGCCCATGGTTGCGTGTGTTGCCCACGGCACTGTCGACCTTGAACCATTCGAACACGTCTGCCGGGTCGCCCTGCAACAGCACCATCTGCTCGGCGCGACTTCGGGAGGTGGCCGGGTCCAGCCACTCACGGGCCAGTTCCGGAGTGAACACCACGGGCCTGCGGTCATGGATGTCGAGCATGCCACCGGCGCTGTCGGCGGTGATGATCACGAAGCCATCGTGCGCGTGCGCGCCCTCATCGGCGTCGGGCAGTTGGCCTATGGCGGCACAGAATACCGGCGCGCCGTCGCGGCGACGAATCAGGTAGGGCTGTTTTTTCGCGCCGCCTTCATCCACCCATTCAAACCAGTTGTCCACCGGCGCAATTGCGCGATGCGGCCAGATCGCGCGAAAGAACGCGCCGTGCGCGACCTTCTCGACACGCGCGTTGATCGCCAGCAGGCGTTCTTTGCTCCAGTGCGGGCGCCAGCCCCAACGCACCGGGTCAGCGTGCAAAAGATCATTGTCCAGGTGCAGTAACGCCACGGGGGTGGTCGGCGCCACGTTGTAGCGCTCAAGCGGCTGGTCGCCCACGCTATTGGCCAGCGCATTGGGCATGCTCAGCGCCGCCACAAAGTCATGAATACCGCGGTACTGCGAAAGTCGTCCGCACATGGCCGGTTCCTCGAACTGACTCCCTGAGCGTAGACGATCAATTTACAGCGGCGTGAGCACGTTCATCACCGTGTCCAGCGCCACCCGCGTGTCATCCAGTTGCACCAGCGAGGCGTGCCGGGCGCCGAGGGCGTCACGGTTCTGGATGGCGGTGAGGATCGCTTTGTGGCGGGGCAGGCTCAGGCCCTGGATGTCAGGACGGCGGTTGGTGATGTTGATCGACTCGCGCAGCGGCAACGACAG
This sequence comes from Pseudomonas sp. 2995-3, assembly GCF_002742565.1. Lineage (NCBI taxonomy): Bacteria > Pseudomonadati > Pseudomonadota > Gammaproteobacteria > Pseudomonadales > Pseudomonadaceae > Pseudomonas > Pseudomonas sp. 2995-3. The sequence goes on along the minus strand of NZ_LJSB01000081.1, from coordinate 8,520 downwards.
CATGTTGCACATGTAGGCGAGCAAGTCGTTGCGGGTCGCGTCGGCGATGGCTCGGTGGAAGTCCAGGTCGGCCTGCAGCAGGTCATCGTGGGTCTTGGCGGTTTCCATGCCCCGGTAGGCGGTTTCGATGGTGGCGATGTCTTCGGCGGTGGCCGTGGTCGCGGCCATGGCGGCGATTTCCGGTTCGAGGATGCGCCGCACGCCGGCCAGGGTGTTGAAGAATTCGCTGTGGGGCGTGGACTGCATCAGCCAGGACAGCACGTCCGGGTCAAGCAAATGCCATTTCACCCGTGGACGCACCACCGCGCCCACCCGTGGTTTGGAGTACACCAGGCCCTTGGCGCTGAGCACGCGGGTCGCCTCACGCAACACCGAGCGGCTGACCTGGTATTCCTCGCACAGCGTGGCTTCCATGGGCAGGCGTTCTTCGGGCTTGAAGCGACCGGAAACGATGTGCATGCCCAAGTCCTGAACGATCTGGGCATGCTGGCTCTTGCGCGGCTTGGGCGGCTGGTGATCCATAACGACGGGGAGGCTCTGGCTTAGGTTCGCGGCATCATAGCATCCCAATTAGTGGGAATGCCGGGGGACTTCAGCGCCACGGCAGCCCACCAGGAAGTCGAAGTCGCAGCCTTGATCGGCCTGCAGCACGTGATCGATATACAGCTGGCGGTAGCCGCCGACGATCAGGTTTTGCGCTGGCGCAAGGTCAGCCATGCGCGCCGCCAGTTCGGCGTCGGGGATATCCAGGTGCAACCGGCCGTTGGCGCAGTCGAGCTCGATCCAGTCACCTTCCTGCACCGTGGCCAGCGGCCCACCGGCGGCAGCTTCCGGTGCCACGTGCAGCACCACCGTGCCGTAGGCGGTGCCGCTCATGCGTGCATCGGAAATGCGCACCATGTCAGTCACGCCCTGGGCCAGCAGCTTGGCGGGCAGGCCCATGTTGCCGACTTCGGCCATGCCGGGGTAACCCTTGGGGCCACAGTTTTTCATGACCAGAATCGAGTTGGCATCCACGTCCAGTGCCGGGTCATTGATGCGTGCCTTGTACATGTCGAAGTTCTCGAACACCACCGCGCGGCCACGGTGCTGCATCAACTCGGGGCTGGCGGCGGAAGGCTTGAGCACGGCGCCCAGCGGCGCCAGGTTGCCGCGCAATACGCAAATACCGCCATCGGCGCGGATCGGGTTATCGAGGGTGCGGATCACCTCATCCTGGCCGTAGATCGGCGAGTCCTGGGTGTTCTCGCCCAACGACTTGCCATTGACCGTCAAGGCATTCGGATGCGGGATCAGGTTGGCTTCGCCCAGGCGACGCAGCACGGCCGGCAGGCCGCCGGCGTAGTAGAACTCTTCCATCAGGAAACGGCCTGACGGCTGCAGGTCGACGATGGTCGGCACGCCACGGCCCATGCGGGTCCAATCGTCGAGGTCGAGCTCGACACCGATACGCCCGGCGATGGCTTTGAGGTGGATCACCGCGTTGGTCGAACCGCCGATGGCCGCATTCACCCGGATCGCGTTTTCAAACGCCTCCTTGGTAAGGATTTTCGACAGTTTCAAATCCTCACGCACCATCTCGACCGCGCGCTTGCCAGACATATGCGCCAGCACATAGCGCCGCGCGTCCACCGCCGGAATCGCCGCGTTGTGGGGCAGGGAAGTGCCGAGTGCTTCGGCCATGCAGGCCATGGTCGACGCGGTGCCCATGGTGTTGCAGGTACCCGCCGAGCGCGACATGCCGCCTTCGGCCGCAAGGAAATCGTCAAGGGTGATGGTGCCGGCCTTGACCTGCTCGCTCAGTTGCCACACCACCGTACCCGAGCCGATGTCCTGGCCCTTGTGCTTGCCGTTGAGCATCGGCCCGCCGGTGACCACGATGGCCGGCACGTCACAACTGGCCGCGCCCATCAGCAGCGCCGGGGTGGTTTTGTCGCAGCCGGTGAGCAGCACCACGCCGTCGATGGGGTTGCCGCGAATGGCTTCCTCTACATCCATGCTCGCCAGGTTGCGGGTGAGCATGGCGGTGGGGCGCAGGTTGGATTCGCCATTGGAGAACACCGGGAATTCCACCGGGAAACCACCGGCCTCGATCACACCGCGTTTGACGTGCTCGGCGATCTGGCGGAAATGCGCGTTGCATGGGGTCAGTTCCGACCAGGTGTTGCAAATGCCAATGATCGGTTTGCCATGGAACTGATGGTCGGCAATGCCCTGGTTCTTCATCCAGCTGCGGTACATGAAACCGTTCTTGTCGGCGGTGCCAAACCACTGGGCGGAGCGTAGGGCGGGCTTTTTATCAGGCATGATCGACTCTCTTATTGTATGACTATATGTTCTATATTTGCTTAAACATAAGCGCAAAAACGCAGCTTTGGAAGTGTTGTTTTGTAAATAGTCATACTATATAGTCCGGCTTAATTGAGGTTTGACCCTGGCGGATTTTCGCGAGAGGCAGCCCCCGGGCTTCTATAAAAACAACAATCGGAGATCGACCCCATGAGCCAGGAATTGCGGCTTGTTCGGCGTATCACGCTGAAACTGATTCCCTTCCTGATCCTGCTGTACCTGATCGCCTACGTGGACCGCTCGGCGGTGGGGTTTGCCAAACTGCACATGGGCGCCGACGTCGGCATCGGCGATGCCGCCTATGGTCTGGGGGCGGGGTTGTTCTTTATTGGCTACTTCCTGTTTGAAATCCCCAGCAACCTGATGCTCGACCGCTTCGGCGCGCGGCGCTGGTTTGCACGGATCATGCTCACCTGGGGCGCCATCACCATTGGTATGGCCTTTGTGCAGGGGCCGCACAGTTTTTATGTGATGCGCTTTTTGCTCGGCGCGGCCGAAGCCGGGTTCTTTCCGGGCGTGCTGTACTACATCACCCAGTGGTTCCCGGTGCGCCATCGCGGCAAGATCCTGGGGCTGTTTATCCTCTCCCAGCCGATTGCCATGATGATCACCGGGCCCGTGTCCGGCGGCCTGCTGGGCATGGACGGCATCCTTGGTCTGCACGGCTGGCAATGGCTGTTTATCGTGATCGGCACGCCGGCGTTGCTGCTGACCTGGCCGGTGCTGCGCTTTCTGCCGGACGGCCCCAAGCAGGTCAACTGGATGAGCGAAGACGAAAAAGCCTGGCTGACCGCTGAGCTGGCCAAGGACCTGCAAGCCTACGGCCAGACCCGCCACGGCAACCCGCTGCATGCCCTCAAGGACAAGCGCGTGTTGTTGCTGGCGCTGTTCTATCTGCCGGTGACCTTGAGCATCTATGGCTTGGGCCTGTGGTTGCCGACCCTGATCAAACAGTTCGGCGGCACTGACTTGGTGACCGGCTTCATTTCGGCCGTACCCTACATTTTCGGCATCATCGGGCTGCTGATCATCCCGCGCAGTTCCGACCGCTTGAACGATCGTTATGGCCACCTTGCCGTGCTCTATGTGCTCGGCGCCATCGGCTTGTTTTGCAGCGCCTGGCTGAGTATGCCGGTGCTGCAAATGGCGGCGCTGTGCCTGGCGGCATTCGCCTTGTTTTCCTGCACGGCGGTGTTCTGGACCTTGCCGGGGCGGTTCTTTGCCGGCGCCAGTGCGGCGGCGGGCATTGCCTTGATTAACTCGGTGGGCAACCTGGGCGGCTATATCGGCCCGTTCGTGATCGGCGCGCTCAAGGAATACACCGGCAACCTGGCTTCGGGCCTGTATTTCTTGGCCGGTGTAATGGTGTTCGGGCTGGTGTTGACTGCTGTGGTGTACCGCGTGCTGGAGCGCAAGCATGTGCTGCCTGCCGACCAGTTTGCCGCCAGCGCCCGAGGCGCCACACGTACTTAATCCTGGAGAAGTTTGATGCGTTTAGTTCAGTTCGAATTGCGTAACGGTGAGCGTCGTGTCGGCGTGGTGCAAGGCAACACACTGCGCGAAGTGCACACCGCGCGCAGCGTGCGTGAGTTGGCGCTGGCCGCCATCGATGCCGGTGTGGGCCTGGCGCAACAGGTTGACAGCCTCGGGCTGGGCGACAGTTACGACTACGCTGCGCTGTTGGCAGACCTCAAAGTCCTGCCGCCGCTGGACCATCCCGACCCCGCGCACATGCTGATCAGCGGTACTGGCCTCACGCATCTGGGCAGCGCCTCGGCCCGCGATAAAATGCATCAGGCCGGTGACGACAGTGCCTTGACCGACACCATGCGTATCTTCAAATGGGGCGTGGAAGGCGGCAAACCGCCGGCCGGCCAGGCCGGCGTGCAACCGGAATGGTTCTATAAGGGCGATGGCAATATTGTCGTGCGCCCAGGCCAGGCATTCCCGGTGCCACCCTTTGCTGAAGACGCCGGTGAAGAGCCGGAAATCGGCGGGTTGTATGTGATCGGCCGTGACAGCAAGCCCTACCGCCTGGGTTTTGCGGTGGGCAACGAGTTCTCCGACCACGTCATGGAGCGCAAGAATTACCTGTACCTGGCCCATTCCAAGTTGCGCAGTTGCAGCTATGGTCCGGAGTTGCGTGTGGGTGAGTTGCCCGAGCATCTGGCCGGCACCAGCCGCATCCGCCGAGACGGTCAAGTGATATGGGAAAGCGAATTTCTCAGTGGCGAGGCGAACATGTGCCATAGCCTGGAAAACCTCGAGTACCACCATTTCAAATACAGCCAGTTCCTGACCCCGGGCGACGTGCACATTCATTTCTTCGGCACCGCCACCTTGTCATTCGCCGACGGTATACGTACCCAGCCGGGGGATGTGTTCGAGATCAGCCAGGCCGAGTTCGGCGCGCCGCTGGTCAATCGGGTCGGCAGCGCCGAGGCGGCGTTCGCACCTGGCACTGTCATCAGCCTTTAAGGAGATCAGCATGAATCCGTTTCTCGGCCACAACTACATCGGCGGCCAGCGCAGCGCCCAGGGCAGCATCACCCTGAAAAGCGTCGACGCCAGCACTGGCGAGGCCTTGCCTCAGGATTTCTATCAGGCCACGCCCGCCGAGGTGGATGCCGCCGCCAAGGCCGCCGCTGCCGCCTATCCCGCGTACCGGGCATTAAGTGCATCGCGGCGGGCGCAGTTCCTGGAGACGGTGGCTGATGAGCTGGACGCGCTGGGGGATGATTTTATCGAGTTGGTGTGCCGCGAAACGGCATTACCTGCTGCGCGCATCAAAGGCGAGCGCGGGCGCACCAGCGGCCAGATGCGCCTGTTCGCTACGGTATTGCGTCGTGGTGATTTTTACGGCGCGCGTATCGACAGAGCCTTGCCCGACCGCCAACCCCTGCCGCGCCCGGACCTGCGCCAATACCGCATCGGCCTCGGCCCGGTGGCGGTGTTTGGTGCGAGCAACTTTCCCCTGGCATTTTCCACCGCCGGCGGCGACACCGCTGCCGCGCTGGCGGCCGGCTGCCCGGTGGTGTTCAAGGCGCACAGTGGGCATATGGCGACGGCTGAGCGGGTGGCCGATGCAATCATTCGGGCGGCCGAGGCCACCGAGATGCCGGCGGGTGTGTTCAACATGATCTTCGGTGGCGGCGTCGGTGAGGCGCTGGTCAAGCACCCGTCGATCCAGGCCGTGGGTTTTACCGGCTCGCTCAAGGGCGGCCGTGCCTTGTGTGATATGGCGGCGGCACGCCCGCAGCCGATCCCGGTATTTGCCGAGATGTCGAGCATCAACCCGGTGATTGTGCTGCCCCAGGCCTTGCACGCCAGGGCCGCGACCATCGCCCGCGACCTCACTGCCTCGGTGGTGCAAGGCTGTGGCCAGTTCTGCACCAACCCTGGCCTGGTGATCGGTATTGCCTCGCCACAGTTCACCGCGTTTACCCAACAGGTGGCGCAACTGATCGGTGAACAGCCGGCGCAAACCATGCTCAATGCCGGCACCCTGGGCAGTTATGGCAAAGGCTTGGAAAAGCTCTTGGCGCACCCTGGCATCCAACACCTGGCGGGCAGCGCTCAAGTGGGCAGTCAGGCGCAGCCGCAGCTGTTCAAGGCCGACGTGCGCTTGCTGATCGACGGTGATGAGGTGTTGCAGGAAGAGGTGTTCGGCCCTGCCACGGTGTTTGTCGAGGTCGCCGATCAGGCCCAGCTCAGCGACGCCTTGCACGGCCTGCACGGCCAGCTCACCGCGACGCTTATTGCTGAACCGGCCGACCTGCAGCACTTCACTGAACTGACGCCGCTGCTGGAGCAGAAAGTCGGGCGCATCCTGCTCAACGGCTACCCGACCGGCGTGGAAGTGTGTGATTCGATGGTTCACGGCGGGCCGTACCCGGCCACATCCGATGCCCGTGGCACCTCGGTCGGCACCCTGGCCATCGACCGTTTCCTGCGCCCGGTGTGCTTGCAGAATTACCCTGATAGCCTGCTGCCCGACGCGTTGAAAAACGCCAACCCGTTGCGTATCCAGCGGCTGGTGGATGGCACGCCATCGCGCGACCCGCTGTAACACCAGGAGGTTTTATGTCGTGTACCGCAGTCACTGCGCACCGTGCGCAGCTGGGCGAAGGCCCGTTCTGGGACGTGCCGACCCAGGCGCTGTATTGGGTGAATATCGCCGGCAAGCAGGCGCTGCGCCTGATGGGCGGGCAGTTGCAGATCTGGCAGTTGCCCGAGCACGTCTCGGCCTTCATCCCCTGTGAAAGCGGGGATGCACTGGTGACGCTGAGCAGCGGCGTGTACCGGCTGAACCTGGAAACCGAAGCCCTCACGCTGCTGTGCGTGGCCGACCCGCAACCGGGTAACCGTGGCAATGAAGCGCGCTGCGATGCCCAGGGCCGCCTGTGGTTGGGCACCATGCAGAACAACATTGGCGAGCAGGGTGAAGACCTGCCGATTACGCGGCGTTCCGGCGGCCTGTTTCGGATCGATGCCAACGCGCATGTCACGCCGCTGCTGCAAGGGCTGGGCATTCCCAACACCTTGGTGTGGAGCGATGACGGCGCGCACGTGCATTTTGGCGACAGCCTGGACGGCACTTTGTACCGGCATGCGGTCAAGCCAGAGGGTCAGCTCGAGCCTGCCCGGGTCTGGTTCGGCCCGCATGAGCGTGGTGGCCCGGATGGCTCGGCGATGGACGCGGATGGCTATATCTGGAATGCCCGTTGGGATGGCAGTTGCTTGCTGCGCCTGACGCCTGCCGGCGAGGTCGACCGCATTGTCGAGTTGCCCGTGAGCCGCCCCACCAGTTGCGTGTTCGGTGGCCCCAACCTCACCACCCTCTACATCACCAGCGCCGCCAGCCCACTCGATCACCCGCTGGATGGCGCAGTGCTGGCCATCGAGGTCGATGTGCCGGGCACCCCCTGTCACCGCTTTGCCGGATAAACCCAAGACCTGAAAACAATAACAAGGAGTCACCCGTATGAATCGTCGTCGAGGTATGCGTTCCCTGTGCTGCGCCGCTGTGGCGGTGTCGGCCCTGAGCTTGGGCGGTCTGTTGCAGGCCGCTGAAGCCGTGAAGATTGGTTTTTTGGTCAAGCAGGCTGAAGAGCCGTGGTTCCAGACCGAATGGGCGTTTGCCGAAAAAGCCGGCAAGGAGCATGGCTTTACCGTGATCAAGATCGCCGTGCCCGATGGCGAGAAAACCCTCTCGGCCATCGACAGCCTGGCGGCCAACGGCGCCAAGGGCTTTGTGATCTGCCCGCCGGATGTGTCGCTGGGCCCGGCCATCGTTGCCAAGGCAAAGGCCAACGGCCTGAAAGTGATTGCGGTGGATGACCGTTTTGTCGACGCCAAAGGCAACTTCATGGAGGACGTGCCGTACCTGGGCATGGCCGCGTTTGAAGTGGGCCAGAAGCAGGGCGCGGCGATGGCGGCGGAGGCGAAAAAACGCGGTTGGGATTGGAAGGACACCTATGCGGTGATCAACACCTTTAACGAACTCGACACGGGTAAAAAACGCACTGACGGTTCGGTTAAATCCCTGGAAGATGCCGGTTTTCCTAAAGACCACATTCTGTTCACCGCGGCCAAGACGCTTGATGTACCGGGCAGTATGGACGCCACCAACTCGGCACTGGTCAAGCTGCCCAGCGGTGCCAAGAACCTGATTATCGGCGGTATGAACGACAACACGGTGCTCGGTGGCGTGCGCGCTACGGAAACGGCCGGTTTTGCTGCGGCCAATGTGATTGGTATCGGCATCAATGGTACGGATGCCATTGGCGAACTGAAAAAGGCTGACAGTGGATTTTTCGGTTCGATGCTGCCCAGTCCGCATATCGAGGGCTACAACACTGCGCTGATGATGTATGAGTGGGTTACCAAGGGGACGGAGCCGCCCAAGTACACGGCCATGGACGAGGTGACGCTGATTACACGGGAGAACTTCAAGCAAGAGCTGACGAAGATTGGGTTGTGGCAGTGAGGTAGGCTTGGCGGGGGGGGGGATCAGACGGAGTACATATCCGTTGCTGCGGTAACGGCTACCTATGGTTCCGCCCTTACGGCGGGTCACTTTTGGCAAACGCCCTGTACGGACCGGACACATGGTTGACACATGTGCGGGGACATGGTGGACGCATTATTGACCATAATCAGGCTTACTAA
>NZ_LJSB01000080.1:0-297 GCF_002742565.1 Pseudomonas sp. 2995-3 | reverse complement strand
CTTCTTCTTCATTTTAATTGCTTCACGAAAGTATTTTGACATCTACCATCCCCTCCACTCTTGATGATGTTGCACCGAGATTAGATATAGAATTCCACTTGAGAACACTTTGAACAGAGATTTTTTTGTAAGCTTCATTTTTTAACCATTCCCTTCAAAATTTTTTCACATGTCCTAAGTATTCTCACAGCCTTACTGACATCTCCTGAATGTTTTGTAATAATTATTTTGTTAATTCTTATTTTCCATACTTTTAGCAATGGTTTCAGCAAGTTTGTAAGGTTTCTTTACCGATTT
>NZ_LJSB01000079.1:0-230 GCF_002742565.1 Pseudomonas sp. 2995-3 | reverse complement strand
GCTCGGTACGTTCTAGATCACTCTTTGTAGCTACCTTGTTTTGATATGCTTCCACAGCATCACGTTGTTCCTGAGAAACAATTTCAGAAACTAATTTATGTTTTGGAGCCAATACAAGGTAAGTAGCACCGAAAAGCGTATCAGGTCGTGTTGTGAACACGGTGATCGAGTGTTCAGTCTCCGCGATGTCAAAAGTAACATATGCCCCTTCCGAACGACCAATCCAGTTG
>NZ_LJSB01000078.1:0-255 GCF_002742565.1 Pseudomonas sp. 2995-3 | reverse complement strand
GCCCCCAAGTACATAAGATGGACGCACAAGTACCAGATAACCAATGCCATTAGCAATTTCAACTGCTTCTGATACTGATGTTGCAGTTTTTCCTTTAGGCTGCGGAATCTCCAATTGCATCAATGTCTGTTCAAACTTATCTCTATCTTCTGCTCTATCCATATTTTCAAGCGATGTTCCAAGAATCTTTACCCCTCGCTCTTCTAAATCCGCCGCAAGATTTAATGCTGTCTGTCCACCAAACTGAACGATGAC
>NZ_LJSB01000077.1:0-333 GCF_002742565.1 Pseudomonas sp. 2995-3 | reverse complement strand
GCTCAATACTTAGTAGAAAGGTTAATAGAAGATAAAGGAGAAGCCGTTGGTAAAGTAATCGAAATATCTGGAATTCCATCAACGGTTACAGATTTACGAAGTCAAGGTTTCCGTGATTATATAGAAGACTATCCTGGGATTGAAATAGTAGCTAGTCAACCTGGTGATTTTACAAGGGAGACTGCCTTAACAGCAACAGAAAATATTTTACAAGCTAATAGTGAAATTGATGCTGTTTACTCTCAAGATGATGATATGACAATTGGAATTGTTCAAGCGATTCGTGATGCGAACAGAGAGGATGAAATGTTCATTGTAAGCTCAGGTGGGATG
>NZ_LJSB01000076.1:0-332 GCF_002742565.1 Pseudomonas sp. 2995-3 | reverse complement strand
ACTGAAGTGTATACTACAATAATCGAGGCGAAGGGGTTGTTACGGTATGATATAACAATCTCCAATCTCGGAGACACCAAGTATGAAAGCGACTTTGATTATCCTGGACACCACCCTTTTGGCTTTGAAATTACCATTAAACCAAATGATGACCTAGAGATTTTAATGGAAATGGAGAAAGGTACATCATTCAAAAAAATGAAGTCCATTAGTGGTGGTGGAGCTGGTGTTTTTGAAGCTAATTCTGAATCAAAATTTCATATAGAATATCAAATAAAAGAAGGAGTAGACTTCAAAAAAGTAGAGGAAAAGGCTTACGACGGTATTCTACT
>NZ_LJSB01000075.1:0-269 GCF_002742565.1 Pseudomonas sp. 2995-3 | reverse complement strand
ATCCTCTTCCTTCAAGTAAAGGCAGTGTTTTTTATAATCCTCACAGAGGGCATCAAGTGTCTCTGGAGTCCCCATCTTCTTAATAAAATTGGATGGATAATCTTTTACCATAAATAGTTCAGGCTGCACTTGATTACCAAGTACAAAGGTATGATGACGAAATGTTTGATTTAGTAAAATCGTTGCATCTTGTTTATTTTTCATAACTTTTTGAAAAATCTCGCCATACTTCTTCGAATCCTTTTTCATTAACGGATTCACTATAATAT
>NZ_LJSB01000074.1:0-331 GCF_002742565.1 Pseudomonas sp. 2995-3 | reverse complement strand
TCAATTTCCTTATCCACGATGGGGGATTTCTTTCTATTTATAAGGTCAACTTTTTCTTCAACAATATCTAACGCTACAACCTCATGATGCTGCGCTAGTAATACTGCATTGGAAAGACCAACATACCCTGTACCAGCTACTGCTATTTTCATCATTGCACACATCCTTGTTTTAGATAAAAATCAAGTTTCATTCCTTAAAAAAATATATCACAAATATATCCAATATTCCATGGTCATTGAAGGGCAAATCCACGTTCACCTCAATGATTTTGGTTTTCAGGGTAATGCTTTTACTTTATCATATAATAACAGAAACCATTTTCCTAGGA
>NZ_LJSB01000073.1:0-328 GCF_002742565.1 Pseudomonas sp. 2995-3 | reverse complement strand
GGATATAAAGTTAAATGGTTTCACACGGATTTGAGTACAAGTACTGGAGAGAGAATAATTGTCTTTAGGCTTACAGATATCTTTGTGGAATGAAAATTTGATAATATAAATGAAAGAGGCTGGGACATAACTAAAAGGTTTAACTTGAAATACGAATTGTTCGCGTTTCTAATATGTTAAAACACTTTTGTCCCAACCTCTTTACTGAAACTGTTCACACATGGTTTTTATTAATTTCCTTCTAGCAGCTCTCTCGTTGCCTCCAATATCTCTTCATCCTTCAATCTAAACTTAAACTCCACACGTCTAGAATCTTCGGCACTATAAT
>NZ_LJSB01000072.1:0-231 GCF_002742565.1 Pseudomonas sp. 2995-3 | reverse complement strand
GACCTTAGTGCAAAGAACCCTACTCCAGCTAGTCCTTTTCCCAATTCTTTAGTTTTGCTTCGCGTACCTTCGGGAAAGATACCTACCATTTTCCCTTCTTTTAATAAACTTAACCCTGTTCTTAAGGCCTGTCGGTCGCTCATACCGCGTCGAATTGGAAAAGCCCCTAGTCTTGGTATAATACTTTTCAATATCGGAGTTTCAAAAAGTTCTGCTTTAGCCATAAAACAT
>NZ_LJSB01000071.1:0-300 GCF_002742565.1 Pseudomonas sp. 2995-3 | reverse complement strand
CCTTTAGTTACATCTTTATAGTATGGTCCTATTTTCCCAGGGATGTTTTTGAAAGCAGTGGTGAATTATTGTATAGTAAGCATAAAATAAACGAACGAGGTCGTGGTAACGTGCGTATTAATAAATATTTAAGTACTTCAGGAAAAACTTCTAGACGAGGTGCTGATAAGTTAATAGAAGCTGGTAAAGTAACAATTAACGGGAAGCCAGCCGAGATAGGCAGTCAAGTGGAGCCTGGAGACGATGTTCGATTAAATGGAGAACCCGTGAGAGTGGCTAGAGAAAACGTTTATATTGCTC
>NZ_LJSB01000070.1:0-327 GCF_002742565.1 Pseudomonas sp. 2995-3 | reverse complement strand
CATCAACTCTTGGAGGAATCATCGTTCTAATCGGGGTGTACTTATCGACAAAGAAATTAAAAAATAAGTCCTTTCAATCTAAAGAAACATTGAAAAATGCTGCAAATTCTTAAAAAACAAAGTAAGTTGACGTCTTCTGTGGAGCAATGCCTGGAGAAGCAACCTGTATCAAAAATAAAAAGTTTTAACAGAGCAAAAAAAAAACACCATTTCGTTTTAATAACGAGAAGGTGTTTTTAATTATCCGAATGCTTGATTAATCGTAACATCATCATTATTTTTTTTTACACACAAACGAAGGTACATATTTATTAGTTGATCCAATTC
>NZ_LJSB01000069.1:0-308 GCF_002742565.1 Pseudomonas sp. 2995-3 | reverse complement strand
AAAGAATAGCTATCACCATAAAGTACTCGAGAAAATAGGAGCGGATAAAGTCGTTCATCCAGAAACGGATACGGGGCGAAGGATTGCCCAGCAATTATCTGATGAAAATGTCATTGATTTTATAGAGCTCTCTGATGAGTATAGTATTGTTGAATTACTTGCCTCTTCCAAACTAGAAGGTAAGTCACTAATTGACCTAAATATAAGAGCTCGATATGGGATAACCATACTTGCAATTAAAAAAGGTGACAATATCGATATTTCGCCTTCCCCAAATTATAAAATATCAAATAAGGATTTGCTAATCG
>NZ_LJSB01000068.1:0-295 GCF_002742565.1 Pseudomonas sp. 2995-3 | reverse complement strand
CCAATGTGTTTTTTTCGAACCCCATCCATTTCTCTTTGACTAAGTTGAGATAAATTCTGTTCTAAAAAAGTTACGCTTCCTTCTGAAGGTTGATCAAGCCCTCCTAATACATTCATTAATGTCGTTTTACCTGACCCCGATCTTCCTTTTAAAATAACTAAAGAGTTCCCATGAATGCTCATGTTAATGCTTTGCAACGCGTGTACTGCTTTTTTCCCACTATCGAATGTTCGTGTGATATTGATTGCTTGAAGAATTGGTTCTGACAAACTGTGTCACCCCTCTTGTGTAAACC
>NZ_LJSB01000067.1:0-325 GCF_002742565.1 Pseudomonas sp. 2995-3 | reverse complement strand
TATCGTAACTGATTGGATCCCCATTTCATATTTTTAGGGAAATTTAGCCCAGTAATAACATCCTTCAAATCAGCTGCTAAAAGTTCCTTTGTCGTTTTTCCTTCGATATGTTTTTTTACAAAAACATATTCTTCACCTTTTATATCTTTGAAAAATAAATCCTCAACAGAAGCACCTTGTCCCTTAGAAAATCCGATGGCTGCTTTCGTCCAATTCCCATTTTCATCTTGGGCTATTTTTTTTGAAGGTCCCTTCGCTTCTTCTTCATCACTCTGTTTTTCATCTAAATCATGAATTACTAGTGCTAGTCTTCTTGGTGTAGAAT
>NZ_LJSB01000066.1:0-96291 GCF_002742565.1 Pseudomonas sp. 2995-3 | reverse complement strand
ATTGTTTACCAAGGAGTTTTCCGTTTCGACTGCGCCGGAAGTGGGGCGAATTATAGACAGATATAAAACGCCGTCAACACTTAATTTAGATTCTCTATCAAAAACCCCAAAAAGCCCTATCCCTTTCTATATAAAGAGGACAGCAACCAGAGCTGAGCAATATATTGCTCAAAAGCCGCCAGTTAAGCATCATAGTCGCTCTGCTTCTTTACCACGACTTCGGACACCCGCCCCAATGACCACTCCACCTCGCAGCCTGGCCTCGGCATTGTTCCCGGTCGGCCTGCTGTTGATCGCCATGGCCTCCATCCAGTCGGGTGCCTCGCTGGCCAAGAGCATGTTCCCCATCGTCGGCGCACAGGGCACTACTACTCTGCGGCTGATTTTCGCCAGTGTGATCATGCTGCTGCTGTTACGCCCATGGCGCGCCAAGCTCACGGCCAAGTCCCTGCGCACTGTCATCGTCTACGGCATGGCATTGGGCGGCATGAACTTCCTCTTCTATATGTCCTTGCGTACAGTCCCCCTGGGCATCGCAGTAGCGCTGGAATTCACCGGCCCGCTTGCCGTGGCTATCTATGCCTCGCGCAGGGCGGTGGACTTTGTATGGATCGGTCTCGCGGTCGCGGGCCTGCTGTTGTTGATCCCCACCGGAGAAACCAGCACCGGCATCGACTTGATCGGCGCCGCTTATGCACTGGGCGCTGGCGTTTGCTGGGCACTCTATATCCTGTTTGGGCAAAAAGCCGGCAACGACAACGGCGTGCAAACCGCCGCCCTCGGCGTGATGATCGCCGCTTTGTTCGTGGCGCCGATCGGCATCGTCCATGCCGGCGCCGCACTGCTGACGCCCTCGCTGATTCCCGTTGCTATCGGTGTAGCCATCCTGTCCACCGCTTTGCCCTATACCCTGGAAATGGTCGCGCTTACTCGCCTGCCCGCTCGCACCTTCGGCACCTTGATGAGCATTGAGCCCGCATTCGGCGCGCTCTCCGGTCTGTTCTTCCTGCAGGAGCACTTGTCCCTCGCGCAATGGCTGGCAATCACCTGCATTATCTCCGCCTCCGTCGGTGCCACACTGACGATGCGCAACGAATCCAAACCGTTGGTGCCAGCCGATTGATTCTCATCGCAGGCAGCTCTGGCATTTGCCGCTCATTTAGGCCATGTTTAAGCCGTAAACGAATGTCTTTCATGGAGAATTTCGACAGGGACAGCTGAACGCTACAATCGAGAGCGAGTTAAGCCTGCATCGAGCCTTTTCGCGACGCGGCTATAAGGATAGTAATGAAACGAATTTTGATACTGTTACTGGTCGTGGGCATTGCTGGCTGTGCTGCGACCACCAAGACAGAAGTGAAACGGGGCAAAAAAGGCATGCACATCAACTGTTCCGGCCTGTCCTCCTCCTGGGACCAGTGCTACACCAGTGCAGCCAACTCCTGCGGCGCCAAGGGCTACCGGGTTATCGCCAAGTCCGGTGACAATTCCGAAGAGCCAGGCGACTATCCTTTCGGTATCAACCCTGCCGGCTACACCAGCCGCAGTATGATCGTCATCTGTAAATGACCGCCCGAGCAGTCCTCTTCCGGCTGCTCCTTTCTCTTTACACGCCCTTCGCTCTGCTGCGGCTACACTCCTGCCCGACACTCGAGCAACGGAGTTCCCATGACACCCAACAAAAAAATCGTATTGGTGGTTGGTGCCGGTGATGCAACCGGTGGCGCCATTGCCCGACGCTTTGCCCGTGAAGGCTATGTAGCCTGCGTCACCCGTCGCAGTGCCGATAAACTACAGCCCTTGGTCGAGAGCATTCAGGCGGCGGGCGGAGAAGCCCACGGTTTTGCCTGTGATGCGCGCAAAGAAGATGAGGTGATCGCGCTGGTTGAGCAGATAGAAACCGAGCTTGGCCCCATCGAAGCTTTCGTCTTCAATATCGGCGCTAACGTGCCGTGCAGCATCCTCGAAGAAACCGCGCGCAAATATTTCAAAATCTGGGAGATGGCCTGCTTCTCCGGGTTCCTGAATGCCCGCGAAGTCGCTAAACGCATGGTCACCCGCGAACGCGGCACTATTGTGTTCACCGGCGCCACTGCCGGGCTGCGTGGCGGTGCAGGGTTTGCCGCATTCGCCGGCGCCAAACACGGTATCCGTGCGCTCGCGCAAAGCATGGCGCGGGAATTGGGGCCCAGGAACATCCATGTGGCCCACGTGGTGGTCGACGGCGCTATCGACACAGATTTTATTCGCGACAATTTCCCGCAAAAATACGCGCAGAAAGATCAGGACGGCATCCTCAACCCCGAACACATCGCCGACAACTATTGGTACCTGCATAGCCAACCACGCGACGCCTGGACCTTCGAACTGGACCTGCGCCCCTGGAGTGAACCCTGGTAGGCACGCCGCCTCCGATCAAGAACAACAATAAGCAGCGAGAATCGACGATGAGTAAAACCCTGGAATTTTTTTTCGACCTCGGCAGCCCGGCCACTTACCTGGCCTATACGCAATTGCCTGCGCTTTGCGCCGAGACCGGTGCGCAACTGGTGTATCAACCCATGCTGCTGGGTGGCGTGTTCAAAGCCACCGGCAACGCCTCCCCCATCAGCGTGCCGGCCAAAGGTCGTTACATGTTTGATGACTTGGCGCGATACGCCAAACGCTACAACGTGACGCTCAAGTTCAACCCGCACTTCCCGATCAATACCCTGGTGCTGATGCGTGCCGTCATGGGTATCCAGATGCGCCAGCCCGAGCGCTTCCAGGCCTTCATCGACTGCCTGTTTCGCGCCATTTGGGTCGAAGGTCGACATCTGGGCGACCCCGCCGTCGTGGCCGCCGTGCTGAGTGAGGCCGGTTTCGACCCAGAGGAAGTCCTGAACCTGGCCAACGATGAAAAGGTAAAAGCCGCCCTCAAGGACAAAACCGAACAGGCTGTTCAGCGCGGGGTATTCGGTGCACCCAGTATGTTTGTAGGCAATGACCTGTTCTTCGGTCAGGACCGTCTGGAATTTGTGCGCGAAGCGCTCCGCTAAAACTCAATCGCCAGGCGCCCCCTGAGCGCCGCTTGCGAGCAAATCGCAAGCGGCGTTTACCGTATGCCGGTCGAAACGGTGCGAATCCATGTCACGTTGCGTATCGGCGAATTAGGTGGTGTCGGCCCCCAATCGACGCCAGCCGGCCAGGGGCAAGGCCCCTGAACGGCAACCGATCAGATAGCGGCGGTACGCACCTGCAGCCATTCCAAGGCTGCACCACTGAGCAGCGGGCTCAGGCGTTCACGCACCTCGGCGTGGTAAGCGTTGAACCATTCGCGCTCATCCGCCGTCAGCAACGACGGCTGCAGGCAACGGGTGTCGATCGGGCACAGGGTCAGGGTTTCAAACCTGAGGAACTCACCGAACTCGGTCTTGCCTGCTTCGCGGTTCAACACCAGGTTCTCGATGCGCACGCCCCAACGACCCGGGCGATAGGTACCTGGTTCAATCGAAGTAATCATCCCCGGCTGCATTGCGGTTTGCGGTGCGGTGGCGGCCTGGTAGGCGATCACCTGCGGACCTTCGTGCACATTCAGGAAATAGCCTACGCCATGACCTGTACCGTGGCCGTAGTCCACGCCTTCGGCCCAAATCGGCGCACGGGCGATGGCGTCTAACAATGGCGAGAGAATGCCCTTGGGGAAATGTGCCCTGGACAGGGCAATCACGCCCTTGAGCACGCGCGTGCAGTCGCGCTTCTGCTCATCACTCGGCGTGCCGATCGGCACCATCCGCGTAATATCCGTGGTGCCGCCCAGGTACTGGCCGCCGGAGTCGATCAGCAACAGGCCATCGCCTTCGATCAACGCATGCTCTTCTTCGGTGGCGTGGTAATGCGGCATCGCACCGTTGGCGTTGAACGCTGCGATGGTGTTGAAACTCAGCGACACATAATCGGGGCGACGGGTACGCGCGGCGGTCAAGTGCTCGTCGATGGTCAGCTCGGTGATGCGCTCACGGCCCAACGCACTGTCCAGCCAGGCGAAGAATTCACACAGCGCCGCGCCGTCTTGCTCCATGGCTTGGCGGATATGTTCGGCGTCCGCCAGGCTTTTGCGCGACTTGGCCAGCGTGGTCGGGTTCAAGCCCTCGACCAGCTTCACGCCGGCATCGAGGTTTTCCAGCAAACCGGTGGTGACGCGTGCCGGATCAACTTGCAGGCTGACACCCGCCGGAACTGCACGCAGCGCATCCGTCACTTCGCTGTAGTCGCGCAAGGTCACGCCGTCCCGCTCCAGTACCGCGCGCAGCTCGGCATCGACCTTGCTCAGCGCCACAAACAGCGTGGCCTGCTGTTGATTGATCAAGGCAAAGGACACAAACACCGGGTTGAACGACACATCACCGCCGCGCAGGTTGAACAGCCAGGCGATGTCATCCAGGGTCGCGATGAAGTGCCAATCGGCGCCCTTCTCTTTCAAGCTGGCACGCAGGGCGGCGAGTTTGTCGCCACGGCTGACCGTCGCCTGCGGCGGCAGGTGTGGGTAGATTGGCTGGTTCGGCAAGGCCGGGCGGTCTTGCCAGACTTCATTCAACAGGTCGATATCGGTACGCAGGCTCGCACCGCGCTCGGCCAGCTTGGCGCCCAAGGTACGTGCCGAGGCCACGGCCATCACCGCGCCGTCCACTGCGACCACGCCGCCTTTCGGGGTTTGCTCGGCCAGCCATTCCAGCGGGCCGGGTTGGCCCGGTTGCAGCTTCACCAATTCGATGCCGCTGCCCTTGAGCTCCTTGGTCGCCTGTTCCCAGTAACGGCTGTCGGCCCACACGCCGGCAAAATCCGCGGTGACAATCAACGTGCCTACCGAGCCATAAAACCCCGACAGCCATTGCCGCCCCTGCCAGTAACCCGGCAAGTACTCGGACAGATGCGGGTCGGCCGACGGCACCAGCAGGGCATGGATGCCCTCGCGGCGCATCAGTTCGCGGGTATGCGCCAGGCGCTGGGGAACCGTTCCATGGGTCAAAGGCTGCGTGCTCATCATGTCTCCTGCTAACCACTCATAATTGTTATGTGTTGTGACTGAAAAATCAGACCGCCCAGAACGCCGGCGCACTGACCAGTGCGGCCTTGATCAACTGCACGGCTGCATCGATATCCTGCTCGGTGGTAAACCGGCCCAGGCTCAAGCGAATAGTTCGACCGGCGCTGCGTGCGTCATGGCCCAAAGCTAGAAGCACGTGTGACGGCGCATTACTCGCCGAATTGCACGCCGAGGTGGCCGAAAACGCGATACCTGCGCTCAGGGCCTGGGAATTAAATTCACCCTCGGTGAACGTGAGGCTCAGTGTATGGGGAATGCGCTGGGTGGCGCTGCCATTGAGGCGCACGCCGGCAATCGTTTCCAACTGATTGAGCAGCCGCTGACGCAACGCGACGATAGCGGCTTTTTCTTCAGCAAAGGACTGCGCCGCCAAGGCGAAGGCAGTTCCCATACCGGCAATCTGGTGAGTCGCCAGGGTACCGGAACGCAACCCACCTTCGTGGCCGCCACCGTGAATCTGCGCCAGTACCTTCTGCTGCGCGCGCGGACCAACATACAGCGCGCCAATGCCCTTGGGGCCGTACAGCTTGTGCGCAGAAAACGACATCAGGTCCACCGGCCATTCAGCCAGGTCGATCGCGACCTTGCCCGCGCCTTGCGCCGCATCCACATGCAGCAGCGCGCCGTGCTCACGTACGCGCGCACCAATGGCGGGGATGTCATTGAGGGTGCCCAACTCGTTGTTTACCAGCATCAGCGACACCAGGAAGGTGTCTTCGCGCAAGGCTTCACTGACTGCCTCGGCGCTGATCAAGCCTTCAGCGTCCGGCACCAGGTAGGTCACGGCCACGCCGGCGTCCTGCAACTGCCGCGCGGTATCCAATGTGGCCTTGTGTTCGATCTGGCTGGTGATGACATGCCCACCTGCCACACCTCGCGCCTGGGCCACCCCCTTGATCGCCAGGTTGTTGGATTCTGTGGCACCGGAGGTCCAGACGATTTGTTCAGGTTGGGCGCCGACCAGTTCGGCCACTTGGCGCCGCGCCTGCTCGACCGTGTGCCGGGCCGCCTGGCCAAACGCATGGGAGCTGGACGCAGGGTTGCCGAAGTTGGCATTAAAACCCAGACACTCGACCATCACTTGAATGACCCGCTCATCCACCGGCGTGGTGGCGGCGTAGTCGAAATACAACGGACGTTTATTCATGACGTTAAGACTCGCAGAGCGTATTCCCCAGGACAGCGCCTCGGGAGGGCATCGACCGGAACAGAGGTCGTCAGGTTTAACCCGTCGGATGCCATAAAAGAAGGACCACTTTATGCAAATGTGCGTAGGAACGCTCCTGAAATTCAGCTTAACAGGCTGAAGTATCCCAATGGCAAACAAAAAGCCCGAGGTTCCTTAAGGGAATCCTCGGGCTTTTTGCCACTTGGCGCCGGCTCAACTGGGGCGACCGTGCATCACCACACTGCGTTCGGCGTTCATTTCGCCCTGGTGGTCGAAGCCGAACGGCTTCTGTGGCTGCCCGGTCAACGCGGCGCGCTGCTGTTGATATTCATCAAACGACAGGCCACGACGGCTCAAGGCTTCAAGGGCCAATTGCTTGGTTTCTTCGGCGGTATAAGGACGCGACTCAGGCGAAGGATGGGTCGCACATCCGGCAAGGACAGCGCTGACAACTATTAAGGAAACAGCCAGAAAGTGGTTCATGGTGAAGGCCCTGCGAAGGAGGTTTGTAGTCAATGAACACAGGCTACTCCCGCCCTCGCGCAGTGAAAAATCATCCGCCGTGATAGTCGCTATCAACCGTTCCGGCATGCTTGATAGCCGCCCACCCATATTCATTTAAGATCTATAAATATGGAAATACGTTCGTTTACGGCATAACCATAACCTTTTATAAATGGCCCTGCGCGCAACCGACACTGTTCGCCACGCAACTGTTGCCCAGGCAACAGTCATTCAACAAAACCGCAACCAGGCAACAGCTCCTTTTTCAACAGTTCGTCTGCAGCCCTCGCCAATCAAGGCTTGCAGCCATTGGTACAGCTCTTGCTCAACACGCTCCACTTAACCTGCTACCCACCTCTGTTGAAAAAGGAACTGTTCTATGTCACGGCCCCTGAATGTCGTTGCCCTCTCTGGCGGAACCTGGCGCCCATCGCGCACCTTGGTATTGACCCAGGCCGTGCTGGCCGAACTGGCCACGTTACTGCCGATCCAGACCACCCTGATCGAGTTGGGTGACATTGCCCGCCCCTTGGGCGGCGCACTCTCACGCGATGAACTGCCGGCCGAGGTCGAAACGCAACTGTTGGCCATCGAACAGGCCGACCTGCTGATCGTTGCCGCGCCGGTGTATCGCGGCTCCTATCCTGGCCTGCTCAAGCACCTGTTTGACCTGGTAGGCCTCAACACCTTGATCAACACTCCGGTGTTGCTCGCGGCCACCGGCGGCAGCGAGCGCCATGCACTGGTCCTCGATCACCAGTTACGTCCGCTGTTCAGCTTCTTCCAGGCCTTGACCCTGCCGATCGGTGTGTACGCCACCGAAGCTGACTTCACCGACTACCAAATAACCAGCGAGTTATTAAAAGCCCGCATTCAACTGGCTGCAGAACGCGCAGCGCCGTTGTTTGCCGCGCACTCCCCCTCTCTGCTGAAAATCGCTTAAGGATTTGTCATGGATGTTTTCTGGTTTCTGCCCACACATGGCGACGGCCATTTCCTCGGCACCACCCAAGGTGCGCGCCCGGTCACCCTCAATTATCTGAAGCAGGTGGCGCAAGCGGCTGACAGCCTCGGTTACTTCGGCGTGCTGATTCCTACCGGGCGCTCGTGTGAAGATTCCTGGGTAATCGCCTCGGCGCTGGTACCGCTGACGGAACGCCTGCGTTATCTGGTGGCGATTCGCCCGGGGATCATCTCGCCCACGGTGTCGGCGCGCATGGCCGCGACCCTGGACCGCTTGTCCAACGGCCGATTGCTGATCAACGTGGTCACCGGTGGCGACCCCGACGAAAACCGTGGCGACGGCAGCTTCCTCGACCACAGTGAACGCTACGAAGTCTCCGACGAATTCCTGCAGATCTGGCGCCGTGTGTTGCAGGGCGAGTCGGTGGATTTTGAAGGCAAGCACCTGCGTGTGCAGAACGCCAAAGCGCTTTACCCGCCGGTGCAGAAGCCGTATCCGCCGCTGTATTTCGGCGGTTCGTCGGATGCTGCCCACGACCTGGCCGCCGAGCAGGTCGACGTGTACCTGACCTGGGGCGAGCCGCCCGCCGCCGTTGCGCAAAAACTTGCCGACGTGCGTGAACGCGCAGCGCGCCATGGGCGCACCGTCAAGTTCGGCATTCGCCTGCATGTAATCGTGCGCGAAACCGAAGAAGACGCCTGGAAAGCCGCCGCCAAACTGATCGAACACATCAGCGATGAAACCATCGCCGCGGCGCAAAAATCCTTCTCGCGCTTTGATTCCGAAGGCCAGCGGCGCATGGCGGCGCTGCATGACGGGCGCCGCGACAACCTGGAAATCGCCCCCAACCTGTGGGCCGGTGTCGGCCTGGTACGCGGCGGTGCCGGCACCGCATTGGTGGGCAACCCGCAGCAGGTGGCCGAACGCATCCAGGAATACGCCGACCTTGGCATCGAGAGTTTCATCTTCTCCGGCTACCCGCACCTGGAAGAAGCCTATCGCTTTGCCGAGCTGGTGTTCCCGCTGTTGCCGGAACCTTACGCCAGCCTCGCCGGGCGCGGCATCACCAACCTCACGGGGCCGTTTGGCGAAATGATTGCCAATGATGTGTTGCCGAACACCAAAGCCTGAGCGCGCTGAAATCCCCCCTATGTGGACACTGCTCTCCTGTGGGAGCCGAGCTTGCCCGCGATGCAAACGACGCGGTGCTTCAGTTGCTCCGCAGCGATGCTATCGCAGGCAAGCCAGCTCCCACATTTGAACGTGATTGCCAGACAGACATTGAGGAACCCCGTGTGACAGCCAACCCCCACAGCGTCCTGCCTTCACCCTTGCAGACCGCCAAGCTGCTGGCCGCCGAATTTGCCCTCACCGCCGTTGAACGCGATGAGCGCGGCGGCACGCCCAAGGCCGAACGGGACGCGCTGCGCCAAAGCGGCCTGCTGGCCCTGAGCATCCCCACGCAATACGGCGGCCTCGGCGCGCGCTGGAGTGAAACCCTGGGCATCGTGCGCGAGTTCGCCAAGGTCGACAGCTCCATCGCCCATGTCTTCGGCTTTCACCACCTGATGCTCGCCACCGTGCGCCTGTTTGCGCGCCCGGACCAATGGCAGCCGTGGTTCGAACAAACTGCGCGTAAAAACTGGTTCTGGGGCAACGCCCTCAACCCGCTGGACACGCGCACGGTGGTCAAGGATTTCGGCGGCTGGCGAGAATTTTCCGGCAAGAAGAGCTTCTGCTCCGGCGCCAGCGATTCGGAAATGCTCATCGCCTCGGCCGTGGACGAAAGCGCCGGCGGCAAACTGCTGATCGCCGCGATTCCCAGCGGGCGCAGCGGCATTACGTTGCACAACGACTGGAACAACATCGGCCAGCGCCAAACCGACAGCGGCAGCGCCAGCTTTGAACGGGTGCGCGTCGAAGAGTCCGAGTTGCTGCTCGATCCCGGCCCGTTGAGCACGCCCTTCGCCTGCCTGCGCCCGCTGATCGCGCAGTTGACGTTCACGTATATGTTTCTCGGGATTGCCGAAGGCGCCTTTGAAGAAGCGCGCAACTACACCCGCACCGAAACCCGTGCGTGGCACAAATCCTCGGCGGGCGATGTGCGCCAGGACCCTTACGTGCTGCACCACTACGGCGAATTCTGGGTGGCCCTGGAAGGCGTGCGCCTGCTGGTCGAACGCGCAGGCGAACTGCTCGACCAGGCCTGGGCCAAAGGTGCCAGCTTAAGCGAACAGCAACGTGGCGAACTGGCCATTGCCATCGCCACCGCCAAAGTCGCCGCCACCCGCCAAGGCCTGGACCTGTGCAGCCGCCTGTTTGAAGTCACCGGCGCGCGCTCGACCCATGCCTCACTGCGCCTGGATCGCCACTGGCGCAACTTGCGCACGCAAACCCTGCACGACCCGGTGGATTACAAACTCCACGAACTGGGGGACTGGGCGTTGAACCAGTCCCTGCCGATCCCGACGTTCTACTCCTGAGAGAGGTGCCCATGCAGCTGTTAACCTTACCGCCCTCGCCCGCCCTCGCGACCTCGATTCGCGCTACGGCCCAGGTCTTCGAAGACCCCAAATCCCAGGCGCTGCTCGACCATATCCAGCAAGTGGCGCCCAGCGAAGCCAGTGTGCTGATCATCGGCGAGACCGGCACCGGCAAAGAGCTGGTGGCGCGCCATATTCATAACCTCAGTGCGCGGCGTAACCGGCCCTTTGTGGCGGTGAACTGCGGTGCGTTTTCCGAATCCCTGGTGGAAGCCGAATTGTTCGGGCATGAAAAAGGTGCGTTTACCGGCGCCCTCAGCGCCAAGGCCGGCTGGTTCGAAGAGGCCGACGGCGGCACCTTGTTCCTCGATGAGATCGGCGATTTGCCGATGGCGATCCAGGTCAAACTGTTGCGCGTACTACAGGAGCGCGAAGTGGTGCGCCTGGGTTCGCGCAAGAGCATTGCGATTGATGTGCGCGTGCTGGCGGCCACCAACGTGCAGCTGGAAAAAGCCATCAACGCGGGGCACTTTCGCGAAGACCTCTACTACCGCCTGGATGTGGTCAGCCTCGAACTCAGCCCATTGCGCGAGCGCCCCGGCGATATCCTGCCGCTGACCCGGCATTTTATCGAAGCCTATAGCCAGCGCCTGGGCTACGGCCCGATCACCATCAGCCGCGAGGCCGAGCACAAGCTCAAAAGCTACAGCTGGCCGGGCAATATCCGCGAGCTGGAAAACGTGATTCACCACACCTTGCTGATCTGCCGTAATGGCGTGATCGAGCGTGATGATCTGCGCCTGTCGAACATGCGCATCGAGCGCCAGGACGACAGCCAGCACGGCACCGACAACAGCGCCGAAGCCTTGCTGGCCCGCGCCTTTCAAAAGCTCTTCGAAGAACAGGCCGGCGCCCTGCATGAAAAGGTCGAAGACGCGCTATTGCGCGCCGCTTACCGTTTCAGCCATTACAACCAGGTGCACACCGCGAACCTGCTGGGTTTGAGCCGCAACGTCACGCGCACGCGCCTGATCAAGATCGGCGAGTTGGCGGTAAACAAACGCCGCCCCGGCGAAAACGTGCAGGGCGAGCGCATGCTGCATTTATCCATTTAGGCGGCAGTGCAACGCGTTGTCATGGCTGCGCTCGAAGCTGCGCAGCACCTGGAACGAACCGAAGGTCACCGCCGTGGCCTGGTGGGCGCGAATCAGCATCCAGAAGTCTTCCTCGCCGTGCTCAAAACACTTGAACGCCGCCTCGCCGTCCTCACGCGAGCGCCATTGCAGGTAATTGAGCACCCGCCGCCCGTCGTCGCTGACTTGCACACTGGCATTGATAAAACCGCCATGGCCCTGGGCCAGACGCTCGCTCTGGGTGGACAAGGCCGCTACCAGGGCAAATTGCTGCCGGGGCTCGATCTGAAACTCGATCAACTGAGTGAAGCTGCGATTTTTCTCTGATACCTGCATGAACACTCCCCTCTCTCTGTAGGCAGAATCTTGCGATTCGATGCCACGCAGGGTAAAACCTCTAGTTAAGTCAAGGTCAAGCGCTTATCTGGAGTTTTTTATGCTTACCAAGGAACTCACCGTTGGCCAACTCGCCGCTCGCAGTGGCGTGGCGGTTACGGCGCTGCACTTTTATGAGTCCAAGGGGTTGATCAAGAGCAACCGCAACGCCGGTAACCAACGGCGCTACCCACGGGATGTGTTGCGGCGCGTGGTGGTGATCAAAATCGCACAACGTTTGGGGATTCCATTGGCGACCATTGGCGAGGCGTTGCAGACCTTGCCGGACGGGCGCACGCCCACTGCACAGGACTGGGAACGCTTGTCGGCGCTGTGGCGCGAGGATCTGGATGAACGCATTAACAAGCTGATGCTGCTGCGCGACAAACTCAGTGGTTGTATTGGTTGCGGGTGTTTATCGCTGGAGGCGTGTCCCCTGCGTAATCAGGATGACAAGCTGGGGGAATGTGGGCCCGGCGCGCAATTACTTGAGCCCAGCCCCGAAACCTGACCTGAAAACCCAATCAATGTGTGTGGCTTGCCTGCGATGCAGACAACCCGGCCTGTCAGTTAAACCGAGTTGCCAACACCTCGTCGGTTACCTGCAAGCCACGGCGGGCGTGGCCTATAGTGAAAAGGCCGGACCTTCACAACCCCACCTGAGGAGAACGATATGAGCGTTAAGCCAATCCCTGAGGGTTATCACAGCGTCACGCCGTATATGGGCATCGATAACGCCGCCGAGGCTATCGAGTTCTACCAGAAAGCCTTTGGCGCTACCCAGGTCATGCGCCTGGACATGCCCGATGGCAAGGTCGGCCACGCCGAGCTGCGCATCGGTGACTCGGCGATCATGCTCGGCTCGCCTTGCCCCGAAATGGCCTTGCGCAACCCTGACGAACACACCAGCGTCGGTTTGCACCTGTATGTGAGCGACGTGGATGCGCAGTACCAACAGGCCATTGATGCAGGCGCCCTTTCGGTGTCTGAGCCAAAAGATCAGTTTTACGGCGACCGCTCGGCTAGTGTGAAAGACCCCTTTGGTCATCTGTGGTTTTTGGCTACGCGCAAGGAGGACCTGACTGAAGCGCAGATTCGCGAACGAGCCACGGAAATGTTCAAGCAAGGCTGAAGTTTCAATAACCCTGCACATCCAATGTGGGAGCTGGCTTGCCTGCGATAGCATCAACCGGTTGTACCTGATGTACCGAGGTGTCTGCATCGCAGGCAAGCCAGCTCCCACAGAAAAGCAGATCTTCGGTGTATGCGGATCCGCTTTCGCTTTTGACCTAACCACTCAGGTCGGCTACTAGGTCGCCGTGCTCTGCTTTTGATCTTGCTTTTGATCTGAGGCGCCCCGTTAACCACGATGGCCGAACGCAGGCTTGAATCCGTGCCCCGCCGTAAGGGCGGAACCCTAAGTAGCCGTTACCGCAGCAACGGATATGTACCCCGCTCCTACACACTTCATGAACAACCCCTCCACGCTTTCCCCCTTGCCCCAAACCCCGCGTGATTCCACGATGCAAGCACTTACAAAGAGGAGTCATTCCATGTTCGCCGGATTCCAAAAAGACCAGTGCCACGTCAACGGCGTGGACATCAGTTACCGCAAAGGCGGTACAGGTCCCGGTCTGCTCCTGCTGCACGGGCACCCGCAAACCCACGTCATCTGGCACAAAGTCGCCGAACAGTTAGCCGAACAATTCACCGTGGTCGCCGCCGACCTGCGCGGCTATGGCGACAGCAGCAAACCACCCGCCAACGACCACCACACCAACTACTCCAAACGCGAAATGGCCCGCGACGGCGTCAAGCTGATGCAAGCCCT
Source organism: Pseudomonas sp. 2995-3 (assembly GCF_002742565.1). Taxonomy (NCBI): domain Bacteria; kingdom Pseudomonadati; phylum Pseudomonadota; class Gammaproteobacteria; order Pseudomonadales; family Pseudomonadaceae; genus Pseudomonas; species Pseudomonas sp. 2995-3. Next base: position 82,747 of record NZ_LJSB01000066.1, on the reverse strand, counting down.
GGGCTTTGACACCTTTTCGGTACTGGCCCACGACCGTGGCGCTCGTGTGGCCCACCGCCTGGCCCTGGACCACCCCGCCGCCGTTCAGCGCATGGTGCTGCTGGATATCGCGCCCACCTTGTCGATGTACGCCCAGACCGACGAAGCCTTCGCCCGCGCCTACTGGCACTGGTTCTTCCTGATCCGCCCGGCGCCGTTGCCCGAAGCGCTGATCGAGAGCAACCCCGAGCTGTACCTGCGCAGCGTCATGGGCAGCCGCAGCGCCGGGCTCAAGCCATTCACCGATGAAGCCTTCGCCGAATACCTGCGTTGCCTGCAACTGCCAGGCACCGCTCGCGGTATCTGCGAGGACTACCGCGCCGCCGCCGGTATAGACCTTGAGCACGACCAGGCCGACATCGACGCCGGCAACCACCTGAACCTGCCGTTGCTGGTGATGTGGGGCGCCGAAGGCACTGTTGGCCGCTGCTTCGAGCCACTCAAGGAATGGCAGAAAGTCGCCACCGACGTGCGTGGCAAAGCCCTGCCGGCTGGCCACTACATCGCCGAGGAAGCACCTGAGTTATTGCTTGGCGAAGTCCTGGCCTTCCTTCGCTGAGTGCACTGACACCGTGATCTGAAACACCCGCCTCGCAGGCTGCCAATGGCCTGCGACGGGTTCGCTTTGCCCAAAAAACATCCCGAGATAATAACAATGACAATCCGAAAACTGCTGGGAACCCTGTATATCCAGGTGCTCATCGCCATCGCGCTGGGTGTGTTGATCGGCCATGTCTGGCCGCAAATCGGTATCGACCTCAAGCCGCTGGGCGACGGGTTTATCAAGCTGATCAAGATGATCATCGGCCCGATCATCTTCTGCACGGTGGTGTCCGGCATCACCAGCATGCACGATGTGAAACAGGTGGGCCGGGTCGGCGGCAAGGCGCTGCTGTACTTCGAGATCGTTTCCACCATCGCCCTGCTGATCGGCCTCCTCGCCGCGCACCTGCTGCAACCGGGCGTGGGTTTCAACATTGACGTGAAGACCCTCGACAGCTCGGCCATCGCCGGTTTTGTCGGCCAGGCCGAACATGGCGAAGGCATCACCGGGTTCCTGCTGCACGTGATCCCCACCACGTTTTTTGATGCGTTCTCCAAGGGCGAAATCCTGCCGGTCCTGTTTGTCTCGGTACTGTTCGGTGTCGGCCTGGTGATGGTCGGGGAAAAAGGCCGGCCACTGGTGGGCGTGATCAACCAGGCCAGCGAAGTGTTCTTTCGCATCGTCGGCATCATCAGCCGCGTGGCGCCCATCGGCGCGTTTGGGGCGATTGCCTTCACCATCGGCAAATACGGCGTGGGTTCATTGCTGCCGCTGCTGAAGCTGGTGGGTACGTTTTACCTCACCGCGTTTTTCTTTGTGGCCGTGGTGCTGGGCAGCATCGCGCGCTACGCCGGCTTCAGCATTTTCAAGCTGATGGGCTATATCAAGTCGGAGCTGTTGATTGTGCTCGGCACCAGTTCGTCGGAGTCGGCGCTGCCGCAACTGATCCAGAAACTCGAAAGCCTGGGTGCGTCCAAAGGCGTGGTGGGCATCGTGGTGCCGACCGGCTACACCTTCAACCTCGACGGCACCAACATCTACATGACCCTGGCGGTGTTGTTCCTGGCGCAGGCCACCAATATCCACTTGCCGCTGGAGCAACAATTGACCTTACTGGCGGTGGCCATGCTCACCTCCAAGGGCGCCGGTGCGGTGGTCGGTGCAGGTTTTGTGGCACTGGCCGCGAGCCTGGCGGTGGTGCCCACGGTGCCGGTGGCGGCGATGGTGCTGATCCTGGGTGTCGACCGTTTTATGGCCGAGTGCCGCTCGCTGACCAACATCATCGGCAATGCCGTCGCGGCATTGGTGGTAGCCGCATGGGAGGGTGAGTTGGACCGCGAAAAAATGGCCCCTATCGCCCTCAAGCATGGCCGCCATGCGCGGGCTGCCGCGCAGGCGAAGATCGCCGCCGAGTAAGCTTTAAAGACAATCACCTTGCTCCCGCTGGGCTGCGCAGCAGCCACAGAATCCTGGGCACACCCACCAGGTCCAGCGGCAGCAAGCTCCCTCACCACACCGGTGCTATTCTGGCAGCTCATGCCGCCACATCTGTCGCTGATGACTCATAAGAAAGATACCGTGCCCCTACCCGAAGACCTGCGGGTGTTCCTCACCGTGATCCGCAAGGCCGGCTTCGCAGCCGCCGCCGATGAACTGGGGCTGTCGCCTGCGTATGTGAGCAAGCGCATTCAGATCCTCGAAACCACCCTGGCCACGCGCCTGCTGCACCGCACCAGCCGCCGCATCGCCCTGACCGAAGACGGCGAGCGAGTACAACGCTGGGCTGTGCGTATCCTCGAAGATTTCCAGCAACTGTCCGATGAACTCAGCGATGCCCACGACAGCCCGCGCGGGCATCTGCACCTGTGCAGCAGCTTCGGTTTCGGCCGCAATCATGTGGCGCCGGCCCTGTCGTTGCTGGCCGAGCAGTACCCGGACCTGGAAATCCGCCTGGACCTGTTCGACCGCGTGGTGGATATCGTCAGTGAAGGGTTTGACCTGGAGATTCGCGTCGGCGATGACATCCCCGGCCAGCACATCGGCAGGCGGCTGGTGAGCAATCGCCGCGTGCTGTGCGCGGCACCGGAATACCTGCAACGCAAAGGCACGCCGCAACAGTTGAGCGACCTGGAGCAGCACGACTGCCTGGTGCTCAAGGAGCGCGACAATGCGTTCGGTATCTGGAACCTGGAGCGTGACGGCGCGCCCGAAAGCGTGCGCGTGCGCGGGCCGCTGTCATCGAACAATGGCGAGATCGTGTTGCAGTGGGCGTTGGACGGGCGCGGTGTGTTATTGCGCTCGATGTGGGACGTAAAACCGCTGCTGGAACAGGGCAAGCTGGTGCAGGTGCTGCACACCTACACACAGAGTGCCAACGTGTGGGCGGTGTACCCGACACGTTTGGCCTACTCCGGTAAATTGCGCGCCTGCGTGGAGTTTTTGCAGGAGCACTTCAAGGGGTTGTCGATCTGACGCCCCGCGTGGCGCTGACACCCAGCCATACCGTCATGATCACCAGGGCGGTCAATGGCAACCCGTGGAACAGCACGATCACCTGGGCCGGCGTCCACGTCAGGTAGAACGGCCCCACCACCAGCATGCCCACGCCAAAGCCGGCCATCTGGATCAGCGTCAACAGGCTGAACAGCGGCAGGCGCAAGCTATCGGGTTCGCTTTGTGCGCGGGAAACCAGCGCCACCTCGGAGATGCCATCGCCCAGCCCGGCCCACACCACCAGCAGCAGCGCCAGCCACAGTTCGGTTTGCTGGAAGGTCAGGATAAAGCCGCTGGACATCAGCGCCACACCCGCCATGAACCAGCGCTCCATGCCTTGGGTGCCACGGCCCTTGAGCAACGCACTGGCCAGGCGCGCGCCGATGAACTTGCCGCAGGCCCACACCGCCAGCAGGTAGCCCATGACGGTTTTCGCGGTGTCCGGCGAAATGTACTGCGACAACACCGGCCAGCCGACGTTATGTGCCGCGCTGCCGAGGGTGTCGAGCATGCTGATCAACAACATCGCCGCCAACACCGGTGCACCGCGCAGGCCTTTGGTCAACTCATGCCATTCGGCCGCAAGCCCACGATGCGCGGCAACGGCGACTGAATACAAGGCGCGCAACGGCAGGATCAGGCAAGCCGCCACCACGTAAGTGCCGATGTTGACGGCAAACACCGCCTCGAATCCGCCCGTGGCGATCAGCAAACCGGAAAGCAAGCTGCCAAACACCGCACCGGTAGCCGCCGCCGAGGTGATCCAGGCATTGGTGCCCACCCGCTGTTCAAGCGCCACCCAGGTCGGCAACTGGCTGTTCAGGCCAATGGCAAACAGCGAATTGCACAGGCCGATGCCGAACGCGATAAACGGCAGCACGTTAAGTTGATGCGCCGGGATCAGCACCAGCAGCGGCACCAGTAACAGCGCGCGGGCCAGGTCCAGCCCGGCCAAGGTACTGCGCCCCGGGAAGCGCCGGAAAAACGGGATGCCGAACAGGCTGGCGACAATCCCGCCGGTCACCCGGCACGCCAGGAACACACTGACAAACACCACGCTTTGGCTGAGCCAGTAAACGTAGGTGGAGAGCGCCACCATATTGAGGAATGCGCCAAAGTCCGAAACGCCCCGCGCAAAGATGATCAAGCGGGCGTTGCGGGTCGACAGGCCCAAGGGCTGAACGTCGCTCATGCCGGTTGTACCTCGTCTTCTACCCGTGCGTCATCAGCCGCCACGCCGCGCAGGCTCACCAGCAGCACATCGCGCCAGGCCGGTGCCGAATCGGCCTGCGCCCGCACGGCGCCGGCGCGGTGATATAGCCCACGGTCGTTGATCACGATGGTTTCCAGGAACTGCTCCATCGCCAGGTCCAGCACGCGGCTATGCTCCGCCTCACCGGTAAACACCTCGGACACCACCGGCACCGTGTTGCTCTGGCCAATGAAGTGCATGAACACCCAGTCCAGGCCATCCTGATGAATACCCGAGGTGGTGGGGCTGGCTGATGGCCCCTCTGCACGCACGCGAAACTGGTGGATATCAATGGTGTAGGCATGCGGGCCAAGGTGCGGTTCGAGCACCGCCAGGTCGGTGGCGAGCAATTTCTGCATCAGTGGGTGCTCGATAAAGCCCTCCTCGCTGTAGCTCAAGTGGTTCACGCCCTGGCGATAGTTGACCGCATAGGTGACCGGCGACTTGAACGCGCTATTGCGGTCGATCTGCAACTGCCGCGTCGGGGATAAACGATAGCGCAGGATCCGCCGTTCGCGATGCGTGTATGCCTTGAACGCCTCATCGCGCACCAGGTTCGCCCAGTAGGCGCGAAAGCTTTGCTCCTCGCCGGGCTCAACCTTGAGCAACTGGCCAAAGTCCCGACGGTGACAATAGTGGTGCTCGCGCAAGTACGCGCCAATCTGTGGGATATCCATATCGCTAACCCTTATTGTCGATAATCACGCGCAGATTGTGCCGTATTGCATCATGCACCGCATGGGCGTGGGCAACATCGTCGACCCTGGCCCAGCACTTGAGCAAGTAATGCTCTTCTATATCGGCATCAATAGAGTGACCGGACTCCTGTTGGGCATATTCCAGCACCGACGGCTGTTGAGCGAGCCATTCAAGGCCTTCAATACCCTTGAAGTGGCCACTGTGCTCCGGATAGATCGCCAGCATCGAGTAGTGTTGCGATGCCTGCGCGACCTGGCGTGCGCCGGCGTCCAACCGCGCATTTACATCTGGCTCACCCAGCAGCAGCGACAGATACAGCTGGTACGGGTCAATACCCGCCAAGTCACGGAACGCGGCATTGACGTACAGCCCGCCGACGCGTGGGTTGATTTCGATCACCACCGGCCCCGCGTCCGTCATGCGGAACTCGAAATGCACCACGGCATTGGTCAGGCCGACCGCGCGCAGGCACTCCACGGCGTACTGGCGGATCTGCTCACACTGGGCGTCGGTAAAGGACGTCGGCGGCGAAATCAGCAGGTTCTCCAGGACGGTGCCACTGCGCTCGGTCAACATCAGTTTTTCATTGATCAGCAGCGCATGCACCTGCTCGCCCGCCACCACACACTCCACACTGCCTTCAATACCTGGGATGAACCCTTCAAGCAAAAGGCTGCGCCCCGGCAGGTATTCTCGTCGCTGCCCATCGTCCTCCGGCAACGTGTGGGCGCAGCCGTAAAAATCCGCATAGGCTGCGCTGGCATGATCTGCCAGGAAATGCGCGTAGTGGCTGCGCAACTGCGCCCAGTCAGAGCATTTCTTGATAAATGCCGACGCGCCACCAAAGGGTGGCTTGGCGATCAGCGGGTAACCCACGTGCTCGGCACCTTCGCGCAGTTGCTGTTCGTTGTTGCACAGCGCAAACGGCACCGAACGCACGCCGAGTTGTTTCAGCGCGCGGCGCATCAGGAACTTGTTGTTACACGCAGCAATGGCAAGTGGGTCGCTGTGCACCAGGCCCAGCCGCCGACAGGCCTGCGCCACGATGCAGCCGACTTCGCCCTGCGCAGACGGGTGGCCGGCCTGACAGAAGATTGCGCGGACCTGGTACTGCCCATCCAGCCGCCCCACCAACTCCAGAATCGATTGTTCATTCAACGCGTCGAGCAGGAACACTGCATCACTGTCGTCCCGCAACCGCTGCAGGTGCTTGCGTCCGGCCACACCCGCCGTCAAGCAGGCCAGGCCTTGGGCACGGGCCGCCGCGAAGTGCGGCTCGCGGTAGCAATAGCGAACAGAGGCACTGTCATCAATATCAATAAAAAGAATGGCATCTTGTTTCATCATTAATACCGCCTCATGCGTCAGTCACTTCAGGCATCCTGCCAACTGCACCACTGCCCTTCCCAATTACGGAAGCGGTAATGACGTTGCCCATCGCGCACTTCAAAGTGCGGCAAGTTTTGTGGCTTTTCAAAGTCCAGCAGCGGCACGGTAAACTTGCCCTGTGCATGCGGCAGCACATATTCCGGCATGGCTATATTGGACACGCGCCGCTTGAGGCGATCCATAATAGCGATGGCGTGGCTGATCGATGCTTTATATTCCGACGCCCCCGGAGAAAACGGCATGAAGTGGTACAAGTAATACGGTTTTACGCCCAGCCGATATAGGTCAATAAACAGTTTATGCAAGGTGGCTTCATCGTCATTCACACCGCGCAACAGCGGCATGTTGGAGAACACAATCGGCACCACACTCTGGATACGTTTAACCGCCACGGCAAAGTCCGCACTCAGTTCCAGCGGGTGGCATACATGTACGCCAAACGCATTGACCTTGTACTTTTCCAGCATGGCCAATAACTCATCGGTGACGCGAAACGGGTTAAAGCTCAAGGCCCGTGTGTGCAGGCGAATCAGCAGGTCGTCGCGGATGCCACGCAGGGCGGCGAGGTTCTCTTCGAGCTTGCGGTCGGCGAGCATCAACGGGTCACCGCCGCTGAGAATCACCTCTTCGATGGCCGGGTTGTTGCGGATGTACTCGAGCGAATCCTTGAACGAGTCGGCGCTGGCATTGGCCTTCTCGGTACCCACTTGCAGGGTGCGCAGCGCTTCGAAGCAGAACTGGCAATAGGCGTTGCAGGTGTTGGTCATGCGCAGGATCACGCGGTTGTCGTATTTGTGCTGGCAAATCGGCGTTTTCATTTCGTGGCCAAGTTCCCAGTTCTCCGAGGTGCCGTCGTAATCGCCAGCGACCTGTTCGCTCCAGTAGGGCACTACTTGGCGCCACAGCGGATGGTCCATCACCTCGCCATCGGTGAGAGAGCGCTTGATCAAGTCAATGTAATAAGGGGTTATCTGCAGCTTGCGGTCTTGCAAGTTGTGTTCGATATGCGCGCTGGTTTCCTCGCTCCAGCCACCGCAGGCAGCCCGCAATGCCGGTTCGTCGCGGATGGCATTCTTCTGCTGCCAACGCCAATCCTGCCACTGTACCGAACGGTGGATCGCTTGATCAAAAATCGACATGAGCTTGAACTCTCTGTGTTCTGAACGAATGTTAAGGCATCGGCATATGTGCCTTTTCACACTGGAAAAGACCGTAATATCCGCAACAACGACAACTGATTGACAGGTGGCAGAAGTCGATCAAGTTACCCACTCGATCACCGGCACCAGAGAGATATAAATGACCACTAATTCACGGGGCATGGCATCAACTTCCTTTTCTTATAATGTGCGACTTTCCAAGTCAGCATCCACTTAAGCCGATGACCTACAAGGTGTCAACAAATACCCTTGTATTTTTTCAGGGCTTCATCTACTAACGCTACACCGCCCTTGCAATCACTGAGGTTACGCGGTGCAACCGGCGTTATTTGAAAAGTAAATAGTCCCCCAAAAAAAACGCCCCCCAATAACTGGAGGGCGTTTGTTCTACTTATATAACTACGTAGTTACCCCATTAAGGTTTTCAACCAAGCCAGGGGTTGGCCGCCAGATGCTGGCGCTCGAAGGTTTTGATCTGCTCACTGCGTTGCAACGTGCTGCCAATCGCATCCAGGCCGAGCAACAACGCGGTCTTGCGCAAGGTGTCGATCTGGAACGAGATCACCTGGCCATCGGCCAAGCGAATCTGTTGCGCCTCAAGGTCCACGCTGATCTGCGCCTGCGCAGGCTGGCTGACCGTCTGCCCGAGTGTGTGCAGCACCGCCTCGTCCAAGGTGATCAACAACACCCCGTTGCGCTGGCAGTTGTCATAAAAGATCCCGGCAAAGCTGCTGCCGATCAGCGCGCGAATGCCCATCTGCTTCAAGCCCCACACCGCGTGTTCGCGGCTCGAACCACAGCCGAAGTTGGGCCCCACCACCATAAAACTCGCGCCCTGCCAGGCCGGCTGGTTCAATACGAATTCGGGGTTGGGTGCGCCATTGGGCAAAAAGCGCAGGTCAAAAAACAGCCCGCGATCGAGGCCTGCGCGGTCGATGCCTTTGAGAAATTGCTTGGGCATGATCACGTCAGTGTCGATATTCGCCGCCAGCATCGGCGCGGCCTGGCCGGTGACCTGGGTAAACGGTTGCAGGCTCATGGGCGGTCTCCAAAATGACGGATATCGGTGAGGCGGCCGGTGATGGCCGCGGCGGCGACCATCGCCGGGCTCATCAAGTGAGTGCGCGCCCCGGCGCCCTGGCGGCCTTCGAAGTTGCGGTTGGTGCTGGACGCGCAGCGATCACCGGGCGCCAGCACGTCATCGTTCATCGCCAGGCACATCGAGCAGCCTGACTGGCGCCATTCGAAGCCGGCGTCGATAAAGATCGCCGCCAGCCCTTCGGCTTCGGCCTGGTCACGCACTTCGGTGGAGCCCGGCACGATCATCGCCCGCACATGCTCGGCCACCTGCTTGCCGCGCACCACACTGGCGGCGTCGCGCAGGTCTTCAATGCGCGCGTTGGTGCAAGAGCCGATAAACGCGTGGCTGATCACAATGTCGCTGAGCGGCATGCCGGCTTCCAGGCCCATGTAGTTGAGGGCGCGGCGCATGTCCTGGCGCAGGATCAGGTCGCTGACGTCTTGCGGGTCCGGCACGCGGGCACCGATGGGCGCGGCCTGGTCGGGGCTGGTGCCCCAGGTAACCATAGGCTCCAGGGTGCTGGCGTCCAGCTGCACTTCCTGGTCGAACACCGCGTCGGCGTCGGTGTGCAACGTGCGCCATTGCACCAGGGCTTGTTCCCACAACTCGCCCTTGGGCGCACGCGGCTTGCCTTTGAGGTAGGCGAAGACTTTTTCGTCGGGTGCCATAAACGCGCCCCGCGCGCCAGCTTCCACCGCCATGTTGCAGATGGTCATGCGCGCTTCAACACTCAGCGCATCAATGGTGGCGCCGCGAAACTCGATGGCGTAACCGGTGGCCCCGGACGCGCCGATCTTGCCGATCAGTGCCATGATCACGTCCTTGGAAGTCAGGCCGTTGCCCAGGGTGCCGTCTACCGTCACGCGCATGCTTTTCAGGCGTTTGTACACCAGGGTCTGCGAGGCCAGCAGGTGCTCGATTTCCGAGGTGCCGATGCCAAAGCCGAAGGCGCCGAGGGCACCGTAGGTGGTGGTGTGGCTGTCGCCGGCGGCGATCACCATGCCCGGCAGGATAAAGCCCTGCTCCGGGGCAATCACGTGTTCGATGCCTTGGCGTTTGTCGAGGATGTCCAGCAGCTCGATACCGAAGTCCTGGCAGTTTTCCGCCAGGTACGAGACTTGCCGCGCGCCGCCTGCGTCAGGCATCGCGGCAATGCGCATGGGCGTGGTGGGGTTTACGTGGTCGACCACCGCCAGCGCGGTGCCGGGGCGCCATACGCCACGCTTGGCCTCGCGCAGGCCGCTGAACGCCTGGGGGCTGGTGTATTCGTTGATCACCTGGCGGTCTATATAAAGCAGCACATGGCCCTGGTCATCCAGGGCGCACACCGTGTGGGAGTCGATGTGTTTGTCGTAGAGGGTTCTGGCAGTCATGTTTGTGGACTCACTTTTATAAGCGCTCGCTCAACGGTATGACCCCATCCTACGCAGCCCCCCGGCCCCATCAATGGCACCTGGGTGATGGCTTGGAACATGTTTCGTGTTCAATCCGGCAACGCTGAAACATTTTCTTTCATATCCCGCTTAGGGATTTCTCATTCTCATCCGTCTTAACTTAGATACAGCCCGTCGCGTCAGCAAAAGCTACGACTGGCCTTTTCCGGGCCTCCTTCGCCCTCCTCCGATCAAGACCCGCATTCACATGTCGAAGAAGTCACGCTCAAAACTCTGGTTTCTGGTTCATAGCTGGTTGGCGTTGCCCATCTGGTTTTTTGTACTGATCGTCTGCGTCACCGGCACCCTGGCGGTGGTCAGCCAGGAAATCGTCTGGCTGGCCAACCCGGACATCCGCGCCAGCAAGCCGTCGGACGATGCCGAACGGCTGAGTTACGACCAGGTCATCGGCGCCATCAAGCGCAACGAACCCCAGGCAATCGTGCAGTCGATCACCCGCCCGGACGAGTCGCACTTCGCGCTGAGTGTCGACCTCAGTTACCCCGACGGGCGCTCGGTGGAGGTCTACGTCAACCCGTATACCGGCGTGATCCAGGGCATCAGCCCAGCGTTCAACTTCCAGCAATTTACCCGTGCCTTGCACGGTTGGTGGCTGGTGCCGTTTACCAATGGCTACAGTTGGGGCTGGTACCTGGTGTCGGCGCTTGGCATACCGCTGCTGGCATCCCTGGTCACCGGGCTGGTGGTGTACAAGCGTTTCTGGAAAGGGTTTCTGCGCCCGACCCTGCGAATCCGCCATGGCGCGCGGATCTTCTGGGGTGACTTCCATCGTTTGAGCGGTATCTGGTCGATCTGGTTTATCGCGGTAATTTCCATCACCGGCATCTGGTTCCTGATCCGGGCAATTCTGGGCGACAACCAGATTTCCATCTCCAGTGAGCCCATCGTGCCGGTGATTGCCCGGGAGAAGGTGCCTGTGTCGGCACCGGGCGTACCGGCACCAATGATCCCGATCGATCGGGCCATCGAGATCGCCACGCAGCGCATTCCCGGGCTGGAGGCCAGTTTTGTGTTCCTGCCCAGCAACGCCTATAGCCACCTGCAGATCGGCGGGCGCGGCTGGTACCCGTTGATGTTCCAGACGGCGCAGCTCAACCCGTACGACGGTGAAATTGCCGTGTCGCACCTGCTGTCCGACCGCTCGACACTGGAGTTCGTCACCGAATCCATGCGACCGCTGCACACCGGCGACTTTGGCGGCCTGTGGGTCAAGCTGATCTGGGCATTCTTCGGCCTGATCATGAGCATGATGGTGTTGAGCGGTCTGCTGATCTGGACCAAACGCACCGCGCTGGCCACCCTCAACGCCTTCAAGCGCGAGGCCAAGACGCAACGCGCGCCAGCCCCCGCCACGGCCAGGCAGGCTGAAACCTCGGAGGCCAATTGATGAGCAAACGTGCGACCACCACACCACCTTCGCCGCTGCGGGCCTTTTGGCTCAAGTGGCGCTTCCACATCAATGTCCTGCTGTTGCTGGTGCCCCTGGGGTTCATGCCCAAGTACTTTTCCGACGCCGCACTGTTTCGCGGTGACAGCGGCATTGGCGAGCGCGTGGCCGGCGAAGTGCAGGTGGGGCCGTGGAGCCTGACCCTCGCAGAGTTTCGCAACGAAGGCCCGCGCCCGGACCCGGCCGGCCCGATGAAATTTTTCAACGCCGCCCTGTGCGACACCTGCGCCGAGCAGGTCAAGGCCACTTACCTGCGTATCGGCAAACCGCGCAGCCTGCGCGCGGCCGGGGTGATTTTCTTCGGCACGCCGTACCGCATGGGTGCGGTGTTGCCGGTGCCGGAACGCACACCCGTGGATGCCGAAGTGTGGGTGACCATGGAAGGCTGGGACGGCTCCATGCACCAGGGTTCCATTCCGCTGAGCCAGGCCTCGCCTGCCACCATTGCCTGGCTGAACAAGCAAGGAGTTAAACCATGACGTTAATGCGCCTGACTCGCGCCGCTTTATTGCTCTGCGCCGGCTTCAGTGGCGTCGCCCTGGCCCATAACCCGATGTGCGAATGCAAGGAAATCCCCGGCGAACAGATCCAGTGCACCGGCGGTTTTTCCGACGGCAGCGGCGCGCCGGGCGTGACCCTGGATGTGATCGGCTACGACGAAACCATCCTGCTGCCCGGCAAGCTTGGCCAGGACTCGACCCTGACGTTCAAAAAGCCCTCCGCCGAGTTCTATGTGCTGTTTGATGCAGGCCCCGGCCACGTGGTGGAAATCGACCAAGCGGATATCCAGCCCCAATGAGCACCACACAGGTTGTACGCCCGGCCGGAGCCGGCCATGAAACCCTCTACGTGTTGCTGCTGTGCCTGATCATCCTCGCGGTGGCTGGCACGGTGGTGGCGCTGCACGGTGAAACCCAGGAGGTCGCCGCCGTGCCCAGCCACCAACTGGACGCACGCCGTGACCTGAGCGCTGCCGAGCAAGGCATCTACGCCGACCTGCGCGTGACCCTGGATGAAATCCAGCTGTTGCAGCAGGAGCAAAACGCCCTGCCGACGCCCACGCAACTGGCCGAAGAAGGCTTCGCACCGTTTGCCCAGGACGCCAGTTCGGTGAGCCGTGGCGACCATCGCTGGCAGCTGCTTGAGCCTGTGGCCTACCTGGGTTTGAGCCAAGCGCCAAGCACCAGCGGCTCGGTGCTGATGCGCGTGCAAGGTGACGAGCCGGATGTGTGGCTCAACCGCCAGGCCAACCTCGCCGCCCCTGCCGACCTCACCGACGCGGCGCTGATCGCCGCCGGCTGGCGCCAGGTGGTCACGCAATTCGATGCCGGCGTGACCCGCCAGCACCGTCACTGAACCAGAAGACCGAGTGCCCATGTCTATTTCATCGCCCCTGTTACGCCTGTTGCTGGTTGGCCTGTTCAGCCTGATGCTCGCCCCGCTCGCGAATGCCGAAGCGGCCAAGCGCCTGCGCATCGGCATCACCCTGCACCCGTATTACAGCTACGTGGCCAATATCGTCGGCGACAAGGCCGAGGTGGTGCCGCTGATTCCCGCCGGTTTCAACCCCCACGCCTACGAACCGCGCGCCGAAGACATCAAGCGCATCGGCACCCTGGACGTGATCGTGCTCAATGGCGTCGGCCATGATGATTTTGCCGACCGCATGATCGCCACCAGCGAGCGCCCGGACATCCCGGTGATCGAAGCCAACGCCAACGTACCGCTGCTGGCCGCCACCGGTAACGCCGCGCGCGGTGCGGGCAAGGTGGTCAATCCGCACACCTTCCTGTCGATCAGTGCGTCGATTGCCCAGGTCAACAACATCGCCCGCGAACTGGGCAAGCTCGACCCGGACAACGCCAAGACTTACACCCAAAACGCCCGCGCCTACGGCAAGCGCCTGCGCCAGATGCGTGCCGATGCCCTCGCCAAGCTGACCAGCGCGCCGAACCCGGACCTGCGCGTTGCGACCGTGCACGCGGCCTACGACTACCTGCTGCGCGAATTCGGCCTGGAAGTCACCGCCGTGGTCGAGCCCGCCCATGGCATCGAGCCCAGCCCCAGCCAGTTGAAAAAGACCATCGATGAACTGCGCGCACTGGATGTGAAGGTGATCTTCTCGGAGATGGATTTCCCGTCTACCTACGTCGAGACCATCCAGCGTGAATCCGGGGTCAAGCTGTACCCGCTGTCGCATATTTCCTACGGCGAATACACGCCCGAGAAATACGAAGTGGAAATGACCGGCAACCTCAACACCGTGGTACGGGCGATTCAGGAGTCGGGGGCATGACGGCAGCGCAGCAATTGAAGGTGGCCAGCATTGGCCCGACCCTTGAGTTCGACACGGTCTCCCTGACCTTGGGCCGCACAGTGATTCTCGACGCGGTGAGTTTTGAGGTCGAACCGGGCAGCATCCACGCCCTGGTCGGCCCGAACGGCGGCGGCAAAAGCTCGCTGATCAAGACCTTGCTGGGGCAGACCCCGCACCAGGGCCAATTGCGCCTGCACTGGCCGAACACGCCAGGCACGGTCGGCTATGTGCCCCAGGCGCTGGAGTTTGATCGGGGCTTGCCGATGACCGTCGACGATTTCATGGCCGCCATGTGCCAGCGACGCCCGGCATTTCTCGGCCTGTCCCGGCATTACGCCGCCTCGATTGGCGAAGCGCTGGAACGGGTCGGCATGCAGGACAAACGCAAGCGCCGCATGGGCGCGTTGTCCGGCGGTGAGCGTCAGCGCGTGCTGTTGGCCCAAGGCCTGATTCCGGCGCCGCAACTGCTGGTGCTGGATGAGCCAATGTCAGCGCTTGATGAGGCCGGTATCCAGGTGTTCGAACGGCTGCTCAATGACTGGCGCCTGGCCGGGATCACCGTGCTGTGGATCGAGCATGACCTGGAAGCTGTGGGCCGCCTGGCCGATCGCGTTACCGGCCTGAACCGTCGCGTGCTGTTCGACGCCACACCGAAAGAAGCGCTGACCCCGGACCGCCTGCTGAGCCTGTTTTCCACCCATCCTCGGAGCGCGGCGTAATGAGTTATGAAGCCTTTCGTTTGATGGTCCAGGGCTGGGCTTCATCCGGGTACCTGCCGGAAGCACTGGCCTATGGGTTTGTGGTGAACGCCTTGCTCGCCGGCTTGCTGATCGGCCCGGTGCTGGGCGGCCTGGGTACACTGGTAGTGGTCAAGCGCTTTGCGTTCTTCTCTGAAGCCGTCGGGCACGCCGCGTTGACCGGCGTGGCCGTGGGCATTCTGCTCGGCGAGCCCTATACCGGGCCTTACGGCAGCCTGTTCGGCTACTGCCTGTTGTTCGGCATCCTGCTCAATTACCTGCGCAACCGCACCGGCTTGGCGCCAGACACCCTGATCGGCGTGTTCCTCTCGGTGTCCCTGGCGCTGGGTGCGAGCCTGCTGTTGATTCTGGCGGGCAAGATCAATGTGCACATTCTGGAAAACGTACTGTTTGGCTCGGTGCTGACGGTTAACGGCAATGACCTGCTGGTGTTGGCGGTCGTCGGCTCACTGGTGATGGCCCTGGCGTTGCCGCTGTACAACCGCATCATGCTGGCCAGCTTCAACCCGCAATTGGCCGCTGTGCGTGGCGTGGCCGTCAAAACCCTGGATTACCTGTTCGTGATCCTGGTGACCTTGATCACCGTGGCGGCGGTCAAGGTGATCGGCGCCATTTTGGTCGGCGCCCTGCTGGTGATTCCGGCGGCGGCAGCGCGCCTGTTGAGCCAGTCGCTCAAGGGTTTTTTCTGGGTCTCGGTGGTGATCGCCACGCTCAGCACGCTGTGCGGCATTCTGCTGCCGATCATCTTCGACCTGCCCATCCCGTCCGGTGCCGCGATCATTCTGGTGGCCGGTATCGCCTTCGCCGTTGCCGCCATCGCGCGCGGCATCGTGCCCAGCCTCAAAGGGAATCTTGGATAATGCGCTCTGTTTTTCATCCGCTGGCCCTGGCCATTGCCTGTTTATTCACTGCGCCGTTGATGGCCGCTGAAGCTGCAAAACCTGCGGTTCACGCCGCCAAACCGGTGAAAGTGCTGGCCTCGCTGCCCATCACCTACGGCCTGGCCGAGGTGCTGCTCAAAGGCACCGATGTACAGCTTGAGCGCGCAGCACCGGCCAACCTGCCCGGTTCGCGGCAGGTGTCCTACTTCACCGGCCGGGGTGCCCCGGCCTTGGGCAGTTTGGCCCAGGACGCCGACGCGGCTATCGGCCTGCGCTCGCTGTGGGCGGATGACCCGCTCTACCCGGTGGCGCGGCGCAGCAATATTCGTATCGTCGAAGTGGACGCCGCGCGACCGGTGGACGGCGGCTTGCCGGGTATTGCTGTGCAACCGGGCGGTGCCGATGGCCTGAACAGCCAGCCGTGGCAGTCGAGCAACAATATGGGGCGCATGGCCGATGTGATGGCGGCCGACCTGAGCCGCCTGGCGCCCGCGGCCAAACCCAGGATCGACGCCAACCTCGCGGCGCTCAAACAGCGCCTGCTCAAGCTCAGCGCCGACAGCGAAGCAAGACTGGCCAAGGCGGACAACCTGAGTGTGGTCAGCTTGAGTGATCACTTTGCTTATCTGGTCAGCAGCTTGAACCTGGAAGTGCTCAGCACCGATGCCCGGCCGGACGCGGATTGGACGCCTGAAGCGTTGCACACACTCAGTGCCGACTTGAAGAGCAACGACGTGGCCGTGGTGCTGCATCACCGCCAACCGAGTGAGGCGGTTAGAACAGCCGTAACGGCAGGCGGTGCGCAACTGCTGGTATTAAATGTCGACGGAGCTGACCCGGTGGCGGAGTTGGAAGGCAATGTGGATCAGGTGATCAAGGCGCTGACGCCCTGAATGTGGGAGCTGGCTTGCCTGCGATGCGGGCAACTCGGTATCACTGTCAGATCGCGGTGATGCTATCGCAGGCAAGCCAGCTCCCACATTCAGTGTGTGGTGCATCCGTTGAATGTCCGGCGGTCAAACCACATCCACACCCACGTGAATCGCATCATGGCGCCAGAATTCCAGGTCGCAGTCGATCAAGCGCTCATGCTGGTCATAGTTGACCCGGGCGATCCGCAAGCCGGGGCTGCCCACCGACACACGTAATGCGCCAGCAGCCTCCACCGGCAGTGAAGTCGGCACAATCTCGAAACGCACACGGCCGTAATGCAGGTCGTACTTGCGTGCATACAACTCGGTCATCGACTGGTTAAGGTCGCACGCCAGAATCCCCGGAAAATATTGCGGGTTCAGGTAATGCTCCACATACAGCACCAACCGCCCATCGATCCGCCGGCCCCGGCAGATCTGGATCACACTCGACAACGCCGGCAACTGCAACCATGCACACACCGCTGCCGATGCCGGCTGCAGCCGCGCCGAAATCACTTCGGTCGAGGCTACGCGCCCTTGCTCACTGACCATCGCGTGAAAATGGCTGCGTTGCATCAGGTTATAAGCCAGGCGCGGCGGCGAGACGAACCAGCCACGCCGCTCCTCGCGATAGATCTGGCCCTGGGCCTCCAGTTGTAACAAGGCTTCCCGCACCGTAATACGCGTGGTACCAAACAACTCGCTGAGCTTGCGCTCGGCGGGCAGTTTGCTCGCGGGTGGCAACAGCCCGTGGCCGATCTGCTCTTGCAGTGCCAGGCCGATGGATGTCACCGCCTTGATTGCCTCATCACGCATCAACGTTACCTATCTGGACTAGACCAGCACCGTTCAGGTGCACAAACCGCGCTGTATTCGGGCGTCTGCCGTTACCTGCCAGCCTAGGCATTACAGATGACCGACAGATGACAGCCCGTGCCGCCGCCCCACTCCACACCCTGCAATACATCGGCCAAGTCCAGGGCCTGCGGGCGCTTGGGCATGGTCTACGCTGAGTCTGAAGTCAGCGACATAAACGATTTAAAAACGACATCGACATGAAACTGTCATCCACCGAGCCTAAATTGGCTCAGGTATTGCTGACCTAGACCAACACCACCGCAAACGTCGATAAAAACGCAGCGTTGAAAACGCCCAAAGGAGCTTCGGATGAAACAGCTTTTCCTGGCATCACTGTTAGGCTCGACCATTGCCATGTGCACCGCCGCCATGGCTGCTGATACCGATCTAAAAACTCTGGAAGCCGCCGCGAAAGCGGAAGGCGCCGTCAACAGCGTCGGCATGCCCGATGACTGGGCTAACTGGAAAGGCACCTGGGACGACCTGGCCAAAACCTACGGCCTCAAGCACATCGATACCGACATGAGCTCGGCCCAGGAAATCGCCAAGTTCGCCGCCGAAAAAGACAACGCCAGCGCCGATATCGGTGACGTCGGCGCTGCCTTCGGCCCGATTGCGGTGAAACAGGGCGTGGCACAGCCGTACAAACCGACCACTTGGGCACAAGTGCCGGATTGGGCCAAAGATAAAGACGGCAACTGGGCCCTGGCCTACACCGGCACCATCGCCTTTATCGTCAACAAAAAACTGCTGCACGGCTCTGAAGCGCCAAAAAGCTGGGCTGATCTTAAAACCGGCAAATACAAAGTCTCTATTGGTGATGTGAGCACCGCCGCCCAAGCCGCCAATGGCGTGCTGGCTGCCGCCCTGGCCAACGGTGGCGACGAGAAGAACATCCAGCCTGCACTGCTGATGTTCGCCGAGATCGCCAAGCAAGGCCGCCTGTCACTGGCCAACCCGACCATCGCCACCATGGAAAAAGGCGAAGTCGAAGTGGGCGTGGTCTGGGACTTCAACGGCCTGAGCTACAAAGCCAAAATGGCCAACCCGGATGACTACGTGGTGCTGATCCCGTCGGACGGCTCGGTAATTTCCGGCTACACCACCATCATCAACAAATACGCCAAGCACCCGAACGCCGCCAAGCTGACCCGTGAGTACATTTTCAGCGACGCCGGCCAGACCAACCTGGCACGTGGCAACGCACGTCCAATCCGCGCCGAGCACCTGACCCTGCCAGCCGATGTACAGGCCAAACTGCTGCCGAACGAGCAGTACAAGAAAGTCACGCCGATCAAAGATGCCGACGCGTGGGAGAAAACCTCCAAGGCACTGCCGCAGAAGTGGCAGGAAGAAGTCATCATCAATATGCAGTAAGGCTCCCGGGTCTTATTTAGACCCAGAGCTGTGAAAGCGGTCAGTGTGGGAGCTGGCTTGTGTGGGAGCTGGCTTGCCTGCGATGCAGACGACTCGGTTTGTGATGTGAACCGAGGTGATGCTATCGCAGGCAAGCCAGCTCCCACACAATCCCGCTCCCACAGTTTTGACCCCGTTCCCCAAGTGAAATTGAGTCAAGCCTATCGTCGCGGAGCGTCTCCCCCTATGAAGCACAACGTCATCCTTGTGGTGCTCGACGGCCTGAACTACGAGGTTGCCCGACATGCCATGGGGCATCTCCAGGCCTATATCGGCGCAGGACGCGCAGCGCTTTACAAACTGGAATGTGAACTGCCGGCCCTGTCCCGGCCGTTGTATGAATGCATCCTCACCGGCGTGCCCCCGATCGACAGCGGCATTGTCCACAACCATGTCTCGCGCCTGTCCAACCAGCGCAGCATTTTCCATTACGCCACCGATGCGGGTCTCACCACCGCGGCGGCGGCTTACCACTGGGTCAGCGAGTTGTATAACCGCACGCCCTTTGATGCCGTGCGTGATCGTCATACCGACGACAAGGCGCTGGCGATCCAGCACGGGCATTTCTACTGGAATGACCACTACCCGGATTCCCATCTGTTCGCCGACGCCGAAAGCCTGCGCCGCAAACACGCGCCGAATTTCCTGGTGGTACACCCGATGAACATTGATGACGCCGGCCACAAGCATGGCCTGGATACCGCGCAATACCGCAACAGCGCGCGCTCGGCCGACATCATCCTCGCCGACTACCTGCAAACCTGGCTCGACGCCGGCTACCAGGTGCTGGTGACTGCCGATCACGGCATGAATAACGACCGCTCCCATAACGGTGTGCTGCCGGAAGAACGCGAAGTGCCGTTGTTCGTAATGGGCTCGGCCTTCACCTTCGACCCAGGCGCCATCCCGAAGCAAACCGACCTGTGCGGCACCGTCTGCGAACTGCTCGGTGTGCCCCACGACAAACCCGTATGCCGGGAGCTGCTCAAGTGAACGCCATAACCCGTGGCAAATGGCTGGCGATCCTGTGCCTGGTGCCGTTTGCGCTGTTCTTTATCGTGTTTGAAATCGCCCCGCTGCTGTGGGTAATGATCAACAGCCTGCAGTCGGAGGAGTTCGGCTGGGGCCTGGCCAACTTCACCAAGATCTTCAATTCGAAGTTCTACCTGCAAGCCATCCAGTACAGCCTGGAGATCAGCTTCTACTCCAGCGTGTTCGGGATCATCATCTCGGTGCTCGGCAGCTACTCATTGCGCCGTGTGGATGGCCCACTGCGTAACTTCGTGACGGCTTTCGCCAACATGACCAGCAACTTTGCCGGCGTGCCCCTGGCCTTCGCGTTCATCATTTTGCTGGGCTTTAACGGCAGCATCACCATCATGCTCAAGCAGGCGGGGATCATTCAGGACTTCAACCTGTACTCCAAGACTGGCCTGATCATTCTGTACACCTACTTCCAGATTCCGCTGGGTGTGCTGCTGCTCTACCCGGCCTTCGACGCCTTGCGCGAAGACTGGCGCGAATCGGCCTCGCTGCTCGGCGCCAGCAGCTGGCAGTTCTGGCGGCACATCGGCCTGCCGGTGCTCACCCCGGCGCTGCTGGGCACTTTCGTGATCCTGCTGGCCAACGCCCTCGGCGCCTATGCCACGGTGTATGCATTGACCACCGGCAACTTCAACGTGCTGCCCATTCGTATCGCGGCAATGGTTTCCGGCGACATCTCGCTGGACCCGAACATGGCCAGCGCCCTGGCCGTAGTGCTGGTGGCGCTGATGACGGTGGTCACCGTCGTCCATCAACTGCTGCTCAAGAGGAGCTACCATGTCTCGCGCTGAAGCTGGCTCGGCCTCCTTCTACCATCGGGTAGTGGTGTACCTGTTATTTGCGATCCTGGTATTGCCGCTGGTGGGCACCTTTGTCTACTCCATTGCCAGCAGTTGGTCGGCCACCATCCTGCCCGCCGGTTTTACCGTGAAGTGGTACGTGCAGCTGTGGAGTGACCCGCGCTTTCTGGCCGCCTTCGGTCAGTCACTGCTGGTGTGCGTCGGTGCGCTGATCCTCTCGGTGGTGCTGATTCTGCCGCTGCTGTTCGTGGTGCATTACCACTTTCCCAAGCTCGACGCGCTGATGAACATCCTGATCCTGCTGCCCTTCGCGGTGCCGCCGGTGGTGTCATCGGTGGGCTTGTTGCAACTCTACGGCTCCGGGCCATTTGCGATGGTGGGCACACCGTGGATCCTGATCGGCTGCTACTTCACCGTGGCCCTGCCGTTCATGTACCGCGCGATCACCAACAACCTGCAAGCGATCAACCTGCGTGACCTGATGGACGCCTCGCAGCTGTTGGGCGCCAGCACCTGGCAGGCCGCAATTTTTGTCGTGCTGCCAAACCTGCGCAAAGGCCTGATGGTGGCGCTGCTGTTGTCGTTCTCGTTCCTGTTCGGTGAGTTCGTGTTCGCCAACATCCTCGTGGGCACTCGCTACGAGACCCTGCAGGTGTACCTGAACAACATGCGCAACACGAGCGGCCACTTCACCAGTGCCATCGTCATTTCCTATTTCTTCTTTGTGCTGGTGCTGACCTGGGCCGCCAATATCTTGAACAAGGACAAAAGCCAATGAGCTTCGTCAGCGTCCAACACCTGCAAAAAGGCTACGCCGGCACGCCGGTATTCAGTGACATCAACTGCGAAATCGCCAAGGGTGAATTCGTCACCCTGCTCGGCCCGTCGGGTTGCGGCAAGTCGACCCTGCTGCGCTGCATCGCCGGGCTGACCTCGGTGGACAGCGGCAAGATTCTGCTGGATGGCCAGGACATCGTGCCCTTGAGCCCGCAGAAACGGCACATCGGCATGGTGTTCCAGAGCTACGCCCTGTTCCCCAACATGACCGTGGAACAGAACGTCGCCTTCGGCCTGCGCATGCAAAAGGTCAACGCCGACGACAGCCACAAGCGCGTGCAGGAAGTGCTGCAACTGGTGGAGCTCAAAGAACTCGCCGGCCGCTACCCGCACCAGATGTCCGGCGGCCAGTGCCAGCGTGTGGCCCTCGCCCGCTCGCTGGTGACGCGTCCGCGCCTGTTGTTGCTGGATGAGCCGCTGTCGGCGCTGGATGCACGGATTCGCAAGCACCTGCGCGAGCAGATCCGCCAGATCCAGCGCGAACTGGGCCTGACCACGATTTTCGTGACCCATGACCAGGAAGAAGCGCTGACCATGTCAGACCGCATTTTCCTCATGAACCAGGGCAAAATCGTACAAAGCGGTGATGCCGAGACCCTTTACACTGCGCCCGTGGATGTATTTGCCGCCGGCTTTATCGGCAACTACAACCTGCTTGACGCCGACAAGGCCAGCCAGTTGCTGCAACGGCCTATCAGCGGGCGCATCGCGATTCGCCCGGAAGCCATCGAACTGAGTCGCAGCGGCGAACTCGACGCGCTGGTACGCAGCCACAGTTTGTTGGGCAACGTGATCCGCTATCGCATCGAAGCGCGTGGCGTGGAATTGGTGGTGGACGTGCTCAACCGCTCGGCCGACGATCTGCACCCGGATGGTCAGCGCCTGGCACTTTCCATCGACCCCAGTGCGTTGTGTGAAGTAGCCTGACGCAACGATTGATTTGAGAGAGCGTGACAGATGGCATTGGTAATTTTTGATCTGGACGACACCCTGATCCACGGCGACTGCGCCACCTTGTGGAGCGAACAGATGGGCCGCCTGGGCTGGGTTGACCCAGAGTCGTTCATGCGCCAGAACGACGAACTCATGGCCGCCTACAGCCGCGGCGAGCTGGCCATGGAAGACTTCATGGACTTCAGCCTGGAGCCGATGATCGGGCGCACGCCGGAAGAGATCGCGCATCTGGTCGAACCGTGGGTAGAAGACATCATCGAGCCGCTGATCTACAGCGACGCCACCAAGACCATCGCCCGCCACCGCGCGAAGGGTGACCGGATCCTGGTGATCTCTGCCTCGGGCACGCACCTGGTCACGCCCATTGCGGCACGTATCGGAATTGATGAAGTGCTGGGCATTGACCTGGACCTCAGCCATGGTGTGTACAGCGGCAAGACCGTGGGGGTACTGACTTACCGTGAAGGCAAGATCACGCGGTTGCTGGAATGGTTGAAGCAGGAAGGTGAAAGCCTGGAGGGCGCGTATTTCTACTCGGATTCGCGCAATGATTTGCCGCTGTTGCTGAAGGTGGATCATCCGCAGGTGGTGAACCCGGATCCGGTTTTGCGTGAGCATGCTGAAAAGGCTGGCTGGCCGATTCATCATTGGGTCTGACAGTTTGAATTGAAACCCAATCAACGGTGGGAGCTGGCTTGCCTGCGATAGCGGTGTATCAGATGAAACATTCTTCATTGATGCACCGCTATCGCAGGCAAGCCAGCTCCCACAGTGGCTGTATTTCAACTTGAGATCAGACCAGGGTCTCGTCAATCACCAACACCAACTTGCCGGAAATCTGGTTAGTCGCCAGCTCCGCAAATGCTGCCTCGGCATCCTTGATCGCAAACGTCCTGGCCAGTTGCGGGCTCAGGCGACCTTCAACAAACAGCGGCCACACATGCTGGCTCAAGTCGCTGAACAGGTCGGCCTTGAACTGATCGCTGCGGCTGCGCAGGGTCGAGCCCAGCAGCTGGATGCGCTTGCCCAGCACCTGCGCCAGGTCCAGTTGCGCATCACGGCCGCCCATCAAGCCGATCAATACCCAACGCCCATCGAGGGCCAGCAGCTTCAGATCCATCGCCGCATAACTGCCGCCGACCGGGTCGAGGATCACGTCGAACGGCCCGAAATCGCGCAGCCCTTCAATGCCGTCGGTACGCACCACGCCGCCCTGGGCGCCGAGTGCTTCGCAGTAAGCCAGGCGTTCTGCCGAGCCGACGCTGACCCAGCACGGGCTGCCAAACGCCTTGCACAACTGGATCGCTGCCGAGCCCACGCCGCTGGCGCCGGCATGCAGCAAGACTTTTTCGCCGGGCTTGAGGCCCGCCAACTGGAACAGATTCAGCCACGCAGTGCTGTACACCTCGGGCAACGCCGCCGCTTCGGTCAACGTCAAACCTTCAGGCACCGGCAGCACATGGCGGGCATCCACCACCACTTCTTCGGCCATGCCGCCCCCGGCCAGCAGCGCACAGACGCGGTCGCCGACTTGCCAGGAAGAACCCGCGCCTACCTCGCTGATCACCCCGGAACACTCCAGGCCCAGCACTTGGCTGGCGCCAGGAGGTGGCGGATAGAGCCCCGCACGTTGTAATAAATCGGCGCGATTAAGGCCCGCTGCCGCCACCCGAATGCGAACTTGGCCTACATCGCAAGTAGGACTGGGTTCTTCCATCCACTCCACATGACCTTCAACGCCTTGCAATGCTTTCACAGTGCCTCCATAGTGAGTCTGGACTGAGCCCGTAGCTGTAGCGCCGGGCTTTTTGCATTATGCGACCGGATCATATGGAACCGGCTCCCTCAAAGACGGCCTAATATGCGTTATCAATTGCCCCCGCGTCGAATCAGCATGAAGCATTTGTTCCCCAGTACCGCCCTCGCTTTTTTCATTGGTCTCGGCTTTGCGTCGATGTCGACCAATACGTTCGCAGCCAATAGCTGGGACAATCTTCAGCCTGATCGCGATGAGGTGATTGCCAGCCTTAACGTCGTCGAGTTGCTCAAGCGCCATCACTACAGCAAGCCGCCGCTGGACGACGCGCGCTCGGTGATCATCTACGACAGCTACCTCAAGCTGCTGGACCCGTCGCGCAGCTACTTCATGGCCAGCGATATCGCTGAGTTCGACAAGTGGAAGACCCAGTTCGACGACTTCCTCAAGAGCGGCGACCTGCAGCCTGCGTTCACCATCTACAAGCGCTACCTGGATCGCGTCAAAGCGCGTCTGGACTTCGCCTTGGGTGAGCTGAACAAAGGCGTCGACAAGCTCGACTTCACCCAGAAGGAAACCCTTCTGGTGGATCGCAAGGACGCGCCCTGGCTGACCAGTACCGCCGCCCTCGACGACCTGTGGCGCAAACGCGTCAAGGACGAAGTGCTGCGCCTGAAGATCGCCGGCAAAGAGCCCAAGGCCATTCAAGAGCTGTTGACCAAGCGCTACAAGAATCAGTTGGCACGTCTGGATCAGACCCGCGCCGAAGATATCTTCCAGGCCTACATCAACACCTTCGCGATGTCCTACGACCCGCACACCAATTATCTGTCGCCAGATAACGCCGAGAACTTTGATATCAACATGAGTCTGTCGCTGGAAGGCATCGGTGCCGTCCTGCAAAGCGACAATGACCAGGTCAAGATCGTGCGTCTGGTGCCGGCAGGTCCGGCCGACAAGACCAAGCAGGTCGCACCGGCCGACAAGATCATCGGCGTCGCCCAGGGTGACAAAGAGATGGTCGACGTGGTCGGCTGGCGCCTGGACGAAGTGGTCAAGCTGATCCGTGGGCCGAAAGGCAGCGTGGTGCGCCTGGAAGTGATTCCACACACCAATGCGCCGAACGACCAGACCAGCAAGATCGTGTCCATCACCCGTGAAGCGGTGAAACTCGAAGACCAGGCCGTTCAGAAACAAGTCCTCAACCTCAAGCAGGATGGCAAGGACTACAAACTGGGCGTGGTGGTGATTCCTGCGTTCTACCTGGACTTCAAAGCGTTCCGTGCCGGTGACCCGGACTACAAGTCCACCACCCGTGACGTGAAGAAAATCCTGACAGAACTGCAGAAAGAGAAAGTCGACGGCGTGGTCATTGACCTGCGCAACAACGGCGGCGGTTCCCTGCAGGAAGCCACCGAGCTGACCAGCCTGTTTATCGACAAAGGCCCAACCGTGTTGGTCCGCAACGCGGACGGCCGTGTCGACGTGCTCGAAGACGAGAACCCGGGCGCGTTCTACAAAGGCCCGATGGCGCTGCTGGTCAACCGCCTCTCGGCCTCGGCTTCGGAGATTTTCGCCGGCGCCATGCAGGACTACCACCGCGCGTTGATCGTTGGCGGCCAGACCTTCGGTAAAGGCACCGTGCAGACCATTCAGCCGCTGAACCATGGCGAACTGAAGCTGACCATTGCCAAGTTCTACCGGGTTTCCGGGCAGAGCACCCAGCACCAGGGCGTATTGCCGGATGTGGACTTCCCGTCGATCATCGATACCAAGGAAATCGGCGAAAGCGCGCTGCCTGAGGCAATGCCATGGGACACCATCCGCCCTGCGATCAAGCCGGCTTCGGACCCGTTCAAGCCGTACCTGACGCAGTTGAAGGCTGACCACGAGACCCGCTCCGCCAAGGATGCCGAGTTCGTGTTTATCCGCGACAAACTGGCCCTGGCCAAGAAGCTGATGGAAGAAAAAACCGTCAGCCTCAACGAAGTCGATCGTCGTGCGCAGCACACCAGCATCGAAAATCAGCAGCTTGTACTGGAAAACGCTCGCCGCAAGGCCAAAGGCGAAGATCCGCTCAAAGAGCTGAAGAAAGAAGATGAAGATGCGCTGCCGGCCGAGCCGGAAAAAACCAAGCCGGAAGACGACGCCTATCTGTCCGAGACAGGCCGGGTTCTGCTGGACTACCTGAAAATCAGCAAGCAGGTGGCCAAGCAGTAAATGATGGCAATTTAATGTGAGCGCTCCACGGAGTGTCATCATATAGACATCATTCTGTCGTGAAATGAAGGGACCGCAGGCGTTAGCCTGCGGTCCTTTTTTTTCGATCGAGATCGCCATGACCATGACCGAACAGCTGAATGCATTGGGCTCAATCCTGGCTCAAGGCAGTTTACACAGCCTGTTCCAACCGATCATTTGCCTGTCCGAGCGACGAATCCTCGGCTACGAAGCGCTCAGCCGTGGCCCGTCCAATAGCCCCTTGCACTCCCCCGTCGCCCTGTTCAGCGTGGCCAGCCATGCCGGGCGCCTCAGCGAACTGGAAATGGCCTGCCGCGAAAGTGCCTGCCGACGCTTCAGCGAGCAAAAGTTGCCGGGCAAGCTGTTCCTGAACATCTCGCCGGAGTCCTTGATGGAGACGGCGCATCAACCGGGCCGCACCTTGCAGTTGTTGCGCGACTTCGGCATCCCGCCGAGCCAGGTGGTGATCGAACTCACCGAGCAAACGCCCACCGACGACTTCGACCTGCTGCAAACCGCGCTGCATCATTACCGCGACATGGGTTTTGCCATCGCTCTGGATGACTTGGGCGCCGGGTATTCCAGCCTGCGTTTATGGTCTGAGCTGCGCCCGGACTACGTGAAAATCGACCGGCACTTTATCGACGGTATCCATCAGGATGCGCTCAAGCGCGAGTTCGTCGGCTCCATCCTGCAAATCGCCAAGGCATCCCGCGCCCAGGTGATTGCCGAAGGTATCGAGCTGCCGGAGGAGTTGGCGGTGTTGACGGAAATGGGCGTTGACCTGGTCCAGGGCTACCTGCTTTGCCGCCCCCAGGAACAACCGCCCCAGGAAGCGCGGTTGATGTTGCCCAAGCAGGACCACACCAACATCACCCTCAACGAAGAAGGCAGCGACCTCAGCGCCTTGCTCAACGAGCAACCGGCGGTGGATCAGGACACCGCCACCGCCCAGGTGCTCGAATCCTTCCGCCGTCAGGCCAACCTCAACTCGCTGGCCGTGCTGGATGGGCGCGGTCACCCGGTCGGCATCGTGCACCGGCATTCGTTGTCGGATGCGCTGCTCAAACCGTTCGCCACCGACCTGTTCGCGCGCAAACCCATCAGCCGCTTGATGAGCGATGACTTCCTGGCGGTGGAGTTGAGCCAGTCCCTGCAACAGGTCAGCCGCCTGCTCACCAGCCGCGCGCGGCAACGGATCGAGGAAGACTTCATCATCACCCTCAACGGTGACTACCTGGGCCTGGGTCGGGTGATCGATGTGCTCAAGTTGATCACCGAGCTGAAGATCCAGCAGGCACGCTATGCCAACCCACTGACGCTGCTGCCGGGCAATGTGCCGATCCAGCAATGCCTGACGCGGTTGCTGCAGCAACAACGCGAGTCGGTGATCTGCTACGTGGATATCGACAGCTTCAAGCCGTTCAACGATATCTACGGCTACGGGCGTGGGGATGAGGTGTTGTTGTGCCTGGCGCAGTGCCTGAACGATCGGGTTGACCCTAGCCGCGATTTTGTCGGGCATATCGGCGGTGATGATTTTTTGCTGGTGCTCGGCCCGCAGGATTGGCGCAAGCGGCTCAACCAGTTACTGGATGACTTCCACACCCAATGCCGACGCTTCTATCGTGCCGAGCACTTGGACGCCGGTTGCTTCGTGGCCTTGAACCGTCAGGGCGTGCGTCAGGAATTCGCTTTGCTGTCGTTGTCGATCGGCGTGGTGCATTTATATCCACAGGCCTGTGCACAACTGGATGCCAGCCAGTTAGCGGAGCTGGCCTCGCAAGCCAAGCACCACGCCAAAGACATCGCCGGCTACAGCATCCATGTGATCGACAGCATGGACAACCTGCCCGCTTAGGCCTCGGCGGACTCCGGGTACTCGTACTCGAACACCCGCACCACTTCCGAAGCATGCCAGGACGCAGCAGCCACACCATCGGACGGCCCGCTGAAACGCCCCAGGCGCTCCACACACTCAAAGAAACCGGTACGCGGCAAGCGGCTGGCGCCCTGGCTGATCACCAGGGAGCTGCGCAACGGCTGCTCGGCCTTGGCGTCCAACGCGGCCAGGTGCTCAAGGGCAGCGGCCAGGGTTTGCATGGCCGGCGTGGGAAATTGCAGGCGCTCCAGCAGCGCGCGGTAGGTGAGCAAATGGCGCTGGCGGCGCGCCTGGTCCAGTTCGTTGAGTAACCCATCCCAGTGTTGACGACTGATTCGTAGACTCAAGATTCATCCCTCCAACCTGCAACGCCCAATTCCCAGGCCAGGCTGCGGCGGATGGCGGCATCCGGCTGGCGTTCACCACTTTCAATCAATCCGAGGTACGAAGGGCTGATGCCCACGGTGCGGGCCAGGCTTTCAATAGCCAAGCCCTTGGCCTCACGCAGGCCGCGCAGGTCCGCGAGCGGGCGTAAAGCCTGATCGGGCGCGACCTGAGCGGTAGAAGAAGGAGTGGCGACAGGCTGTTGCTGACCGGCTGCTTTTAGTAGCGCCTGGTACTGGTCCCATGGCAGCACCGCATACTCGGGTGCGCCATCGCGTGAAATTATCTGAATATCCATGACTGCCCCGTAGGATAACAACACTTACTAAGTAAGTTCTTTCCTTAGAAGTGTAATCCTAACAGCCACAAAGGTCGCAGGGGGATATAAGCGTGTTCAGTTTTTTTGCGGGTTTTCCTGGGCCAACAGCGCAGGCGTCGCAGGCAGCCGCTCAACCACCGCGAGTTTTTCCGGGCGCTGGGCGTCGCGCCAGGCGCGAAACGCGCTCAGTTCGCCGTCCAGGGTCTTCATGACCCATGCCAGCACGGCAATGTCATCGAGCATGCCGAACACCGGGATAAAGTCCGGGATCGCGTCAATCGGGCTGAGGAAGTACATCAGCCCCGCCACTACCGAGATCAGCGCCTTGGGGCTTATGGCGCGATACTCACCGCGCCAGTAAGCCAGGCACAAGGCCTGGAGCAATTTGAGATCATCCTTGAGTTTACCCAGCCGATTGCCCTGGCTTGAGCCTTTGGCGGCCACGGCGAACAGCAGGGTCGGCAACCGGCCACGACCAAGCAAGCGTGCGGCCATGGGCAGGAAACGGGTGAAATTGAAGGGTGGTTTCATCGGTCACTCCAGTTCCAGGCGACATAAAAGGTTATCCACACAAATTGTGGATAACCTTGTGAACAGAGCCTGTTTTATCGGCTGAAAGCCGCGATTTACAAGGCTTGCAGTCAGATCGGGCGTTTTTTGCGCACATAAAAAAAACCCAAGAATTCATTGACTTGGCATTGATGTGCGGCTACCCGTGCTCGAGTCTTATATCAGACTGTGACAGTTTCCAGGGGTTCGGTCGGATTTGCGATCCTTACCACGCTCTGGGTGGGAATGCCGCCCCAAGGCACATGTGACGCAGAGCGTCACCGGATGTGTTCCCACGCAGAGCGTGGGAACAATCATGCAAACGCCAGAAACAACAACGCCCCGTAAAAACGGGGCGTTGTGTGTTCAGGTGCCGATTACTTCTTGGCAGCTGGCGCCGCAGGTGCGTCAGGGGCTTCAGCCTTGGCTGGGTCCTTGATGGCCAGCAGTTCCAGGTCGAATACCAGCACGGAGTTGGCTGGAATCGCCGGGCTCGGGCTCTGTGCGCCGTAGGCCAGGTCGGACGGGATGTACAACTCGACCTTCTCGCCCACGTGCATCAGTTGCAGGCCTTCGACCCAACCCGGGATCACGCCGCTGACCGGCAGGTCAATCGGGCTGCCGCGATCTACGGAGCTGTCAAAGGTGGTGCCGTTGGTGAGCTTGCCGGTGTAGTGAACAGTCACTACGTCGGTCGGCTTAGGCTGAGCGCCGTCGGCCTTCTTCACGATCTTGTATTGCAGACCGGAAGCGGTAGTGACCACGCCGTCTTTCTTGGCGTTGTCTTCGAGGAATTTCTTGCCGGCGGCTGCCGACTCTTCGCTCATTTTGGTCATGCGTTCTTCAGCACGCTTTTGCAGTGCGGCAAACGCTTCAACCAGTTCGTCGTCCTTCAGCTTCTGTTCTTTCTTGCCGACGGCATCTTCGATGCCTTGGGCTACCGCTTTGGAGTCCAGGTCATCCATGCCTTCTTGAGCAAGGCTTTTGCCCATGTTCAGGCCGATGCCGTAGGAAGCTTTCTGCGCCGGGGTTTTCAGCTCTACGCTGGTCTGCGAATCACAACCCGCAAGTACCAGGCTAACCAGGGCCACCGCCGCCGCCAACCGATGCTGTTTCATGCTATTTCCTTGTTCGTGCGCCAAAAGGGCATTCGAGTAAAGTCGCGAGCTTATCAGGCGGCCACGACCAATGGCTACCGGCATGTGAGCAGGAAACTTCTGATAAGTTCACGTGTTTAAAAGCATTTTCATTCATTATGGAGGCCCGCGAAGGATCGCGGGACCATTCGCAACCAGGCTGCTGGCCACTTGCCGCACCTGTGACGCAATGGCATAAGAACGCTACAACTCGACAAGGCCGAGACAAGGATAGCCATCTTGCGCATTTTTTCCCGTGTTTTACTTCTGATATTGCTCGCCCTGGGTTTGCTGCTGGGCGTGGTCCTCTATTACACCCTCAACCCCAAGCTGCCGGACTACGTGCCCGTGGAGCAGGTGCACTATCAGCAACAATGGAGCGAAGCCGATCGCCAGACCTACTACTTCACGCCCCAGGGCACCCAGGTAAAAGGCCTGCATTACGACTGGTTCACCGCCCTCGAACTGCCCTTTTCGGACCGGCGTTTTGCCACACCCGACTACCTCGCACGCTTCGGCTTTCTGGTCGATCCCAAGCAGGTGCCCAGCGCACAAAACCCCGGCAACCTGCCGGTGGGTTTCGCCCGGCACCAGAACGCCGGCAGCCAGGTGCAGTACCTGGACATCACCTGCGCCGCCTGCCACACCGGCGAGCTGCACTTCAAAAACCAGGCGCTGCGCATCGATGGCGGTTCGGCCCAGCATGTGCTGCCGTCCAGCGTACCGACCCTGCGCGGAGGCAGCTTCGGCCAGGCGCTGGTGGCCAGCCTCGCCGCCACCTATTACCTGCCCTGGAAGTTCGATCGCTTCGCCCACAACGTGCTCGGCCACGACTATGACGATCACAACAAGCAACAACTGCGTCAGGACTTCAAGCAGTCGCTGAACCAGTTCCTTAAAGTTGCCTGGAACGACACGCACCGTGGCCTCTACCCCACCGAAGAAGGCCCGGGCCGCACTGACGCATTTGGCCGCATCGCCAATGCCAGCTTCGGCGACGCTATCTCGCCGGCTAACTACCGGGTCGCCAATGCGCCGGTGGACTACCCGCACCTGTGGGATATCTGGACCTTCGACTGGGTGCAATGGAACGGTTCGGCCCAGCAGCCCATGGCACGTAACATCGGCGAGGCCTTGGGCGTGGGTGCGACCCTGGCCTTTTTCGACGCGGCCGGCCAACCCCTCCAGGGCGATGCCCGTTACCCTTCCAGCGTGCGCGTGCGCGACCTCAACCGGATCGAAGAAACCCTGCAACGCCTCAAGCCGCCGACCTGGCCGCAAGACCTGTTCGGCGCCATCGACAAGCCCCTCGCCGCCCAAGGCCGCGCGCTGTTCGCCGAGAACTGCGCCGGTTGCCATGTGCCTGCAGTCACGCAGGAAAACGGCCGCCCGGTGCAGCAACTGAAGATGTTGCCCGTGGACTACATCGGTACCGACCCAGGCACGGCCAATAACATCGCCGACCAGCGCTATGACCTCAGCGCCCTGCAGTGGGACCCGGAGGAACTGGCCAGGCTCAATGTCGAGCTGCACCCCACGCCCACCGCACCGCTGGACCTGCACAACCTGTCGGTGGCCCAAGGCCTGGCCTACGTCACTGCCTTCGTCGAAGCACACGCCTACCACGCCGCCGGTGTAACCCCGGCCGAACGCCCAGGCCTGGATGGTTTTGGCCTGCCCATCGGTGTACGTGAATTGCGCGCCTACAAGGCCCGACCGCTGGCCGGCGTATGGGCCACACCACCATTCCTGCACAACGGCTCGGTGCCGACGATCTATCAATTGCTCTCGCCCCAGGACGAGCGCAGCACCACCTTCTACAAAGGCACGTTCAATTACGACCCGCGTCATTTGGGCTTTGAAACGGGTGCGTTCAAAAACGCCTTTTTGTTCGATACCAAAATAACCGGCAACCACAACAGCGGTCACGAATTCCGTGATGGCAAACGTGGCAATGGCGTGATCGGCCGTGGCTTGCTGCCGCAGGAACGCTGGGCGCTGCTGGAATACCTCAAAGTGCTGGGCGGCCCGCTGGAGCAACCACTGCCATGATTATCCGATCTCAATACAACCAACGTTCGCTGCTCGCACGCCTCTGGCTACGCCTGGGCGCCTTTCTCGGTAAAACCCTGCTGTGGCTGCTGGGTTTGGGGCTGCTGGGCTGGCTGTTCGCCACGGCCTGGTTCGCCTGGCAACACAGCGGCCCGGTGTCGCCGGATGAACAGATCCCGCCCGGCGAAACAGCCATGACCCAAGGCATCATCCAGACGGCAGTGCGCATCGTCGATCAGCATCGCGAAGGCACGCGCTACCTGCGTGACGCGCATGCCAAGGCCCACGGCTGCGTGAAGGCCGAAGTCAGCGTGCTGACGGACCTCGACCCGGCGCTGCGCCAAGGCGTATTCGCTGAACCTGGCAAGACCTGGCAGGCGCAGATGCGCCTGTCCAACGGCAACGCCTACCCGCAGTTCGACAGCATCCGCGATGCGCGGGGCATGGCGATCAAGCTGCTGGATGTGCCAGGCAAACAATTGATGGCCGACCAACAGACGCGCACCGAACAGGACTTTGTGATGTTCAGCCACCCGAACTTTTTTGTCAGTGATGTGGCCGAATACGCGCAGAACATCGGTGCCCAGGCTGACGGCAAAAAGGTGTTGGCGTTCTTCCCTAAAGCCGACCCGCGCAGTTGGCAAGTGCGCCACCTGTTTATCGCCCTGGCCACCCTGGCGCCCGCTCCGGCGAGCCCGACGCAGACGACGTACTTTTCGGTTTCCCCCTACAAATTTGGCGCGGCAAATGCCAAGTTTCGTGTAGCACCCGACCCGCAGAGTTGCCCGGAATATGTGTTGCCCAAGCAGAATCAGGACCTGCCGAACTTTCTGCGCAGCGCACTGAACCAGCAACTGTCCACCGACCGTGTACCGGCGTGTTTTGTGTTGCAGATTCAGCGGCAAAATCCGCAGAAATTCATGCCGATCGAAGACACCAGCATCGAATGGAAGGAAAGTGATGCGCCCTATGAGACAGTGGCCAAGGTGCGGATTCCTGCGCAGGACTTTGATACGCCCGCGTTGAATCTTGCCTGTGATAACCAGTCGTTCAACCCGTGGTTCGGGCTGGAGGCGCATCGGCCGATTGGTGGGATTAACCGGTTGCGCAAGGCGGTGTATGAGGCGGTGAGCGACTATCGGCATAGTCGGAATTTGTGAGGTTATGATCGTTCCCACGCTCCGCGTGGGAATGCCGTCTTGGACGCTCTGCGTCCGCAGTTAAGGGGCGTGACGCGGAGCGTCACAGGATGCATTCCCACGCAAAGCGTGGGAACGATCGAACAGAAAAGCCAATCACCGTAAAGAATCCGTATAAATCCGAAGTTCCCCATAACGATTACGTCGCCTCTATTGAACAACTAAGCCCTAAACTCTACCGTCACTTCCCACCTCCAAAACCCGTAGGAAGTCATCGTGGAAAGTTCAACTTTAGGCATGGTCGTCCTGTCAATGATTGCGCTCTTCGGCACCGCCGCGTTTTGCTTCGAACACCTCGCCACCCGCAGCGAGAAGAAAAAGAAAGCCAAATAAGCTGGTCAACGAAATCAGCAGAACCCCAGACTTTCAAGGGATCAGCCACCCGCGGGCTATCCCTTGTTTTCGTGCGCCCTGCTTTAAACCTTCTATATACCGTCTTAATACCGCCCGCCGTAATCAGTGCCCGAGCTTGATACAAGAGCGCCTAACCTCCCCGGCTTACTCAACAAGGGGAGTTACACCGTGCTGACACTAACGTTCATTTATGTGGCCAGCGGCTTATGCGCCGTGGGGCTGTTCGCTTACTTGGGCTACGCCCTCATTCGCGCCGAAAAGTTCTAGGGAGCCCGCCATGTACGACGTGATGTTTATGGGCCTCTCCCTGGTGTTTTTTGTTGCGACTGCCATGGCCATTGTCGCCATGGGCAAGCTTTGAACGGAGCCACGACATGCTAAGCACTTTGCTGGAATTTGCGCTGGTCCTGGGGTTGATGACCGCGCTTGCCGTGCTCATGGGCAAGTGGCTGACCCGGGTATTCACCGGGAACCGCCATGCCCTGCCGGAACGTTTTACCTACCGCCTGCTGGGCATCAACCCATTGGAAACCATGAGCTGGGGCCGCTACGGTTCAGCGCTGTTGCTGTCGAACGCGGCGATGATGCTGCTGGGCTACAGCATCCTGCGCCTGCAGGCGGTAACGCCGATCAACCCCCTGGGGTTGGCTGCGCAAACCCCGGACCTGGCGTTCAACACCGCCGTGTCCTTTATCACCAACACCAACTGGCAGGCGTATTCGGGCGAAACCAGCCTGTCGAACTTCAGCCAGATGGCGGTCATTACCTTTTTGATGTTTGTCGGTGCCACCTCCGGCGTGGTGGCGGCCGCCGGTTTTATACGTGGCTTGAGCCGCTCAAGCGCGGCCGATATCGGCAACTTCTGGGTCGACTTCACCCGCACGCTCTACCGCGTGATGCTGCCGCTGTGCGTGGGCATGGCGCTGGTGTATGTGTGGCAGGGCATGCCGCAAACCTTAGCCTCCCAAGCCCTGGCGACAACATTGGAAGGCGCGCAACAACAGCTGATCGTCGGCGCGGTTGCGAGCTTTGAATCGATCAAGCACATCGGCACCAACGGCGGCGGTTTCTTCAGCATGAACGCCGCGCACCCGTTCGAAAACCCGACGCCGCTGACCAACATCCTGCACATCCTCAGCATGCTGTTGATCCCCTCGGCGCTGACCTACACCTTTGGCAGCATGCTGTTGCAACGTCGTCAGGGCTGGGTGTTTTTCGGCACCTTCCTGGTGATGTTTATCGGCTTTCTTGCGCTTGTGTATGGCGCCGAGCAAACCGGCAACCCGTTGCTGACCCAGGCCGGCGCCAACCAGGTGCTGTCGATCGAGCAAAGCGGCGGCAACATGGAAGGCAAGGAACTGCGTTTCGGCATTGCCGACAGCAGCTTGTTTATCGCCACCACCACGGCAGCCACCACCGGCTCGGTCAATACCATGCACGACTCGCTGACGCCCATGGGCGGCTTCGTGCCCCTGGCGCAGATGATGCTCAACTGCGTGTTCGGCGGTGACGGCGTGGGCTTTATCAACCTGATCCAGTACGCGCTGCTCACGGTGTTTCTGGTGGGCATGATGATCGGCCGCAGCCCGGAATTTCTTGGCAAGAAAATCGAGGCCCGCGAGATGAAACTGGTGATGCTCTCGGTGCTCGCGCACCCGGTCAGTATCCTGGGTTTCACCGCCCTCGCCGCCCTGTGGCCAGACACCCTGGCCAGTCTCAACAACCTTGGCCCGCACGGTTTCAGCGAGGTGCTGTACGCCTACACCTCCGGCACCGCCAACAACGGTTCGGCGTTCGCCGGGCTGAATGCCAATACACCGTTTTTTAACACCACCATTGGCCTTGCGATGCTGATCGGGCGCTTCTTCACGATGCTGCCGATGCTCGCCGTGGCCGGTTCCCTGGCGATGAAAAAAACCGTGCCGGCCGGCGCAGGCACCATTCCTACCGCGACCCCGCTGTTCATGTTGCTGGTGGTGTTCGTGGTGCTGGTGGTCGGTGGCCTGACCTTCTTGCCCGCGCTCGCGCTTGGCCCGCTGGTGGAGCAACTGCAGTTGCTGTCCGGCCAGACCTACAACTAAGGACATGTTGATGACCACTCAATCGATCTTCAAAGGGCTGCTGCGCCCGGTGCTGGTGTCGGCGGTGTTTTTCATGCTGCTGACCGGGCTGGCTTACCCGGCGTTCACCACCGTGGCCGCGCAATGGCTGTTCCCGTTTCAGGCTCAAGGTTCGCTGATTGAACGCGATGGGCGGGTGATCGGCTCGGTGCTGATCGGCCAGAATTTCACCAAGCCGGAGTACTTCCAGGGCCGCCCCAGCATGACCCTCGGCGCTGATCCGCAAGACCCGAGCAAAAGCGTGCCGCAGCCCTACAACGCAGGCGCAAGCGGCGCCAGCAACCTCGGCCCCACCAGCCAAAAACTGCTCGACCAGGTGGCTGCCCGCGCCAAAGCCTATCGCCAGGATAACGGCCTGGCCGCTGACGCCCCGGTGCCGGTGGACGCAGTCACCGCCTCAGCCTCTGGCCTCGACCCGCATATCTCGGTGGCCAACGCCCGGCTGCAGTTGGCACGGGTGGCGCGCTTGCGGCACATCGCCGAACCCGAACTGCTGCAACTGCTCAACGACCACACCGCCGCACGCACCTTCGGCCTGCTCGGCGAGCCCCGGGTGAATGTGCTGCAACTCAACGTGGCGCTGGATGCGCGTCAGCCCTCTATTGCGCTCAGTGAGTAAGAGATTCCTTCATGAAAAATGCTCGTTTACCTCTGTTTGACCGGCGCATCGTGCTGACTGCCGGCGTCGATGCACTGAAGAAATTGCTGCCCCAGGCCCAGTGGAAAAACCCGGTGATGTTCGTGGTGTACCTGGGCAGCATTCTCACCACCTTGCTGTGGTTCCAGTCCCTGGGCGGCAAGGGTGAAGCGCCCAGCGGTTTTATCCTCAGCATCACCTTGTGGCTGTGGTTTACCGTGCTGTTCGCCAACTTCGCCGAAGCCCTGGCCGAAGGGCGCAGCCGTGCCCAGGCCGCGAGCCTGCGTGGCATGAAACGCCAGACCCTGGCCAAATTGCTGCAGCAACCGCGCCACGGCGCAGCGTGGCTGCCGTTGGAGGCGAGCCTGCTGCGCAAGGACAACGTAGTGTTGATCGAAGCCGGTGATCTGGTGCCGCTCGACGGCGTGGTGATTGAAGGCGTGGCGTCGGTGGATGAAAGCGCAATTACCGGCGAATCGGCGCCGGTGATTCGCGAGGCCGGTGGCGACTTTTCGTCGGTCAC
This sequence comes from Pseudomonas sp. 2995-3, assembly GCF_002742565.1. Classification (NCBI taxonomy): domain Bacteria; kingdom Pseudomonadati; phylum Pseudomonadota; class Gammaproteobacteria; order Pseudomonadales; family Pseudomonadaceae; genus Pseudomonas; species Pseudomonas sp. 2995-3. Next base: position 45,258 of record NZ_LJSB01000066.1, on the reverse strand, counting down.
CGGCGGCACGCGGGTGCTGTCGGACTGGCTGGTGGTGCGCATCAGCGTCAACCCCGGCGAATCGTTCCTGGACCGCATGATCTCGATGGTCGAATCGGCCAAGCGCCAGAAGACGCCGAATGAAGTCGCGCTGACGATTCTGCTGGTGGGCCTGACCGTGTTGTTCCTGCTGGTGATCGCCACGCTGAGCCCCTACTCGATCTTCGCCGTGGCCATGAGCGGCAATGGCAGCGTGATCAGCGCCACGGTGTTGGTGGCGTTGCTGGTGTGCCTGATCCCCACCACCATCGGCGGCCTGCTCTCGGCCATCGGCGTGGCGGGCATGAGCCGCATGATGTCGGCCAATGTGATTGCCACCTCCGGCCGTGCCGTCGAGGCGGCGGGTGATGTCGACGTGTTGCTGCTGGACAAGACCGGCACCATCACCTTGGGCAATCGCCAGGCAAGCAGCTTTTTGCCGGCACCCGGCGTGAAGGAAGCCGAACTGGCTGACGCCGCGCAACTCGCCTCACTGGCAGACGAAACCCCGGAAGGCCGCAGCATTGTGGTACTGGCCAAGCAAAAATTCGACATCCGTGCGCGGGACATCAACGCCCTGGGCGCACGCTTTGTGCACTTCACCGCGCAAACCCGCATGAGCGGCGTCGACCTGGCCGAAGGCCGGGCGATTCGCAAAGGCGCGGCGGATGCGATTCGCAGCCATATCGAAACCCTGGGCGGGAGTTTCCCGGCGGCATTGCAGGCCAAGGTCGATGAAGTCTCGCGGCGCGGCAGCACACCGCTGGTGGTCAGCGACGGTGCCAAGGCCTTGGGCGTGGTTGAGCTTAAGGACGTGGTGAAAGGCGGCATCAAGGAACGCTTCGCCGAGTTGCGGCGCATGGGCATCAAGACCGTGATGATCACCGGCGACAACCGCCTGACCGCCGCTGCGATTGCGGTGGAAGCCGGTGTCGATGACTTCCTCGCCGAAGCCCGCCCGGAAGACAAGCTGCAACTGATCCGCGACTACCAGGCCCAGGGCAAGCTGGTAGCCATGACCGGCGACGGCACCAACGACGCACCTGCGCTGGCCCAGGCCGACGTGGCCGTGGCGATGAACAGCGGCACCCAGGCGGCCAAAGAGGCCGGCAACATGGTCGACCTCGACAGCAACCCGACCAAGCTGATCGAAGTGGTCGAGGTCGGCAAACAGATGCTCATGACCCGTGGCGCGCTCACCACGTTCAGCGTGGCCAATGATGTAGCCAAGTACTTCGCAATCATCCCGGCGGCGTTTGTCGCCACCTACCCACAGCTGGGCGCCTTGAACGTGATGCACCTGAGCAGCCCCAATTCGGCAATTTTGAGCGCGGTGATTTTTAACGCGCTGATCATTGTCGCGTTGATTCCGCTGGCCTTGCGCGGTGTGAAGTACCGGGCCATCGGCGCGGCGGCGTTGCTTAACCGCAACCTGTTGATCTACGGCCTGGGCGGCGTGCTGGTGCCGTTTGCGGGGATCAAGGTGATCGACATGCTGCTGAGTGGATTGGGCTTGGTGTAACACCACAAACCCAATGTGGGAGCTGGCTTTTTGGGGGTGCTTCGCACCCCAGCGCAAGCAAGCTTGCTCGCCACAACAAGCCAGCTCCCACAGTTAATCGTGTTGTATTCAACAGGAAGAACATGCCCGCACTCAACCACGAACGCCCCGACCCCGACGCCTTGCTCGCGCGGGTACAGCTCGAAGAACAGGCCGCCTTGCGCGGCAAATTGCGTATTTACTTCGGCTCAAATGCCGGGGTGGGCAAGACCTGCGCCATGCTCGCGGCGGCGCAACGCGAAGTCGCCCTGGGCCGTGATGTGATTGCCGGCGTAGTAGAAACCCACGGCCGCACGGAGACTGCCGAGCGGCTCGACGGCCTGGAGCAACTGCCCCGCGCTGCCTTGCTGCACCACGATTTTGCGCTCAGCGAATTCGACCTCGACGCCGCGTTGCGCAGGCAGCCCGCCGTATTGCTGGTGGACGAGCTGGCCCACAGCAACGCGCCTGGCTCGCGGCATCCCAAACGCTGGCAAGACGTTGAAGAACTGCTCAGCGCCGGTATCGATGTATGGACCACGCTCAACGTCCAGCACCTGGAAAGCCTGAATGATCTGGTCAGCGGCATCATCGGCATTCGCGTGCGCGAAACCGTACCGGACCACGTGTTTGATAACGCCCATGACGTGGTGGTGATCGACCTGCCGCCCGACGATTTGCTGCAACGCTTGAAGGACGGCAAGGTCTATCTCGGCCCGCAAGCGGAGCGCGCCGCACAGCATTTTTTCCGCAAGGGCAACCTGTTGGCCCTGCGCGAGCTGGCGCTGCGGCGTACGGCGGATCGGGTCGACGCGCAAATGCGCGTGTACCGTCGCGAACAGTCGATCAAAGCCTTGTGGCCAGCCCGCGAACGCTTGCTGGTGGGTGTAGCGGGCGACGCCGGTGATGAACGTCTGGTGCGCGAAGCTGCACGATTGGCGCAAAAGCTCGAAGCTGACTGGATCGTCGTGCATGTCGCAACGGCCCAAGGCAACGGCGCCAAGCGTTACCTCACGGCGATGAAAACCCTGAGCCTGGCCAGCGAATTCGGCGCTGATACCGCGACGCTGCCGGGCATGGACGTGGCTGAAGCCCTAGCCGCCTGCGCCCGCGAACACAACGCCAATCGCCTGGTGCTCGGCCATCATCCGCGCCAGGCGTGGCGCTTCTGGCATCAGTCGGTCAGCGACCGGATCAGCCGACATCACCCGCAGATCGATCAGATCGTGATCGCTCACAGCGTCTTGCCCGGGCCTGCGCCTACCCTCGAAAAACCCTCGCTGCCCCCCGGCCGCGCCTTGGCCTACCTGTGGGCCACGCTTGCCTGTTTCAGTGCCAGCGCCGTCGCTGCATTGCTGCTGCAAGTGTTCGACCTGGCCAACGTGGTCATGCTGTTTTTGCTCACCGTGGTGCTGGTGGCCTTGCGTTATGGGCGCGGCCCCGGTGTGTGGGCGGCAATGCTGGCGGTGCTGTGTTTCGACTTCTTTTTCGTACAGCCGCGCTACTCGTTCACCGTCAATGACACTCAGTATTTCTTCACCTTTGCGCTGATGCTCGGCATTGCCTTGATCACCGGGCAACTCACCGCCCGCCTGCGCCATGAAGCACGCACGGCGGCCGCGCGCGAACGGCGCGCTACCTCTTTGGCGCGGCTGGCTCGCGACTTGTCGGCGGCACTGACCGTAGAGCACATCAGCGAAGTCGCGCTGCGCACCTTCAGTGGCGTGTTCGAAGCACGGGTCGGCTTGGCGTTGCCGGACGCCGCCGATGGCGTGCACAGCGTGAGTGCCAGCGGCTTGCCGATTGACGAAAGCATCGCCCAATGGACTTACGACCATGGCCAAGCCGCAGGTCATGGCACCGACACCTTGTCAGCAGCCAAAGGTTGTTACTTACCGCTCAAAGCGCCGATGCGCGTGCGCGGCGTGCTGGTACTGGAACTGGCCCAGAGCGAGCGCCTGAACGACCCGCAGGAGCGCCGTCTGCTGGAAGCCTGCATGAGCCAATTGGCGATTGCGCTGGAGCGCGTGCATTTCGTCGAAGTGGCGCAAAGCACGCTGGTGCAGATGGAAGGCGAGAAGATGCGCAACACCCTGCTCGCCGCTATTTCCCACGACTTGCGCACGCCCCTGACCACCCTGATCGGCGCCGCCGACACCGCCCTGCCCCATGCCCCGCCAGGTCCGCTGACCGAATTGCTGCACGGCATCCATGAACAAGCTACATCGATGCAGCGGCTGATCGAAAACCTGCTGGACATGGCGCGCATGCAAGAGCGCGGCGTGCGCCTGAACCGGCAGTGGCATTCGCTGGAAGAAATCGTCGGCAGCGCCCTGCGCCAGTTGCGTGAGCCGTTGGCACACCACCGCGTGCAAACCCTGTTGGATTCACAGTTGCCGCTGGTGGATATCGACGCCCTGCTGATCGAGCGGGTGCTGGTTAACCTGCTGGATAACGCCGCCAAATACACGCCGGCGGGCACCCTCATTACCGTCACTGGCAGCAAAGTTTCGGACAGCATCGTGCTGGAAGTCAGCGACAACGGCCCGGGCAAGGCTCCCGCCAACCTGTTCGAACCTTTCGCACGTGGCCAGCAGGAATCTTCCGTCACGGGCATCGGCCTGGGCCTGGCGCTGGCCAAACGCATCGTTGAGGCCCATGGCGGGCATATCCACACCCACCCGCTTGAGACGTGCGGCATGCACTTCATCATCACCTTACCGGCCGGCACCCCGCCGGCCATGGAAAACCTATGAGCACTGCACGCATTTTGATTGTTGAAGACGAAGCCAATATCCGCCGCTTTGTCGGGATCGCCCTGCAAGATGAAGGCTTTCAGGTGTTCGAAGCCGACAGCGTCAAACGTGCGCTGATTCATGCCGCCAGCCGTCAACCGGACCTGGTGATCGTCGACCTCGGCTTGCCCGATGGCGATGGCAAGCAACTGATCAGTGAGTTGCGTGGTTGGCTGGCGGTGCCGATTCTGGTGTTGTCGGCGCGTGATCGCGAAGAAGAGAAAGTCGCCGCTTTGGACGCAGGGGCCGATGATTACCTGACCAAGCCGTTCGGCGTGCCCGAATTGCTCGCTCGCATCCGCGCACAACTGCGCCGGCACGGGCAGACGGGCGCTGTGGCGGCGACCAGCAAGGTGGCGTTTGGCGAAATTGAAGTCGACCTGTCGACCCACGAAGTGTGGCGCCAGAGCCAGCCGGTGCACCTCACACCCATCGAGTACCGCCTGCTCTGCGCAATGATTCGCGGCCAGAGCCGGGTGCTGACACATCGGCAGTTATTGCTCGAAGTGTGGGGGCTGGACTACGTCGACCGCCCGCACTATCTGCGTGTACACATGGCGCACTTGCGGCAAAAGCTGGAGGCGGATCCGGCGCAGCCACAGCATTTTATTACCGAGTTGCAGGTGGGGTATCGGTTGATGGGGCTGTGAACAGGCGTTCAGCAACAAAGTCCACAAACACCCGGATCTTTGGCGACAGGTGCCGGCTGGAAGGCCACAGCGCCCAGAATTGGCCTTGGTCATCAGAGTGCCCGTCCAACACGGTTTCCAACTGCGCCTGGGCCAGCGCCTCACGGGCCAGGAAGTCCGGCACGTAAGCGATGCCATGGCCATCGATTGCGGCCCGAAGCATCGCTTCCATATTGTTCAACGTCAGCGCCGTGGGCAGCCGTAATTGGGTGATCGCCGGGTTGGCGGATAAGGTCCACTCCATGATTTTGCCGGTGGTGGCGAAGCGATAACGCAGGCATTGGTGGCGCTCAAGGTCACTGAGGGTTGCTGGCCGACCGTTCGCACGCAGGTACTCAGGCGATGCACACAACACAAAGCGAAATGGCCCGAGTCGGCGCGCCATCAAGGTCGAATCGGCCAGACCGCCGCTGCGGATCACCACGTCGAAGCCTTCCTCGATCAGATCCACCAGGTGGTCGTTGAAATCCAGCTCCAACTCAATTTCCGGGTAGGTCCGCCTGAAGGCGACCATATGCGCAAATAGAAACCTGTAACCGATGGTGGGCAGGCTGACCCGCAACTTGCCGCGGGGGGCCTGCATGGCATGGGAGAGCATGGCGCGGGCGTCCTGCAGGTCATCGAGAATTTTCCGACAGCGCTCGTAGAACAACTGGCCTTCAGCAGTCAGGCTGACTTTGCGCGTGCTGCGGTGCAACAACCGCACATTCAACGACGCTTCCAGCTTGACCACATTTTTGCCCACCGCCGAGGCGGAAATGCCCATCGCCCGCGCCGCGCCTGTGAAGCTGAGCGCTTCAGCGGTTTTCACGAAGGCGATCACACCGCTGAGATTGTCGCTCATACCAATGCATCCAATTTGTCCGTTATGTGTGGAATGTAGGCCCATTTATCCGCCATTACATCCTGACTAGAGTCTTTATCTTTACAGGCCCACAGGAATCTCCCGATGAACACAACCGACTCCGCCCATGGCCGCTATGCCATTCTTGCCGCGATCTGCCTGGCGGCTCTGGTGTTACCCATGAGCTTTACCGGTGGCGCCGTAGCGACGCCCTTTATCGGCCACGCATTTGCTGCGCACCCCACACAGTTGGCGTGGATCACCAACGCGTTCATGCTTAGTTTCGGCAGCCTGCTGATGGCCGCCGGCACCCTTGCCGATCGGTATGGTCGCAAGCGTTTGTTCCTGTGGGGCATGGCGCTGTTTACAGGTGTCTCGCTGCTGCTGACCGTGGCGCCGGGCATGCTCTGGCTGGATGTACTGCGCGGTGTTCAAGGTGTTGCGGCAGCTACCGCATTGGCCAGCGGCTGCGCAGCGTTGGCGCAGGAGTTCGATGGCCATGCCAGGACACGCGCCTTCAGCTTGCTGGGCACCACCTTTGGCGCGGGCCTGGCTTTCGGGCCGCTGCTGTCTGGGTGGCTGATTGAACTGTGGGGCTGGCGTGCGATTTTCTTCACCACCGCATTGCTGGCGGGCCTGTCGTTGCTGTTCGCCGCACCCACAATGCGAGAGAGCCGCGACCCGCAAGCGCTGCAGTTGGACCTGCCTGGCGTACTGACGTTTTCGGCAATGCTGGTGAGCTTGACCACGGCGATCATTCTCGCGCCGCAGTTGGGTTGGGCTTCGGTGACGACCGGTTGCCTGCTTGCGGCGGCTGCGGCTTTCTTGCTGGTGTTTATCCTGGTTGAACAGCGTGCGAGCCAACCGATGCTGGATCTGCGCCTGTTTCGCTTTGCGCGTTTTATCGGCGTGCAATTGTTGCCGATTGGCACCTGCTACTGCTACATCGTGCTGGTGGTGTTGCTGCCGCTGCGGTTTATTGGGGTCGAAGGCGCCAGCGCGTCAGAGGCGGGCTTGATGATGCTGGCGCTGTCTGCGCCGATGCTGGTGGTGCCGTTACTGGCCGCAACGCTGACACGCTGGCTGTCGGCGGGGCTGTTGTGTGCCCTTGGCCTGTTGATCGCGGCGGCGGGTTTATATGGGCTGAGCCTGGCCCAGCCCGGCCAGCCATTGCTAACTGTCGTGGCAATGTTGGTGATCGGGATGGGGACGGGCTTGCCGTGGGGCTTGATGGATGGCCTGGCGATCAGCGTGGTGCCCACAGAGCGTGCGGGCATGGCCGCAGGCATTTTCAATACGACCCGGGTTGCCAGTGAAGGTGTGGCGCTGGCCATCACCGTGGCGGTGTTGAGTGCGCTGGTTGCCCATCATCTGCCCGCAGACAGTTCGCAGGACATTGCTGGGGTTGCCCAGCAGTTGGTCATGGGCGACACCCGTGCAAACCTCCCGCTGGAATTGCTGCGCACGGCCTACCTCGCGGGCTTCAATACGTTGCTGCAATGGCTGGCCGGGCTCACCCTGTTTACGGCGGTGGTGGTGTTTGTGTTTCTGAGCCGACGTGAGATTGCACCCGCGCCTGTGGCGCTCGCCGCCGAAGCGCAAAGCTGAATCGCAGGCAAAAAAAAGCCCGCTCAATGAGCGGGCTTCTTGTGGTGACCTGGCGTTCAGTGTTCCAGGTTACCGAATATGGCGCAGCGGACGGGACTCGAACCCGCGACCCCCGGCGTGACAGGCCGGTATTCTAACCGACTGAACTACCGCTGCGCGTAACACTTGAAACGAATGGTGGGTGATGACGGGATCGAACCGCCGACATTCTGCTTGTAAGGCAGACGCTCTCCCAGCTGAGCTAATCACCCTTCGCTTCGGTGTGGGCGGCATAATACACCAAAAATCTGCAATGTCTTGATTTAAATGCAATTTATTTAAAATAATTTCTCTGGTGTCCTCCGCGCCCCGGAAAACGGGGCCTCAAGCCCCAAATGTGAGTCTATTGCGTTTATACGTTGCCTGGCGGCACAGTTAAAAACCATTATCAATGACACCTGAGCCGCGCAACGTGATGGTGACAACGCGTTGGGATTTCTGATCAGCCCATAAAAAAACGCCGCCAATCATCGGAAATGATCGGCGGCGTTTTTTGGTTTTACAAACCCCGGACAGCAAAAAGCCCGCTCAATGAGCGGGCTTTCTGTGGTGACCTGGCGTTCAGTGTTCCAGGTTACCGAATATGGCGCAGCGGACGGGACTCGAACCCGCGACCCCCGGCGTGACAGGCCGGTATTCTAACCGACTGAACTACCGCTGCGCGTAACACTTGAAACGAATGGTGGGTGATGACGGGATCGAACCGCCGACATTCTGCTTGTAAGGCAGACGCTCTCCCAGCTGAGCTAATCACCCTTCGCTTCGGTGTGGCGCGCATTCTACGGAGCGACCTTAAGTCTGGCAAGCACTTTCTTAAATCTTTTTTTTCAGCCCTTCCAATGGCTTAGGCAGGGTTGGCCTCAGCCCGGATCAAGAGAATAATGCCCCCCTTTGTATAAAGGAGAGACTCACCCCATGTGGTTCAAGAACCTGCTTATCTATCGCCTGACCCAAGATCTGCCTGTTGATGCCGAGGCGTTGGAAGCGGCCATGGCCACCAAACTGGCGCGCCCGTGTGCAAGCCAGGAGTTGACCACTTACGGTTTCGTCGCACCTTTTGGTAAAGGTGAAGACGCTCCCCTGGTGCATGTCAGCGGTGACTTCCTGCTGATCGCGGCACGCAAGGAAGAACGCATCCTGCCGGGTAGCGTGGTGCGTGACGCGCTTAAAGAGAAAGTCGAAGAGATCGAGGCCGAGCAAATGCGCAAGGTCTATAAGAAGGAACGCGACCAGATCAAGGATGAAATCATCCAGGCCTTCCTGCCGCGTGCGTTTATCCGTCGTTCGTCGACTTTCGCCGCCATTGCGCCGAAACAGGGCCTGATCCTGGTCAACTCGGCGAGCCCGAAACGCGCCGAAGACCTGCTGTCGACCCTGCGCGAAGTAATCGGCACCCTGCCGGTACGCCCGCTGACGGTTAAAACCGCACCAACGGCGATCATGACCGACTGGGTCACCACGCAGAAGCCGGCCGATGACTTCTTCGTCCTCGACGAATGCGAACTGCGCGACACCCACGAAGACGGCGGCATCGTGCGCTGCAAGCGCCAGGACCTGACCGGCGAAGAGATCCAACTGCACCTGACTACCGGCAAAGTCGTGACGCAATTGTCCCTGGCCTGGCAGGACAAGTTGTCCTTCATGCTCGACGACAAAATGACCGTCAAGCGCCTGAAGTTCGAAGACCTGCTGCAAGACCAGGCTGAACAGGACGGCGGCGACGAGGCATTGGGCCAGCTGGATGCCAGCTTTACCCTGATGATGCTGACGTTTGGTGAGTTCCTGCCGGCGTTGGTTGAGGCACTGGGCGGCGAAGAAACCCCGCAGGGCATCTAAGCCATGTGAAGATCAAAATGTGGGAGCTGGCTTGTGTGGGAGCTGGCTTGCCTGCGATAGCATCAACTCGATCCAGCTGAAGACCGAGGTGCCTGCATCGCGGGCAAGCCCGGCTCCCACACAAGCCAGTCCTCACACAAACATCTCCCACACAAGCCCCACATTTGATTGCAGTTACACCCTCGAACTCTAATAACAAGGACTTCCCCATGCGCGCACTCGCCGCCTTGAGCCGCTTCGTTGGCAATACCTTCGCCTACTGGGTGTTGATTTTCGCGGTGCTCGCCTTCCTTGAGCCCGGCTGGTTCATTGGCCTTAAAGGCGCCATCGTGCCGCTGCTGGGCCTGGTGATGTTCGGCATGGGGCTGACCTTGAAACTGGAAGACTTCGCCGAAGTCGCCCGCCATCCCTGGCGCGTGGCCCTCGGTGTGGTTGCGCATTTTGTGATCATGCCGGGCGTGGCCTGGCTGCTGTGCCAGGCGTTCCACCTGCCGCCGGAAATCGCCGTCGGCGTGATACTGGTCGGGTGCTGCCCAAGCGGCACGTCGTCCAACGTCATGACCTGGCTGGCCCGGGGCGACCTCGCGCTGTCGGTAGCCATCGCCGCCGTCACCACCCTCCTCGCCCCGCTGCTGACGCCCGCATTGATCTGGCTGCTGGCCTCGGCCTGGCTGCCGGTGTCGTTCATGGAGCTGTTCTGGTCGATCCTGCAAGTGGTGTTGCTGCCGATCGTGCTGGGCGTGGTGGCGCAACGCGTGCTGGGCGACCGGGTGCGCCATGCCGTGGAGGTATTGCCGCTGGTCTCAGTGGTAAGCATCGTAATCATCGTCGCTGCAGTCGTTGCAGCGAGCCAGGCGAAGATCGCCGAGTCCGGCCTGTTGATCATGGCCGTGGTGATGCTGCACAACAGCTTCGGTTATCTGCTCGGTTACTTCACCGGCCGCCTGTTCAAACTGCCGTTGGCGCAGCGTAAATCCCTGGCGCTGGAAGTGGGCATGCAGAACTCCGGGCTGGGCGCCGCGCTGGCCAGTGCGCACTTTTCGCCCTTGGCGGCGGTGCCGAGCGCGCTGTTCAGCGTGTGGCACAATATTTCCGGGGCATTGCTGTCGACTTACTTTCGCAGAATGAGCGAAAAAGAAGACCGTCGCGCCCTGGAGAGCGCGCCGTAAACTTGATCACCTGATCAATTTTCGGCAAGCTACCGGGCTTCGCGGGGACGACCTCGCGACGCTCTCAAGCGCTTAATCCGGGGACGACCCCAGCTATAGAGGGGAGATCAACATGTCCTGGATCATTCTGTTTTTTGCCGGGCTGTTTGAGGTCGGCTGGGCGGTCGGCCTGAAGTACACCGACGGTTTCAGCAAGCCGCTGCCGACAGCACTGACGATCGCCGCCATGGCCATCAGCCTCGGCCTGCTGGGCCTGGCCATGAAGGAGCTGCCGCTGGGCACCGCCTATGCCATCTGGACCGGTGTGGGTGCAGTAGGCACGGTGATCGCCGGGATTATCCTGTTTGGGGAGTCCATGGCGATGTTCAGGTTGGCGAGTGTGGCGTTGATCATTTGCGGGCTGGTTGGGCTCAAGATCAGCGCCTGAGCCACTACCGCTATCGCAGGCAAGCCAGCTCCCACATTGGACGGTGTTCAGCGTTCAAATGTGGGAGCTGGCTTGCCTGCGATGAGGCCCTTACAGCCAGCAAATAACTACCTGACACTCCCGCGCAACACCCCTACCCGCGCCTGCAACTGCTCAGGCGTCGCGGCCTCCACCGCAACCGGCTCACCCGCCACCAACACCACCCGCGACCAGATCCGATGAAAGATGCCCTTGTTCGGATCGCGACTGAAAAAGCTCCCCCACAACCCCTGCAACGCCATCGGAATCACCGGCACCGGGGTCTGCTCCAGAATCCGCGTCAACCCGCTACGGAACTCATTGATCTCGCCATCGGCGGTCAGCTTGCCTTCCGGGAAGATGCACACCAACTCCCCTTCCTTCAGGTACTGGGCAATTCGCATGAAGGCCTTTTCGTAGATCTGGATATCTTCATGGCGCCCGGCAATCGGAATCGCCCCGGCCGTGCGGAAGATAAAATTCAGCACCGGCAAACGGTAGATCTTGTAGTACATCACAAAGCGAATCGGCCGACGTACCGCGCCGCCAATCAACAGTGCATCGACAAACGACACGTGGTTGCACACCAGCAGCGCCGCGCCTTCATCCGGAATCAGCTCAAGGTTGCGATGCTCCACGCGGTACATGGAATGGCTGAGCAGCCAGATCATGAAGCGCATGGTGAACTCGGGGACGATTTTGAAGATGTAAGTGTTGACCGCAATGTTGAGCAGCGACACCACCAGGAACAACTCGGGGATCGACAGCTTGGCCACGCTCAGCAGCAGGATCGAGACGATGGCCGAAACCACCATGAACAACGCATTGAGAATATTGTTGGCCGCAATGACCCGCGCGCGCTCGTTCTCGGCCGTGCGCGACTGGATCAGCGCGTAGAGCGGCACGATATAGAAACCACCGAACACACCCAGGCCAAGGATATCGAACAACACCCACCACGCCTGACCGTAGCTGAGTACCGCCAGCCAGCTATGTTCCTGGGCCGATTGCGGAAAGCCGCCCGAGTGCCACCACAGCAGCAGGCCGAAGACCGTCAGGCCAAACGAGCCAAACGGCACCAGGCCGATCTCGACCTTACGGCCCGAGAGCTTTTCGCAGAGCATCGAGCCAACGGCGATGCCCACCGAAAACACCGTAAGGATCAGCGTCACCACAGTTTCGTCGCCGTACAACCATTCCTTGGCGTAGGCCGGGATTTGCGTCAGGTAGATCGCACCGACAAACCAGAACCACGAGTTGCCGACAATCGAGCGCGACACTGCCGGCGTCTGCCCCAGGCCCAGGCGCAAGGTGGCCCAGGATTCGCTGAAGATATTCCAGTTCAGGCGCAGCTCGGGCGTGGACGCCGCCGCCCGCGGAATACTGCGGCTGGCCAGGTAGCCGAGCACCGCCACGCCGACAATCGCTACCGCCACCAAGGGCGCGTAATTGCTCGACGACATGATGATCCCGGCGCCAATGGTGCCGGCCAGAATGGCCAGAAACGTGCCCATTTCCACCAGTCCGTTGCCGCCCACCAGCTCATCGTCGTGCAACGCCTGGGGCATGATCGAGTACTTCACCGGGCCGAACAACGCCGAATGCGTACCCATGGCAAACAGCGCCAGCAGCATCAGTTCCAGGTGGTTGAACAGAAAGCCCGTGGCGCCCACGGCCATGATCACGATCTCGCCGATCTTGATCGCGCGGATCAGCGCGTCCTTGTTGAATTTCTCGCCAAACTGCCCGGCCAACGCCGAGAACAGGAAGAACGGCAGGATAAACAACAAGGCGCACAGGTTGACCCAGATGGAGCGGTCGCCCTCGATGGTGAGCTTGTAGAGAATCGCCAGGATCAGCGATTGCTTGAAGATGTTGTCGTTGAATGCGCCCAGTAACTGGGTGATGAAAAACGGCAGAAAGCGCCGTGTGCGCAGCAAGGTGAATTGTGAGGGGTGGCTCATCGTCCGTGTTCCTGCGTGGCCTGAAGGCGTGTAGTTTCTCAGGCCACGACTTTACCTAATCGCGCTTACTTATTCGCTAGTCCTGCAATGCATGGCGAAACAAAAAGCTCACCTTTATAGGCGCCCTGCACGGTGCGCTTGGCCACGATCAGCCACATCAGCGCCAGTGCCAGCACCAGCACGCTGCCAAAGATGCTGAAAAAGCTCAGGTGCAGCAGACTCGCCAGCTTCAGCGTGGCTAACGCGTAAACCCCCAGCGGGAAGGTAAACCCCCACCAGCCGAGGTTGAACGGAATGCCGGCGCGCAGGTAACGCAGGGTGATCAGCACCGCGATCAACATCCACCACAAACCGAAGCCCCACAGCGTGATGCCGGCTACCAAGCCCAGGCCATTGGCCATTTCGCCCACACCCGGCAAGCCATTGGCGGCGAAAATCGCCGGGGCGTCACCGCCCAACAGCAACATGCCCAGCGCACCGGTGCCGATGGGGCCAAGGGCCAACCAGCTCGATGCGGCCATATTGGCAGGCGGCAGTTTATGCAGGGCCATGCGCAACATCAGGATGGTCAGGATGCTGAACGCCACCGGCAGGGAAAACGCCCACAGCACGTAGCTGGTCACCAGCATCACCAGTTGCGCATGGGCGTCGGCCAAGTGCGGCGCCAGCAAGCCACCGCTGGCGGCAGCGACTTCGGCGGCAACCACCGGCAACAGCCAGACGGCGGTCATCTGGTCGATGCTGTGTTCCTGGCGGGTGAACATCATGAACGGGATCAACACACCACAGGCCAGGGCCATCGCCACGTCCAGCCACCATAAGGCTTCAGCCAGCGGGATCACCTCACTGCCCCAGCGCGGCAGGCCGAACAGCAGCAGGCCATTGAGAATGGTGGCCAGGCCCATGGGAATGGTGCCGAAGAACATCGACACCGTGGAGTGCCCGAAGATGCGTCGCGCTTCGTGGAAGAACATCACCCAACGCGCCGCGTACAACAGGCTGAACAGCACAAACAGGCCAATGGTGAACAGCCACAGCCCTTCGGCAATGGCGTGCAAACCTGGCAGGTTGAACGGCAGTTGAGCCAAGGCCAGGGCCAGCACGCCGGTACCCATGGTCGCGGCGAACCAGTTGGGGGTGAACTGGCGAATCACTTCCCGTGGGCGGGTCAGATGGCTCAAGGGCTTATAGCTTGGGGTTTTGCAGCCTGGGGGCGTGCAACTGGGAGTCGTCGTGCAGGTCATGATGGCAATCCTCTTCCTCGTATGAGGTTGAAGCCATCATAGAACCTGAACGAATATCTATATAACGGGTAATATCTCTATAAGTTATCTACTTTACCAATATACAGCATCACTCTACTGCCGCCTTGGCCCGCACCGAGTTCTGCAGCATTAAACCGACCAAGGCACTCAGGGCCAGCAGTATCAGCGCCGCACCATAGCCTTCAGTCGTGACGATAAGGCCGTAAACCTGGCACAAGTAACCCGCCAACAGCGCTGGCAGGCAAAACGCCAAGTAGCTCAAGACATAGAACGCCGACATCAAACCGGCCCGCTCATGGGGCAACGCCAGTCCGACAATGCTGCGCACACTGCCCATGAAGCCGCCGCCAAAACCAAAACCTGCAATCACACTGGCGACAAAGAACAGCCACAAAATACCCATGTGGACGGCCACCAGCAGCAACGCGACGCCCACGGCCAACAGCCCTGCCGACAGCCGCATGATTTTATCGGCCGGGCGCTCGCGCACGCTGTAGATCATCACCGCGCCACTCAAGGTCACGACCGCCACCAGGCCGCCACCGATCAGGTGCGAAGTGGAACCGGTGGCAGCCTTGATCAGCGACGGCGCCAGGGATGAGAAGAACCCGCCCAGCGCCCACACCGCCACATTCAGCGGCATCACCAACCATAAAGCCCGGCGCGCTTGCTGCGGCACATGCAGGGTCGGCGCCAGCGACTTCAAGGCCCCCGGAATACGACTGACGGTTTCCGCCAGGCGCCACACATACACAGCCTGCAACACCATCAACCCCAACAGCGTGAAGTAAATCAATTGGGTAGGACGCGGCGCGAACTCCACCAGTAGGCCACTGCCCAGCCCGCCGCTGGCCATGCCCAACAGCGGCGCCAGGCTATTGAGCATCGGGCCGCGCTGGCGGTCGGTGTCGAGCAAGGTCGCACTCAGCACCGCCGTGGCCATGCCGGTGGCGAAACCTTGCAGCGCGCGGGCGGCAATCAGGTGCGCGGTGCTGTCGGCGTTGATAAACAGCAGCATCGCCGCAATATTGAGCAGCAATGCGACGAAAATCACCGGCTTGCGCCCCAGGTGATCCGACAGTGAACCCACGGTCAGCAACGCTGCCAACAGGCTGACGGCGTATACGCCGAAAATCACCGTGAGCATTGTCGCGGAGAAATGCAGGTTTTCCTGATACACCTGATACAACGGCGTCGGCGCGCTGGACGCGGCGAGGAAGGTCAACACCGTGATGACCAGGAACGCCAGGCTGGACCGTTGCGAAATAACGCGAGACATGGGCACACTCCACTAAAGCTAATACTTTGCTTTTGCGCAGTGTGCTACCGGCGCGCGCTTAAAGCAAATTCTTTGTGTTAAGGTTTTACGCATGGCGATAAAAGAAGGCCTTCGCCCGGGAGGCCGCAGTGCCCGGGTCCAAGAATCGGTGCATTCAGCAGTGCGTGAGCTGTTGGAAGCCCATGAGCGCTCCAGCGTTACCGTACCGATGATTGCGACGCGCGCAGGCGTCACGCCCTCGACCATTTACCGGCGCTGGGGCGACTTATCCGTGCTGTTGGCTGATGTGGCCCTGGCCCGCATGCGCCCCGACTGTGAGCCGGCGAATACCGGCAGCCTGCGCGGTGATCTGCGGGCCTGGGCCGAGCAATACCTGGATGAAATGAGCTCCGAGCCAGGGCGCAACATGATGCGTGACCTGCAGAGCATGATCACACCGGGTTATTGCGTGAGCATTCTGAGTGGGCAGCTTCAGACGATTATCGATCGCTACCCACAGAGTACGCCGCCGAGCGTGGACCATTTAATCAACCTGCTGGCGGCGCCGACGGTGTTTCGCATTTTGTTCTCGACCGAACCACTGACGGTGCAAGAGCTGCACGGACTGATCGAGCTGGCACTTAAAGGTTAAACCTCTGCACAAAACCAAAGGTGGGAGCTGGCTTGCCTGCGATGGCGGTCTGTCAGTTAAACAATGGCTGCCTGACCCATCGCTATCGCAGGCAAGCCAGCTCCCACATTGACCCTGCCTGCAGTCAATAAAAAACGGCCTCACTTGGAGGCCGTTTTTTATTGCAGCTAACGGCTTAGGTACGCATCCCGCGCCCACTCACCAGCAACCGCGCACAGCCGACATACAGCACCACGGTCGCCACCAGCATAAAGGTGATCGCCACGCTGATCTTGATATCCGACACGCCCAGGATGCCGTAGCGGAAGGCGTTGACCATATGCAACACCGGGTTGGCCAGCGACACGGTCTGCCAGAACGGCGGCAGCAAGGTAATGGAGTAGAACACCCCGCCCAGGTAGGTCAGCGGCGTCAGCACGAACGTCGGGATGATCGAAATATCATCGAAGTTGCGGGCAAACACGGCGTTGATGAACCCCAGCAGCGAGAAGATCGTCGCCGTCAGTACCACCACCAGCAGGGTGACCCCAAGGTGATGCACTTGCAGATGGGTGAAGAACAGCGACAGCAAGGTCACGATCACCCCGACCATCAAACCGCGCAGCACGCCACCCAGGGTGTAGCCGATCAGGATGGTGTGCGGCGACACCGGCGAGACCATCAGTTCTTCGATGGAGCGCTGGAACTTGCTGCCGAAAAAGCTCGAGACCACGTTGCCGTAGGAGTTGGTGATCACCGACATCATGATCAGGCCCGGCACGATGTACTCCATGTAGGTGAAGCCACCCATGTCGCCGATCTGGCGGCCGATGAGGTTACCGAAGATCACGAAGTACAAGACCATGGTGATCGCCGGCGGCAGCAGGGTCTGCGGCCAGATCCGGGTAAAGCGCTTCACTTCGCGGTAAACGATGGTCTGCAGTGCGACGAGGTTGGGTTGCAGTTCGGAACTCATACCGCCACCTTCGCCAGATTTTTCTCCACCAGGGACACGAACAACTCCTCAAGGCGATTGGTTTTGTTACGCAGGCTCAGCACTTCGATGCTCTGGGCCGCCAACTGGGTGAACAACGCGGTGATGCCCATGGCTTTGTCCACCTGCACTTCCAGGGTGTGGTCATCGACCAGGCGGCTTGGGTAGCCGAGCAGTTGCGGCGCCACCGACAGGTTGTTTTTCAGGTCCAGCAGGAAGGTTTCCACATGCAACTGGCCCAGCAGGTTGCGCATGCTGGTGTTCTCGACAATGGTGCCGTGGTCGATGATGCCGATGTTGCGGCACAGCTGCTCAGCCTCTTCCAGGTAATGGGTGGTGAGGATGATGGTGATGCCCTTCTCGTTCAGCTCGGTGAGGAAGGTCCACATCGAACGGCGCAGCTCGATATCCACACCGGCGGTCGGCTCATCGAGGATCAACAGGCGCGGTTCATGCACCAGCGCGCGAGCGATCATCAGGCGGCGCTTCATACCGCCGGACAGCGAACGCGAAGGCACGTCGCGCTTGTCCCACAGGCCCAACTGAGTCAGGTACTGCTCGGCGCGTTCCTTGGCGATTTTCGCCGGGATGCCGTAATAGCCGGCCTGGGTCACGACGATGTCGAAGGTCTTTTCAAACTGGTTGAAGTTGAATTCCTGGGGCACCACGCCGATGGAGCGCTTGAGCGCCGCCGGGGATTTGTCCAGGTCATGGCCAAAGATATTCACCGAGCCACTGGTTTTGTTGACCAGGGTCGAGAGGATGCCGATGGTGGTGGATTTGCCGGCACCGTTGGGGCCGAGCAAGGCGAAGAAGTCACCTTCGGCAACGTCCAGATCGATACCACTCAGGGCCTGGAAACCGTTGCCGTAGGTTTTGGTTAGCTGCCGGATGGACAGAGCGGAACTCATATCGGATTACGCACCAGAGAAGGGAATAGAAAGAGTAGATGAGCGCGCAGCGCATGTAGTTCAACGGCGGCGCATGACAAGCATGGTGCTTGCCCGCGCCGCACAAGTACAGTCACCTGTATTAATAGTCAGTATTAAGTCAACGCGGTCATCACGGCCTTGCGGTAGGCCGGGCGATCTTTGAGGCGCTGGTACCAGGCCTCTAGATGGGGCATTGCCGGGCGCTCGATGGGCATCTCGAACCAGGCGTAGGCAAAGCAGCCCAAGGGGATATCGCCCATGCCGAAATGCTGGCCGCTGAGGTAGGGTTGCTCGGCGAGGGCCTGGTCAACGGTGTTAAGCGCATCGATACAGGCTTGGCGCCCGGCATTGATGCTGTCCCAGTTCTGTTTTTCCGCCGGGGTACGCAGGATGCCCCAGAACACCGCCTTGAACGGATCGGCGAGCGTCGACGTGGTCCAGTCCATCCACTTCTCGGCGCTGGCCCGGGCTTGCAGGTCGTTCGGGTAAAAATCCGACGCGCTCTTGGCGCACAGATAACGCACGATGGTGTTGGATTCCCACAACACAAAGTCGCCGTCTTCGATCATCGGCACCCGGCCATTGGGGTTCAAGGCCCGGTATTGCGGCGTGTCGACCACACCAAAAGCCCCGCCCGCATCAATTGCCTCATAGTCCAGGCCGAGTTCCTCGGCGCACCACAGTGCCTTCCTGACGTTTGATGAATTTTTACGACCCCAGATTTTCAGCATGACCGCGCCTTATCGTTGATGAACATGGCTTGATGAACGCAGCAGCATACGCCGGTTCACCCGCGGCTTAAATCGCTGTGCATATCGCTGTGCATGTCCTTCAGCGAGATCGGCATGTCGTCGGCAAACAGGTGCGGATAACACTGCTGAATATGCGCGAAGAAAAGCGCTTCGGGCACGTCGCTGAACTGCCCGTGGTCCAGCACATATTCCATCGAGCGCCGGCCCTGGCGGTTGAAGGCGTGGAACACGCTGTCGTTGACCCCATCGAACGCCAGCGGTGGCACGTCGAACAACTCGCACAGTTGACTGTTGAACGCCGGCGTGGCCTTGACCCAACGGCCGTGCAGGTACAACTCGGTATAGCCGTGCATGGCGAACACATCACTTTTGAGCAGCGCGAGCAGGCGCGGTGTCGATAAATGATTGCGCACGTCCGCCAGGCCAATGCGCGCCGGGATCCCGCAATGACGGGCACAGGCGGCCAATAAGGTGGCCTTGGGTACACAGTAGCTCTCGCCGGTGGCCAGGGCAAAGCTGGCACTGAGGGTATTTGGATCACGGCTGAAGGTGTACGGGTTGTAGCGAATCGCCTCACGCACGGCGTAGTAGAGACTGACCGCCTGGTCACTTAAATCCGGGCGGGTTCCGCGATGTTTTTCGGCGAACTCCACCACCGCAGGGTGGTCACTATCGATGAAGCGGCTGGGATTCAAGTACGTATCCATGAGCTTTATCTCCAAGGGAAGCCTTGAGTCTAACGACAGGCCTGCCGTGGAGATAACGACGATTCGGCCAAATGTCGGCGTGCGCCAGCACAACTCGTTACACCCTCGCCACCGCGCTTTTTCGGATGCCGACTAAGCTCCATGGTGGTTTCGCCCTTGGTTTCACGGAGGATTGAATATGCTGTTGTTGTGGATACTGGTTCTGGTGGTCGGCATTGCCTACCTGGCACACCGCCGCACCGCGCCCCTGCCCGCGCTGGGCGTGGTTGCCGTCTACCTGCTGGCGATGGGCGCCTGGAGCCATGCACCGGGTTGGCTGCTGGTCATCCTCTGGGTGCTGATCGCCGCCGTGGCCGTGCCCCTGTTGCTGCCCGACCTGCGCCGCCAATACTTCACCAAGCCGCTGTTCAGCTGGTTCCAGAAAGTCCTGCCGCCGATGTCCGAGACCGAGCGCGACGCCATCGACGCCGGCACCGTGTGGTGGGACGGCGAACTGTTCAGCGGTCGCCCCGATTGGGACAAATTGCTGGCCTACCCCAAGGCGCAACTGACTGAAGAAGAACAAGCGTTTATCGACGGCCCTACCGAAGAGCTCTGCGCGATGGTCAGCGACTGGGAAATCGGCCAGGCCATGGACCTGCCGCCCGCCGCCTGGGAGCACATCAAGACCCACGGTTTCTTCGCCCTGATCATTCCCAAGGAATATGGCGGCAAGGGTTTCTCCGCCTATGCCCACTCCCAGGTCGCGATGAAACTCGCCACCCGCAGCGGCGACCTCGCCTCCACCGTGATGGTGCCTAACTCCCTCGGCCCGGCCGAGCTGCTGCTGCATTACGGCACCGACGAACAACGCAACCACTACCTGCCACGCCTGGCCCGTGGCGACGATATCCCCTGCTTCGCCCTCACCGGCCCACTGGCCGGCTCCGACGCCGGCGCCATGCCCGACACCGGCGTGATCTGCAAAGGTGAATGGGAAGGCAAGGAAACCCTCGGTCTGCGCCTGAACTGGGAAAAACGCTATATTACCCTCGGCCCGGTCGCGACCCTCCTCGGCCTGGCCTTCAAGGCCCATGACCCGGACCACTTGTTGGGTGAGGAAGAAGACCTGGGCATCAGCCTGGCGCTGATCCCCACCGACACGCCCGGCGTGGAAATCGGCCGTCGCCACCTGCCGTTGGGCGCCGCCTTTATGAACGGCCCCAACTCCGGCAAGGACGTGTTCATCCCCCTGGAATTCCTTATCGGTGGCCAGGAAATGCTCGGCAAGGGCTGGATGATGCTGATGAACTGCCTGTCGGTCGGCCGTTCGATCTCCCTGCCTGCGGTCGGTACCGGCGCGGCCAAGTTCACCAGTTTGGTGACCGGCCAATACGCTCAAGTGCGCGAGCAATTCAACGTGCCGCTGTCGGCCTTTGAAGGTATCCAGGAAGCCCTGGCGCGCATTGGCGGCAACGCCTGGCTGATGGACAGCGCGCGCATGCTCACCGCCAACGCGGTCGACCTGGGCGAAAAGCCTTCGGTGTTGTCGGCGATTCTCAAGTACCACCTCACCGAGCGCGGTCGCGAGTGCATCAGCCACGCCATGGATGTGCACGGCGGCAAGGGCATCATCATGGGGCCTAACAACTACCTGGGCCGCAACTGGCAAGGCGCGCCGATCTTCATCACAGTGGAAGGCGCGAACATCCTCTCGCGCAACCTGATGATCTTTGGCCAGGGCGCGATCCGCTGCCACCCGTTCGTGCTTAAGGAAATGGCCCTGGCCGGTCGTGAAGACCATGACCAGGCGCTCAAGGAATTTGACGGCCTGCTGATGCAACATATCGGATTTGCCGTGAGTAACGCCGCCAGCACGTTGGTGCTGAACCTCGGCATCGGCCACTTCGAGAAGGCACCGGGTAACCGCTTGAGCCAGGGCTACTTCCGCGCACTGAACCGTCAGGCCGCCGCATTCGCCCTGCTCGCCGACTTGAGCATGATGTTGCTGGGTGGTGAATTGAAACGCCGCGAACGCCTGTCGGCACGCCTGGGTGATGTGCTGAGCCATATGTACCTGGCCTCGGCCGCGCTCAAGCGTTACCACGACCTGGATTCGCCGGATCACCTGGAGCCGCTGTTTGCCTGGGCCATGGAAGAAAGCCTCGGTGAGTCGGAGCGTGCCCTGGATGAGCTGCTGAGCAACTTCCCGAACAGGGTCCTCGGTTGCCTGCTGCGGGTGATCGTGTTCCCGTTCGGCCGTCGTCACACCGGGCCGTCCGATGCTTTGGACGCCGAAGTGGCTGCGGTGATTGGCCGTGCCAAAGGCGACCCGACCCTGGAAGAGTTGCTGGCGGGTTGCTATCGCCCGCAATCGGCAGAAGACCCGGTGGGTGCCCTGCAACATGCCTACGACCTGCTGGGTGCCAGCCACCCCTTGCAGAAAAAACTCCACACCGCGCTCAAAAGCGGCCAGGTCAAACCGGCCGCCGGCGAGCATGCCATCGACGCGGCGCTGCACGCGGGCGTATTGCAACCGGCCGAAGCGCAAACCCTGCGCGACGCCGAAGCCGCGCGCCGCAAGGTGATCGATGTGGATGATTTCAGCAAGGAAGAGCTGACCCAGGCTGAGGGTAAAGTGCGCTGACCGCTCACACCCTATAAAGCTAAGGTCATATAAATACGGGCGCGAGAGGCATATACTCTCGCGCCCGTTTTTGCTTTAGAGGACTTATCTCGTGTCCAACGTCGTTGCCGATCATCTCGTCTTGCTCGACCACTTGCGCAGCATCCTGGTTGCCGTCGGCGAAGCCGAACAGGTGCCCGAGGAAAGCCACACCCTGTTCCTGGAGCGCTTCGACGAATTGCGCGCCCTGCTGCCGATCGACCCGATCGAGAGCCAGTACCTGGGCCAGGACCTGATGAGCCAGGTCATCCTGCGTTACCCGCAAATCGCCCACCTTGTGCCACGCGACCTGCTGTGGTTCTTCGGCGGTGATTGCCTGCACTTCATGCCCGATGAAGAACTGGACCTGTACCAGGCCCTGGAAGAACGTCGCTTTGAAGCCGAACAGAACGATGAACCGTTCGACTGGAACCAGGAAAAACAGCTGCTGGCCATGCCGCAGGATCAGAGCAAGCACTGATTTTAAATGTGGGAGCTGGCTTGTGTGGGAGCTGGCTTGCCTGCGATTGTATCGCCTCGGTTTAACTGATAGACCGAGTCGCCTGCATCGCAGGCAAGCCAGCTCCCACACAAGCCAGCTCCCACAGTTGGACCGCACTCCTACCTTCGGCGCAGTGTCGGCTCCTTCGCCATGCACTCCACCAGATAATCAATAAACACCCGCAACTTCGGTGGCAGATACCGCGTGGGCGAATGCAGCAACCACGCCTCACCATGGTAGGACGCAATAAAATCCCACTCGGGCAATACCTGCACCAGGCTCCCCGCCGCCAAGGCGTGGCGCGCCGTGAAGTACGGCAAGCTGCCAATCCCCACATGCTGCAACACCGCATCCAGGCGCACGCCGGTGTGGTTCGCGGCGTAGCGCCCGCGCACGCCCACGGTCACCGCCTTGGCACCCTGACGAAACTTCCAGCGTGAATCCCCCGGCGTTTCGCCCAGGTAAATGCAGCTGTGTTCCAGCAAATCATGGGGATGTTCAGGCGTACCCTGCGCGGCCAGGTACTGCGGCGTGGCACACAACAGGTGCTCGATGGGTAACAGTTGGCGGCCGACCAAGCCCGGCGGCGGGCTGTCGGTGATGCGGATGCTGAGGTCCACATTGTCGTCGATCAGGTCCACATGCCGGTCTTCCAGGATCAATTGCACATCCACCTTGGGATAGCGCCGCAAGAACTCCGACATATGCGGGTGCACCACAAACCGGCCCACCGCCTTGGGCACGCTGACCCGCACCAGGCCTTCGGCTTCATGGGTGAACTGGCCACTGATCTCCATCACCGAGCGCGCCGCGTTGACCATCTCCTGGCAACGCTTGAACACCTCTTCGCCGCCTTCGCTCAAGCGCAATTTACGCGTGGTGCGTTGCAGCAAGCGTGTCGCCAGCGCCTGTTCGAGACGCGAGATACTGCGGCTCACGGCCGAGGGCGAAACGCTCAGTTGTCGCGCCGCTTCGGAGAAACTGCCGGTCTCCACGACTTTGACGAAAATCGCCATTTCACCCAGCAGTGGCAAAGGAAGATTGATGCTCATGACGCACAGGTCCATTGATAATTGAACGGATTATCACCCATCCACGCACTATTTATACTGCCCGTAGAACCCTGATGCGGATGTAAATGATGACCGAGCGCCTGTTTTTCACCCACGACCACCTGACCGCCGAGCTTGAAGTGCTGAGCTGCACACCCCACGAAGGCCTGTTCGCGGTCACCCTGCAGTCGACGATTTTTCATCCCCAAGGCGGCGGGCAACCCTTTGATACCGGTTGGCTGGGCGACAGCCAGGTGCTGCGCGTGACTCAGGAGGCTGACCGTGTGGTGCATTACGTGGACCAGCCTGTGCAGCCCGGCCCGATCAGCGCACGGGTCGACGCACAACGCCGTGCCCTGTACACGCGCCTGCATTCGGCCGGGCACCTGATCGGCAATGCGGGAGAAAGCTTCGGTTGGATGCCGATCAAAGCCCACCATTGGCCGGGCGAGTGCAAAATCACCTTTATCCGTGGCGAAATGGCCCAGGCCATCGACGCCGAGGCGATCCAGCAACAGGTCAACCAATGGATCGCCGCCGACTACCCGCGCCATATGACCCTGGAAGACGGCGCCCGCGAAGTGGGTTTCGGCGAACTGCCCGCCTACGCCTGCGGCGGCACCCATGTGCAAGCGTTGAGTGAGCTGGGCCAGGTGACGATCCTGGCCTTGTCGGAGAAAAAAGGCGCGCTGTCGGTGCGTTACAGCCTGGACTAAACCGCAATCGCCCCCGCTCGCCCCGGCTCCACCACAAACGACTTGAGGGTCGACACCGTGGCGTTGGGATCGCGCGGGTCAGTTATCACCCGAAAGTTCGTCAGCATCTTCTGAGCCGTAAGCTCTACCGACACATACCCACGCTGGCGGCTGTCGAAAAACTTCACATGCGGATTAAGCGGCAGGATTTTGCTGAACGCTTCAAAGGGCGGGCCATCGGAGGTCACCGAGCTGCCGACAAACTCAGTGGCGATCACTGGCGAGTCCGGGTTGTTGGCGTCGGCGTGCAGGTCAGTGGTCCAGAACGAATGGATATCACCGCCCCAGAACACCGGGTTGCTGACCTTGTGACGCCAGATGGACGCCAGCATGCGTGAACGATTGGCCACGTAGCCGTCCCAACCATCGGTCCAATGGCCCACCTTGTGGTTGCTCAGGTCGCGCTGGAGCAAGGGCGCCACCAGCAAGTCCTGGGCGATCACATTCCACTGTGCCTGCGACTGGGCAAAGCCCTGGTCCAGCCAGGCTTCCTGTTGCCAACCCAGCATGGTGCGGCCGAGATCACGCAGGTCGCTGCAAGTGTTGGCGGCGATATGCCCCTGATGGCTGCCGTTGGCCTGGATGCAGGGTTGCTCGGAGCGATACTGGCGCCCATCCAACACATGGAAGCGCGCCAGCCGACCGTAATCCAGGCGCCGGTAAATGCGCATGTCCGGCCCCTTCGGCACACTGCTGGCGCGCAGCGGCATGTGCTCGTAAAACGCCTGGTACGCCGCCGCCCGCTGCTGGAGAAATTGCGCCACGGGAATCTTCGGGTCCTGGGACCAGCGGTTGGCGTAGTCATTCTGCACTTCATGGTCATCCCAGGTTGCCACGCTGGGGGCAGCCGCGTGCAGGGCTTGCAGGTCCGGATCGGTTTTGTACAGCGCGTAGCGGTTGCGGTAGTCGCTCAAGCTCACCGCGTTGCCGCTGCCGTGGGCCCGAAAGACTTTCCCCGAGTCGACGGCGTAAGAGCTGTCGTAAATGTAGTCCCCGAGAAAAAACACCAGGTCAGGTTGCTCTGCGGCTAAATGGCGATAGGCGCTGAAGTAACCGCGCTCCCAATGCGAGCAGGAAACAAACCCCAGCCGAGCCGAGGCCATCGCCTGCAAAGGTGGCGTGGTACGTGCCTGGCCCACCGGGCTCTGCGCGCCGAGGCCTTCGAACTGGTACCAATACGGCCGGCCCGCCGCCAGCCCGGCCACTTCAACATGCACCGAATGGGCGAACCGCTCAGTCGCCAAGACTTCGCCCTGCTTCACGATGCGCGTCATCGCCGCATCACTGGCCACCCGCCAACGCACCGGCACCGCGCGCTTCAACCCACCGCTGCCATCGGCTGCATTGAACAACGGCGCCAGGCGCGTCCAGATCACAAAACCATCCGGCAGCGGGTCGCCCGAAGCCACGCCGAGGGTGAACGGGTAATCCACCCCGGCACTGCGCGCAAATGGGCTGAGGATTGAAAACGCGGTAGCGACCGCCAGCCCGCTAAGGACTCGCCGCCTGCCTTGGTCCACTGCGTCATTCACAACGCGCGCTCCCAGTCCTCACGCACGGTGGCAAAGCCCAGCAGGTCTTCGTACACGCCA
Organism: Pseudomonas sp. 2995-3; assembly: GCF_002742565.1. Classification (NCBI taxonomy): domain Bacteria; kingdom Pseudomonadati; phylum Pseudomonadota; class Gammaproteobacteria; order Pseudomonadales; family Pseudomonadaceae; genus Pseudomonas; species Pseudomonas sp. 2995-3. The sequence goes on along the minus strand of NZ_LJSB01000066.1, from coordinate 19,227 downwards.
TTTTTGAGAAACGCCTGACGCAGGCAACCCTCGTAGCGCAGGCCGATTTTCTGCATCACTCGCGCCGATTCCTTGTTGCGGCCAAAGCATTGGCTGCCGACACGCTGCAGCCCAAGCTCGGTGAAGCCAAAACTCATCATCACGCTCGCCGCCTCAGCGGCATACCCCAGGTTACGCGCATGCGCCGCGACCCAGCCGCCCAAATGCCCTGCGTGATGACGAGCGTTAAGGCGCAGGCTGACCATGCCAACCAACTCACCGGTTTCACGCACATGCATGCCCAGGTTCAACAACTCGCCCGCCCGATATTTGTCTGCGGCCCCGGCAATAAAACTCTGTGCAGTTTCCAAGGTATAGGGCGACGGAATGTTGGCCGTGTTGTCAGCGATTTTCGGCCCGTTGGCGAGCATGAAGAGCACCTCGGCCTGGTCCATTTCCAGCGCCCGCAATAGTAGTCGCGGGGTCGACAATTGAGGCAGTGCAGTGGGCATACGCGGCAGCTCTTCAAGTAAATTCCCCCAGAATGTACTGCCTTCGTGTCAATTGCATTACGTCATGAAACCGCAAGGTAAAATCTCTGAAAGACGCGTCCTAGAGCCTTTAAAACGTCAATTAAAGTTAACCATTCGGTCATTTTTGGTTGTTAGCGTGTCGCCCCTAATTCAACGACGGGGTAACAGAATGAGAACCTGGGATGAACCCAAGAAACGCAAGGCACATATCGAGTTGATCCCCATGATCGACGTGATGATGTTCCTCCTGGTGTTTTTCGTACTGGTGAGTTTGAACGTGATCCCCGCACTCGGCATGAAGACCCAACTGCCCAGCGCCAGCAGCTCGCAGCAACTCAAGCCGCAGAATAAATTCATCCTGACCCTGGGCCTGGAAGGCCAATTGCAACTCGACGGCAAGGACCTCACGGTCGATGCGTTGGTGCCGGCACTGAAGGCTGCAGAAAAGCCTGATACCAAGTCGACCATCATCGTCAACAGCGACAAAGGCGTAGAGGTTTCGCGCCTGGTGGAAGTCATGGACACCCTGCGCCTGGGTGGCTTTACCTCCGTGTCCATTGCCACGCGTAAGTCTTGATCATGTATGTATTGTTTCGTGCGCGTCAGCTGCTGGGCAGTGTCCCGGCCCTGATCGCCCTGGTGCTGATTGCACTGGGTATCCAGTCCCAACCGTTGAAAATCCAGCCGCAGTACGACGAGTCGGCGGTCGAGCTGGCCCTGGTCGAACCCGAGCCCGAAGTGGTTCCTGAGCCTGTGGTCGAGCAAGAGCCGCCACCGCCGGTGATCGAGGACGAAGAAGCCGAACCGGCCCCGCCGCCACCACCGCCCAAACCCTTGCCAAAACCTGAACCCAAGCCCAAGCCGGTGCCCAAACCCAAGCCCGTGGTGGCCGCCAAACCGACTCCCACGCCAGCGCCAGTCGCACCAGTGGCGGCCAAGCCGGTACAGGCCGCCGTCGCGCCGACACCTGCGCCGCCCGCGCCACCGGCACCGCCCAAAGTGGATGGCCAGGCACTGGAAGGCGGTTACCTCAAAGGGCTGCGCAACGAGCTGGACACTTACAAGCAATACCCCACCGGGCGCCAGGCGTCCCTCGAGCGCCCCAGCGGCGAGGTGGTGGTGTGGTTGATGGTGGATCGACAAGGCCGCGTCCTTGATGCCGGGATCCAGACCCCGGCGCCGAGCATGCTGCTCAATCGGGCCGCTACCAATAGCCTGCGCCGCATCAAGCAGGTCAAGCCGTTCCCCGAACAAGCCTTCGGTGGACGTAACGAGCAACGCTTCACCGCCACCTTCAACTACAGCGTGCAATAAGCACCGACACCAGGACGACAGTGATGAGGTTCACACGTATTCATCTGGCACTTGTTGCCGCGACGAGCATGACCCACGCAGTGGTCATGGCAGCTACCAGCGACAGTGACGTCGGCACGATCGGAGTTCAGGGAGGCAAGGCGACCGCGGGGGGCGGTTACATGGTCCAGGAAGAGAGCGCCAAGGGCCGCTCGACCATCACCAAGGAAGCGTTGGACAAACAAACCGCCACCGGCAACGCCATCGACAAGCTCAAGTACACGCCGGGCCTGAACATCTCCAGTGAGGACAACACCGGTCTGTCGGGCTTTCGCTTCACCATGCGCGGCATGAACTCCGACCAGGTCGGTATGTCGGTGGATGGCATGCCGATCAACGACTCCGGCAACTACGCGCTGTACTCCAACCTGCTCGGCGATCCGGAAAACATCGACCAGATCTTCGTCACCCAGGGCTCGTCGGAAGCCGACGGCCCGCACATCGGCTCCAGTGGCGGCAACATCGGCATCGTGACGATTCGCCCGACCAAGGAAACCGGTGCGTTCGTTAAACAAGTGGTGGGCAGCAACGCCACCCGCAAAACCTTTGCGCGCCTCAACACCGGCGAAGTCAACGGCCTCTCCAACTGGCTGTCGGCGTCCCACACCGAAGGCCAGATGTGGCGCGGCTCGGGCGCGGTGCGTGCGGACAAGGTGGAGTGGAACAGCTTTTTCGACGCCGGCAACGGCAACACCGCCAACCTGATCCTCAAGTACCACGAGCAGGACAACAACAGTTACAGCCAATTGACCAAGGCGCAGTTCCAGCAGTTCGGCCGCAAGTATGACCCGTACCCGGCCAAGCCGGCGCTGGGTTCCAACGGCAAGATCAGCAGCTATTACGACCTGGCACAGAACCCGTTCCAGACCTTCACCGCCGTGCTCAACACCCAGTACAAGCTGAGCGACAACCTGTCGCTCTCGGTGATCCCGTATTACTACTACGGCAACGGCAGCGGCGTGGGCTCCTCCGCCTATGCGCTCAACAGCGGCTCCAACAAAGGCGGCGTATTCGACCTCGGCAACCTGCCGACGCAGGCCCAATACAACGCCGACGGCTCCGCGACGACGGGCGTCTACTACCGCCCTTCGCGCACCCAGACCTGGCGCCCGGGCATCACCACCAAGCTGAACTGGGACCTAGGCGACCACAGCCTGCAATTCGGCTACTGGTACGAACGCGCCCGCCAAAGCCAGACCCAACCGTTCATTGCCCTCAAGAACAGCGGCAAGCCCAGCGACACTTGGCCGGACGCCAGCTCCGTGGTCGACGCCAATGGCAACACCGTACAAGGCCGCGACCGCTACACCGTGACGCCAGCGCAAAAAGTCTGGGCTCAGGACACCTGGTACATCAACTCGGACTGGACCCTGATCGCGGGCCTTGCCTACATGAATGTCGAGCGTGAGGGCACCAACCACGGCAGCCTCACCGAACAACCGGGCAAGGCCAACCAGACCTACAACAAGCTGCTGCCCAACGCAGGTCTGAAATACCAGCTCGACGAGCGTGACCAGTTGTTCTACAGCCTCTCGCGCAACATGCGTATCCCGCAGAACTACGTGCTGTACGACAAAGGCGTGGGTTCCCTGGACTCCAAGCCGGAACTGAGCTGGAACCAGGAACTGGGCTGGCGCTACACCGGCGAAGACATGACCCTCGCCGCCACCCTGTTCTACATGCAGTTCAAGAACCGCCAACTCACGTCCCTGGACAGCAACGGCGATTCGGCCGACATCAACGCCGGTACCGTGATCAACAAAGGCCTGGAACTGGAGTGGAGCGGCAAGCTGCCGCACAACTTCAACTACTACACCTCCTACACCTATACCAGCTCCAAGCAGCAGGATGACCTGACCGTCTTCAGCGCCGGCAAACCGATCGTATTGCCCACCAGCGGCAAGCAGTTCGCCAACGTGCCGACCAACATGCTGGCGGCCAACATCGGCTACGACGACGGGCGCTTCTACGGCACCTTCGGCGGCAAGTTCACCAGCAAGCTCTACGGTGACCTGACCAACGACGAAGCCATCTCGGCGCGCACCATTTTCAATCTCGGCGCCGGTATCTATCTGCCGGTCGATAAGAAGGTAGTCAAGGACGCCACCCTGCGCCTGAACGTCGACAACCTGTTTGACAAGAAGTACCTGGACGGCGTGTACACCACCAAGACCAACGCGGCGAGCTACAGCGGTTTCCGCGATGGCGACCCGGCTTACATCGTCGGCCTGGACCGTACCGTCACGGTTTCCCTGGAAGCGAATTTCTGATTAATCACCTGAGAGGAACACACTCATGGACATGGACCTGCTGCACCAAATCACCTTCTATGTGATGTACGCCGCGATGGCGATTGCGATCTTCATCACCATCGAACGGGGCATCTACTTCGCTTACGTGCGCCGCCAGGCCCGCGCCCTGACCGACGTGCTGGGCGCCAACGTGCACAGCGAGCGTGACTTGCCAGAAAGCCTCACCCGCCGCGACAGCCTGCCGCTGAACATGGTGCTGCCGATCCTCGCGCAGAAGGCCTCCAACGGCTCGCGCAAGGACCTGGACGACGAAATCGAAACCCAGTACCTCAAGACCCGTGCGCCGCTGTCGCGCAGCCTGTGGATCATCGAGACCATCACCACCGCCGCGCCATTGCTGGGCCTGCTGGGCACCATCCTCGGCATCATCGACACCTTCAAGGCGCTGGCCAGCGCCGGCGTGTCCGACCCGGGCCAGATCTCCGGTGGCATCGGCACGGCCTTGTTCGCCACCGGCCTGGGTATCGCCATCGCGCTGTTCTGCGTGGTGTTCCACAACTTCTTCCAGGACAGCCTGGAGCGCATCAACGACCAGCTGAAAATCCTGCTGATCCGCGCGGCCACCGGCGCCCGTGTACAGGGTGAAGTACCGCATCTGGTGCCAACGCCGTTGCACACCCGCACTGCATGACCTTCAGGGCGGGCGCATGATGCGCCCGCCTTTCTTTTTGCCCCGATGAGACGCCTATGTCCCTCTCGATAAAGTTGCGTATCGCAGGCCTGACCGGCCTTCTGTTGAGTCCGCTTGCCCAGGCGGACTTTTCAATTCCAGGGTTTGAACTGGTACACACCGTGCCGGTGGACACTGCGCTGGGGACTGCCGACTTGCGCCAGCCGGGGCCGGTGTGGATCGAGCTGTTTGACGGCGCAAAAAGCAGCATTGATATCGGCCAGTTCTACGCGGCCGACCATCCCGGTTCGGTGATGGACAAGGTGATCGAGCATCTGGAAGCTGCCGGCAAACGGGGTGTGAAGATTCGCTTTCTGCTGGAGGAAAAAGGTATTCGGCTGTCGGAGGCGTCTACCCTGGAACGCCTGCGCGCAATTCCTAACCTGAGCTTTCGCGTGTTGGCCTATGGGCAGTTGAGCGGTGGGATCATCCACGCCAAGTACATGGTGGTGGACGGCAAGCAGGCGTTTGTCGGCAGCCAGAATTTCGATTGGCGCTCGCTGGAGCATATCCATGAAACCGGCTTGCGCATCAGCGATGCCAGCGTGGTCAGCCAGGTGCAGGCGATCTTCAACCAGGACTGGCAAGCCCAGGCCGCCTTGGCGGATAAGCAACCGGTGCCACTGCCCGCTGCGGCCCAGGAGCCTGCGCGCACCGGCAACTACCTGGTGGCCAGCCCGCAACGCTACAACCCGCCCGGCGTGGGCGACTCACAACTGGAACTGCCGCGCCTGCTAAGCGAAGCCAAGAAAGAAGTGCGCGTGCAATTGCTCGACTACGCACCGCTGTCCTACGGGCCGGATAGAACCCGCCCCTACTACGCAGTGATCGACAACGCCGTGCGCGCCGCCGCTGCGCGTGGGGTGTCGGTCAAGCTGATGGTGTCCAACTGGAACACCGACAAGCTGGAACTGCCCTACCTCAAAAGCCTGGCCGTGCTGCCCAACGTCGAGGTCAAGATCGTCACCCTGCCCGAAGCCAAACAAGGGTTTATTCCGTATGCGCGGGTGATCCACAGCAAGACCATGGAGATCGACGGGCAAGTGGCCTGGGTTGGCACCAGCAACTGGTTGGGCGGGTATCTGGATAACTCGCGCAACCTGGAAGTGGTGATGCACGACGCGGCGATGGCCAAGCGCATCGGGCAGTTGCACGAGCAGTTGTGGGAGGGGCCGTATGCCAAGGCGTTGGACGTGATGGCATCGTATCCGGAGCCGCATCCGGGTAAGCCTTGAGCACTCATTTCAAACTTCACTGTACCCCCCTGTGGGAGCTGGCTTGCCTGCGATGGCGGACTGTCAGTCGACAACTTCATTGCTGATCCACCGCTATCGCAGGCAAGCCAACTCCCACATTTTGTTACTGGGCAACCCTGATACTTGAGTAGGACATTTCCCATATCGAGGCTCCCTATCCCGGCCTTGGTGATGGTAGTGTGTGGAAATGTTTCTGACAGATCGATCAGAAACCTCTTACTCACCGCCTGCAAAGGAATGCCTCTAACCATGCACTTTCCACTCAAGAAACTGGTGGCTGCCACCCTGTTCGTCGCCAGCTTTGCGGCCGTCGCCACGCCTGCGTCCGCCAATATCAGCGTCGAACAAAGCACAGCCATCATCAAGCACTTTGGTGAAACCCCAACCACCGATTTCCGTGGTTTCCTCGCCACCCTGGCCAAGGGCGACCTGGGAAAAACCGACGACGTCGGCCCGGCCATCGAAGCCTTCCTCGCCAACAAACCCCTGAGCGCCGACCAGCAGAACGAAATCAATCGCCTGCTGGGGATTTATACCCGCGTGAAGTACGGCAAGGCCGCCCTGGAAACCCTGCGCGAGCTGGTCGAGATCCCAACCTTCAACATCGACGGCCTGCCGCAGTACAAGAACCCGGAATTCCTCAAGATCGCCGACAAGATCCAGGGCCTGGCCAAAGCCTTCAACCTGAACTTCCGTAACGTCGACAACCGCGTGTATGAAATCTCCCTGGAAGGCAGCGGCGATGAAGTGGTCGGCATTCACGCCCACGCCGACGTGGTGCCAGTGACCCCGGAAAACTGGGTGCTCAAGGACGGCACCAGGCTCGACCCGTTCAAAGTAACCCTGATCGGCGACCGCATGTACGGCCGTGGCACCGAGGATGACAAGAACGGCATCGTGGTGACGATGTATGCGATGAAGGTCATCAAGGAAGAAAAGCTGCCACTGGCGCGCAACTTCAAGCTGCTGGTGGACACCACCGAGGAAACGTCCGGAGACGCCATTCCTTACTACTTCGAGCATAACCCGACGCCGCAATACAACCTGGCGCTGGATGGCGGCTACCCGGTGGTGATTGCCGAAAAAGGCTACGGCACCGTCATGGCAAGCTTCCCGGTGCGCAAAGGTGACGGCAAAGGCGCAGAAATCATCGCCATGACCGGCGGCGCGGCCACCAATCAGATTCCTTCGGTGTCGGTGGCCACTCTGCTCAGCGACAAGCCTGCGGAGCTGGCGACCAACCTGCAAAAAGCCGGCGACGAATACGCCAAAAATAACGGCGCTGACTTCACCGTGGCGGCCAAGGTGGTGGGCAAAGAGGTCAAGCTGACGGTCACTGGTGTGTCCGCGCACTCGTCCGAGCCGGAAACCGGCGTGAACCCGGTCGCACGCATGCTGGAGCTGATCCACAGCGTCGACGGCAAGATCGCCCTTAAGCACAACCACATCACCGACGCCGCAAAATATGCCGCCGACAACTGGGGCCTGGATTACCTGGGCGGCAAGTTGGGCGTGGGCTTCTCCGATGCATTCATGGGGCCGCTGACCACTTCGCTGACCTTTGTTGGCCAAGACGCCAAAGCCTTCAAACTGGCGGTGAACTTGCGCATTCCCAAGGGCAAGTCGCCGGAAAAACTCAAGGCCGAGATCGAAGAGAAAATCAGCGCCTGGGACAAACACACCAAAGTGGCCATGGACGTCACTTACTCGGTGGCAGAACCGATGTATCGCAACCCTGAAGGTGAGTGGGTCAAAGCGCTGTTGGCCGTGGCCAGCGAAAACCTCGGCATGGAGCACAAGTTCGGCACCTCAGCCGGCGCGACCTCCGTGCATGAGCTGCCCAATGGCGTGCAATTCGGCCTGGCAAAGCCGGACGTGAAGTACACCGGGCACACCGACGGTGAGTTCAAGACCGTCGAGCAGTTCCTGTTGGACCTGCAGATCGTCACGGAAATGATCGGCCGTGTGGGGCAACTGCCGAAGCTCTGATAAGCGCAGGTAAAAACCACAACGCCGATCAACATTGATCGGCGTTGTGGTTAAACAGGTCTGGCTTGCGGCCTAAAACATATCCATCGCATTGCACAGCTTGGCCTTCTCTACCGGCACGTTCTGCGGTTTCCCCGTCGGGTTCAGGCGCTGCAATGCAATCAGGCACTGGCCACCGTCCAGCAGGATCAGTTCGTAATCTTGCCCGGCCTTAGGGGTGAAGTGAAAGCTCTGCCTGCAGCTGTAGGAATTGCCGCCAGAAACATAGCCCTCACTCTGGAAGTTCATGGCAAAAGGCTTGTTCGCCGGCACCTTCAGTTCGCTACGCGCCGAGCCTTGCGCCTCCACCCGGCGGTTGCTCTCGGGCATGCCCAGGCTGCGGCCATTATTCTGACCCGCAAAGCCTGATTCGGACACGGCCATCACCCCGGCGCCAGGCACACGCCAGTCGATGCAATCACGGCCCGGCACGCCGCGCGCCATGCCATTGGTGATTACACGCAAACGTGCGGTATCCCCGGATGTGGGTTCAACATAGGCCGTGTTGTAAGCACGGATATTGGAAATATTGCCGCAGCCACTCACGGCCACGGCCAGGCCTGCTATCAGAAACGCTCTCATGGAAATCCTTTTTTTGAGGCTTAACGGCAGTGATAAGGGCTTTCGCTGCGCAGTTCCTCGCCGGTCCGGGCATCGCGAATGATGACCGTCGCCCCCGGCGCATTGAGGCAGAACGCATTGCGTATGGGGTAAATGTTATGGCCCTCGGCGGTGAAGGTGCCGAGCCTGGTTAACGGGGCGCCGGAGGCGTCCTGAGCCGTCACGGTGTATTCACCCGACATGGTCAGGCAGCCGCTCAGTGACAGCAGCAAGGTGGCGCAGATTGCATATTTCACAGGTGATATCCCTATCGCACAGAAATAATTGCCGTGATTGGCAATGTCTGTATGAGCCGACTGCGCCCATATAGTTCAGGGAAACTCGGGAAACCTCCTACCTAACACCTAGAGTGCCTCAGCCCTTCAAGCTTCAAGCATCAGGATATCTTCAAAGAACCCGCCAACCGGCTCGGTGGGGTGGCAGAGCTGGATCTCCAGCACCCACACCATTTCACTCGGTGTGATCTCAAGCTCGGCCAATTCCGTGGTGCCGAACAATGCGTGGGGGAAATCCGCAATACGGTGGCCGGCCAGGTTGCGCGACAGCCGCCAGCCCTTGGAAACGGCCCGTTCTTCGGCAAAGTCATAGAGTTCACAGCCGGTCATGCCACGCTTCCAGGCCTCGCGGGTTTCATCGAACACTTCATGCACGGCCTTGAAACAATCGCGATGCAGCGCTGACTCGCCGAAGACGAAGGTGTCACCATAGTCGCCCTCGTAGCCGTCCCACACCGGGCCGAGGTCGACCACCACGATATCGCTGGCACGCAGCGGGCGCAGTGGGTCAATGCCTTCTCTCGATGGGCGAACCGTGTCGTCGCCAAAACGGATGTACGTCGGGTGCCAGGTGTGGGAGGCGCCCATGGCCTGCAACTGCTCGGCGGCCATGTCGAGGGCTTCCCCGGTGGTCATGCCGACCTTGAGCTGGCTGGCAATCGCTGCCAGGGCGCGGATGGTTTTTTCACGGGCGGCGAGCATGCCGTCCAGCGAATACCTCGGGCCGACCTTTTCCCAGGTGTCATCCAGGGTCTTGAGCAGCGCGTCGGCGCTCGACTGGCCGCTGGGCACAAAGGCTTCGGCGATAAACCGATGGCTCGGTAAACCTGCTTCCAGGCACTCGGCACGCGTCTGGCTGATCATGCCGCCATTACCGCAGGCATACACCTGAGCGGCTTCCCAACGGTGCCCGTGGCCTAGCGCGACTTCCTGCACCTTGCCCTGCGAGGCCAATACTGGGTGCCAGTGGAAACGCGGGTGGTCGATGACCGCCTGGTCCAGGAATGCGCGGTCGTAAAAATCTGCTGCTTGCGCGCCGCCCCAGTAAAACGTCACCTCCACATCACGCTTCAAGGCGGTCAGCAAGATCGGCTTGATACCCGCATAGCCGGTGCCGGTGGCAAACAGGACGACCGGCGCAGCGTCATCGTCCTGCCAGGTGCAGGCACCAAAAGGCCCTTCCAGCGGCAACAGGTCGCCGGCCTCAAGGCTGCCCAGCAGGGTCTCGGAAAACAACCCGCCGCTCACCTGGCGAATCTGAAACACCAGCCGCCCATCGCCGTCGGCCGGCAAGTTGGCGATCGAGAAGCACCGCGAATCGCCATCGACCAGGCGGACCTTGAGGTACTGGCCTGCCCGCACGGCCAATGGCATATCCGGCATCACCACCAACTCGATGATGTCGGGGCTCAGTGCGCGCTTGCTCAGCACTGTCGACTCGACGACCAGCGCGGGCGTGTCCAGCGACCAGCCGGGAATTTCCAGGCGCATGTCGGCGCAGGCATGGCTTTGGCACAGCAGCATTTCATTGGCCGCCAGCGGGTAGCTCGGCGCGGGTGCGCCGGGGGCCAGTTGCTTGGCGCGGTATTCACCTTGGGTGACCACCACCTTGCACGACCCACAGGCACCGCGTCGGCACGAGAACGGCACTGACAAACCGCTGGCGAGCATCGCGTCCAGCAACAGCTCGTCACCGGCTTCAAAGGTTTTACCCGAGGGAGAGAGTTCGATTACATGGCGTGTGTTCATAAAGACCTCGGAGTAAGTGAGGCCTGATTGTTGCGCTAGACTAGGCCCATTAAAACCTCCAGTTTTGGATACTTCAGATGGTCCAGATGCGTAAGTGGCGCCCCTTGCTCAAACTTGATGATGGTTCAAGCCAAGCCTCCTATCGCAAGATTGCCGAAGGCCTCGTCGCGGCCATCCTCGAAGGGCGGCTGCCGCCCGGCACGCTGCTGCCGGGCACTCGGGAGATGGCGCACCTGCTCGACGTCAACCGCAAAACCGTGATCCTGGCCTACGAAGAGGCCATGACCAAAGGCTGGCTGATCAGCGAGCCGCGCCGTGGCACCTTCGTCAATGCGCAACTGGCGCCCAAGCCCGTGCCCAGTCGCTCGCAACCGTCTTTCGCCCCAGCGCTGGTGCCACAGGCGGTCGTGCCCTACTTCGCCCAGAACGCCCAGGTGATTGCCCTGGAGCACCGGCATGACGCGTTATTTTTCGATAACGGCGCGTGCGATCACCGCTTGCTGCCGCAAGCCGTGCTGCATCGTTACTACCGCAACGCCTTGCGCAGCAGCTTTACCACCAACACGGTGCGCTACGGCAGCGAAGGCACCGGCTATTACCTGCGCTGCGCGCTGGCCGACATGCTGCGCAACAATCGCGGGCTGATGATCAGCGCCGAGAATATCTGCCTGACGCCAGGCACCCAGGTGTCGCTGTACCTCACGGCCAGCCTGCTGATCCAGCCCGGTGACGTGGTGTTGGTGGAGCGCCTGAGTTACCCGCCTGCGTGGGAGATTTTCCGCAAACTCGGAGCGCGTTTGATCACGGTCGACATGGACGATGAAGGCTGCCGCACCGACCATATCGAGCAGCTCTGCCAAACGCATAAAGTGCGCATGATCTATCTCACCCCGCACCATCAATTCCCCACCACCGTAAGCCTGCATGCGGCACGTCGGCAACAGCTGCTGGCCTTGGCGGCGCTGCATGATTTTTGCGTGATCGAAGAAGACTACGACCACGAGTATCACTTTAACGGGCGGCCCTATTTGCCGCTGGCCAGTGACAGCGCGCAACGCCATGTGATCTACATCGGCTCGCTTTCAAAGGCATTGGGGTCGACGTTTCGTTGCAGCTATGTGGTGGCGCCTGCCCATGTGACTGAAGTGCTGCAAAAAAGCGCCGCATTGGTAGTGGGCGACACCGATGCCGTCGCGCAGAAAATGTTGGCGGACCTGATCAATGAGGGTGAATTGAAGAAGCACTTGCGCCGTGTTTCGAAAGAATACGCCGCGCGGCGGGAAGTGTTGCAGAGCTGTCTGCACGAGGCGTTCGGCGAGCGTATGCAGGTGCGTACGCCCGAGGGCGGGCTGGCGCTGTGGGTGCGTTTCCAGGATGAGACGAATGTTGACCGGTTAGTGGAGGATGCCCTGGGCCAGGGAGTTGTGGTGCGCAGTGCGCGTCAGTTTTCGCCTGAGGGCTTGGCGGAGAACGCGTTGCGCCTGGGGTTTGCTTCGCTCAATCGGGATGAGATACGCCAGGGTACGTTGCGCTTGGCGCGGGCCATGAAGACGTGTTGAACACAGGCCGAACGCTCTGTGTGGGGAGATGGTTGTTGAGTACATATCCGTTGCTGCGGTAACGGCGGCTTATGGTTCCGCTCTTACAGCGGGTCACTTTTGCAAGGACCGGAATGCCGGCCCAGTCAAAAGTAACCAAAAGGTCCTCGCCCCAACACTCGGTGCCTCGCTATGGCTCGGCATGCCCGCAATCCGCCAGTGATTTGGGGGGCGATTTCAGATCAAGATCAAAAGCGCAGATCAAAAGACCGCTGACTTCGTCATCGAAAAGGATGTAAGGGCCAGAGCAACAGCAACAGCAGAGCCATACTCGGTCTAATGTGGGAGCTGGCTTGCCTGCGATGGCATCAACTCTGTGTGCCTGACACACCGAGGTGCCTGCATCGCAGGCAAGCCAGCTCCCACAGAAAAGCAGTTTTTCAGTGTATTCAGTGGTTACTTTTGGCTGGGCCGGCATTCCGGGCGTTTGCCAAAAGTGACCCGCCGTAAGGGCGGAACCCTAAGCCGCCGTTACCGCAGCAACGGATATACACTCAAAACCACCGCCCCTAAGACCGCCTCAAAAGACCTGAAAAAGCACCACCCTCAAAGAGGAAGCATCAATCGAGACCGCTCTTGCACCCGCGCCAACTCAGGAAACTCCAGCAGCAGCGCCCGATTACCCCTGCCGATATGCTCCATGACCGCCCGCGTAACGTATTCACGCACCATCCCGGTCGAGACGTAATACATGGCCCAGGCCTGCTCCGGCGTACAGTGACCGATCTGCTCCTCAATCTCCTTGTACGCCTGATAATCGTCCGATTTCACATCGCACGGGTCATCACGTCGGGCCATGATTTATCTCCCTCTCTGGGATCTATGCGAAAGCACTCGGGCCTCACTCAGCCAGTCACGTACCGCTCTTCACCTTGGTCCACACACGTGTACGGATACGCTCCAGCTTCAAGGGCAACGGCTCAAGCGGCACCAGCGTGGCGATGGTGGCTTTGGACGGATAAATCCACGGGTTATCGCGCAACTTCTGCTCAACCAGCGCGGTGGCGTCCTTGTTGGCATTCGGGTACAGCGTGTGATTGGAGCTCTTGGCAATCACCTCGGGCTCAAGCATGTAATTGATAAACGCCAAGCCGGCCTTGGCGTTGGGCGCATCCTTGAGCAACACAAAGTTTTCCGACCAGACCAGCCCACCCTCGCGCGGCAAGCTGTAGGCAATCTTGCGGCCAGTATGGTTTTTCTCATTGATGGCCTGGGCCGTCAGCGCCCCGCTCGCCCAACCCACGACCACGCAGATATTGCCATCGGCAAAGTCGGCGTCGGTTCTGGAGGAGTCGAAGTAGAGGACATAAGGGCGGATTTTCAGCAGCAGCGCCTGGGCCTTCTGGTAGTCCTCGGGGTTCTGGCTGTTGCTCGGCAGGCCAAGGTAATGCAAGGCGATGGAGATGATTTCACTCGGCGAGTCGAGCATCGCCACGCCGCAGGACTTGAGCTTGCTGATGTTTTCTTCTTTGAAGATCAAGTCCCAGCTGTCCACCGGGGCGTTATCACCCAGTGCCGCCTTGACCTTATCCACGTCATAACCAATGCCGGTGGTGCCCCACAGGTACGGAATCGCGTATTGGTTACCCGGATCATTAGTGGCGAGCAAGGCCAGCATTTCCGGGTCGATATGCGCATAGTTGCTCAGTTGGCTGCGATCCAGCGGGGCTAGCACACCCGCCTGGATCAGGCTTGGCAACACGTTGGAGGTGGCGACGACGACGTCATACCCGGTGCGCCCGGCCATGGCCTTGCTTTGCATGACCTCGGCACTGTCGAAGGTATCGATGTGCATCTTGGTGCCGGTTTTTTGCTCGAATTCCTTCGGTGTCTCGGGAGCGATCAACCCGAACCAGTTGTACAGGTTAACCCGGGGTTCTGCCGCCGCTGCGGGCGTGCTGGCCCCGACACAGACAAGCGAGGCTAAAAAAATGGCTCGCAAATGTGATTTATTCATATAACTATCCTTGTCAAAAACGACAGGCCTTCATGGCCATCAACGCTGGTGGGTGAATATACCCGGCGTCGTCGAATAGTAAATACCTACAAATACTTAGCTCATTCGCCTGAATCCCTAACCCTAAAGGGGTAGTCCATGTCACTCGACCTTCACAACCTCGCCTGGCACCGGTCAGCCGGCAAACTCATCATGGAGCTGAACCGCCCAGCTTTCTGGAGCTCGCTGGTTCGCGTCCTGAATGAGTACGTGCAGATCGACAATTGGGTGGTCCTGGTGTTCAGCAACCAGCAAGTCAACGTCGTCAGCGTGACCGAGGTAGCCGATGCCGACGAAGTCGACGCCCTGACGCAACTGTATGTAAAAGGCCTTTACCTGCTGGACCCGTTTTACATTGCCAACCGTGAAAACCCGCAGAGCGGTTTTTTCCATCTGTCAGACATTGCACCCGAGCACTTCCTGACCACCGAGTACTACCATCAGTATTTCGCCCGGTACGTGTCCGTCGATGAGGTGCAGTACAACGTCCAGCTCGACGCGGATCGAACCCTGTGTATTTCATTTGGCAGTAACACGCGCTACACCCCGGAACAGATCACCACACTGGATATCATCAAGCCGTGGGTCATGGCATTGATGCATCAACGCATGTGTTTTGAAGTCGATGAAGAAAAAAACCTCAGTGAGCCGCCGCCCTGGTCCGAAGCCATTGTGCAGTTGGGCACACAGATCACCACGCGCGAGAAGGACGTGCTCAAGTTGCTGCTCAGTGGTTTTTCCAATAAAGAAATCGCCGGCAAACTGGCGCTGTCGACAGAAACCATCAAGGTGCACCGGCGCAATATCTACACCAAGCTCAACATCAAATCGCAGTCCGAACTCTTTTCGCGTTTTTTCATGCCTAAACAGGACGTTTACACGCTGAGTTAGGCGCGCGATCACTCGCCATCCTCAAGAAGCCCCCGGGCGGTAACCTAGCCGTTCGGTCAGTTACCGCGCATGCCCCCTTTGCTTACCCTTTCCCCTGGTTTCTCTCGGAGGGGGCGTGATGTCCTTGATCAGCGATGTAGAACGCGCTTGCACACGCCTGGCCTCAGCAGGATGGCATGACCTGTTGCTGCACCACGGCCTGGACATCACCTCGACAAGCCTCCGTGAGGAACTCGCCAGGCCTGTGCAGATTGATCGCACCCAGCCAGGCTTTGAGGATTTTTCCGCTGATGCCACACGCGGCATAGAGCCAGGGCACCCGGCCGACAGCCTGCTGTTTCATGCCTTCGCCTCGCCCCATGTGGTCACCGCGGTCAAGGGTAAAACGCTCACGGCCTTCCCCACAGCCGCTGAAATCGAGCACGTCCTCAATTATGTCTACGGCGCCGCTCCCCCGACCCTGGAGGCTTTGCAGCAACTGGCCGGTGAGGCGCAACTGGCGATCGCGGTGTTCGCGTATGAATACCGGCCCTACGCCGAAACTGTGCACAGGCGCCAGGCGGACCTGTGTTTCTCGCGTACCGGGGTGGCCCGGGTCGGCACGGCGGACGCGCTGTATAACCCGCAGCAAAGAGGTTTTTTGCCCTTTGTCGAGGGCCAGTCGAACCAAATGCGGGTGATACCGGCGCGCTACGGCGCGTTCATCGCTGCCCGGCACACCGGCCAACCGGCGCGGTTTGGCCCAATGGATGCTCAATCTATCGATGAGGATCTGGAGTTCTGGGTGCCCCTGCACAAAGTGTTCGATGGCAACGAGTGCCTGGCCGGAATGGACCTGACTGTGCAGTTGGAAAACCACCAGATCAATGAAAAAATCGGACAGATCCATAGGCGATTTCGCGATACCGGCTGGCAAGAGCCTGACATTCTCAATGCGCCTTTCGTCATTACCGAGGGCTTGTCCCATTGGGCGAATACCGATGAGTTCGCGCCGGGGCTGTTGATGCCCGACGCCAAAGAGGCGCTGGTGGAACTGGCCTATTACCAAGACCGTCCGCTGTCGTTCATGATGCCCCCAAATACCGGCGGGTTGGTGCATGGGCGCCATCATCTACGCGACGACGGTTCGATCGAAGACCTCAATCAGCGACAGGATGTCGACGCCATCGTCAAGGCGGGCGGCTACCGAGCCCTGCACTATCAGGATGCCATGGCCGACGGCTGGGTACGGGCCCACTGCCCTGCGCTGGAACTGGCGAGCATCGCCGCCTACTCCATCATCGGTGCGCCGGATTTTTTTCCGTTATGTGGGCAACGAGAGCTCAAGCAATGGTCCAGCGACCCGGCGGTTTTCCCTTGCCCTGCGCCGCCCTGCCCAGAGGTTTGGCATACACGGGTCAACCCACTGTCCGACGTGCGTTTTTTTATCAATCAGGCCCTTGCCGGTGGTTACTTCGCCCCTGAAGACCGTGGCGTCACCGCCATCGTCTCCCACCCACAGTCCTCCACAACACCCGACTTGGCCCTTCCTGTGCAGCGTGCTCAACGGCAATCCTGGCTACCGGATTTCGCCAGCGGGGTCTTTGGACCGGGCTGGGAAGTGGGCCGGGGCCTGGTAGACGCTCCGTTTACGAACATGCTGTGCGGTTATCAGTTAGCCAGCCCGTTTACTGAGGATGCACGCATCTGTGCGGCACTCGGCTCCTACTGGCCAGGGGTGGCACCTGACTCCACCCGCAGCTTTGAACCGCGCAATGTTTCGGCCACGGTCATTCCGCTGACAGACAGCGAAATCGGCCTGGGCGACAGCCCTGCCTGGGATGGCCGCGCCGGTCCCACCTTGATTGAGTCGCAGGGGCGCATGCTGGTGCAGTACCGTGCTTATGAGTACAGCGACTACACGCAGGCCGCATTGGATGGCCAACTGTCGCTGGCCATCACCGGGCAGACCAGCACCGCGCAGTACCACCAGAGGGTGCTGGGGATGCGTCGTGCTTATGAGGCAGTAGGGGTCGGATCAGACAAAGAACAACGAAAACGCTGGCCTCTGCTGGCGTTTTTTCAGGTGCAATTACCGGATCAAGCGTTCGAAGTTGCGCAGCAAGAGGCCGGCTTGCAACTCTCGGGTGAGGTGCATTTTTACACGCTGTACAAACATGGCGCGATAATCACCCCAACGCATGACTTCAAGCTTCGCCACGTGCAAATAGAGCAAGTCATCGACCTGTACATGAGCCACGACGCCGTACTGATCCGTCAGGACGGCGCCGCTTGGCGACCATTCGAAGGTACCCTCAACCCGCCGCCCCCAGAAACGGCAACGCCAGGTACAGTTTGATCACCACCGCATTGGTAATGTCGATAAAAAACGCCCCCACCATCGGCACCACCAGAAACGCAATCGGCGATGGCCCGAAGCGCTGCGTGACCGCCTGCATATTGGCAATGGCGGTCGGCGTGGCCCCCAAGCCAAAACCACAATGCCCCGCCGCCAGCACGGCCGCATCGTAGTTGCGGCCCATAACCCGGAACGTCACGAAGATCGCAAACAGGGCCATCAGCAACGCCTGGGCCGCCAACAGAATCACTATCGGCAAGGCCAATGCCGCCAGATCCCAGAGCTTGAGCGACATCAGCGCAATCGCCAGGAACAACGACAAGCTGACATTGCCCAGCAGCGACACTTCACGCTCAAACACCTGATGCCAGCCCAACGCCGACAAGCCGTTGCGCAACACCACGCCCACAAACAGCACGCATACAAACGTCGGTAATTCGAAAGCCGTACCTTTAATAAAGCCATACAGGAAGGTGCCGACCTGCAAGCTGATCGCCAATAACGCCAGGGTCTCGATAAATGAAAACGAGGTGATCATGCGTTCCTGGTTGGGCTGCTCAAAGCCTTTGGGCTGGGGCGGTTGCGCCAGCTCAACGCCGGGCACCTGCACACGTTTGATCAGCAAGCGGGCAACGGGGCCACCTATCAGCCCACCCAATACCAAGCCAAACGTCGCCGAGGCAATCGCCAGTTCGGACGCCGAAGCCACGCCATATTTTTCGCTGAACACCGCGCCCCAGGCTGCGCCAGTGCCGTGCCCGCCGGACAAGGTGACGGAGCCGGCCAACAGCCCCATCAACGGGTCGAGCCCCAGCGCCTTGGCCAGGGCAATGCCCATGGCATTTTGCACCACCAGCAGGGCCGTCACGACCAGCAGGAAGATGCCGAGGATGCGCCCGCCTTTCTTCAGGCTGGCAAAGTCCGCATTCAGGCCGATGGTGGCAAAGAACGCCAGCATCAAGGGGGCCTGCAATGAGGCGTCGAATCGAACCTCGATATCCGTTAATGCGCGCAGCAACAGCAGCAGTGCAGCCACCAATAAGCCGCCGACCACCGGCTCCGGAATGCTGTAGGCGCGTAAAAAGCCGATGCGGGCGACCAGCCAACGCCCCAACAGCAGCACCAGAGAGGCGGCGACCAGGGTTGAGTAAAAATCGAGTTGGAACATCTGGGCAGTTCTCCGAAGTGAACACACACACTGGGCTGGCCAGAGTAGAGACAGCAGAACCAGTACACACCCACCCGCCATTAACTACAGACTATTCCCACGCACTTCACAACAAGGCCTACACATGTCGCGTGCAGCCGCTATCGCTGGGTGGTCGCCGGTTTGATTTTCGTCATCTACGCCATTGCGGCGGCCGACCGCGCCAACCTCGGTGTGGCGATGCCATTTATTCGCAAAGAATTCGACATGAGCAACGCCGAGGCAGGCGGCCTGATAAGCCTGTTCCTTCTCGCCTATGCCCTGGCGCAGATTCCTGACCCGGCTGATTAAAATCAGCACAAACAAAAACGCCGATCATTGCTGATCGGCGTTTTCGTTAAATATGGAGCGGGAAACGAGACTCGAACTCGCGACCCCGACCTTGGCAAGGTCGTGCTCTACCAACTGAGCTATTCCCGCA
>NZ_LJSB01000065.1:0-325 GCF_002742565.1 Pseudomonas sp. 2995-3 | reverse complement strand
ATAATGAAGTGATAGATGAGCAGTAGCAAAAGGCATAGCAATTGCAGCACCTTCGATTTCAGAAATATTATCAGGTAAAGTGAAAACATCTTCTGCCTTTGCAGTTAAGTATTCTGTAGCTGTCCCACTTATGTTTGTAGCCCAGACACGGGACCCAGGTTGAATATTTTGAACATTTGCACCGATACTTTCCACTACTCCCCCTAAATCAAAATGTGGGATATGAGGGAAGGAAGGAACAGGACGCATTCCTTTACGAAAATAAGTATCTACAGGATTCATAGCACTGCCACCGACTTTAATAAGGATTTCATCATCTTTAGGT
>NZ_LJSB01000064.1:0-321 GCF_002742565.1 Pseudomonas sp. 2995-3 | reverse complement strand
GGATATCACGAACTCTTGCAAACTTATTCCTTCTTTCCCATGAGCGTTTGGTAGATTGGATCTTCAACAGGTTCACCGTCATTTAAAAGCTGTGTATAATCTTCATTCGTTTTCCGACGGCGCTCTAGCATTCCATCCATCCAAACTCCCATCATTTCTGGCAATGATAGAAGGCGTAGTGTATGACCTGTAGGAGCTGTGTCAAAAATAAGCAAATCATATTTTGTCATCTCTTCTAAAATTAATGTTGTGATACGATCAAATAGGGCTGCTTCATCTGCCCCAGGACTTGCTTTGGCCATATCGATCTGGCGATGGACT